>NZ_JFHR01000064.1 GCF_000722875.1 Sphingobium chlorophenolicum | reverse complement strand
GCCGAACGGCCTCGGTCCCCAACTTTACCGGGAAGCACGGGGCGAACCCGCTCCCACTGCTCGTCGCTTAATCCGTGTCGATCCAAGATGGCGCTCCCTTCGCCAGTCTTGAATCCGATCCGCGCGGAAAAAGGAATCCCTTAAATGTCCACACGCCTTAATCTTCGGCTATGAGCATGAACGTCCGGACTATGATTTCTCCGGCTTCGGTTCGGTCGAAAGCCACAGGGCCGATATCGACAGCGTCTATGCGCTGGCGGTGGTGAAGCCTCTTGTCGGCTTGTCGCTGACCGGTGGCGTGCGGCATGACGATCACAGCCAGTTCGGCGGCGCGACGACATTTGGCGCCAATGCGAACTACACGCCCAATAACGGCGCGACCAACATCCGCATGAGCTATGGTGAGGGGTTCAAGGCGCCTTCGCTCTACCAGCTTTACGGCACCGATGTCGGCAATGCGGGCCTGCGTCCGGAGCGGTCGAAAAGCTATGATATCGGCTTCGACCAAAGGCTGGGCGGCGACCGGGCGATCCTGTCCGTCACGGCATTCCGGCGCGATACCAAGGACCAGATCAATTACGATTATTCGATCGGTCTTTACGGCGGGTACAACAATCTCGACCGCACCCGCGCAAAGGGGGTGGAGGCGATGCTGACGTTGAAGCCGGTTGACGCGCTGACCTTCACCGCCGCCTATAGCTATGTCGATGCGCGGGACCGCAATACGGATGCCCGCTTGCCGCGCCGCGCCGCCAATGCGGTGAGCGTTTCGGCGGACTATGTCTGGCCCTTCGGCCTGTCGACCGGCGCGACGGTGACGATGGTGGGCGACAGCTTCAACGATGCGACCAACGCGGTCCGGCTGGACGGCTATGCGGTGGCGGACGTGCGGGCGTCTTTCCCGATCATGGAAAATCTGGAAATCTATGGCCGCATCGACAATCTCACCGATGAGAAATATGCCACTGTCCATGGCTATGGCACCTATGGCCGTTCGGCCTTCGGTGGCGTGCGTGTCCGCTTCTGATGAATGCCTAACGACGCGGCGCGGGGTTCACCCGCGCCGCGCCCTTGCGCGCAGCCCCGTCAAGCTGCGCCACGATGGAGCGAGCGGCCTCGACATAGGCGGGGCCGCCGCACACAGTCCAGGCCTGCGGCAGGCGGATGCGCGGGATGGCGCGCAAGATGGGGTGGCGCAGCATCTCCGTCCCCTGATCGACGATCTCTTCGCTGCCGTTCTCCACGATCAGCCAATCCGGGCGGGCGGCGATCATCTCCTCCAGTGGAAGTTGCGACAAAGCGGGCTTGCCGAGCTTCCCCGCCAGATTGACCAAGCCAGCGCGCTTCATCAGATCATCAACCAGCGTGCCGGTGCCGGTCATATAGCCGCGCCGCTGATAATAGGCCGCCACTCCGCCGCGCTTCGGCCGGGGCAGAGCGGCAAGGTCGCGGTTCATGCGCGCGATCAGCGCTTCGCCACGCTGGGGATGGCCCACCGCCGCCGCGACCTGGCGGATTTGCTGGAGGATCATGGGATAGCTGTCCGCGCTTGCCAGCCCCAAAGTCCGCCATTGTCCCGGAGGCGCGCCCACCACGCTGCCTCCCGCAGGAAAGCCGACCAGCAGATCGGGCCGCAGCGCCAGCACTTCCTCGCTGGGTCGTTTGAGCGTCCGAAAATGTTGCGCCTTGCCGACCGCCGCCGAAAGTTCGGGATCATGGCCATAAGGGCTGAGCGCGGCGATCTGCGCCGGATCTGCCAGCGCCAGCACATATTGGTCTGCGCAGGTATTGAGCGATACGATGCGCTTGGGCGGAGCGGGCGCGGCGCCGGTCAGCATGAGTGCGCAAAGTGCCGCAATGACTATCCTGCCTTGCATCCCGTTGTTCCTGGTTTCCGCCTCAAACGCCCCGTGCTCCTGCCTGCGCAGGAGCACGGCTGCATGTTGAGGCAGTGCTGTAGCAAGCAACGAAGGACGCGCAAGCCATGAGCATCCGCCGTCACCCCTTGCTGATTCCCGCGCTGATCCTGCTGATGCTGATCGCCGCGCTCGGCTCCGTCACGCTGGGGGCCGTGCCGCTCTCTCCGGCGCGCATCCTTGCCGTTCTGACCGGTGGCGGCGATGATGTCGCCCGCGCCATCCTGATCGACTTGCGGCTGCCGCGCATGTTGCTGGGCCTGATCGTCGGGGCGATGCTGGGCCTGTCGGGCGCGGCGTTGCAGGGCTATCTGCGCAATCCGCTGGCCGAACCCTCCGTACTGGGGGCGTCAAATGCCGCCGCCCTTGGCGCTGTCTGCGCGCTGTATTTCGGTTTGGCGCAAATGCATCCGCTGGCGCTTCCCGCGCTTGCCATAACGACCAGCTTGATCGGCATCGGCGCACTGTTCCTGCTTGCCGGGCCTGCGGAAAGCCCGCTCACCCTGATCCTCGCCGGGATCGCCATCGCCACGCTGAGCGGAGCGGGGATCAGCCTGTCCCTGAATCTCTCGCCCAATCCCTTCGCGGCGATGGAGATTATGAGCTGGCTGATGGGCAGCTTGGAAAACCGCGCCTACAGCCATGTCTGGATTGCGTTGCCCTGTGTTGCGGTGGGCGCTGCGCTGCTGATCGCGGATGGCCGGACGCTCGACGCGCTGACGCTGGGCGAGGACGGCGCACAGGCGCTGGGCATCGACCTGCGCCGGGCGCGGTTGCGGCTGATGCTGGGCGTTGCCATCGGCGTGGGCGGGGCGGTGGCGGTGTCGGGCGCGATCGGTTTCGTCGGGCTGATCGTGCCGCATCTGGTGCGACCGCTGACCGACCGCTCGCCTTCCGCGATCCTGTTGCCCTCCATGCTGGGCGGTGCGGTGCTGCTGACGCTGGCGGACATCGGCGTCAGGCTCATTCCGACCAGCAGCGAACTCAAGCTAGGGGTGCTGACGGCCTTGCTGGGCGTGCCCGTCTTCCTGATCCACCTGATGCGGGAGCGGCGGCTATGGTGACGATCCGCGCACAGGGTCTGTCCGTCCGCCTCGGCCGTCATCCGGCGGTGAACGGCATCGACCTTTATCTGGAGCCGGGGCAGCTTGTCGGCATCATCGGCCCCAATGGCGCGGGGAAGTCGACGCTGATCCGGGCCATGCTGGGCCTTATAAAGCGGGAAAATGGCTCGGTGCTGATCGACGGCACCGACAGCGCGCATATGACCCGGCGGGCCATGGCGAGGCGCATCGCCTATCTGCCGCAGGGGCAGACTTTGCACTGGCCGCTGGCGGTGGAGCGGCTGGTGGCGCTCGGCCGAATGCCGCATCTGGGGCCTTTATCGCGCCTATCGGTGGAGGACGAAGCGCTGATCGACGCTGCGCTGGCGCGCGCCGATGCGTTGCATCTGAAGGGGCGGGTGGCGACCGAGCTGTCCGGCGGCGAGCGTGCCCGCGTACTGCTCGCCCGCGCCCTGGCGGTGGGCGCGCCCGCACTGATCGCGGACGAGCCTTTGGCTGCGCTCGATCCAGGGCATCAGATCGACGTCATGGATTTGCTGAAAGCAGAGGCGCAGGCCGGATCGCTGGTCGTCACCGTGTTGCACGATCTCGGCATGGCAGCGCGCTATTGCGACCGGCTGGTGCTGATGGATCGCGGTTCGCTGGTAGCGGACGGCGCGGCGCTCGATGTGCTGACGGAGGCGAGCCTTGCCAGCGTCTACGGCATTTCCGCTCGCATTGATGCGAGCGGAAAGTGGCCGCTGATCCTGCCTATGGGAAGGGTGAAGTCCTAACCCCTACTCCGCGAAGGACCGGGGAGCCGGGGCCACCACCGTGAACGCCCCCGCGCCGATTTCCGATACTTCCAGTGCCCGTTCGGCAATGCCGTCGCGTCCGAAGCGGAATGCCCCGTCTATCCCGGAAAAGCCGCCCGCATCGCGCAGCCGCGCCGCCGGGAAGGTCGTGCCCGGCTTCCAGTCGCGGGCGATCCGCACCGTCAGCAGCACCGAATCATAGCCCAGGGCGGAAAGCCGGAACGGCGCATTGCCGTAGCGCGCCCGATATTTGGTCGCGAGTTGGCTGTAGAGCCCGTCCGAAACGCTGGCGAACCACGCCCCACGCAGCACCGGGCTGGACGCCAGTCCGCTGTCGGTGTTCCACAATTCCGTGCCCAGCAGCCGCGCCGTCGCGCCGCCATTTTTCCGCACGACCGGCGCCACCTGCATCGCCACCCGGCCGCTGTCCGCGATCAGCAGCGCGTCATAGCTGGAGGAGGCATGCAATTTCTTCACCGCCGCCGTGATCGACGCCTGGTTCCGGTCGAATGTCTGCATCGACACGACGGTTCCGCCGGCACCCTCCACGGCGCGGAGCAGGGACGTCCCCGACCGCTCGCCATAGACGCCCTTGGGCACCAGCGCGGCGAATTTCGACAACCCCTTGCCCTTGGCGAATTCCACCACCCGCTCGATCGACTGGTTGGGGTTGTAGCCCATGATGTAGACGCCGTTTCCGGCCACGCTGCTGTCGTTGGAGAAGCTGATCACCGGCACGTTCGCCCGCGCCGCGATGGGTCCGACGATTCGCGCATCCTCCGCCAGCAACGGCCCCAGGATCAGCTTGTTGCCGTCCGCCAGCGCCTTGTTCGCCGCCGCCGCCGCGCCGACGCCCGTGTCATAGGTGGTGATGCGGACCTTGTCGGCCTTGGTGTCCAGCAGTGCCAGCGTGGTCGCATTGGCGATGGACTGGCCGACGCCCGCATTGGGGCCGCTCATCGGCACCAGCAGCGCGACGCGGTGGCGCAACGTGTCGGTGGGCAGGCCTTCGGTGACTTCGGGGCCGGTCTGCGTCGGGCCGGGCTGGGCCGGGCCGGGGCCCTTGGGCACGATGGACTGACAGGCGGCGACCAGCAGCGCGGTGGCTGCGAACAAAATCCGCCCGGCGCGTTGCATTCCCACCCCTTTCATCAAAGCGAACAAGTCCGCTTGCCGGGGGGCATCCGTCTCTGTCATCTGGCGTCCTTATGGAAACTGATATCATTAGGCTTGAGGCTGGGCTTTACATCGTTGCAGGGCCGATCGGCAACCTTGGAGACCTTACCCCCCGCGCGGCCGAAGTCCTGCGGCTGGCCGACGTGATCGCCGTGGAAGATACACGGGTCAGCGCACGTTTGCTGCGCCATGCCGGGTCGGACCGGCCGATGGTCCCCTATCACGACCATAGCGCCGAAGGGGTGCGCGCCCGCCTGATCGAGCGGATGGCGAGCGAATCGGTCGCGCTGCTGTCGGATGCCGGGACGCCGCTCATCTCCGATCCGGGCTATAAGCTGGTGCGCGACGCCCGCGCCGCCGGGCGCAGCATCACGACGCTGCCCGGTCCCAGCGCCGCCATTGCTGCGCTCACTTTGTCGGGCCTGCCGACCGACCGGTTCCTCTTCATGGGCTTCCTGCCGTCCAAGCAGAAGGCACGTGGCGATGTCCTGGGCGAAGTCGTGGCCCTCCGCGCTACCCTAGTCTTTTACGAAAGCGGCCCGCGCCTTTCGGAATGCCTCGCCGCCATGGCCGAGCATCTGGGCGATCGCGAAGCCGCCGTCTCCCGCGAGATCAGCAAGACCTTCGAGGAAACCGCCACCGGCACGCTGACGGAACTGTCCGCCCGCTATGCCGATGCGCCGCCCAAGGGCGAGATTGTCGTCATCGTCGGCCCGCCCGGCGAAGCGCCGCCCGCCAGCGCGGAGGATGCCGATGCCGCGCTGCTCGAAGCCATGGAGCGCCTTCCCGTCTCCAAGGCGGCGGGGGAGGTGGCCAGGAAACTGGGCCTCGACCGCCGCGCCCTTTACGACCGGGCGCTGGAACTCAAAGGGTGAAGAAGCAGGTAGCCGAAAAACGCGGACGGCAGGCCGAACGCATTGCGGGCTGGTGGCTGCGGCTCAAGGGCTGGCAGATTGTCGGCCGCCGGATGCGCACGCCAGCGGGCGAGGTCGATCTGGTCGCCCGGCGCGGCAGGATGCTGGCCTTTGTCGAGGTCAAGGCCCGTGCCAACGGCGCCGATCTCGACCTGGCAATAGACGAACGCCGCCTCTCGCGGGTCGCCGCAGCGGCGGAAATCCTCTTCTACGACCTCGCGAAACCGGGCGATGACATGCGAATCGACGTGATGCTCCTTGCACCGGGCCGCCCGCCGCGCCATCTGGCGAATGTCTGGCATGGGGTGTGAATCGACCTCCGTTCGCCCTGAGTAGACCCTGAGCTTGTCGAAGGGGCGTATCGAAGGGCGGGTGTGGGACGGTGCTTCGAAACGGGGACAAGCTCAGCCCTGCTCAGCACGAACGGAAGAAGAGGAAACGATTGCAGTGACCCAGCTCAACCCGCTCACCGTCGCCGTGCAGATGGACCCGATGGAGGGGATCAAGATCGGCGGCGATTCGACCTTCCACATCATGCTGGCGGGGCAGGCGAGGGGGCATCGCCTTTATCATTATCTCGCCACCGACCTGACCTATCGCGACGGCCGCGTGCTGGCCAAGGCGCGCCCGGTGAAGGTGCAGAAGGTCGAAGGCGACCATTATGTCTTCGGTGAGCCGGAGATGCTGGACCTGGGCCGCGACGTCGATGTGGTGCTGATGCGGCAGGACCCGCCCTTCGACCTCAGCTACATCACCGCCACGCATCTTCTGGAGCGGGTGCAGGAAGAGACGCTGGTGGTGAATGACCCGGCCTCCGTCCGCAACGCGCCGGAAAAGCTGTTCGTGCTCGATTATGCGCGCTTCATGCCGCCCACGATGATCACCCGCGATCTGGAGGAGGTGAAGTCCTTCCTCGCCCAGCATGGCGAAGTGGTGGTGAAGCCGCTCTATGGCAATGCGGGCAACGCCGTCTTCCATGTCGGGCGGTCCGGCGCGAATCTTTGCGCGCTGGTGGAACTGTTCAACGCCTCCTGGGTCGAACCCTTCATGGTCCAGGCCTTCATTCCCGGCGTTGCGGAGGGCGACAAGCGCATCGTGCTGGTGGACGGCGAAGTCGCGGGCGCAGTCAACCGCATCCCCGGCGCGGGCGAAATCCGCTCCAACCTCGCTGTCGGCGGTTCGGCGGCGAAGACCGTCCTCACCGAACGCGAACTGGAAATCTGCGAAGCGCTTGGCCCGGAACTCAAGCGGCGCGGGCTTCTTTTTGTCGGCATCGACGTGATCGGCGGCGAATGGCTGACGGAAATCAACGTGACCTCCCCCACCGGTATCGTTTCCATCGACGCATTCAACGGCACTGACACGGGCGGCATGATCTGGGACGCCATCGACGCCCGGCTGGCGGCGCGGGCGGCCGCCTGAGCCACGCCGCGTCATGACCGACTGGGTTCTCCGCCTGATCGACGCGGGCGGCTATTGGGGCATTTTCGCCCTGATGGTGATCGAGAATATATTTCCGCCGATCCCGTCGGAACTGATCATGGGGATCGGCGGCATCCGCGTCGGGCAGGGACGGATGGAGATGGGATGGCTGCTCTTCGCGGGCACCATGGGGACGACCGTCGGCAATTATTTCTGGTATCTGATCGGGCATCAACTGGGCTTCGGCCGGTTGAAGCCGCTGGTCGACCGCTATGGCCGCTGGGCCACTCTGGAATGGCATGACGTCGAAAAGCTCGACCATATATTCGGCAAATATGGGCAGATCGTGGTGTTCGTCTTCCGCTTCATGCCCGCCTTGCGCACGATGATCTCGCTGCCCGCCGGTCTGTTCCGGATGGGGCATGTGCGCTTCCTGTTGTGGACCAGCGGCGGCGCGCTGATCTGGAACATCATCCTTGCCTATGCGGGCTATATCCTCGGCCAGAATTTCCGCGACATCGACCGATATGTCGGGCCTGCGGCGACGGCCTGCGTTGTCGGGGCGGTCCTCTTCTATCTCTGGCGGCTGGCGACCTGGAAGCCCCGCGGTTAGGCCCGCGGATGCGCATTCCGGTAGATGTCGAGCAGATGCGCCGCATCCACCTGCGTATAGATTTGCGTGGAGGACAGGCTGGCATGGCCCAGCAGCTCCTGCAACGACCGCAAATCCGCCCCACGGCCCAGCAGATGCGTCGCGAAACTGTGTCGCAGCGCATGCGGCGTCGTGCGGTCGGATAGCCCCAACCGCCCACGCGCGCCCTGCACCGCCCGACGGATCAACGCAGGGGAAAGCGGCCCACCCCGCGCGCCCCGGAATAGCGGCGCGTCTCTCTCGGCTCCAAAGGGGCAGAGCGCCACATAAGCCTCGATCGCGCTGCGCACTTGCGGCAGCAGCGGCACGATCCGCGTCTTGCCCCGCTTGCCCGTCACCCGCAGCGTTTCGCCCAGCGGCAGCACAGCCCCTGTCAGCCCCATCGCCTCCCCGATGCGCAGGCCCGCGCCATAGAGCAGCAACAGCACGGCCCAGTCCCGCGCCCCGATCCATTCCTCCCGCGCCGTTTCCGCGATGTCGCCAGCCAGCGCCACCGCTTCGTCGGGCGACACCGGGCGGGGCAGTCCGCGCTTCACCCTCGGCCCCTTCAGCAGCGGCACCCGCGCATCCTCCCCGCCGACGAATCTCAGGAAGCCCCGCACTGCCGACAATTCCCGCGCCGCCGATACATTGCCGATCCCGTCCATCCGACGGACGGTGAGAAAGGCACGCAAATCCGCCTGCTCGATCCCCGCCAGCGTCGCTGCCGTCACCGCCTCGCCGCGATGTTCCTCCAGAAAGGCGACCAGCCGTTCCGCCGTCGCCACATAGGCGCGCACCGTATGCACCGACCGTCGTCGGTCGAGCGCCAGATGCCGCCGCCATTGTTCGCAAAGATCGCCCGAAGCTGTCATGGCGCCCTTGTAGGCCAGGCGATCGCCCTTGAAAACCGCCCGAAAATGGGCACATGGGATGGGACATGGCAACTCCCTTCGACCTGGCCGACCTCCCGACCGGCACGCTGATGCGGCTTTCCCCATTGGTGGGGCGCGTGCTGGCGCCCAATCCTTCGCCCTTCACCTATACGGGCACGCAGACCTATGTGGTGGGTGGGGAGGATGTCGCTGTGATCGATCCCGGCCCGGACGATCCGGCGCATCTCGACGCGCTGCTTGACGCGATAGGCGGCCGCCCGGTGACGGCGATCCTCTGCACCCACACGCATCGCGACCACAGCCCCGCCGCCGCGCCGCTGAGCGAGCGGACCGGCGCGCCGGTTATCGGCTGCGCGCCGCTGACGCTGGAGGATGACGGTCCCCGCGCCGATGCCGCCTTCGACGCGGCCTATCGCCCGGATCGGGTGCTGGCGGACGGCGAGCAGATTGACGGCCGGGGCTGGACGCTCGCCGCCGTGGCCACGCCCGGCCATACCTCCAATCATCTCTGCTTTGCGCTGCTGGAGGAAAAGGCCCTCTTCACCGGCGATCATGTGATGGGCTGGTCCACCAGCATCGTCTCGCCGCCCGATGGGGACATGGCGGCCTATATGGCCTCGATGCAGCGTCTGCTCGACCGGACCGATACGGTCTATTACCCGGCCCATGGCGATCCGGTCGATAATCCGCAGCGGCTGGTGCGTGGCATGATGGGCCATCGTAGGCAGCGCGAGGGCCAGATATTGCGCTTTCTGGAGCGCAACGGGGCGTCGGAAATCCCGGCCATGGTCATCGAAATGTACAAGGGCGTCGACCCGCGCCTGCACAGCGCGGCGGGGCGTTCGGTGCTGGCCCATCTGATCGACCTCGACGGGCGCGGCATCGCCGCCGCGACGGGGGACGGGCGATGGCAATTGCGCTGAAACGCTTTGCCGGTCCGATTCTCGCCGGGCTGGCCCTGCTTGCCGTGGGAGCGGCGATGCTGATCGGCTGGCACCGCTATGATCGCGACTATGCGGTGAGCGTGGAGGATGACGGCACCGCCGTCACCAAAGTCATTGCCCAACGGTTCGCCGGCGCCTCCAGCCTCAAGGTTTCCGAACTGTCCGGCACGATTCAGAGCACGGCGCAGGATGTGCGCGGCTTCGGCTGGCTGAAATCCGATCAGGTCGTGAAGATGCCTTTCTCGGTCGATTATTTCATCGACGTCAGCGGCATTAGCGCGAGCGACCTCGAATGGAACGAAAAGACCCGCACGCTGATCGTCAACGCGCCCGACGTGAAGCCGGGCCGCCCCAATATCGACGAAAGCCGCCGCACACTGGTGCAGACCAACGGCATCATCGTCACCCGGAGCGCGGGGGAGGAACTCAGCCGCCGAACATCGGTGCATGCGCAGGGGCGCGCCGAAAAGGAGGCCCGTTCGCCCGAACGCATGGCGCAGGCCCGTGATTATGGCCGCGCCGCGTTGGGCAAACTGCTTGGCGCGCCCTTATCAGCGCTCGGCTATGGCGATGCGCGAGTGATCGTCACTTTCCCGCCGGAACGGGCGGATGCGAACCGCGAACGATGGGACGTGACCACCCCCATCAATGAGGTACTGGCCAACAAGCGCCGCTCAGGCTAGGGCGCGCTTCAATTGGGCCCTTCAAGGAGTAGGGTAGGGACATGAACGCCATCACCGGAATCCCGCAGGGGATCGACCTGCGCGCGGAAATCGACCGGCTGCGCAAGGAACGCAATGCCGTCATCCTCGGCCATTATTATCAGAAGCCGGAAATCCAGGACCTGTCCGATTTCGTCGGCGACTCGCTCGAACTGTCGCGCAAGGCGGCGGAGACGGACGCGGACGTCATCGCTTTCTGCGGCGTGCGCTTCATGGCGGAAACGGCGAAAATCCTCTCGCCGGAAAAGATCGTGATCTTGCCCGACATGGATGCGGGCTGCTCGCTGGAGGACAGTTGTCCGCCCGCGCAGTTCAAGGCGTTCCGGGAGGCGCATCCCGATCATATCGCGCTCAGCTACATCAACTGCTCGGCGGAGGTGAAGGCGCTCAGCGACATCATCGTCACCAGTTCGTCGGCGGAAAAGATACTGGCGCAGATTCCCAAGGACCAGAAGATCATCTTCGGCCCCGACAAGCATCTGGGCGGCTATCTGAAGCGCAAGCTGGGCCGCGACATGCTGCTCTGGCCGGGCGTCTGCATCGTGCATGAAGCGTTCAGCGAGACCGAATTGCTGAAGCTCAAGGCCCAGCACCCGGACGCCCCCATCGCCGCGCATCCGGAATGCCCGCCCTATATCGTGGATCATGCCGATTATGTCGGCTCGACCAGCGGCATATTGGAATTTTCCAAGACCATGCCCGGCGATACGCTGATCGTCGCCACCGAACCGCACATCATCCACCAGATGCAGAAGGCGGTGCCGGAAAAGACCTTCATCGGCGCGCCCGGCGCGGACGGCAATTGCAACTGCAATATCTGCCCGTACATGGCGCTTAACACGATGGAAAAGCTGTATCTGGCGCTGCGCGACCTCCAGCCCCGCATCGAGATGGATGAGCAACTGCGCCTCGGCGCGAAGAAGAGCCTCGACCGCATGCTCGAAATGGCGAGCAACACGGTCGGGCAGGGCGATTTGGGCGCGCGCTGATGGAAAGCGTCGCGAAAGGGCTTGCCGGATCATGAACTTCTCGCTCCCCGGCTTCGATCTGGGTGCCTTCGTCGCCTCCACCCTGGCGGAAGACCTTGGCCCCGACGGCCGCGACGTCACCAGCGAAGCGGTGATCCCCGCCGACGCGATCTTCGACGGGGTGATGGACAGCCGCGACGCGGTGACGCTGGCCGGCCTGCCCATCGCGGCGGCCTTCTTCCGCGCTCTCGACCCGGATGTGGAGATCGAACTGCTGAGGGAGGATGGCGACCGCGTGGCGGCGGGCACCGACATCATGCGCATCCGGGGCAAGGCCCGCGCCATGCTGACCGCCGAACGGTCCGCGCTCAACACGGTCCAGCACCTGACCGGCATCGCCACCATGACCCGCGCCTATGTCGACGCGATTCTGGGCACTGGGGCGACGTTGCTCGATACCCGCAAGACCATTCCGGGACTGCGCGTGCTGGAGAAATATGCGACCCGCATGGGTGGGGCGACCAATCACCGCATGGGGCTTTGGGATGCGGCGATGATCAAGGACAATCATGTCGCCGTCGCCGGATCGGTCGAGGAAGCCGTCCGCCGCGCCGCCGCCGCTGGCATCGCCAGCATCATCGTGGAGGTCGACCGCGTGGATCAGATCGAACCCGCGCTCGCTGCGGGAGCCACGCACCTGCTGCTCGACAATATGGACGCGCCCACCCTGCGCGGGGCGGTGACGCTGGTCGGCGGGCGGGTGCCGACCGAAGCATCAGGCGGCGTGACGCTGGAAACCATTCGGGCCAAGGCGGAAACCGGCGTGACCTATATCAGCGTCGGCCGCCTCACCCAGTCGGCGCCCGCCGCTGATATCGGGCTGGATTTCGCCTTCGCTTAAGGCCTAGCTATCCGAAGAGATCGCCCAGGAAATCGACCATCGAACGGAAGCTGCGATGGTCGGCGTCGGGATTATAGGCCAGGCCCCTTTCCGGCATGTTCGCATCATGGTCGGTGAAGGCGTGGCCGGTGCGGCCATAGGCGTGAATCTGCCAGTCGCAGCCGGCTTCGGTCAGTTCCTTCGCCAGCGCGACGGTGGCCTCCGGCGGAGCGATGGGGTCGTCCCAGCCGTGGCAGACCAGTAATTTCGCCGTGATCTTCGCATTGGGGAAGGGCGGCGCTTCATAGACGCCGTGGAAGCTGACGCCGCCCGCAATGTCAGCGCCGGAACGGGCGAGGTCGAGCACGCATCGGCCGCCGAAACAGAAGCCGATGGCGGCGGTACGGTTCCCGTCCGCTTCGGGCAGGGATTTCAGCAGGGCGTGGGCGGCGTTCACCCGGTCGCGCAGCAGGGCGCGGTCGGCGTTCAGTTCGGCCATATAGCGGCCCATGTCGGGATCGGCGCGGGTGGTGCGCTTGCCCTGGCCGAAGACATCCACGACGAGGACGGCATAGCCGAGCGCCGCGACCCTTTCGGCATAGGCGAAATCGGCTTCCTTGGTGCCCAGGACATTGGGGAAGAGCAGGACGCCGGGGCGCGGGGAGGCGGTCGCTGCATCGAACACCGCCATGCTCTCGAACGGGCCGCCGGGGCCTTCATGGATGGTGACGCGGCGGGTGATGGTCATGGCTGGTCCCTCAATGATTTGGCGAACTGAAAGGCGAAAATAAAATGGTGCCGGGGAACGGCAGGATCGATACTGTTGCGTTCCTATCCGACCTATAGGCTACCGTAGCCGGGGGCTTCGCCGCGCGCGTTGCCGTCGATGCGGGTCGGGCGCTTCCAGCCGATGCGGGGGCGTTTGCGCAGGCGGAGGGTCGGCCAGTCGCCCCGATCGGCGCGTTCGGCAAGGCGCATGCCCTGGGCGCGATAGGCGGCGAGCACCGCTTCCGTCTGTTCCCTGAGCAGGCCCGCCAGCACGATGGTGCCGCCTTCCTCGACCATTGCGCAGAGCGAGGGGGCGAGTTCGATCAGCGGCCCGGCCAGGATGTTGGCGATCAGCAGATCATAGGGCGCGCGGGTGGCGATGGCCGGGTGATCCACGCCCGCCGCGGTGTAGAGGGCGAGCTGCCCTTGCCCCTTGCCGGTCGCCACGCCGTTGGCGGCGGCATTGGCCGCGCTGATCTCCACGGCGACCGGATCGATGTCGGACGCCGTCGCATAGGCCCTTGGCCACAGGTGCAGCGCCGCGAAGGCCAGCAGGCCGGTGCCGGTCCCGATGTCCGCGACATTGCCGAATCGCATGCCGACGCGGCGCATCCGGTCCAGCATGATCAGGCAGCCCGCCGTGGTTTCATGCTGGCCGGTGCCGAAGGCGCGGCTCGCCTCGATCAGGAAATTGATGTGGCGGGGGGCCTTCGGATCGCTGGCGAGATTGCGGACGTGGAAGCGGCCTGCGGTGACCGGTTCCAGCCCCTGCTGGCTCAGCGTCACCCAATCTTCGTCGGGAAGCTGTTCCACCTGCGGCTTGACCCCTGCGGCGCTGGGCACGAGGGAGCGGAGCAGCCGGATCGCCGCAGGGCTGGGCTGGCCTTCGAAATAGGCGTCCAGACGCCAGCTTTCCTCATTGTCCGGTTCCGCCTCGCTGGTCATCAGCACGGGCGGGCGGTCCATCAGGGCGAAGGCGGCGATGTCGCCGTCCAGCGCTTCCGCCTCGGCGCGGGTGCAGGGGAAGGTGACTTTCCAGCTTTGCGCCTGGGATTGGGCTGGCGCGGTGGGGTGGGCGTCGTCGTTCATGCCGCCGCCTTTAGCCCGTTGCGGGAAAGAGGGGAAGCGTGTCCCTAGAGGACTTCGCTTGCCCGTTCCGGTGGGCGGGCGATCACCGCACCCTTGTCCGTGATGACGATGGCGCGTTCGATCAGGATCGGGTGCTGCGCCATGGCGTCGAGGACTGCCTTGTCGTCCTGCAAGTCGAGGCCGATTTCCTTGACGACCGCCTCACCCTTGCGGACAGCCTCGGACGGGCGGACCCCTGCCTTCGCCAGCACCGCTTCGATTTCGGCGCGGCTGGGCGGGGTCTTGAGATATTCGACCACCTCGACCTCAACCCCCGGCGTCGCTTCGAGGATCGCCAGCGCTTGCCGTGATTTCGAGCAGCGGGCATTGTGCCAGATGGTGGCCTTCACGCCTGCTCGTCCTTCGCCAACCACTCTTCCAGCCACTTGATCGTATAGTCGCCGTTGAGGAAATCCGGGTCGGTCAGCAGCTTCTGGTGGAGCGGGATCGTGGTCTTCATGCCCTCGATCACATATTCCTCCAGCGCGCGTTTCAGGCGCATGATGCAGCCTTCGCGGGTGCGGCCGTAGACGATCAGCTTGCCGATCATGCTGTCATAATAGGGCGGCACCCTGTAGCCCTGATAGAGGCCGCTATCGACGCGGACATGCATGCCGCCCGGTACATGATAGCTGGTGACGGTGCCCGGCGACGGCGCGAAGGTGCGGGGGTCTTCCGCGTTGATGCGGCATTCAATGGCGTGGCCGTGAAATTCGATATCTTCCTGCGCGACCGAGAGCGGCTTGCCCTCCGCCACCCGGATCTGTTCGCGGACCAGATCGACGCCGGTGATCATTTCCGTCACCGGATGTTCCACCTGAAGGCGGGTGTTCATCTCGATGAAGTAGAATTCGCCGTCTTCCCACAGAAATTCGATCGTGCCCGCGCCGCGATAGCCCATGTCGGCCATCGCCTTGCGCACCACTTCGCCCATCCGGTCGCGCTCGGCGGCGGAGAGGACGGGGGAGGGGGCTTCCTCCAGCACCTTCTGGTGGCGGCGCTGGAGCGAGCAGTCGCGCTCGCCCAGATGGATCGCATTGCCGTTGCCGTCGCCGAAGACCTGGAATTCGATATGCCGGGGATTGCCCAGATATTTTTCCATATAGACGGTGTCGTCACCGAAGGCGGCCTTCGCCTCGCTGCCCGCCTGCTTCATCGATGTTTCGAGCAGGTCTTCGCTGGGCACGACCTTCATGCCGCGACCGCCGCCGCCCGATGCCGCCTTGATCAGGACGGGATAGCCGATCTTCGCGGCCACTTCCTTGGCTTCCTCGACGCTGCTGAGCGCGCCGTCGGAGCCGGGGACCAGCGGCAGGCCGAGCGCGCCAGCGGTGCGCTTCGCCTCCACCTTGTCGCCCATGATGCGGATATGTTCGGGCTTTGGGCCGACGAAGGCGATATTGTGCGCCTCCACGATTTCGGCGAACTGGGCGTTTTCCGACAGGAAGCCGTAGCCGGGATGGATCGCGTCCGCGCCGGAGATTTCGGCGGCGGAAATGATCGCGGCGACGTTCAGATAGCTGTCCTTGGCCGCCGGGGGCCCGATGCAGATCGCTTCGTCGGCAAGGCGCACATGCATGGCGTCCGCGTCGGCGGTCGAATGGACCGCCACCGTCTTGATGCCCATTTCATGGCAGGCGCGGTGGATGCGGAGCGCGATCTCGCCCCGGTTCGCGATCAGCAGCTTTTCGATGGCCATGGGCGCGCCTTATTCGATGACGATCAGCGGCTGGTCATATTCGACCGGCTGGCCGTTATCGACCAGCACGGCCTTGACCGTGCCCGCATGGGGCGCGGTGATGGCGTTCATGACCTTCATCGCCTCGACGATCAGCACCGTGTCGCCCGCCTTCACGGTCGAACCGACGGCGGCATAGGCCGCGGCGCCCGGTTCGGCGGCCAGATAGGCGGTGCCGACGATGGGCGAACGGATCGCATTGGCGGCTGCCGCAGGCGCGGCGGCTTCGGCCGGAGCGGCGGGGGCGGGCGCGGCGACGGCGGCCGGGGCCGCTGCGACGGGAGCGGGCGCGTAGACGGGCGCAGCGCCGCCGACCTTGCGCGCGACGCGGATCTTGCGATCGCCGTCTTCCACCTCGATTTCCGTCAGGTTGGTGTCGTCGAGAAGGGCGGCGAGATCGCGCACCAGTTGAACATCCACCTGCATTGCGCCCTTTTCAGCCTTGTCGTTCATTATGTGTCCCTGGACGGTGAATTTCGTTTCCGTGTCGTCGCGCCTATGCGCATTTCAGGCGAAGCGCAACTTTTGAGCGACGGGCTACAACTCCAGCGCCGCTTCCAGCGCCAGCATGTAGGACATCGCGCCGAAGCCCGCGATGGTTCCCTTCGCCGCCATGCCGACATAGCTTTTGTGGCGGAAAGGCTCGCGGGCATGGGGGTTTGACAGGTGGATTTCGATCACCGGAACCGTGATGCCCTTGATCGCGTCGTGCAGCGCGATGGAGGTGTGGGTGAGGCCGCCGGGATTGATGAGGACGGCATGCGCGCCCTCCGCATGCGCCTCCTGCAACCAGTCGATCAGATGGCCTTCATGGTTGGACTGGCGGAAGTCGATCTCCACATGGGCGCGGTTGGCTGCGTCCTCCATGCGTTCGGCTATGTCGTCCAGCGTGTCGTAGCCGTATATGTCCGGCTCGCGGGTGCCCAGCATGTTGAGGTTGGGACCGTTCAGGACGTAGATTTTGCGCGTTTCGGCCATGGCGGTCCCCCTTATGGTTGCGAGCGGGGCATGGAGGCCCCTATATGCGCGCTGATCTTTAGCCCTTCGTGTCGCGCCAAGTCGACACCTTGTTTGACAGGACAGAGCATTGAGCGTCGACGGAACCGTCTCCATCCATATCAATGGCGAGCATCGCCGCGTTCGGGCCGGGCTGACGCTGGCGGAACTGGCGAGCGAACTGGGCTTCGTGCCGGAAAAGGTGGCGGTGGAGCGCAATCTGGAAGTGGTGCCGCGTTCGACCCTGGCCGATGTGCGGGTCGAGGATGGCGATGAGCTGGAGATCGTGCATTTCGTTGGGGGTGGCGACCTGTCTGGGGTCGACGCGGATAGCTGGACCGTCGCGGGGCAGACTTTCCATTCGCGGCTGATCGTCGGGACGGGGAAATATAAGGATTTCGAGCAGAATGCGGCGGCGGTCGCGGCTTCGGGGGCGGAGATCGTCACCGTGGCGGTGCGGCGGGTCAATGTGTCGGACCCCAAGGCGCCGATGCTGACGGACTTTATCGATCCCCGGAAGATCACTTACCTGCCCAATACGGCGGGCTGCTACACGGGCGAGGAAGCGATCCGGACGTTGCGGCTGGCGCGGGAGGCGGGCGGCTGGGATCTGGTCAAGCTGGAGGTGCTGGGCGAGGCGCGGACGCTCTATCCCGACATGGTGGAGACGCTGCGGGCGACCGAGATTCTTGCCAAGGAAGGCTTCAAGCCGATGGTCTATTGCGTGGACGATCCGATCGCGGCCAAGCGGCTGGAGGATGTGGGCGCGGTGGCGATCATGCCGCTGGGCGCGCCGATCGGGTCGGGGCTGGGCATCCAGAATCGCGTGACCATCCGGCTGATCGTGGAGGGCACGAAGCTGCCGGTGCTGGTCGATGCGGGCGTGGGCACGGCTTCGGAAGCGGCGCAGGCGATGGAACTGGGCTGCACCGGCGTTCTCATGAACACGGCGATTGCCGAGGCGAAAGACCCGGTGCTGATGGCCGCCGCGATGAAGGCGGGGGTCGAGGCCGGGCGCATGGCCTATCGCGCCGGGCGCATGGGCAAGCGCATGTACGCCGATCCGTCGAGTCCGTTGGCTGGGTTGATCTAGGGACGATTTGGGTGGAGGGCGGACCTATCCTATTCCTCCCCATCGGGAGATGGGGAGGGGGACCGGCCGAAGGCTGGTGGAGGGGAATGGGGCACGACCTCCGAATTTCCCCTCCACCACTCGCTGCGCGAGCGGTCCCCCTCCCCACGCTGCGCGTAGGGAGGAATTGATGACGGCTATGGCCACTCCCTCCCATCTCACATCCATCGCATCCGTGCATCAGGCTCGTTCGGGGCGTGACGGCGGGGGAAGTCGCCGCTAAGACAAGGGCGCATTATCTGGCTTGAGGAAGCGTGATGAGCCTGGACGGCACTTATGACGAGGGCAATGTCTTTGCCCTGATTCTGCAGGGGAAAATCCCTTCGACCAAGCTCTACGAGGATGAGCATACCTATGCCTTCCTCGACATCCAGCCGCAGTCGAAGGGGCACAGCCTGGTCATTTCCAAATGGTCGAAGGCGCGCAACATCTTGGAGGTGGAGGATGAGGCGCTGGCGCAGGTGATGGCGACGGTGAAGAAGGTTGCCAGGGCGACCCGCAAGGCGCTGGACCCCGACGGCATCCATGTCGCGCAGTTCAACGGCGCGCCTGCCGGGCAGACCGTGTTCCACCTGCATGTCCATATCGTGCCGCGATGGGAAGGGCAGTCGCGCAGCTTCGTCGCCCATGCGCAGGGCGATTTCGCCGATCCGGCGGCTTTGCAGGCGCTGGCCGAAGAGATTCGCCCCCAGTTCTGATGCGGCCGATTCCGATGAAAGCGCTCTGATATGGCGCTCAAGCCCTTCAAGGCTCCCGGTGCGCGGATGGCGTTGCGTTCCAAGCGGGAGAGCAGGCGCTTTGCCGGTGGCGAACGGCCTGCGGAGGTGATCCTTGACATTTCGCGGCTGCTCTCGCGCAGTTTTCATGCCGCGCCGACCGGGATCGACCGGGTGGAGTTCACCTATGCCCGCGAATTGCTGGAGCGGATGCCGGAGCGGCTGGCCTTTGCCGCCGTGCATCCGGCGGGCGGCTATTATGGGCGGTTGAAGGATGCCGCCGTGCGCCAGTTCCTGGCCTTTACGGCGGCGCGCTGGCGCAACACGGGGCCGGTGGACGAAAAGGAAAGCAAGGCGGCGGTGATCCGTCATCTGATCGCCCTGCGGCCCCGTCCGGTGCCGGTGGCGCAGGGGCCGCGCATCTATTTGCAGGTGTCGCCGCATCATCTGGACGATGCGGAACAGGTGGGCGCGATCCTGCGAGCCGAGGGCGCGAAGTTCGTGACTTTGGTGCATGATGTGATTCCGCTTACGCATCCGGAATTTGCCCGGCCGCAGGGTGCGGAGGAGCATTTGAAGCGGGTGCGGACGATCGATCGCTATGCGGACGGGATCATCGGCAACAGCCAGGCGACGATCGACGCGCTGGCGCCGCATTTGAAGCGCGGGCTGGACGGGCGGGTGATCCGGGTGGCGCATTTCGGGGCCGATGCGCCGGACATGGTCGTGGAAGGCGGCCATGACGTGCCGGAGCGGCCTTATTTCGTCTATATTTCGACCATCGAACCCCGGAAGAACCATCTGCTGCTGCTGAATATCTGGCGGCGGCTGGTGGAGAAGCTGGGTGATCGGGCTCCCGTGCTGGTGCTGATCGGGCGGCGCGGCTGGGAGAATGAGAATGTCGTCGACATGCTGGAGCGCGCCGAAATCCTGCGCGGCCATGTGATCGAGGCGGGCAGCGTGCCCGACAATCGGATGAACGCGCTGGTCGCGGGGGCGCGGGCGATGCTGATGCCGTCCTTCGAGGAAGGCTATGGCATGCCGGTGATCGAGACATTGTCGGCGGGCGTGCCGGTGATTTGCAGCGACATCGTCGCGCATCGGGAGGTTGGCGGGGACGCGCCGGACTATCTCGATCCGCTGGACGGTCTGGGCTGGCTGAGGGCGATAGAGGCCTATGCCGAACCGGATTCGCCGGAGCGGGCGGCGCAACTGGCGCGGATCGCGGGTTGGCGGGCGCCGACCTGGGGGGCCTATTTCGATATCGTGGCCGATATGCTGGAAGAGATGACGGCTTCCGCCGTCGCTTGACGTCTTCGGATCGGGCGCGCAAGAAGCTGATGTGATTGCGTTTTCCGGCGGCTGAAAGTGTCGCGTGCGCGCAGGAACTGGACGGGGCAGGGGACGGCTTTTTTCGTGAACGCGCCAGCTTTTCTGCGCTCTCCCCCCTTTCCGGGCATCAAGCCGGCATTGGCCGCGATCAGCCATGTGCGGCAGGCCGGGGATGCGCCGGCCGTCGTGGCCGACGCGGTGCTGGACGCCATCGCCGAGGCGCGGGTGGGCGGCCCTTTCTGGGGCCATAGGCCGGGCGGGATCAGGCTGGTCGCGCGGACCGGGGTGGCTGTGCCGCAGGAGGCGCTGGGAGGGCTTTCGTCGCAGGAAATCGGTATTGTCGGCGGCGGTCGGCGCGTTGCGGGTCGCGCGCTGCCGTCGCCGGTCGATCCTTGGGCGGTGGTTGCCGGTGCGCGGTCGGTGCATGCGGCGGCGGATGACGAATTGGCGATCATTGCCGGCTTGCTGGGCGTGCCGGTCTTCGCGCCCGACCTGCGTCCCGTAGCGGTGGAGGCGTTGCGGGAGGCGGCCCGGTCGGCGGTGGCGGCGGCCCGCTATCGCGACTGTTTCACGGGCGAGCCGGTCGATGCCCTGCATGCCGTGGCGCAGCTGGCCGACTGGCGGCGGCATCTGGACGGCAATCGCGGCATAGCGGCGGCCAGCGGCATGGCCTTCTGGAAGCGGGAGGCGATCCGGCATTTCCTGTGGGACGGGCTATGCTCTCCCCCTTTCCTGCCGCCGCAAAAGGGGCTGAGGCGGGCGGTCAGGCAAGGCGGCGCGCTGGCGGTCTGGCCCTCTCGCGTGCCGCCCGCCGCGATGGAGGAGGCGCGGGAGCAGGGCGTGACCATCGCCAAGGTCGAGGATGGCTTCCTGCGCTCCAAGGGGCTGGGGGCGGCGCTGCATCCGCCGGGGTCGGTGGTGGTCGACCGGTCGGGCATCTATTATGATGCGCGCTTCCCCAGCGACATGGAAAAGCTGCTGGCGACCCATGGCTTCACCCCCGCGCTGGAGCGGCGGGCGGCGCGGCTGCGGGCCATGATCCGGGCATCCGGCGTCACCAAATATGGCAAGGATGAGGGGCGGATGATCGATCTGCCGCAGGGGCGCCGCACGGTGCTGGCCGTGGGGCAGGTCGAGGATGATCTGTCGGTCGAATTTGGCGGGGCGGGCGTGACCGGCAATCTGGACCTGCTGAAGCGGGTGCGCGCCGCGGAGCCGGACGCCTTCATCGTCTATCGCCCGCATCCCGACGTGCAGGCGGGATTGCGCAAGGGCCATTTGAGCGATGCGGCGGTGTTGGATCAGGCCAACGCCATCGATACCGGATCGCCGCTGATGCCCTTGGTGCAGGCGGTGGATGAGGTGCATGTCCTCTCCTCCCTCACCGGGTTCGAGGCGCTGATGCGCGACCGGCCGGTCACGGTCCATGGCATGCCATTTTATGCGGGCTGGGGGCTGACCAGGGATCTGGCCCCAGCCAATGGGCGGCGCGGGCGCTCCCTCACTCTGGATCAGCTTGTCGCCGGAGCCTTGATTCTCTATCCACGCTATCTGGACCCGGTCACGCGCCTGCCTTGCGGACCTGAAATCATGGTGGAACGTTTGGCAGGGGGAGCGCCGTCGTCCATGTCATGGCCGGTGTCATGGTTGATCCGACTGCGCACTTTACAGGGGAAGCTGCAGAGATTTATGACCTTGTCCGCCGAGTATTTCCATGGTTGACGCATCCGCCAAAACCTTCCTGTTTCTCCAGGGGCCGCATGGACCCTATTTCGCGATGCTGGCCGACGCGTTGCGGGCGCGGGGGCACCGGGCGCTGCGCATCAACATCAATGGCGGCGACAAGGTGGACTGGCCGGGCGAGGGCGCGACCGATTATCGCGGCACGTTCCGCAACTGGCCGATCTTCTTCGACGATTTCATCGTCAACCATGGCGTGACCGACCTGATCCTCTATGGCGATTGCAGGCCCTATCACGCCTCCGCGCACAAGATGGCGCGGCTGCGCAACCTGCGCGTCCATGTCGTGGAGGAAGGCTATATCCGCCCCGATTTCCTGACGTTGCAGGAAGATGGGGTGAACGGCAATTCCACCCTGCCGCTCGACCCCGAATGGTTCCTGGAGCAGGCCAAGAACCTGCCGCCGGAGGAAAAGGGGCTGGAGCCGCAAATTCCCTCCACCTTCCGCCAGCGCGCCTTCAACACCGGGCGCAACGGACTGGCGTCGGCGCTGATGCGACCGGTCTTCCCCTTCTACCAGACGCACCGGCCCAACAGCTTCCTGTGGGAGACGGTGGGCTGGTTCAAGAAGCTGAACCTGCGCCAGAATGAGCGCCGCAAGTCGCGGGAGGAATGGGCGAAGGTCAAGGACCGGCCCTATTTCACTTTGCCGCTGCAACTGGATTCCGATTATCAGATCCGGCTCCATTCGCCCTTCGGCACGATGCGGGCGGCGTTGCGCTTCGTGATCAAGAGCTTCGCGGCCCATGCCCCCGCCAATACCGCTTTGGTGGTGAAGCGCCATCCGCTCGATCCGGGGCTGGTCGCCTGGGGGCGGCTGACGCGGCGGCTGGCGGCGCAATATGGCGTGGGCGACCGGGTCTTCTATCTGGCGGACTGGGACATTGCCGAAGTGGTCGGCAATTCGCTGGGCGTGGTGACGGTCAACAGCACCGTGGGCACGCTGGCGCTGAATGCGGGCAAGCCGGTCGTCGTGCTGGGTCATGCCGTCTACAAGGTGCCGGGCGTGGTGCATAAACGGTCGCTGGACGAATTCTGGCTGGCGCCGGGCGCGCCCGACATGGCGCTTTATTCGGCCTTCCGCCGGGTGCTGATCGACCGTTGCCTGATCCGGGGCGGATTGCTGAGCGAGGAAGGGTTGCGCCTGCTGGTCGACAATGCGGTCGAGCGGTTGACCCGGCAGCCCCCCGCGCCCGCCCGGCGCGGGCCGGTGGTCCATGATCTGAGCAGCGCCCGCACTGCCGTTCGCTAGCGTGGCGGGAATGCCGCCCGGATTCACCGAAGATACTCTGGCTACGTTGGCGTCGGGGGCCAGCGCGCGGGTGTGCCGCGCGGGGAACGGCCATGTCGTCAAGATATTCCACGCCGCCGTGTCGGATGAGATGATCGAGCGCGAATATGCGGCGGCGGCGCTGGCGGCGGCGTGCGGCATCGCGGTCGCCCGTCCGGTCGGGCAGGTGCGGCTGAAGGCGGGCCGGGCGATCCTTTATCCGGAGGTCGAGGGGCCGACGATGTTGCGCCAACTGCGCCAGCGTCCGCTGCGCAGCGGGGCGATGTTGCGGGAGATGGCGGCGTTTCACCGGCGGATTCACGATTGCGCGGCGCCGGGGCTGCGGTCGTTGCAGGAGGTGTTGCGGACGGACATACTTTACGGTCCTGCCGATGCGGGCTTGCAGCGGGCGGCGTTGCGCCTGATCGACGGGTTGCCCGATGGCGACCGGCTGCTGCACGGCGATTTCCATGTGAAGAATATCCTGATGGCGCGGGAGGGACCGGTCGCGATCGACTGGTCGAAGGCGGCGCGGGGGCCGGTCACGCCGGACATCATGCGCACCGAAATGCTGATGCGCTTTGGCGAGGGGCCGCAGGACTGGCTGACCAACCGGGCGCGGGACTGGGCGGCGCGCTGCTATGCGGATCATTATCGCTGGATCGCGCCCGATCGTTTCGCGCAGGTTGCGGAATGGCGGGCGGTGGTCGCGCTGGCCTGGCTGCGGGCGCGGGCGCCGGTGCGGCGGAAGGCCTTTCTGGCCTATCTCAATCGTGCCTTGGGTGCGGTGGGACTGCCGCTCATAGCGGGATGATGTGATCGGCCAGCCGTTCGACCTCCGCCCGGTCGTGGCTGACATAGAGGATCGGCATGGCGAGGTCGCGCTTCATCCGTTCGATGACGGTCGATATCTCCTCCCGACGGGCCGGGTCGAGCGAGGAGAGCGGTTCGTCCAGCAGCAGGAAGCGGGGGCCTGACAGCAGCGCGCGGCCGATAGCCACGCGCTGCGCTTCGCCGCCGGAGAGGGTGGCGGGCCAGCGGTCGAGCAGATGGCCGATGCCGAGGAAATCGATTATGGCATCGAACGACAGGGGGGCGTCGCCATGCCGTCCGTAGAGGAGGTTTGCGCGCACCCGCATATGGGGGAAGAGGCGTCCGTCCTGAAAGACATAGCCTGCCTGACGCTGGGCCGCCGGGAGGTTGATCGCGGCGCTGCTGTCGAACAGCGTTTCGCCTGCGACCGTGATCCGGCCCCAGTCGGGCGTGACGATGCCCGCGACCATGTTGAGGATGCTGGTCTTGCCCGCGCCGGAGGGGCCGAACAGGGCGGTGAGGCCCGCGCCTGCTTGCGCCCGAAGGCGGATAGGACGGTCGCCGATGCGGTGGTCGATTTCCAGGTCAAAGGACATGGTTGGTCCTTCCTCCTCCGGCCCGGCGGGCGAGCGCTTCCGAAGCGACCAGCGCGGCCAGCGACAGCAGGATCGAGATGACGGCGAGGCGCGTCACCGCCGTCTCCGCGCCGGGCATTTGCAGCGCCGAATAGATGGCGATGGGCAGGGTGCGGGTTTCGCCGGGGACGTCGGACACGAAGGTGATGGTCGCGCCGAATTCCCCGATGGAGCGGGCGAAGCCCAGGACCAGTCCGGCCAATATGCCGGGCAGGGCGAGAGGCAGGGAGATGGTAAGGAAGACGCGGCGCGGCTTGGCTCCCAGGGTTTGGGCGGCCTGCTCCAGTCGTCGGTCTATGCCCTCTATCGAGAGGCGCATGGCGCGCACCATCAGCGGCATCGCCATGATCGCGGAGGCAAGCGCCGCGCCGGTCCAGCGGAACATGAAGCTGACGCCCAGCGCCTGTTCGAACAGCCTGCCGAGCGGGCCGTTCGCGCCGAAGAGCAGCAGCAGCAGCCAGCCGGTCACGACCGGCGGCACCACCAGCGGCAGGTGGACGAGGGCGTCGACAAGCAGCTTGCCGGGAAAGCGCGACCGGGCGAGCAGCCATGCGAGCGCGAAGGCGACCGGCAGCATCAATCCTACCGCTACCAGGCTGACCTGGAGCGACAGCGCGACGATGCTCCATTCTTCGGGGGAGAGGATCATGCCGCCTTCTTTCCAACAGCTTTGCGGAAAAGGCCAGCTTTCGTCATCGGCATTGCATCGCGCCGGTCCACAGGGCAAAGCCGCAACCCGTCCCTTCTGGAGCTTCCTTTATGAAATCCCTGATCGCGTTCGACCTCGATGGAACCCTTGCGGAGAGCAAGCAGCCGCTGGGCGAGGCGATGGGGGATGCGCTGGCGCGGTTGCTGGAGGTCGCGCATGTCGCGGTGATCTCCGGCGGGGACTGGCCGCAGTTCGAAAAGCAGGTGGCGAGCCGGTTGCCGGAGCCGGCGGACCGGTCGCGCCTGTGGCTGATGCCGACGACGGGGACGAAGCTTTATACCCATGGCGAGAGCGGCTGGACGCCGGTCTATGCCGAATTGTTCGATGACGCGCAGAAGCAGGCGATTTTCGCGGCGTTCGACGCTTCGCTGGAGGCGACGGGCTTCGTGCCGGAACAGGTGTGGGGCGAGCGGATCGAGGATCGTGGGAGCCAGATCACTTTCTCCGCCCTTGGCCAGCAGGCGCCGATCCATGCCAAGGAAGTGTGGGACCCCGATTTCGCCAAGCGCAAGGTGATCCAGGCGGATTTGCGGGGGCGCTTGCCGGGGCTGTCGATCAATATGGGCGGGGCGACCTCCATCGACATCACGCGGGAGGGGGTGGACAAGGCTTACGGCCTCAAGAAGCTGCGCGATGCGAGCGGGATCGCGCTGGATGCGATGATGTTCATTGGCGATGCGATCTTCCCCGGCGGCAATGACTATCCGGCGAAGGAGTTGGGGCTGGACACCGTGCGGGTGCGCGATCCGCAGGAGACGCTGGCGGTGATCGACGCCATTGTGGCCTGTCAGAAGTGATTCTCAAGGTCGGTTGAAACCGTAGCGGGCCAGGATATTCTGGCCCGGCCGGGACAGCAGGAAGCGGTGGAAGCCTTCCGCATCCGGGTTGCGGCTCGTGGTCAGGCGGGCGATGGGGTAGCGGATCGGCGCATGGCTGGCCGTCGGGAAGGTTCCGGCCACCACCACATCCTTCGATGCGCGGGCGTCCGTCGCATAGACGATGCCCAGCCGCGCCTCGCCGCGCTCCACCAGCGTCAGGGCGGAGCGGACATTGTCGCCCAGCGCCAGACGGTTCGCGACGCTGGGCCAGACGCCGAGCGCGGTGAGCGCCGCCTTGCCATATTTGCCCGCTGGCACGCTGTCGGGATTGGCCATGGCGAGCCGGGAATCGCCCAATGCCTTGGCGATCGGCATGCCGCGCGTGATGTGCAGCCGCAGCGGCGCGCGCGCCGGGGCGACCAGAACCAGCCGGTTGCCCGCCATGTCCGCCCTGGTGCCGCGCTGGAGCAGGCCCGCCCTTTCGACATCGTCCATCCAGTCTTCGTCAGCGGACACGAACAGGTCGGCGGGCGCGCCGCTCCTGATCTGGCGGGCGAGGGCGGAGGAGGCGGCGAAGGACAGGACCGGGCGAGCATGGCGCTGCGCCGCCCAGGCGTCGGCGGCGGCGTTCATCGCCTCCTGCATGCTGGCGGCGGCGAGCACCAGCGGGCCGCGCTGCTGGGCCACGGCGGGAGTCGGCAATATATGAAAGAATATAGCGATGAACGCGGCGGCGCGGAGAATCAGTTTCGGCATGGCCATGCTTCTGCCAGCTTCGCGCCCTTTTGTCTTGGTCCGCCTTGGGTTAAGCGGTGTTCATGACATGTCGTCCGACCCCGCTGGCACCGGCCTGATCGCATCGTGGCGGTCATCCGTTCGCTTTGCGGCCAATGCGGCGTGGGGTGCGGCATCCGCGCCGTGACTGGCCCCGACATTGGCGAGGGGCGCGAGGCCCGGCTGGAGGGCGATCCGGTGCATCCCGCCAATGGCGGCCTGCTCTGCACGCGCAGCGAGGCGTTGAGGGATTTGCTGCCGCTGGACGGCCGGTTGCTGCGGCCGATGGTGGATGGCCGGGCGGCCGGATGGGATCGGGCCATCGATCAGGCTGCGCGCCGCCTGGCAGACGTCATTGCCCGCCATGGCCCCGGCAGCGTGGCGATGCATGTGCCCGGCGGCCTGCTGACAGAGGATTATTATGTCGCCAACAAGCTGATGAAGGGCTTCATCGGCTCCGCCCATATCGATGCGCCTTCCAGCGAGGCGGGCGGCATGGCGGCGGCGCAGCGGGCGGCCTTTGGCGAGGATGTGATGCCCGCCGCCTATGAGGATCTGGCGCAGACGGACATGCTGTTGCTGGTGGGGGAAGCGACCGCCCGCCGCCATCCGGTGCTGCATGAGCGCATTGCCGAGGCGCGGACGGAAGAGGGCGTGCGGCTGATCCTGATCGCCGGGCGGGACGAGGGGCAGGAGGTCGAGGCCGATGAGCGGCTGACGGTCGTGCCGGGCAGCGAGGCGGCGCTGTTGAGCGGCTTGCTGCTGCATTGTCATGACAATGGCATGCTGGACGGGAATCCGGCGGTGGGGCCGGACTTCTGGGCCGGGCTGCGGCGGGGGCATGACCTCTGGTCGGTGGCGCGGGCCTGCGGGCTGACGCCGGGCGAGGTGCGCGGATTTTACGAGCAGGTGGCGGCCACGCCCCGGCTGGTGACGCTGTTCAGTCCGCAGGGCGAGGGGGAGGCGGCGGCGCGCCTGTCGACGGCTGTCCTCAATTTCCATCTGGCGACCGGGCGGATCGGCAGGCCGGGCGCGGCGCCCTTCGCGGTGACGGACGCCGCCAACAGCATGGGCCTGCGGGAGGTCGGATGCCGGGCCGGGGAACTGGCGGCGCATCGGGATTTTTCAGCGGAGGATCTGGCGCAGGTCGGGCGCTTCTGGGGCGCGGCGGCGCTGGTGGACGGGCCGGGGCTGTCTGGTGCGGCGCTGGTGGATGCCATCGAGGCCGGGCGGATCAAGGCTTTGCTGATGCCGGGCGGATTGCCGCCCGCTTCGCATCCGGTGCGCGATCTGCTGGAGCGGGTGCCGCTCATCATCCTGACCACGCCGTGGAGCGAACCGGAGATGGAGGCGCTGCGCATGATCGCGCTGCCTTCGCCGGTGTGGATCGAGAAGGACGGGACTCTGACGGGCGCGGACCGGCTGATCAGCCGTCAGCGGTGGCTGTTCCCGCTGCCCGGAGAGGCGAAGCCTGAATGGTGGATATGGACCCGGATCGCGCAGGCCATGGGCTGGCGCGAGGCCTTTCATTATGAGCGGCCAGCGGAAATCTATCGCGAGCATGTGCGGCTGACCGCCTATCGCAATGAGGGGGGGCGGTTGCTGAACCTGCGGCGGCATGCGCCCATTTCAAACCCGGCCTATGATGAGCTGACGCCGTGGCGCTGGGGGGAGGTGCCGTTCGATGAGGGGCGCTTTCCGACGCCGGATGGCAAGGCGCGGTTGGTCGCCTTTTGGGATTAGGCCGCGTGGACAAATTCGAAAAATGTCGTGAAATGGTCAACCCAAGACATTCCCCTCCCGTAGACGGGAGGGGCTAGGGGTGGGCGCGAGCGTAGCGAGCTTCTGACTTAGCGGTTGCTAAACAATGCCGATGTCGCGCCAGCCCACCCCCTAACCCCCTCCCGCAAGCGGGAGGGGGGATGACAGGAATCCACCCAAATCCCTCCGTCAGGCCAGGCCGGA
>NZ_JFHR01000063.1 GCF_000722875.1 Sphingobium chlorophenolicum | reverse complement strand
AAAAATCGACTGCGACTTCCATGCCTATCGCTGGAGGCACCTCGTCGAGAACTTCTTCTGTAGCCTCAAAACATTCCGGCGCATCGCTACCCGATACGAGAAAACTGATCAGAGCTACCGCGCCATGATCAACCTTGCGGCCCTGAAGATCGCTATGCGCTAAATGTCCACACGCCTTAGTGAAGCGGGGCTGTATTATGAGGATATTTTCTTTCCTTCGGAAGACGGCGTTCCTCTGGAGGGATGGTTCATTCCCCGTGACGGATCGAACAAACTGATCCTGTGCAATCATCCCCGCTGGTTCAACCGCGCAGGCCTTCCCTCCCATATTGAGCCCTGGAAGTCGCTGGGCGGTTCGGCAGGCAATGATTTTGAGGTTAACTTTGTCCCGGATTATAAAATCCTGCACGACGCGGGGTACAATGTACTTGCCTACGACCTGCGCAATTTCGGTCAAAGCGGCGCTGCGAACGGTGGGGTCTTTTCGGTGGGCAATTATGAATCCCGGGACGTCGTCGGTTCACTTAACTACGTCCGAAGTCGCGCCGATACGCGTGGTATGACGATAGGGCTTTTCAGTCGCTGTGTGGGCGGAAATGCAACCATGTACGCGATGACCCGGAGGCCCGATGCTTTCGAAGGCGTCCGGTGCATGGTGTGTCCACAGCCTCTGTCAGCCCGTGTCTCACTTGGACGGGCGCTGGAGCGGTTAGGAATAAGTAATGAATATATGGAACGACTGGATGAGAAGATAAGATTGTACACCAGTTTTTCTATAGATCAATTCTCACCAGTACCGTGGGCTGAAAATGTAAAGATACCCACGTTTTTATACCAGGTTCGGGAGGATGTTTATACAAACCCTGGCGATGTCCAAGCCATATTCGATAATATCCCCATATCAGATAAGAAGCTCTACTGGGTCGAGGGAACAACACGCCGTTGGGACGGATATACCTATTTCCAGCGCGATCCGGTTCAGATGCTGGAATGGTTCGATCACTATATGGGTTGAGGGGATGCTGAAGCGGTGATCAGCTGAGCATCGCCGCGCCGGCATCGAACTGAACGAGGAGGAGAACTGCCATGGGCTACGTGACAACAGGCGATGGAGTTGAAATCTTCTACAAGGATTGGGGGCCCAGAGACGCGCAGCCGATCCATTTCCACCATGGTTGGCCTCTTTCCTCGGACGATTGGGATTCACAGATGCTGTTCTTTCTGCAGAATGGCTACCGTGTGATCGCTCATGACAGGCGGGGGCATGGCCGATCGGCCCAAATATGGGACGGACATGATATGGATCATTATGCCGCCGATGCCGCAGCTGTGGTCGCACATCTCGACCTGCACAATGTGATCCATGTCGGTCATTCGACCGGCGGAGGCGAAGTCGCCCGCTATGTCGCTAAATATGGCGAGCCCCAGGGTCGGGTTGCCAAAGCAGTGCTGGTAGCGGCGATACCGCCATTGATGCTGAAGACCGAAGCCAATCCCGAAGGCACTCCGCTAGAGGTGTTCGATGGTTTTCGCGCGGCACTTGCCGCCAATCGGGCGCAATTCTTCCTCGATGTGGCCTCAGGACCGTTCTACGGCTTCAATCGGCCTGGTGCGGAAGTATCGGAAGGTACGATCCGCAATTGGTGGCGGCAAGGCATGATGGGCAGCGCGAAGGCGCATTATGATGGAATTAAAGCCTTTTCGGAGACCGATCAAACGGAGGATCTGAAGGCGATCAGCGTCCCGACGCTCGTGCTGCATGGTGATGATGATCAGGTCGTTCCTTACCGAGCCGCTGCGCTGCTGCAGGCACAATTGTTGCGCAATGCTACTCTTAAAATTTATGAGGGTCTTCCGCATGGCATGCTGACCAGCCATGCGGACAAGATCAACCAAGACCTGCTGGAATTCATCAGGGGGTGAAGCCGGCCAGCGGCGTTGCGGCGAGGGGACGAGGCGCCGGTCCCCAATCGGCCATATCTCCATCTTCAGGGTAGCGCATATGCGATCACATAGTCGCCTGTGTCGGGCGATTCCCGCGACCCGCTGGCGGAAATCACTACATATTGTTTCTTTGTGGTTGGCGAAATGTAGGTCATCGGCGTGGCGCCCGCACCTACCGGGAGCCGGCCTTTCCAAAGCTCCCTGCCTGTCGCGGAATCGATCGCGCGGAGATAGAAATCCTGCGTGCCGGCGAAAAAGATCAGGCCAGCCCCAGTGACAAGCGGGCCGCCAATGGTCGGCAGACCCATTGGCAATGGCAGGCGCATTTTGATGTTGAGCGGCCCTGTGTCCCGCATCGTACCCATGGGGATCTGCCAGGCGATGCTGCGCGTCTTCATGTCAATGGCCGTCAACGTGCCGTAGGGTGGCGCCTGGCATGGGATGCCCAGCGGAGAGAGGAAGTTCAGATAGATGGCGGCAAAGGGGGTGCCGTTCTGCGGCTGAAAACCGCCATGACCGGGGATGGGTTGAGCGGGGCCGCCAAAACGCTTGACGATCCCGGGACCTTCCCGGTCGGCATCGGCTCGCGGGATGAGGACAAGCTTGTGGGCGACGCGGATGTCGTTGACGATCAGATAGTCGCGCGTCTCGTCGATGGAGGCGCTACCCCAGTTCATGCCACCAAAGACACCGGGGTATAGCAGCGACGGATCAGTGCCCGGTGGCGTGAAGTCGCCCTGGTAGCGCAAGCGGCGGAAGGCGATGCGACACCAGAGCTGATCGAAGGGAGTCGCGCCCCACATGTCCGCCTCCGTCAAGCGCTTCGCGCCGATCGCGGGCATTCCGACGGAATAGGGCTGCGTTCGGAACGTCCAATCTCCGGGCGCCGCGCCTTGCGGCACCGGCCGCTCCGCGACAGGCGCCACGGGAACACCGGTGCGCCGGTCAAGGACGAATATCTGGCCGCGCTTCGTCGGTTGTATGACGGCTGGAATGCGGCCGCCCCGACCATCCGGAATGTCGGCCAGCGTCGGTTGCGACGGAAGGTCATAGTCCCACAGGTCGTGGTGGACGGTTTGGAACGTCCAGCGCTTCTTGCCGGTAGCAAGGTCGAGCGCGACGATTGCTGACGTGTGGCGTTCCGATTCCTTCGAACGGGCGCCACCCCAATGGTCCGCCGCGGGATTGCCAGTTGGAAGGAAGACCAGGCCGCGTGCTTCGTCGACCGACGGAGGGGCCCACACATTGGGCGTCCCCCGCGTGAAGACGGTTTCCTTGCCGGGTAAGGCGTTGCTGTCGCGGACGTTGCCCAGGTCCCACACCCAGCGGAGGGAGCCGGTATTGGCGTCAAATGCCCGGACGACGCCTGATGGCACGTCAAGATCGGCATTGTCGACCACCGCTCCGCCTATGATGATAAGTCCCTTCGCAATAGTTGGGGCGGAGGTCATGAAATAGTAGCCGGGCTTGACCTCGCCCAGGCCTTCGCGAAGATCGACGGTGCCTGCCTTGCCGAAGTCGGGGCAGGGCTTGCCGCTGTTGGCGTCGATTTCAATCAGGCGCGCATCCATCGTGGCTATGACAATGCGGGCGGCACAGATCTTCGCGGCGGGGGATTCATGAAAGGCGACGCTCCGACACCGCTGCCAGAATGGCGCTTCAACACGGGGGTTATAGGTCCAGAGGATTTTGCCGGTATCGACATCGAGCGCATGAACGATGTTGTGGGGACTACACGTGAATAACCGGTTTCCTACCTGAAGCGGCGTATTTTCGTCGGCTGCGCCACCTGTCGGAATATCTCCCGTGCGCGCGATCCACGCGATCTTCAAGGCGCCCACATTCTGTTTGTTGATCTGGTTCAGCGGCGCGAAGCGACGTCCTTCGTTTGTCCGCCCATAGGCCGTCCACCCGGCGGAGGCATCGCTGTAAATCCGGCCTGTCGCCGGCGTTTCAGCATCGGGCTGGAGGACGCCTTGAGGGTTAAAGGCGGCGATGCCGAAGCCGACAAGCGCCAGGACCATCAAAGCTGCGCCTGCGTATCCCATCCGCTTCAGAGGAAGGCGCCGCTCCTTGCCCAGCCCGTCCCCGCCTTTTTTTACGAACGCCTCAGCTTGCGGAAGAAAAATGAGCGAAAGGCAGACGGGGATAGCGAGCACCGTGGGCGCGATGATCCGCGGGGCCAAGGCCCATAGTTGCAGGCCAACCTCGCCCACAGCCCATAAGATCGTGGCGCCATATATAAGCGCGTAAATCCATACGCCCCACAAGTTCTGCCGAAAAAAAAAGACACCGCTTACGACGAGGAAGAGGCCCGCAAGAGCGTAATAAGGCGATCCGTTCAATGAAACGAGGACCGCACCACCATAGGTCATCACGACGCCGATCAAGATCAGTACGACGCCCAACGATCTTGAAAACCAGGATTTGTGCTTTGATGCAATCACGGCGTTATTCATTATCAATCCTCTGAGATCGTCGTCCGCGCCGGGGAGAGCTGGATGGCGCGCCATATGATGTTGCTCGTCTGTCGATATTGACGGATTGATTGCGTCGTCGACCGGGTGATCGTCGCAACATCGCTAGCGATTGCAGATGGTCTCAAACGCCTCTTCATCCGTCGATCCTCTCGGGGCGATGGCGCTTTGGAGCACCTTATCGCCTGCGTTCTTACCTAGCCGCCGATTGTGTTGATCGGCATCAAGGCGGCATGGGACGTCAACCGAACTTACTATAAAGTCGGAAATACGACATATAAATAAAAAGTCAATCTATGCGCGTTGTAGCCGGGGAGAGGGGCGTCGCTGGCCGACAGCGCGCTATTGCAGTCTTAGGGCGTCGTATGATCGCCCGGGGACGTAAATGCCAAGGGCAGAAGCGCGGTCATGGCGTCGGCGATCCACCTCTTGCCGCCATCGCTTTGAGCCAAGAGGCCGTTCGAAGGGCTGTCGCATAAATCCAGCGCCTTTCTCTCGGTGGGGGCCTTCGTACGGGCCCGGTCGAGGGCAAGTCATCTGGCGACCGGAAGCAAGATTCCGGCCTCCATTCATTTATCGCATCGAATTCAATTTTCGCTCAGATCCGAGCCGGATCTGGAGTGGTGTCGTCAACTCTTAAGCAGATGCTCCAGATGTGCGACGTCTTCCTTCAGAATTCGCAACACGTCGCTCATTCTGTCACTCCGCGAGCGATGCGCATCGGGGCGCAGTACGGAGTGTAACGCCATTTCGGAAATCATGTCGGCGATCTCGTGCCGATGCATACGCCCCTCCGGCTTGAACCACCACGCCGTCCAGTTCCGCATTCCGGCGATGGTCAGCGCTGCGACATGGGCGTCGACCGGACGAAATTTACCGACCGCGACCCCGCGCTCGATGATCCTCGTGATATGCTCCAGGATGGCCTTCTTGGAGACGTCATGCTTTTCTCTGAGTTCGTCCGGCATCTCCGTCTCCGAACGATCGAGGACGCGGAACATCACAGGATTATCGAGCACCCACATCGTCGAAATCCTCACGACGCTGCGGAGCGCTTCCTCAGGGTCCTGGTCTTCGGGGGCGTCAATCTTGTCCAATTGGGCCGCGAATGAGAAGGTCACCTCCTCGATCAGCGCCTCCAGGATTTTTTCCTTGCTTGGGAAATGATAGTAAAGGCCGGGCCGGCTCATGCCAAGCGCGTCTGCAACATCGCGCAGATTGGTTCCGCCGAAACCGCGTTCTGCGAACAATTCGGCTGCAGCGCTCAACATGGCTCTGCGCACAAGGCCGCTACGGTGACGGTTGGACGGCTCGCTGGCTTCGTCGACCGTTTCGGTTGGGGCTGGGTTGCTTGCCTTTGTTCGCTTGCCAGCGACCGCCGCCGTCCTTCTCGCCACGCTCAACTCCCTAATACAGCACGGCGCCATTTGCGAAAATGCTTACCCGCCGACACATAAACGCCGCAAACCATGTTCGAAAGCCTTGCATAGCGCAAGCGCCATCTGGGTCGGGACGCCAGCGGCGATATCCCCCTCACCGGGCTCGTCAAATATTCTGGTTGGCGAATATGCCCGGATGGCCGGGCGCGTCGCTCAGTAGGTTCGCGATCCCTACAGGGCTGTACTGGCAAGGTGGGGAGGGGGGCGCCGCCGTACCCTGTCGTAGCGCTCCTGAAACTGGCCAGCCCTGACTCCTGAACTTTTTTTCCAACATATGCGCTATTATCGCCGCCAGGCCGGCGATACCGACTTCCAGAAAATCCGGCTCTGCAAGCGTCGCATGGGACTGCGCAACGCAGACGGCTGCACGCGCGCCTTGACTTGACTATACACGATAGTTATTTATTGGACTTAAGCGTTGATACCAGAAAGCGGGATGGGATTTCCTTCATGAGCAAGCGGGCCTTCAGAGTCGGGCAGATCGTTCCAAGTTCGAATACGACGATGGAAACCGAAGTTCCGGCGATCTTGCAGCGTTATGGCGAATCCCATGGCGTCAATTTCACCTTCCATTCGAGCCGGATGCGCATGAAGAAGGTCACCAAGGAAGAACTCGCGGCGATGGACCGTGATTCCGACCGTTGCGCGCTGGAACTGTCGGACGCCCGGATGGATGTGATGGGCTATGCCTGTCTCGTTGCGATCATGAGCATGGGGCATGGCTACCATCGGGAATCGGAGCGGCGGCTGCACCAGCGTACGGTTGAAAATGGGGGTCCCGCGCCTGTCGTCACGAGCGCCGGCGCGCTCGTCGAGGGGCTGCATGCGCTCGGCGCCAAGCGCGTCGCGATAATCGCGCCTTATATGAAGCCGCTGACCAAGCTTGTCATTGACTATATCGAAGCCGAGGGCGTCGAGGTGCTTGATAGCATCTCGCTTGAGATCGAGGACAATCTTGCGGTGGGAGCGCGCGATCCGCTTGCGCTGCTCGACATCGCGCCGAAGCTTAATATCGCCAATGCCGATGCAGTGGTGTTGTCGGCCTGCGTACAGATGCCTTCACTCGCCGCCGTGCCGATAGTCGAAAAGAGTCTTGGCGTTCCCGTTGTCTCCTCGGCGATCTCGACCGCATTCCGCATGTTGGAGGAACTGGAACTGCAAACCGTTGTCGAAGGCGCGGGCGCGCTGCTGTCCGGCCGCTATTCGAGTGCGGCCAAAACCGTAGCGAAGGCAGGCTGATCATGGTCGATCCCAAGCAAGAGGCGATTACCGCCGGGCTCCGTGGGGCGTTCTGGGATGCGGACCGGCCCGTGCCGGACGACGTGAAGTTAAGCGTCCACCCGCTGCGGACACATGACGGCGCGACGATTTCGGGATTTTTCTACGCGCGTGGCGATGAAAAGGTTGCCGCGGTCGTCATGCATCCGCGCGAGCATCTGGTTCCGTTCTACCTCCCCGCTGAACTGACGCGACAGGGCATTGCCGTGTGCTTGCCGACGCCCCGACTGATCGGCAACGATATTCGGCTCGAGCATGAACTGGCTATCCTTGATGTCGCCGCGGCCGTAAGCTTCCTTAGGGTGCAGGGCTTTGAAAAGATCCTGCTCGTCGGCAATTCCGGTGGCGGGCCTTTGTTCGCATTCTACAATCAGCAGGCGCTGCTCGCGCCGGAGAAGCGCCTTACCCGTACCCCTGCGGGCAAGCAGGTTCCCCTAGCAGAAGCCGAGATGATCCCACCAGACGGCATTGTCTTCGTGTCGGCGCATCTGGGGCAGGGAAGGCTTCTGATGAACGGGGTGGACCCTTCGGTCGTGGACGAGCAGGACCCCATGAGCAGCGATCCCGCCCTCGATCCGTTCAGCACTGCTAACGGATTCTCGGGCAAGGGCGCGACCTATGCGCCGGAGTTCGTTGCACGCTACCGCGCGGCGCAGATCGAGCGCGTCCGACGTCTCGATAGTCATGCGTTGGAAATTGTCGCGCGCCGCGTGGCGGCCCGAAAGCGGATCAAGGAGGGCGGAGCGACGCCTGCCGATCGCATGGAAGCGGCCTACACACCAATCTTCCCGGTCTGGCGCACCGACGCCGATCTGCGTTGTTGGGATCTTTCGATCGACCCGTCCGATCGTAAGCTTGGAAGTTTGTGGGGCGCCAATCCGGCCGTCTCGAACCTCGGCAGCATCGGCTTTGGCAGGCTGTGCACCGCAGACAGTTGGCTGTCGACCTGGTCTGGGCTGTCTTCCAACGCTTCCATGGAAAAATGCGCGCCTGCGATAGAGCAGCCGACACTTTTCATCGAATATACCGGCGACGCCTCGACGTTCCCCGAAGATACCCAAGCCATTTTCGACTGGCTGGGGACCTCGGACAAGCAGCGCATGAAGGTGGCTGGCGATCATCATGGCCGCCCCATCCATGAAGGCGATCCCAACCCACGGCCCCTCGTCGGCCAGAGGATAGGGGAATGGGTGGCCGAGCGCTTTTCCGAACAGTCCAATTCTACGTTGAAGGAGGCAAGTCATGCTGACTAATGCCGATGCCAAGGTTCAAGGCCCCGCCATCGAAACCGCCGTGGCGCTGAAAGGCGTCCATCACACCGCGCGCCCGACCTGGAAGCTGAAGGAGACGGTGCACTTTTATCGCGACGTGCTGGAACTGAAGCTCTGTCATGCGATCTGCGCGCGGGGCTGGGGGCCGGACGACCATCCGGACTTCATTCACTTCTTCTTTGAATCCGGACAGGGGAGCACAATCGCCTTCTTCTATTATTTGCAGACTGCGCAGCCGGTGGACAACGTCCCGCAGGGCAGTTTTGTGTATAATTCCGTGCACACTGCCTGGCGGGTCGACACGCGGGAGGAACTGCTGGCCTGGAAGGAGAAGCTGGAAGGCAAGGGCTTCGAAGTCATGCAGGTTCCGCATGAGATACTCGAATCGATATATGTGACGGACCCCAATGGATATGCGGTAGAGATCGCGTGGCAGACGCGTGCGATGAACGCCTATGACGAGGTCGACGCCAGACTGACGCTGGAAGCCGCGATTTCGATCGAAAATGAAACCGGCGACCGCGTCCAGGCTATTGACGATATCTGGAAGCGCAAAGCGCGCATGGTCGATGCATACCTGGCGGAGAGCGAATGATATGCCGAAAATTCATGTGGTTGATGTGCCCGAATTTTCAGGGCTGATTGAATGCGCGCGCGGACAGGAAGGCGTCCGGGTCAGTGAAACCCGCAAGGGTTACATTACGATATCCAGTGACGAGGAACTGGTGTTTACACGACGTGGATGTGGCTTCAAGCCGGCGCTTTGGTACACATGCCTGAGCGGCGGCATCGACGGTTCGATCCGTGAATATGGCCGGGACACGTTACGGATCGGCGAGAAGGTCGCAGGGTGAAGATCGCGATTGTCGGCGGTGGGCCTGCCGGGCTTTATTTCGCGCGATTGATGAAGCGGTCGCGACCGGATGTCGATGTCGATCTTTTCGAGCGCGGCCCTGAGGGCGCGACGTGGGGTTTCGGCGTCGGTCTGGGCGGGCGCACGATGAAGGAAATCGAAGATACAGATCCCGACGTTTATGAGAAAATGACGGCCTCGATGCGGTTCACCCAAGAACAGAAAATACATTTGAACGGCGAGGAATTCAGGATTGAATATGGGTCGGCCGCAGGAGCAATATCGCGACTGAGGCTCCTGCAGATTCTGGCGGCAGGATGCCGCGATGTTGGTGTAAACCTGCATTTCGAAACGCCGGTGGACAGTGCGGACGATCTGGACGGCTATGACCTGATTGTGGCATCGGACGGCGCCAATTCACGTTTGCGCCAGGAGCGCGAAGTCGAGTTTGGAACGGAACGCCGCATATTGGGTAATCGCTTCGCCTGGTACGGCGTTGCTCGCCCTATGGAACCGATGGCGTTGATCTTCCGCACCTTTGAGGAAGGGACCTTCATCGGGCACTATTATGCCTATTCGGACGCCATGAGCACGTTCGTCACCGAATGCGACGAGAGGACATGGTACAAGTTCGGCCTGGATCGGATGACCGACGATGAACGCAAGGCGGAGATGGAACGGGTCTTTGCGCCAGAGTTGATGGGCGAGCGCCTCATCGCCAACCATTCGATCTGGCGTCAGTTTCCGGCCGTGACCAACGAGCATTTCTATAGCGGCAACATCGTCTTGCTTGGGGACAGCCAGCGGGTCGCGCATTTTTCCATCGGATCGGGCACCCGCCTGGCGATGGAGGATGCCGCAGCGCTCCATCAAGCATTTCAAGAATGCGAACAGGATGTCGCAGCCGCCTTGGCGCGCTTCGAGCATATCCGACGTCCAGGTCGACAGAAATTCGGTGAGGCTGCCCGGCTGAGTTTTGAATGGTATGAGGAAGTCGCCCGGCACATGCAGCAGCCGCTGGTGCCCTTCATCCACGATTTTCTGACGCGGACCGGACGTATCAACGAGGAACGGCTTCGCGCTTACGCGCCCGGCTTCTACGATGCTTACCAAAGCTTTCGCGATAGCGCGCGGCCGCAGTGAGCAAGAACAAGAATTTCTGAAGGGAGAGAATGCCATGGTCGGCGTGAAAAGGCCAATGCCCGGCGTAACCTATATTCCGAATGCGGTGCTTGAATATTACGCCGGCGAAGGTGTTCTCAAGGACGAGACATTGTCCGATGCGTTGACCGCCTCGTGCGCGCGGTGGCCTGATCGGGTGGCCTTGTCGGAACCAGGGGTCACGATCACCTATCGGCAATTTGACGAGATCACGGACCGGGCTGCGGCCGCGCTGCATCGGCTTGGCCTGAGACCGCTCGACCGCGTGATATTTCAGGCGATCAATTCAAAGGAACTCCTGTTCGCCTTTTTCGGCTGCATCAAGGCAGGGCTCATCCCCATCTGCACTCTTGCCGCGCACCGCGCGCATGAAATCCTTCAAATCGGCGGGCAGGCCGAAGCGAAGGCTCATATAGTTTCATATGCGCCGGTCGGGTTTGATCTCGTGGAATTTGCGCTGGAGATGCGCGACCGCCTGCCCAGCGTGGAACATGTCATCGCCATCCAGTGTGGCATGGATACGCCCCACGGCGCGCCGTCCTTCGAGGCACTTTGGCAGGCAGAGGATCCCGGAACTGCAAAGGCCACCGTTGCTCGCATTCGTGCGGAACTCGATCCTTATCAGGTCTGTGTCTTTCAGCTTTCGGGTGGCACCAGCGGCACGCCAAAGATAATCCCGCGTTTCCACAATGAGTATGTCTATACTGCGGGCCAGATTTCCCGCTTTTTCGGCTTCGACGAAACCGTCGTAAGCTTCACGCCCAACCCGATGATGCATAATATGCCAATGGCGTGTTTCATCTTGCCGGCGCTGCTTGTAGGAGGCGAAGTCGCTATCGCGACTTCCCCCAAGATCGAGATGATCGCCGCCGCCATCAAGGAGCGTCGTCCGACCTGGTGCGCTATCATGCTGGTCCATATTCTGCGCCTGAAAGAACTGGGGCTTATTGATGAAAACAGCTTTGCGGGGGCTTATGGCCTGATTTGCCCCGAGAAGCCGTCAAAGCTCAGCGCGCTCATCAATGCGCCGGCCTATACGCTCTTCGGCATGACTGAAGGCCTGCTTTGCCATACGCGTAAAGAAGATTCCCTGGCGGCGATCGAGATTTCGGTCGGGAACTCAATTTCCCCCTATGATGAAATCAGACTGGTCGAGCCGGGCAGTGAACGCGACGTCGAGCCGGGTCAGATCGGCGAGCTAATCGTGCGCGGGCCGTCGGTGACGCGGGGATACTATATGTCCCCGGAGCGCAATGCAGAGGCCTTTACCAGCGACCATTATTACCGCAGTGGGGACTTGCTGAGTTGGCGTATTGTGGACGGCAAACGCTACCTGTCGTTCGAGGGGCGCGTGAAGGATGTCATTGATCGCGGCGGTGAGAAGATCAACGCGTCGGAGGTCGAGCGCCTCATGAACGAGCATCCCAAAATTACAGCGACGATGTGCGTGGGAATGCCTGACCCCGCCTTTGGCGAACGGATGTGTGCCTTCGTGGTGTTGGCCGAAGGGGCCACCGGTATCGAACTTGCCGAAGTAACCCAACATCTGGACGGCCTGGGAGTAGCGAAGTTCAAGTTTCCCGAGCGGATCGAAATCGTTCATGGATTTCCTATTGCCGTTTCGGGCAAGCCTTCCAAGCCGATGTTGCGGGATATGATCACCCAGAAGCTGGCCGAGGAAAGGGCGCAGCAGGAAAAGGTCGCCTGACAATTCTCGTCCATCGGATGCGACCGCGCGTCACTGCGCGAAGCGGATGAAGGCGCGCAAAAATAGTCTAGAAGGAGGAGATGCATATGAAGGCTGCTCGGATTGATCGCTTTGGAGGGCCGGAAATCTTCAACGTCATCGACCTTCCAACTCCTGAGGTAGGCCCCCGACAGATTCTGGTTCGGGTTGCGGCTTGCGGCGTCAATTTTGCGGAGACCAAGCTCCGGCAGAATAAATTCTATCCTATAAGCTTGCCCATTGTGCTGGGATCAGAGGTAGCCGGCACTGTTGAAGCAGTAGGTAGCGAAGTTAACGAATTCGGGATCGGGGACCGCGTGGCCGCGCCTATGTTCGCTGATGCGTCGAGATCGGGGGGGTATGCGGAGCTGGCGGTAGGCCACGCCGACACCGCGGTTCGTCTGCCCGACAATCTCAGTTTCGATGATGCGGTTGCCGCGATGGCGCAGGGATTGACCGCCCTCTATATGGTCAAGACGAACGACGTGGCCGGCAAGCGCGTGCTGATCACCTCTGCCGCCGGCGGGGTAGGATCCTGGCTGATCCAGTTGTGCCGGCAGGCAGGAGCAAAGACCATCGTCGGCGCCGTCAGCAGCGATGCGAAGTTTCAGACTGTTCTCGACCTCGGCGCGTCCGCAGCCATAAACTACGGTATCCAGGGATGGACCGACGCCGCGAGGGAACATTTCGACGGGCACGGTCCGGACATCATATTTGAAGGAGCCGGTGGCGCGGTCATACCGCAATGCCTTGAAATGCTGGAAAACTTCGGGAAATTCATTCTCTACAGTTCCCGAACGATCGATGATCTGTCCATCGGTTCCGCCGAGGCGATGGGTTTGAACTTCAAGAATCAATCTATCGTCGGCTTCTCGCTCGCTGGATTTTCGTCGCCTCGGCATGTACGGGACGGATTGTCCGAACTGTATGAACTCGTCGCTCAGGGCAGCGTCCGAACCATTATCGGAGGACGCTATCCGTTGGACAGGATCGCGGATGCGCATCGCGCCCTGGAATCCCGTGAGACTATCGGGAAGATCCTGCTGACTATTGGACAGAATTGAACGATCGGCTGTCAAGCGCCCTTTCAGCCTTGCTGGATCGGCCGTTGCGGGGCGGGTCAGGTGACTGACCGGTTTGAGCGATCCTGCCGCATGGGGCCGTGATCCCTAATCCCGTGCGCTTCTCGCGACTGATGGCGTCACGACCCTGATAGCTGGTCTTCCATCGCCAGCCGAGCGCAACGCGCGGTGTTCGGCCCGGTTTCGACCAGAATAATGACATAACCTACAAAAGTGTCGAAGTTGGATGGAAATTTCCGCAAAAGGGCATATCGAGCCCCACGGGATACCAGCTAACGGAGCAGGACTTGACGAAAAAGAAAGCAGCGACAGATGTTGCCCTGGCCCGGACAACCGAAGTGGCGCGGGTCACCGATGACGGCGCGGATCGCGCGACCCGGCAACGTGGGGCGCTGGTGCGCAAGGCGATGCTCAAGGCAGCAGCGCAACTTTTCGCCGAGCGCGGCTTTGGCGGCACGAACCTGCGCGATCTGGCGGATGTTTTAGGCATTAGCCGCCCCGGCCTATACTATCACTTCCCCAACAAGGAGAAGATCTTGGAGGCGCTGATCGAGGAGGTGACCCTGTCGAGCGCGTCCCGGCTGGCCGACATTGCTCAGCAAGCTGACAGAGATCCCGAGGAGTCGCTTCGGCTTGTGATGAGGACAGTCACCGAGTGGGTGCTGGAAAACCCGGTGCTGTTCCGGGTGCTCGACCGTTCGGAGGGCGATATGCCGGAGGAACTCAAGCAACGGCACGCTGTATCCAAAAGAGTGATCCTCGATTATTTCACGAATATCATCAAGCGGGGGATCGCGATCGGCAAGTTCCGGCCCGTCGATCCGCACGTCGCAGCACTCAGCATCATCGGGATGCGCAACTGGGCCGCATGGTGGTTCAATCCGGACGGACGCATTCCGCTGAATGATGTCGCCGATACAGTTGCCGACATGGCGGTCCGCTCCTTGCTTCGAGCTGATGCCCACCGCACCCGCAGCGACCGGATCGAGGATGTGCTGCGCATTTTGAAAGAAGATGTGGCGCATCTGGATCATATCGTTAGGGACTGAGAGCGGACTCGGGGGGCGTTCCCAGCTCCGCTCACGGCCCGCAAGCCCGGCGCTCGCAGAATGCATATAAGCAAGTTGACATATTCGTCGAATTACATTCATAATCGTCGACATTCAGTCGCGTCTCTGCAGCCATCGCGCGGAGCCGGTTCTATATCATAAGGGAGAGACGTGATGGGCGTTTGCGCTGATGTGGAAACACTCGCCGCCAAGCAGGCCATCACAGAAGTCCTGCATCGCTACTGCCGCGCCATGGACCGGATGGATCGGGAACTTGCGCAGCAATGCTATCACCCTGACGGAATAGACGAACATAGCGGCCAATATTCCGGCTCAGGCTATGGCTGGGCCGAATGGGTTGAGCGCTTGCATGCGCCGATGACCGCTACTCAGCATGTGTTGACCAACATTTTGATAGAAGTGTCGGGCGATGGCGCTTGGTCGGAATCTTACTGGACACTTCTTCTCCGCATTCCCCATCGGGATCAGCAGATCGACATGTCGGCTGGTGGTCGTTATCTCGATCACTTTACCTGTGTTGATGGCGAATGGGCGATACAGCGTCGCAGGACTATCATCGACTGGCACCGTGCCGACAAACTGGTTGACACGGCGGAAACCGTCGACGGGGAGACGCTTATGGTTCTCGATGCGTCAATGCCGAATTTTATCGCTCGTCGTGACCGGCATGACCCTTCCTATGATTTCCTCGGTGGGCATCGAACTAACTTTGAAACGGTTTGAACGCTGTCCGATATAAAATCGACCACTGCTCAAATTCTGCTATGAATTGGAGGACAACCATGATCGACGTTTACGGCATGAGCAGTCCAAACGTTCTTAAGATTATCATCGCACTGGAAGAACTGGGATTCGATTATACATTCCATAATGTCGATGTGGTCGCCGGCGAGCAGTATGGACCTGAATTCGTCGCGCTTAATCCGTTAAGCAAAGTTCCGGTCATCGTTGATCATGACAGCTTTAATGGTGAACCCTATACAGTTTTTGAATCGGGCGCCATTCTGATGTATCTTGCGGAGAAGGCTGGCAATCTCATTCCAAAAGATCCCAGGGCGAGAATGGAGACGATGCAATGGCTCGTGCTGCAGATCGCCAATGTCGGACCATATTTTGGGCAGCATACTCATTTTCTGAGGCACGCGCCTCCTGACAACGAATATTCGGCCAGCCGCTACAGGACTTTGGCGGGAAGGGTTTATGATACGCTAGACAAGCGTCTCGGCGTCTCGGCCTACCTTGCCGGCGATGAATATACGATAGCGGACGTTGCGACCTATCCATGGGCCGCACTATATCATGATTTCCATGGAATGCTGTGGAATGACCATCCTCACCTTCGCCGCTGGTGCGATCTCATTGCACAGCGTCCCGCGGTCATCAGGTCCGCCGCAGTTCACGCCGATATTGCAGCGAACGACCCTGCCCGGAGTCCGAACCCCTCTTCCGAAGGCGTCGACCGCTTTTTTGGACGCGGGGCTTTTGCGCGGAAATAGCTTGGCCGATCAGGCCGAGGGGTCCCTGGCCGGAAGGCGTTTCCTCCGGGCGACCCGGCCCTTCTCGCGGTGCTGTGGAGCGACCTCAGCATCATGGCGCGCGACGCAATAATGGGTATCGACCTACCCACTAACAAGTTGACATAAATGTCTGTTATCCGTCATAATGTGATAGTATCAAGTCAGTGATCAGCTGATGAGCCTGGATCGAGGATCTGAAATGAACAGACTGCACAACAAGATCGCCATCATCACCGGCGCCGCGAGCGGGCAGGGCGCCGCAGAGGCCCGGCGGTTCGTCGAGGAGGGGGCCAAGGTTGTCATCACCGATCTTAACGAGGTTGATGGGAAGGCGCTGGCGGACCAACTTGGCGACAGCGCGATCTTCGTGTCCCATGACGTATCGGACGAAGCTTCCTGGCAGCGCGTGGTGGAGCAATGCCTGGCGGCTTTCGGGGGCATTGACATCCTCGTCAATAACGCGGGCATTTATCGTCAGAAGTCGTTGGCTGAGACGGATCAGGCACTGATGGACCTTCATTATCGCGTGAACGTGCTCGGCGCCTTTTTCGGTATGAAGGCGGTCCATCCCGTTATGAAGGCGCACGACGGCGGTGCCATCGTGAACATCTCGTCGATCGCCGCGTTGCGCGGTTCGCCGGGCCTTTTTGCCTATGCCGGATCGAAATGGATGGTGCGCGGCATGACCAAGTCCGCCGCTCAGGATCTCGCTCAGGACAAGATACGGGTGAATACCGTGCTGCCAGGGTTGATCGACACGCCAATGCTCGCTGGCAACGCCCCGGAATATCTTGAAGAGATCAAGCAGATGGTTCCGTTCAAGCGTCTGGGCGCTCCAGAGGAGATTGCCGATGCGGTGGTGTATCTGGCCTCTGACGAATCCCGTTACGTCACCGGCGCCGAGATTACGGTCTGCGGCGGAATGAGCGCATAACAGACGAACAGGGAAAGCGCCTCCCACGCACCTTGAGCTAAATGATCCACGAAAGTGGATGAGCTTCCAAGGTTCAAGGCTTCGGGGGATTACGCGCAGATTGCGTGAAGGCAAACAGGGCGCGCGTCGAGCTGCCCGGGCCGTTACAGTGCTGGTGCGAACCGGACGCGGTGGGCGGCCGTTGCAGCGCAGTCGGCCTTCAAGACCAGCAATGGGCCAAAGGAGCGGCTGCTGCGTTCGTCCGCTGCAGAGAAGAAGCCGTCGCAAGCAGCGGTCGCGTCGCCCTTTCCATCAGACAATTCCGCCCTCTGTGCCGGACCAGGGCATGGGTCCTGGATCTCGACCCTGCCACCCCCCCCCTCCAAGTCACCCATTGTCGGGGCGCAGAATCGATAAATCATGCATCCGACCTGAACTTGACATATAAGTCGAATTAAGGTCATAGACGTCAGCGATAGCGCGGGCCCGACATTGAGGTTGGGTTGGCCGCATTCGTGGAACGAGAGTATTGGGAGGTGTCTGTCATGTCGGGTATTCGCGCCGGCCTTAGCTGTGGAATTTGCACTGGCGGATTGATAATTTCGTTGGCCTTGGCCCAACCTGTTCAGGCTCAGGATTCGGTTCCGGGCAACGTGACCGCTGCAGATCAAGCGCAGGAGGGGGCGGTCACTACCTCTTCGTCGGACCAGTCGGGCGGTGGGATTGGCGATATCGTCGTCACGGCGCAGAAGCGCGAACAGCGCTTGAACGACGTCGGCATGTCGATCAGCGCGATAGGAGCGTCGGATCTCGCGAACAAGGGCGTGGCGCGAGCGGAAGATCTGGTCAAGGTCGTGCCCAGCCTGACAGTGACCAGAACGCAGTTCGACGTGCCGACCTACACGCTGCGCGGCGTCGGCTTTTTCGACAACAGCCTGGCTGCGCCGCCCACGGTCAGCATGTATCTAGACCAGGTGCCGTTCGCTTATCCGATCATGGCGCGAGGCGCTGCGATAGATCTTGAACGGATTGAAGTGCTGAAAGGGCCGCAGGGCACGGTATTCGGGCAAAATTCAACCGGCGGCCTCGTAAACTACATTCCGGCCAAGCCGACGACGGAATTGAAGGCCGGCGCCGACCTGTCCTACAGCCGCTTCGACCTGCTGGAAGCCAACGCATTCATCAGCGGATCGCTCGCCCCCAACATCAAGGCGCGGCTGTCGGCGAGCACGTCTCAGGGCGGCGCATGGCAGAAAAGCGCGACCCGCGACGACAGGCTTGGTGAGCAGCGCTTTTCGCGCGCGCGCCTGATCGTCGAGGCTCAGCCTACGAGCGGATTGCGCCTGGCGCTTAATCTGAATGGCTGGATCGACCGTTCGGATACGCAGGCCGCTCAGAGCATCGACGATGTCGATCCCGTGAACGGCGCCATCGTAAGCCCGGCTCTGATCTCTTCCCGGAATGCGCAGAAGCTTCGCTCCGGCAATCCCCGCATTGCGGATTGGGACCCGAATACGGACTTCCGACGGAGGGACAGGTTTGGGCAGGCTTCGTTGCGTGCCGACCTCGATCTGGCGGAAGATGTCACACTGACGTCGATCACTGCTTACTCCTATCTCCATCGAAACAGCTTGAATGACGGCGACGGCACTGCCGGCAAGGACCTCGTGATCCGGCTTTCAGGTCATATAAAGGATTTCTCCCAGGAGGTCCGCCTCTCGGGCGTCAGCCTCGATCGACGTTTGATCTGGTCTGTGGGAGGCAATTATCAGAATGATTCCATCCTCGATGTCGACACATTCTCGATCAATACCGATGGCAACGGCTTCGTCATCCCTGGCTTCGGGGTGTTCCGTAACGGCGTGACATCGGCAAGATCGAGAATTCGATCGCTTGCCGGATATGCCAACGCGGATTTCAAGGTCACTCCCACACTGACGATCACGACAGGCCTTCGATATACGGAGAATAAAAACCGCTATGTCGGATGCACGGCGGACTCGGGCGATGGCGAGCTTGCGATGGTGTTCGGCAATGTCCAGGAATTCGCGCTTGGCGTTCCGCGTACGGCCGCGACGGGGCAGTGCGTAACCCTTCGCAACGATCCCAATACCCCGCCCGGCGAACTGTTTTCCGCCGGTGCGCTGGATTACACATTGAAGCAGGATAATGTTTCCTGGCGCGGCGGCGTGAACTGGAAGCCGTTCAGCGACGAAACCCTGCTCTATGCGAACATCAGCCGCGGTTACAAGGCAGGCAGCTTCCCGCTTACGTCGGCCAATATAACCAGCCAGTTGATGCCGGTGCGCCAGGAAAAGCTCACGGCTTACGAAATCGGCTTCAAGACGCCGCTTGGCGGCAGGAACGCCCAGATCAACGGCGCCGCATTCTATTATGACTACCGCGACAAACAGATCAGGGGTCGCGTCACCACGATCTTCGGGCAGCTTGAGCAGCTTGTGAACATCCCCCGGTCGCGCATTTGGGGCGTCGAACTGCAGGGAACGTGGCGACCGTTCGACGGCTTCACCGCGAACGGGAGCGGGACCTACGTCAACTCGCGTATCCTGAAGAATTCCGATGGAACGGATTTCAGCACCTATCCCAGCCGGCAACATGCAGACGGCGCGCTAATCCCGATCACTGGCGAAGAATTTCCCTTCACCCCCAAATTGTCGGCCAATCTGGATCTGCAGTATGAATGGCGTCTCAGCTCCAGTCTTGGCGCCGTCGCGGGTGTCGGGGTGACATATCAGGACCGGTCAAAGACCGGACTTACTTCCTCCAACCCCAGCAAGCCGACCGATATCGGCTTTACCTCGACAACGACATATAATGATCCGACTTTCTCCATCCCGGCTTATGCCCTTGTGGATCTACGTTTCGGCATTCAGTCGGCCAATGCTCCCTGGAAGATATCCATCTGGGGTCGGAATGTCGGCAACAAATATTACCGGACGTCTGTCTCCCGCGTGCAGAATACCATCGTGCGCTATATCGGGCAGCCGGCGACCTACGGCATTACCCTGGGCTGGAAGATCTAGAGCAGAATCCGATCACTCTGGCTCATATCCGGTTGCAGTGAAATAATTTGCGCACTCTTCTGGATTGAACCGCGAAAGTGCGTCGCGAATGGCATCCCAAAGTTCCGGGATGGTGCGCGCGGCAGCCTTTCGAAGGATGGCCTTCAGTTTCGAGAAGGCGTTTTCGACCTTCCGCGAATTGTGGGAGGGCGTGGCGATCTTCGTCGACGCCCGCGATGCCAGGGGCTTTGCCCATGCCATAGAGGATGTTCTGCACGACGGTTCCGCCCGGCTGGAGGCAGGGCAGGCCGCGCAAGTACGGGCGCGCCGCTATGCGCCCGCCGCAATGGCGTCGCGCATGGCCGCGCAATATGCTGCCATCCAGCGGAGGGTTGCTGCATGAAGATCCGCTATTTCACCCAGTCGCTCCTGTCCTGCTGGAACCATGGCAATGCTCATTTCCTGCGCGGCGTCCTGCGGGAACTGGGCGCAATGGGTCATGACGTGCTGGCGCTGGAGCCGGAAGGAAGCTGGAGCCTCTCCAACCTCCTGTCCGATCATGGTGAGAAAGGGCTGACCGCTTTTCGCGAGGCCTATCCCGAACTGCGCGCCCAGGCCTATGGCATGAAGCACGATCTTCTGTCCCTGCTTGATGGCGCCGACCTCGTCATCGTTCATGAATGGAACGAGGCGTCGCTGGTCGCCGCGCTCGGTCTCGTCCGGGCGGGGCGCAGCGATTTCACCTTGATGTTCCACGACACTCACCATCGCGCCGTGTCCGATCCCGACGCCATCCGCGCCTTCGACCTGTCGGGCTATGACGGCGTGCTGGCCTTCGGCGAAGCGCTGTCGGACGTCTATCGCCGCTGGGGTTGGGACGACCGGGTATGGACATGGCATGAAGCCGCCGACATCCGCCATTTTAGACCTCCGGTGCAGGAGGAGGCGCGAAGCGGCCTGGTCTGGATCGGCAATTGGGGCGATGGCGAGCGCGCGGCGGAGTTGGAAGATTATCTGTTCTGTCCTGCGAAGGAAGCCGCACTGCCGCTCGACATTTACGGCGTTCGCTATCCGGTCGAGGCGGTGGCTGCGCTGGAGCGCCATGGCGCCCGCTATCACGGCTGGGCCGCCAATGCGGATGCGCCGAGACTTTTTGCGCATCATCTCGCCACGGTGCATGTGCCGCGCCGCTATTATACGCAATTATTGCCCGGCATCCCGACCATCCGCATGTTCGAGGCGCTGGCCTGCGGCATTCCTCTCCTATCGGCGCCGTGGAGCGACAGCGAGGGGCTGTTCCGCCCCGGCGAGGACTTCCTGTTCGCAAGGGACGGGGCGGAAATGACCCGCCATCTGCGCGCCATAGCCGCCGACCCGGACCTGCGCGCATCGCTGGCCCGTAATGGGCTGGAGACGATCCGCGGCCGCCATAGCTGCGCCCACCGTGCCCGCGAACTCATGGCCATTGTCGGGCAACTCGATCCCCTGCCGGTCAGGAGCGTCGCATGAAGATCGCCTTTTACGGTTCCAGCCTGCTTTCCTCCTACTGGAACGGCGCGGCCACTTATTATCGCGGCATATTGCGGGAGCTGGCGGAGCGTGGCCACGCAATCAGCTTCTACGAGCCTGACGCCTTCGACCGGCAATCGCATCGCGACATGGACCCGCCCGACTGGGCGCGGGTGGTCGTCTATCCGGCCACGCCCGATGCGCTGGCGGGCGTGATGGAGGAAGCCGCCCAAGCGGACGTGGTGGTGAAGGCGAGCGGCGTCGGCATATTCGACGCGGAATTGCTGGAGGGCGTCATGCGGCGCGCCCGGCCAGGGGCGCTGAAGATATTCTGGGACGTGGACGCCGCCGCCACGCTGGACGAGATGCGTGCCGATCCCGGTCATCCCGTCCGGCGCGCCCTGCCGGGGCTGGACCTGGTGCTGACCTATGGCGGGGGCGATCCCGTCGTTCGAGCCTATGGCGCGATGGGCGCGGCGGAGTGCATCCCGGTCTATAATGCGCTCGATCCGCGGAGCCACCATCCCGCGCCGCCCGATCCCCGCTTCGCCGCCGACCTCGGCTTTCTGGGCAATCGCCTGCCCGACCGGGAGGCGCGGGTGGAAGAATTCTTCCTGAAGCCCGCCGGGCTGCTGCCTGAACGCCGCTTCCTGATCGGCGGCAATGGGTGGGAGAGCAAGGCGATGCCCGCCAATGTCCGCCATCGCGGCCATGTCTACACGGCGGAGCATAACGCCTTCAACTGCACCCCGCTCGCCCTGCTGAACGTGGCCCGCGACAGCATGGCGCATATCGGTTTTTCCCCCGCCACCCGCCTGTTCGAGGCGGCGGGCGCGGCGGCCTGCCTCATCACCGACGCCTGGGAAGGGATAGAATTCTTCCTTAAGCCGGGCGAGGAGGTGCTGGTGGCGCGGGACGGACAGGATGTCGCGGATCATCTGGCGGCGCTGACGCCCGAACGCGCCCGCCGGATCGGACATGCGGCGCTCGCCCGCATTCGCGCCGAGCATAGCTATGCCCTGCGCGGCGAGCAGGTGGATGCGATCCTGCGGGACCGCAGCGCAAGGGCCGCCCAGCGCCGCCATCAGATGGAGGGAGCATGAAACTCGTCATTCTGGGCCTCAGCCTGTCCTCATCCTGGGGCAACGGCCATGCCACCACCTACCGCGCCCTGCTGTCCGCCTTTGCGGCGCGGGGCCATGACATCCTGTTCCTGGAGCGGGACGTGCCCTGGTATGCCGAGCAGCGCGACCTTCCCCATCCTGATTATTGCCGTCTGGAATTTTATGGCGACCTGGCCGGACTGGATCGATGGCGCGGGGAGATCGCGGCGGCGGACGCCGTGATGGTCGGTTCCTATGTGCCTGACGGGATCGCCGTGGGCCATTATGTCCAGCGCCATGCGCAGGGTCTCACCGCCTTTTACGACATCGATACGCCTGTCACGCTGGCGGCCCTGCGCGCGGGGCGTTGCGATTATCTTTCGACCGATCTCGTTGCGGGCTACGATCTCTATTGCTCCTTTACCGGCGGGCCGACGCTCGACCTGCTCGAACGGAGCCATGGATCGTCCATGGCGCGGGCGCTCTATTGCTCGGTCGATACGGAAGCCTATCGCCCGCTGGACGTGGCCAAGCGATGGGATCTTTCCTATCTTGGCACCTACAGCGCCGACCGCCAGCCGGGACTTGAACGGCTGCTGATCGCGCCTGCGCGGCTTATGCCGGAAAAACGCTTCGTCGTGGCGGGGCCCCAATATCCGGCCATTATCGACTGGCCGGCCAATGTGGAGCGCATCGACCATCTGCCGCCCGGCGAGCATGCGGCCTTCTATTCCGCGTCGCGTTACACGCTGAACCTGACCCGCGCCGACATGGTGGAGGCAGGCTGGTCGCCCTCCGTCCGGCTGTTCGAGGCAGGGGCCTGCGGCACGCCGATCCTATCGGACGTGTGGCCCGGCCTTTCCGGTCTGCTGAAGCCCAATCGCGAAATCCTGCTCGCCTGGAACCATGAACAGGTGGTGGTCACGCTGAACGAGGACCGCTCCGCCGTCGGGGAAGCGGCGCGCCGTCGCATAGCCGCGGAGCACAGCGCGCATCGCCGTGCGGCGGAACTGGAAGATCATCTGGCAGAGGCTGCCCGCATGCGGATGCGCGGCGCGGTGGCGGCAGCGGAATGAAAAGGACGAAGGGCTGATGAAGAGCAGGAAGACCATATCTCTCGTCGCGGGTGGAGCCGGTTTCATCGGATCGCATCTGTGCCGCGCCCTGCTGGATCGGGGGGATGAGGTGATCTGCCTCGACAATCTCCAGACGGCGCGGAATTTCAATCTGGAGGGGTTGGAACGCCATCGCGATTTCACCTTCCTTCGCGCCGACATTGTCGATCCGCTGCCCGACGCCGTGATGCGGCGGCGCGACATCGGCCGCATCTATAATCTCGCCTGCGCAGCGTCCCCCCCGCAATATCAGGCGGACCCCGAACATACGATGCTGACGAGCGTCATGGGCACCGACCGGCTGCTGCGGCTGGCGGAGCAGAATGGCGCGCGCTTCCTGCTGACCTCCACCAGCGAGGTCTATGGCGATCCGGAGGCCCATCCCCAGCAGGAGGAATATCGCGGCTGGGTGAACTGCACCGGCCCCCGCGCCTGTTATGACGAAGGCAAGCGGGCTGCCGAAGCCATGGCCTTCGACTTTGCGAGGCTCGGGCGCGCCGATGTGCGGGTGGCGCGAATCTTCAACACCTATGGGCCGAACATGCATCCCGATGACGGCCGAGTGATCTCCAACCTGATCTGCCAGACGCTTTCGGGCCGGGCCATCACCATCTATGGCGACGGGTCGCAGACGCGCAGCTTCTGTTTCGTGTCTGACATGGTCGACGGGCTGATGCGCCTCATGGAAGCGCCCATGCCCGATCTGGTGCCGGTCAATCTGGGCAATCCGCAGGAATATCGGATCGTCGATCTGATCGACCATATCGTCGCGGCGACCGGGATCAGCCCCGGCATCGTGCATGAGCCGCTGCCGACCGACGATCCGCGCCGCCGACGCCCGGATATCGCGCGGGCGCGAAGCCTGCTTGGATGGGAACCGCGTGTCGCCTTGGAGGAAGGATTGAGGATCACCTGCGCCTTTTTCGCGGAGGAGCTTGGCGCTGACTTGCCTGCCACCCGTGAATCCCTGTCCAGATTAAGCGTGGCGGCGGAATAAGAAGTCCAGGGATGCTGATTATTGGACGTGCCGGTATGTTCGGTCGCACATTGTTCCCGCTGGCCTGATCCTGGTGCAGTTCGTCGGCTTGCCAGAAAATTCCGGGCGAGGAAGACGACCACGAATATCCTGGACGGTCGCGCTGACCGGCTAGATGTTTGGTTCCGGAAAATCAGAGGTCTCAGATCATATCGGAACATGGATCAGGGCCGAACGGCATCAAACATAACCTGCATTTCTTTTCACTGATGGGCGCCATGCTATCCTTCGGCGCCAAACCGGCCATGACGGAGATCATCGTGACGAGAATTGTCAGCGACGCCGCCTATTATTCCATGAGAGCGCAGGAAGAGCTGGAAAAGGCCCGGCAAGCGAAGGCGCGGGGCGACGTGCCCAGGATGGTCGCCGCGCATTCCGAACTGGCGGTCCGCTATCAGGCGAAGGCGGCCCTGATCGGCGGCTGCAGAACCGACGCATTTACGCGCTGATGCTGGACAACCTGCATTCCGGGCGGCACGATAGAGGGCCTTGTGCGTTTGCACCCCAATGTGCCGGGCGTCCGCCGCAGATTGCAGAACGGCGCGGAAGGACAGCGGAAGGAGCAGCGGGGCGTGAGCAGAATCTGGCCTGGCGGTGCGAACGGCATGGCGGCGTCCGTGCGGGACGCCGACTGGGCGGAATCCGGCCTCGGTCCGGTCGAGGGCTGGCCGCCAAGCTTGCGCCAGACGCTCGACAATCTGCTTTCCCAACCTTTGCCCGCAGCGCTCCTGTGGGGCGAGAATCTTCTCTATTTCCATAACGACGCGTATGTCGGAAGGCTGGCCCTCCTGCATCCGGCATTCGGGCGGCCGCTCCTGGAAAATTCGCCCGACTTTCCGGGCCGGTCGGCCATTAATCAGGTTCTGGCGGGCCAAACGGTGATAGAGGATGTTCCCCGGTCCGTTTTGATGAACGAAGACAATCCGGATTGCGTCATGGTGCTCAGCCCCGTCCATGACGAGCAGGGCGAGGTGCAGGGCGTCCTGCTCACGCTGGCGGCGCGCAGCGGCGAGGGCTTTCTGAATGCGCGGCTCCCAATCAGCGACGGGTATAGGGCGCTGTTCAATGTCCTCGACGAAGGCTTTGGCGTGGTGGAAGTCCTGTTCGACGCCGACAGATGCCCGTCCGACGTTCATTTCATGGAGGTCAATGCTGCGTTCGAACGGCTGACCGGCTTTGGCAACGCCGCCGGGCGTACGATGCGCGCTTTCGCCTCCGACCATGATCAGCATTGGTACGAGATTTGCGGCCGGGTCGCCTTGAGCCGCAGGCCCGAACGGTTCGAAAACCCCGATGCGGCTCCGGCGCGCCCCTATGACGCCTATGCCTTCCCGATCGGAGAGCCAAGGCAGAATCGCGTCGCGATCCTGCTGCGCGACATCATGCCGCGATTGCAGGCGGAAGCGGCGCTCCACGCCAATGAACGGCGGAAGACCTTCCTGCTTGAACTCAGCGATAGCCTGCGGCCGCTCGCGGACCCGCAGGACATCATGGCCGCCGCTGGCGCGCTGTTGGGCGCGCATCTGGGGGCGGATCGCTGCGGCTATGGCGAGGTGGACGCGGCCGGCGATCATTTCACGGTCGTCCGCGACTGGACGAGCGGCCGGACAGCCAGCGCGCGGGGAACCTATCGGATCGATGATTTCGGCCTGAAACTCACGGCGGACCAGCGCACCGGGCGAAAGCTCGTCATCGAGGACGCCCTTGCCGACCCGCGGACGCAGGGCGTCGAGAGCGCCTATATAGTCGCTGGCGGGTTGCGGGCCACCCTGGCCGTGCCGCTGATGAAGGAAGGTCGCTGGATCGCATGCTTCTTCGTCCAGCAGGGATCTCCCAGGACATGGACGGCGGAGGAGGAAGCGCTGCTGTGGGACGTGGCCGAGCGAACCTGGGCGGCAGTGGAAAGGGCCCGCGTGGAATGGGCCCTGCGGGACAGCGAAAAACGCCTGCGCGTCGCGGTGTCGGAGCTTCAGCACCGCGTTCGCAACATATTGACCGTCGTGCGCTCCGTCTTTGCCCGCACCTTCGACCGGCGCGGCGATCAAGAGGAGATGGCGGATCATTTCAAGGGGAGGCTCGATGCTCTTGCGCGCAGCCAGATCGTGGTGACGCAAACGGCGGCGGGCACGGCTGATCTGGAAAACCTCATTCGTGACGAACTGATGAGTGTTGGCGCGCATGACGGCCCGCAGGTCCGCATAGAAGGTCCCGATGTCTTGCTGAATTCAAAAGCCGCCGAATCCCTGGGACTGGCGGTGCATGAACTGACGACCAATGCGGTCAAATATGGGGCACTCCGCGCAACGGGGGCTAGTCTTGATATCTTCTGGACGGTCGATCTGGATCAAGGCGGGCAGCGGATGTTGACCCTATGCTGGGACGAACAGGGTGTTCCAGCCGTTTCTATCAATCCCGGTCATGAAGGGTTCGGCCGGGAACTGATCGAGGAGGCCCTGCCGTATCGGCTGGGAGCCGAGACGAAACTGGAATTTCGGGGAGGCGGCATTCGCTGTTCCATCGCCATGCCGCTGGACATGGCGCCGAACCGCCAACTGAAGGAGCCTGTCGATGAGCGATGATCTGAAGACCAAGCGCATCCTCGTCATCGAGGATGAATATTTCATCGCGTCCGATCTGGCGCGCGCCCTCGTCACCGCCGGGGCGGAGGTGGTCGGACCGGCAGGCGATCTGGCGACCGGCCTGCGGCTTGCGGACAGCGAAGAGATCGACGCTGCGATACTGGACGTCAATCTGGATGGCGCCATGTCCTATCCCATTGCCGATCGGCTGTCGCAGGCGCAGGTGCCGCATCTGTTCCTGACCGGCTATGACGGCTGGTCGCTGCCCGCGACTTACCGGAACATTCCCTGCTTGCCCAAGCCCTTCGCTATGCCCCGGTTGCTTGCGCTGGTCGGGCGATTGTGTGGCCAGCAGGCGCAGGCATGAATGGGGAAGCGCCGCTTGCCGGTGCATGATTGGCTGGAGCCCGCGTTCAGGCGGCTCGCCTCGCTGATTCCCCTCGACGAGGCGGCGATGGCGGCACTGATCGACGCCGCCAGCCATGTGCGGCAGTTCAAGGCACGATCGGAATTGCTGGCGGAGGGCCAGCCGCTGCCCGATCCATTGTTGCTGTTGAACGGATGGGCAGCGCGAACCCACGTCATGGAAGACGGGCGGCGTCAGATCATCGAGTTCATGTTGCCGGGCGACGTGATCGGCTATAGCTGCCCGCCAATGCCGTGACTTTGGTCGCGCTGACCTCCGTCAGCCTTCGCATCGCGCCCGCTCCATCCGCTTCTTCCCGATTGGGGGCGGCCTATGCGCATGGTCGCGCGCTTAACGAAGCCTATCTGTTCGGCCAGATCGCCAGATTGGGCCGGATGAACGCTCATGAGCGGCTGGAGGATCTTTGCTTGGAACTTTTCGATTGGCTCGACCTAGCCGGGCTGACCGAAAAGAACGCGTTCGCCATGCCGATCACGCAGGAAATGGTTGCCGACACGCTCGGCATGACGCCCGTTCATGTGAACCGCATGGTGCAGCAGGCGCGTCAGATGAAGACGCTCAGTTGGGGAGGGGGCATACTGACGCTGCATGACGCCGATGCAATGCGGCGCCGAGTGGGCCGCCCGCGGATTTCGCCGCCTTACATGGCATAAGAGTCCGCAATTGCGGCGCCCAAAGCCTATTCAGTTTCCTGCCTGATTGTCGATGGCCGACGCTAGCGGATTAGCTTTCTTCGGCTGGCCCTTCCACCCGTTCCATGGGAGGAATCCTGCTTCTCCGCAGATTTCCGCGAGCGCTGCCGCGCATCCTTGTGATCATCATTCATCGGCTCGCGCCTTCATTGTCGGATCGGGTGCCGGTGCGGGCTGCACCTCATCCTCCTTGGTGACGCGAGTGGTTCGGGATCGCCTCCCATGGCGGCTTTCTCTCATCCCGCGATTCCACGTCACCACCGCGTACATCAAGATGTGGAATATGCCGTCGGCGAGGATTTGGTTTGTCATGTCGCGAAGCCGCTCATCCTCACCAAGCTCATATGATGCCACTGAAGGATCTGGTGCAACAATATATGCCGTCGAAGAAGCCGCTCAGGCCCACTCCGATGACGAGCGTCGCGGTGACGAGGCCGCGTGCCGCGGGAAGGAATGGCTGACCCAAGTTGCTACCGCGTCATCGGCTGCCGGATTTCGGGCGTATCTTTCTGTGTGGCCGTCAGCGCCGAGGGGTAAAGATAGGTTATGAAGCCTGCGGTAATGACAAGGATGCCAAGGATGGCGGCCATTTGGTTATTAATCTTTCCGATCCGCCTGAGATGAACAATAAGTCCGATCAACATTGCGGCAATCAGGACAATAATGGAAATTGCACCTACCCACGACATGATCTGATTTCCTGGTCTATGTTTTTTAAATATCAACAAGCTAGTAAATGAATGGGTAGAGAAAGGTTCCCGGTAAACCAACTCATCATCCTTAACCTGGATGAGGTTTGCCTATGATGCTCGCCATCACCATGCCCCTTGGGATTGGCACGATCACCCTGCTTGGTGGCGTCATGCTTGGTCTCCCCTGGGTCGTCGCTCTTCTGCTCGCCGCCACCCTGGCGCCCACCGACCCCGTTTTGGCTGCCGACGTGCAGGTCGGTCCTCCGAAGACGGGGGAGGAAGACGAAGTGCGTTTCGGTCTTACGTCCGAAGCCGGGTTGAACGACGGCCTAAGGCGTGTGGACATTTAAGGGATTCCTTTTTCCGCGCGGATCGGATTCAAGACTGGCGAAGGGAGCGCCATCTTGGATCGACACGGATTAAGCGACGAGCAGTGGGAGCGGGTTCGCCCCGTGCTTCCCGG
>NZ_JFHR01000062.1 GCF_000722875.1 Sphingobium chlorophenolicum | reverse complement strand
GCCGAACGGCCTCGGTCCCCAACTTTACCGGGAAGCACGGGGCGAACCCGCTCCCACTGCTCGTCGCTTAATCCGTGTCGATCCAAGATGGCGCTCCCTTCGCCAGTCTTGAATCCGATCCGCGCGGAAAAAGGAATCCCTTAAATGTCCACACGCCTTAGCTTTTATCATCTGGATTGGGAGTATTAGCATGGCAGCAGGGACCCGGGTTTTGACGGCCCATGTGCCGGAAAGCCTGGCCGATAAGGTCGACGCCCTGGCCGCTCGTATCGAGCGTTCGCGAGGCTGGATCATGAAGCAGGCCCTGGCGGCATGGATCGACCAGGAGGAAGAGCGACACAAAATGACGCTCGAAGCCCTGGCCGATGTCGACGCGGGCCGGGTGATCGACCATCAGAGCATTCAGGCATGGGCGGACAGCCTCTCGACGGACAGCCCGCTATCGCCACCGACCGCATGAAGATCCAGTGGACCAGCAAAGCATCATCGGATCTTCTGCGCCTGCACGAGCATCTGCGGCCTGTTGCGCCCGAGGCAGCCGCGCATGTCGTGCAGCAGCTCGCGCATGCGCCCAATCGCCTGCTCGACTATCCGCGACTTAGCGAGAAGCTGGAGGCCTTTGAACCACGCGAGGTCCGGCGGATCATCATAGGCCATTATGAGATGCGATATGAGATCGCGAACGGCACCCTCTTCATTCTGCGCCTCTGGCATTGCCGCGAGAACCGGAGCTTCGAAGCGGAGCACTGAACGAAGACGCCGGTGGGACAACCGAAAAATGCCCATCCCGGTTTCAGCTGATGCTTGGGCCGCTCCGTCCCCGCCCTACCGACCAGGTCACACCCTCCTCCCGCATCTGCCCCGACACACCCTGACCGATGCGGCGTTCGAGCACCGGCCGCCAGGGTACCAGCGTGAAATCCCGCGAGCGTTCGAGGACGGCGAACCGCCCCGATATCAGATCCACCCGCCGGCGGTAGACGCCCTCCAGCCTCTCCCCTTCCGCCGCCTCGCCAAAGGGAAGGCCAAGTTCACGCGATAGCTGTCCCGCGACCCGCAGCACTTCCCGGCGCCGCAGGATAGCGAGCATCTCCTTGCGGTAACGGATTTCCCCGTCCGTCTGCTCGGCCAAGCCCTCATCCATCAGCCACTGCCGACGTTGCACGAGCGCGGCGGCGGTGTCCCGGCCAAATCCCGCCTCCCGCAGGGGCAATTGTTCGCTTGCCACCAGCCTCCGATCAAGCCAGGTCGCGGCATCCGCGCTTGCCAGTTCCCTGACATCCACCGGCGAGAGCAGGCTAATCTCGACGGGCTTGACCATCAGCTGCCGCCGTTCGAAGGCTTCTACCCGCTCCAGATGATCGGGCGCGATCGTCCAACTGCCGTCGGCATCACGTTCGGCCACTCCGCCCTTTCTGCGCATGGCTTCCAGCCGGCGGACATGTGCCTCGACGAACGTTTCGCTGGCGGCCAGGACATGCCGGAAATGAGCATCGGCATCATAGCGTCCGCCATTGGTGCTAGCCACCGCCGCGATGGTGCGGTCAACCTCGCGAACGACAGGTACCGATGGCCTGATTTCGACCACGGCGCCGGAGGCAAGACCGGCATCCTCGCCTCTGACGTCCAGCCCCGCTCCATCGGCCGTGCCGATCGGCACATAATGGGTGCGCCCGTCGATCCCATCGATCAGCAGATAATGGCGGTCCTCGATCTCGTCGGCCAGCCCCCGCATCAGCACGCGTCCAACGATCGGCTGAGCGCCCGGCGCAGCCGGATCATAAATGACTCGATCGGCGCTCGCGCGATCGAGATTCAACCGCGTAAATTCCCGCTGCATGGTGCGAATGATATCGCCGCGCTCTCCCATCGCACCGAGCACCCCCTCCAGATCGGGATCGAGCCGGTATCGGCCCGTCGGCAGCGGCTGTGCCAGTCCCATGCGGGCGAGATGCGCCAGCCGGCCAGCCTGAAGGTCATGGTCGAGCGGGTCGGCAGTTGTCGGCCTCACTATGGAATTTTCAGCGCCGCGCAGCAGCGCGCGGTCGATGGATGTCAGCCGCTCCTGCGTGATTTCGGCGCGGCGGGAGAGGATGATCTCACGGTCGGCTCTTGGTCCCAAGTCCAGTTCGACCAGCTCGGCCGCGCGTTCGCGCAAACCCCGCCCGATATAGTCGCGGGCAATGATAAGATTATCCCCGCGCTCGTCGACGCCGCGCAACAGGATATGACTATGCGGGTGCCCAGTGTTGAAATGATCGACCGCCACCCAGTCGAGCCGCGTTCCGAGATCCTCCTCCATCTGCGTCATCAGGCGGCGAACCAGCGGCTTCAACTCCTCATAACGCTCACCATCTTCGGGCGCGACGATGAAGCGGAACTGGTGGCGGTCCTCGCTGCCGCGGCTCAGAAATTCCTTCCCGTCCGCCCGGTCCTGCTCCGGCCCGTAAAGCGCACTGCGTTCCCCCGCCCGATCGGTGCCGTCGCGCTGGAGATACCGCAGGTGCGCGGCGGCCCGCCCTGCCCCCTTTCCGGCAAGCGGAACGATACGCGCTTTGACCACCACGCGGCGCTGCCGAAAAACGCTATGCCGATCACGGCTGGCCAGCAGCCGGCCGACCCCTGCCCCGCGCCCGTAGCGGTGCCCGGAAAAGCCGCCTTTGCCTTTGCCGCCCTGGCCCGCGCCGCCGCGCGCCAGATTAGCGGCGGCAATGACGCGCCCGGCATAGCGGCGCATCTTCGGCCCGCGCGATGCACGCTGGCGGCCAAGCCTCGGGGTGAATTCATCGTCATCGGCCATCGCAATGATCCTGCGCTGGCCCCTCTCGCACACCCTTTTGCTGCATTGGCATGCTGAAAGAAAGCGGTGCCGCCAAAAGGCTCGAAAATCCGCTATTTCCACGGTCAACGGCACTGTTCTGGCCGGATCGATGCCAAACCGACACCAAGAAAAATGATGTGCAGACAAGAAGTTAGCCGGCCAATAGTGCCGGCACCTTTATCTTGCCTTACACGCCATCCCCCTCATTTCCGCCATCTCCATCAGCCCCATATTGCAGACGGTTCCATGCTGCCCACAGTTACCATGACGCCCTGGGGCTGCTCCCACACCTCCCTGCCGCGAACAAAAAATGCCCGAAACGGCGCTCCATCAGCGCCGTTCCGAGCAACTCCCGTTTCACTGGATAGCCTCCGAAAATGCCCTCGCGAGCCGTTCATATTCAGCCATCACGACCTTCAATTCCGCTTCGATCTGCCGCGCCTCGCGGCGGCTCCAGCAGGCGCTGAGTTCAGCGCGCAGTTCCTCGATCTGCTGTTCAACCGACATGCCAACCTCCATCATTTCTGCGAAAGATGGAAAGCTCGCCCGGGGTGGAGCGGGTCGGGTCAAGGACCGCGAAGCGGCCGCGCCAGCGGCGATGGGGGTCACGATTTTTCGCGGCGGGAGCGCAAGCGGACGCCGCGAAAAATGGTGGGGCCCCGTCGTCCTTGAGGCGGCCCGTTCCGTCCCGGTATCATCGGACGACCTGAGCGGATTACCCTTCCCCAACGCCCATACATGGGGCGCATCCTCGCCGGACGCGCCCCTGCTTTCCGTCAGGCGGCAAGCCCCATCCGACCGCTCGCGGTGCGAAAATGATCCGCGTCCAGCTCAACGCCAAGGAACGCCCGGCCGCATGTTCGCGCTGCTTCCAGCGTCGATCCCGAACCGCAGAAGGGATCGAGCACAATGTCGCCGGGATCGCTGAATATCTCGATCAAGGGCGACAATATTTCCACCGGCTTCTCGGTCGGATGCCTTCGGTTGCCCGTAAAGCGCGGCCAGTCAATTACATCGGCGATGGTTTGGGCCGGAAGGTTCGGACGGCCCTTCGCGAGCAGGAAGGCCTGTTCATGTTCGTACCGCAGGAAGCGGGTCGATGAGGCATAATGTTTGCGGAAGACGATATGGCCGACCGGACGCAGCCCCACGGAGCGCCATGCTTCGACGAACTTCTCCACCGCGCTCCAACCATAGAAACTGATGGCAAAGGCGCCGGATTTGAGCACGCGCGCGACCTCGGCAAAGGCCGGGACAAGCCAATCTTGATTGTCGTCATTGACCACCCTGCGCCCGTCGCGGGAACGATAATGACAGATATAGGGTGGGTCGGTCAGCACCAGATCGATCGCCCCATCGGGCAGCGATTTCAACCGCTGGATGCAATCGCCATGGGCAATGCGGTTGCGCGGAACGGGGAGCGGACATTGCCGCAAACCGGTCGAACGCTCGCCTTCAAATGGCTTGGTTGACATGCTTTTCACTCCTATTGCGGGGTCGGCACCACTATCGGCGCCTGACCCCTGCCTCGCGGCGAGCAGCGGGAGTGAGGGGGGCAGCGGGAATCTGCCGGGGTGGTGCGGGCGCAGGCACAGCCGAGCCACGGCCCGGCCGATTCCCGTTGCGGGGGAGAGAGGGCAGCGTCCTCTTTCCCCTCCAGAACAGAGACTCATGCACCGACATCGCGGCCTCCGGCATGGAAGACTTGAGCGTCAGCAGGCCTGTGATCTCTGCGAAAAAATGCCAGCGCCCGGTGAGGATGGGTTGGAGCGAACCGGTCGACGGAGCCGCCCACGCGTCTCCGGGAAGCAACAGTGGCAATTGCGTCAAAAGCGCTTGCGCAACGCAAAGAGCGGATCCAGCGATAATCCGTCACCGTCCGGTCGGTCCTTCGCCGTCCCACCGGTCACGCCATTGGCATGATAGACAAAGAGTGCAGGTGGATTTGGCGTAGGGGGATCATTCCTCTTTGGCGGCGACGTTGCTTGAGCCCACCGCGTTCCCAGTGCCGCTGTTATCGTCGTCATATAGGCGCGGGTTTCAGGCGGCAGCGGACGCCCGGCCGACAGATAATCCGCGTAGCGCGCGGGACCGGCATGATAGGCGCCGAAGAGTCCCGGATAGCCGAACCGCGCGTGCATGGCCGCGAGATAGGCGGTCCCGGCGATGATATTGTCATGGGGGTCGTGGGGGTTGGACCCAAGCCCGTAAAGACGGCGCATGTCGCCCCAGGTGCCGGGCATCACCTGCATCAGGCCCATCGCGCCGGCCGAACTGGTGATCGGCTGGCCCCGCCATATCGTCTGCCCGCCGCTCTCGGCGCGCATGACCGCCTCGACCCATTGCCGGTCGATACCGAAGCGGCCGGACGCCTCGGCAATATCCTCCGCCCAGCGCGTGACGGGATCGGCCCGCAAGGGTAAAGGACAGATAAGCAGGCCCAGCGCGAGCGCCAGCCGGGCATGGCTCAGCGCACCCATAGCGCCGTCGCCTTGCCGATGATCTCGGCCTCACCGACCGGCCCGAAATAGCGGGCGTCGAACGATGAGGGGACATGGCCCATGAGCAGAAAATAGCGGCCCGGCAGCAGCCCTTCGCAGCCCTCCCACCAGGGCATCGTTCGCCCCAGACTATCATGTGCCAGACGCCGCGCAATCTCTTTGCCGCCGATCGTCACCCGGTCGCCGCGCGCGCAGACGATGTCGCCCGGAACGCCCACGACCCGCTTCACCAGCGGCACGTTCAAGGGAAGATAATGCCGCCGCGCGGCGAGCAGCCGGACCGGATAAGGCGCCCTCGCCACCACCATGTCGCCCCGCTCCAGCCGCGCGCCGGGCGATAGCAGATAGAAGCCGATAGGGGCGCTGGCCGTCGCATTCCAGAGCAGACGCGGTGGCGGCGGGAAGACGATGGTCGCGCCGAGCGCAAGACCGCCCAGCGCAAGCCAGAGGGCGTAGCGACGCAGGCGGCGACGCCGCAACCGCGCGGCGCGAAGCGCGTCGCCCCAGGCGAAGAGCGGAAGATCGCGGCGCCCGTTCATGCGCCCTCTCCCGCCATGCGCGCGGCGGACCAGGCATCGAGATCGTCGATATGATAGCGCCAGCTTCCGCCATGCATGCGGCAGCGCGGCCCCCGGCCGCGAAGCCGCAGCTTCTTGAGCGTATCGGCAGCCATGCCGAGATGAAAGGCGGCCTGTTTGGCGGTTAGATAGGGGCAGGTTTCGCGGGCTATCCGCGCGCGTTCGGCAAGTTTGCTGGGTGCGGCGTCGCGCCGCTCGGTCGCTTCATCGGTCATGGCGAACTCCTCGACGGCCCGGCAATCCGACCGGGCGATGGGGTGCGGATCGGGTCATCTGGGCCCAATCCGCCCCTTTCCGGCACGGTCGGAAATCGGGGAGTGCCTTTTTCGACCCCCTCCACAGCCCGCCGCCATCCTCTCTCGCCCCGGCGACGCGGTGCGCCGCCGGGGCGAATGACGCCCATCAATCGGCGGGATTCCAGATGATGGCATAGGCGTCGTCATCATCTTGACCGGCGGCCCGGCCGAGATTGGCGTAGAGCCTGCGGGGTCCGAATTCCGGTGCCGCGAGGCTCAAGGACACATAATCCTTGCCGGACATTTCGCCGCGCCGGATCCAGCCCGCGCCGATCTCGACGCCACCCGATGCGACGACCCGATAATCGGGCTGGCTGTCGCCATTTTTGCGGTTGTTGGGGATGATCTCGATGCCGACGCGGATCGAGAGGGTGCGCAGCTCGCCCTTATAGCCGTTGCCGTTGCGGGTGGCATAACCGATTGCAGCCATTTGCTTAACTCCACTTGCGCGCCCGCGAACCATTTCCGGGCGACAGCAGGCCGCAAAGGCCGGGACGAGCAGGCCTCCCGCACCGCAGGCCGGAGCGATCAGCGGAGGACCGGGCGGCAAGCCTTATTTGCAAGCGCAAGCGACCGCGAGGAGCCCGTCAGGGCGGGGAAATAAGGCGCAGCCGCCCGGTTGCGGGAGGACAGGACCGGCCTAAATGCCTGCTTTACAAGGCGCCGAAATGGTATGCGGGCCAGCATGGCGGAAGGGCAGCTATGCGATCTTCATGCGCCCCAAAAACATTGTCATAGGGCGACCGCGCCACACTCCTCCCGCGTGGCGCTTCCCCCAGGAGCCGCAAAAATGACGATCATTAGCGCATTATCCGACCTACGGGTGAACAAGGCCTTTCGAGAGGCCGGATGGCGGCGATACCGCTTATGCGTGCCTTGAAGTCTCGGGGGGCGTAGGATTAAATCATATCCGCAAGGAGTGACCTATCCCATGCGCACGACTCAACAGTTCAGCGTAACCCTGCCGAACGACATGGCAGCGCAGGTCCGCGCCAAGGTGGCGTCGGGCGAATATGCGAGCGAAAGCGAAGTGATCCGCGACGGATTGCGTGCGCTCCAGGCACGCGACCGGGCCGTCGAGCAATGGCTGCGCAATGAGGTCGTTCCCGCCTATGATGCCTATCGGGCCGATCCATCCCGGGGCATAGCGCTCGACGATGTACGCGCCGGTCTCGCCAAGCGTCACGAGCAAGCCGCCAAGCGCGGCTGAAGGTGGGATATGCGATTGTCTTCACGCCGGAAGCGCGTGACCATCTCGAACCATTTACGACACTATCGCGGCGGCTGCATCCCCGGACATCGCACAGCGCTTCGCCGATGGCATCCTCGATCATATCGGCACGCTGACCGACTTTCCTCGTCGCGGAACGATGCGGGACGATCTGCGGCCAGGTCTGCGGACAACCGCCTGGCGTCGCCGGGTGACGATCGCGTTCGCTGTCGATGAAAGCGCAGTGGTCGTTGTGGGGATTTTCTACGGTGGCCGCGATTTCGAGACCCTGTTGAGTGAGGATAGCTAGCAGCGCGAGGCGGGTCATGCGCGGCTAGCGACGATCATCCCCACGACGGAGCTTCCGCGCCCGATACTGGGCGCGGCCGCAAATTGTATGGCGTTGGCCAGGGGACGGAACCGCCAAGACACCTGGCTCCTTCTGGCACGCCCAGGAGGGTCTGATCCTTCGCCCTTCTGCCTTCGGAGCGCTGAACTTCCGCGCGGCGCCGGACGAGTGGATATAAGCCCCTGTTTTGGATAGGAAATAGTGGCAGATAATGGGTTTCCAGCCTCCGGTTTCGCCGCTATTCTGCGAGGCGAAAGGGGCAAAATCCATCCTGTCCGGCCGGTCCTTTACGGCCGGGCGACCTGACGTGGAGCTATAGACTATGCGCCTTTTCATTGCCCTTATCTTTCCCTGGCTGACCTTCTTCACGATCGGCAGACCGCTCGCGGGCATCGTCTGCTTTCTGCTCCAGATCACGCTGATCGGATGGCTGCCCGCCACGATCTGGGCCGTCTATGCGCTGAGCCAATATAAGACCGACCGGAAGATCGAGCGCGCGCTTGCCCGCAATGCCGGAGCGATCCGCTAGAGCATCGCACGCAAAAGTGGAATCCGGTTTTGCGCAAATAGCGATGCGACAACGAAGAACTAGAGTGTGCGACCTGCGTCGGATTTAATGCAGCGCGCTCTAGACTTCCTGCCTCTCTCAAACAAAGCGGCGCCAGCCCTGACGGGCTGGCGCCGCTTTGTTAATGAAGCTGGCCGGTCTCACCAGACCAGCTATGCCGCTCCCTGTCACTCGGCGGGCGCAGCTTCCACTTTCTTCCGGCCGCGCGCCTTGGACGGCGCGGGCGCCGCATCCCCCTTGGGCTTGCGGCCAAGGCCGATCTTGACCGCAAGTGCCTTGCGTTCCTCGGCATAGTTGGGCGCGGTCATCGGATAGTCGGCGGGCAGACCCCATTTGGCGCGATAATCATTGGGCGTCATGCCGTAGCGCGTCATCAGATGGCGCTTGAGCATCTTCAATTTTTTGCCGTCCTCCAGGCAGACAATATAGTCAGGCTTCACCGAGGCGCGGATCGAAACCGCGGGCTGCAAGGGTTCGGCTACCGGTGCCACCGGCGCGGCGAGACCCTTGAGCGCGCCATGCGCGCTACCGATCAGGGCTGACACGTCGCCGAGCGCGACACTGTTGTGGCTGACATGCGCGGCGACGATATCGGCGGTCAATGTGATCAGGAGGTCGGTGTCGGCGGAAATCTCGGTCATTCTGGCGGCCCTATGTTTCGATGTTATGAGAGCGCCGGATAGTCGGCCCGCCGGGCGGTGTCTCCCCATGAAGACATGAAATGGGCAAGAAGGCGCTGCGCGATCGGCAGGTTTCGAACTCCTGAAAGCGCAACGATTCAGCCGCCGGTCAGCGCCGATGGATCACCATGCCATGTTCTCCACAGAGGCTGCACACGCCCTTCATCCGTTCATAGCCATGGCTCCCGGCCAGTTCATGGCTCGCCTGTGCGGCAAGCGCGGCTTCCTCCAGCGCCAGCTTCTGCGTGATGCACGGATCGCACACCGGCTCGGGCGCGAGCCGCGCGACGAAGCGCGCCACATCGTCCAGAATCTTCTTCATTCGCCCCTGTCCTTGTCCTGCGATCCCATGCGGGAGGATCATGGCTTAGGCAAGACAGCATGGAGCGAAACGCGCGCCCAAGCCGGAACGGCGCGGGCGCGCGGCGGATTTTTTGTCCACCGTACAAGAGAGCGGAGGGCGGAACCGGCCTGCGGCCCCGCCCTCCTCCATCATGCCTCACGCATCATGCAGCCAGCCGCGCCGCCTCGTCCACCGCGCTTTGTTCGGGCCTGTCCTCGTCCCGCGCATCGGGAGGGGGCAGCGCCGCGCCGCCCTGCGGCGGGACGGGATCATCCTCCCTTTGCTCCGCCGCGCTTGCGGCGGTGCAGGCCGCTTCATGCGCTATCACGGTGCCGACGCCGCCGCGCGTCGTATAGGCCGAGGGTGGAAATGCCATCCAGCGCGGCACCCATCCTGCATGGACCTGCCGCCCTCTCTCCCCGCGCAGATGATCGCCCAATATCCGGCGCTGGGTCTTGGCCTTTTCCCTGATATTGGCGGCGGCAACACTTGTCCCCGCCACATCGGCCAACAAAGCGCCCAGCAGTTCCCGGTCGCGCAGCAGATCGAGAAAGGCATCATCGCCCGTCCACCACTGCCCCATGTCCACGCCCAGTATGAGGCCGACCGACTCGACGGCCATGCTGCCGTTGGCGAGACATTCCCCCATCACGACCGCGACGATATCCATCAACGCGGCGTCAGGCAGGTCGAGCATCCGGTGGAACAGCGTCACAAGCGCTGGCGCATCATGCCCCCCGACTAGATGCGGCTCGTCGGCGTCAACACGGAGAAGCGCCAGCACGGCGCGGCGCCGCTCGTCAAATACCGCCTCGCCCCGGCTTTCCGCCAAGCTCTGCGCCAGATCCTCGTTGCGCGCGGTCTGAGGTTCCGGCTGCACCCGCCAGAGCGACGATCCCGCTATGGCGTGGGCCAGCATCAACCGAAGCGCCACGCCGGGCCGGTCAAGCAAGGCCGCGCGGACGGCGGCGTGGCGATGAAGGTCGACATAGATGTTGAGCGTCGAGGTCAGTTCGGCGCGCGCGATCTTGGGCCGGTCGGTTTCCCCCTGCCCGGACGCCCGCCGCTCCGCTTCCTTGCGGCTGAGATACCCTTCATGGATGACGGCCTCACCATTGGCGCGCAGATCGACATAGATTCGCCCGCCCTTGCGCTTGGGGGCCTTTGCATATTCCCATGCCGAGAAATGCTCATGGGGCGGCACGATCACGACATCGCTCCAGCCAGCCTCCAGCCATGCCTCACGGCGGCGCTCGATCTCGGCCTGTTGCGCGTGCCAGAAAGCCGTCGCATCGGCAAAATAGGCGTCCTCCCCGAAGAGGTCGGCCACCACGACAAGCCCGCTGGCCTCGACATCGAACAGGGCAGAGCGCAGCGGGATCGACTCGCCGCCGAACAGCCATGCCTTCAACTGATGACCGGTCGGCGCATATCCATCCTCGTCGTCGAGCAGCGCGAGCCATGCGCGCTGCTGGCTTTTCGACGCCAGCGTCAGATGGCGCACGGTCGCCCGGTCAATCTCCTCGCCGGCATAAAGCTGGCGGACGCGCGGCAGGAGGTTGCCGAGCGCGAGGACACGCCGCACCGCGATTTCGGGCAAGCCGAAGGTCGCGGATATGTCGTCCGGCGTGCGACCCTGCTTCACCAGCCGGGTGAAGGCCTCCCATTGCACCACCTCACCGGGGTCGAGCCGGGCGGCGTTTTCAATGAGCGAGGCTTCGATGGCGTCGGCATCGTCGCCCTCGTCCAATATGGCGCAGGGCAGGACCGAGCATTCGGCGTCGGCCTCGCCTTCCGCGCGCTGTTCTTCCCGTACCGCGCGGGCGGCATGGAAGCGGCGGCTTCCCGCGATGATTTCATAGTCGGGCGCAGGATCGGCGGCATGGGCGTCCTTTCCCAACGCTGAGGCGGCGCAGGGCCGCACGATGACGGGCTGGATGACGCCGCGCTTGCGCACGGTCGGCAAGATGTCGCTGATGTCGGGCACCTTCTTCGCAAAGCGCATATTGGTCTTGCTGATGCACAGCCGGTCAAGGGCGATAAATTCGAGTTTCATGTCGGGTACTCCAGTTTTTACGATAAGCCGGTTCCGCCGCGAAAGACTGTCAGCGTCGATGCGCTGCGGAGCCGCTTCTGGTTGGGCGGCAGGCGGCCGCCCGCGCCTTGCCGCCGATCAGGGCGGCGGAAGCTCGTCGGTTGGCCGCGCCATGAGGCTGCGGGCGAGTAGGGTCTGGGCTTGCAGGATCGATCCCGCGCGGCGGGCCATGTCCGCCCAGACCGAAAGCGGGTGCATCGAGACAAAGGCACAATCGCGCTCGATGCGCAGGCCATATGGCAAGCGGATGCCCTCAATCTCGCGCAGCGAGAAATATCCGAGTTCCGGGCATCCGAACCCCGGATCGGCAAGGCCGAACAGCGTATCGCCATCCTGCGCCAATTCGGTCACAAGCCATGTCGCCGGGCTAAGCGGATTGAAGAATTTGGCGATTGGTCGCAGCGAGGCACGTGACTCGCTGCGAGGATCATGGCCCGGTTGCTCGGCATTGCACCGTGCCTCGGCGCGCAGCCTCGTGCGCAGTTCGTCGGGAAGGAGGATCATGCCATCCTCCCCTGTTCTGCGCCGGTGTCACTCGCCGAAGCGTTGCCCTCGGTGCCGCCATCGCTGTCCCGCGAAGCGCGATGCTTTTCGAGCAGCCAGTCGGCGGCAAGGCTGGCGGCGCGGGCGGCGCGGAAGATTGCCCTGCTATCCTCGCGCAGCACCGCAAGCCACGCCCCTATATAATCGGCATGGCGCACGGTCGGCACGATACCGAGCGACGCGCAAAGAAAGGCCGATCCCAATTCGGCATTCAGTTCTTCGCGGGCATAACCCGTCGATCCAAACCCATTGGACAAGTCACGGGCAAGCCGTGATGCATGACCGGTCGCGTGAGTCAGTTCATGGAGAGCCGTTCGGTAGAAATTGACCTGCTCGAAAAAAAGCTGTTGCGGTGGAACCTGCACATAGTCGAGCGACGGCACATAATAGGCTTTATCACCACCGATACGAAAATCGATCCCGCTTGCCGCAATGACTTCTTCGGCCACCAGCACAATTTCACGCTCCGGCAATGGATCGGGATCGACAATAATGCGCCCCTCCAGCCCCTCGCATTGCGCGACATTGAATACTGTAAAGCGTTTGAGGAAAGGCACCGCCCTTGCTTCTTCGCCGCTGTCCTGTGCGTGGGCCTTTTCGGCTTGCGGAATGAAACGATCGGCATAGACGACCATGCAGCCATGTTCGCCTTTGCGGACGGTCCCGCCCGCCTCCAAGGCTTGGCGAAAGGTAAGCCAGCGCTGGCTGGGATAGCCCTTGGCGATCACCTCGCTCCAGAGCAGCAATATATTGACGCCCGAATATTCTCGGCCGCTAAGCGCATTGCGGGGAAGCGCGGGCGCGCAACCCGTCCCCTCGCCCGGCTTCCCCCATGGCTGCACCCACGGCAGTCGCCCGGCTTCCAGTTCGGAAATGATGCGGTCCGTCACCTGCTCATAGAGATTGGGTGCCTGCCGCTCGCGTGAGACTGGCGCGCTCTCGCGCCTCTGCTCGCCTGAATGGTCATTGTTCCGACGCCGGACAAGGGCGCGGGATGAAGAATGGGACGTCATGCCTAGCCTCCAAGCGCCACCCTAAAAACCCACATCGGTCCCCCGCATAAGCGGGGGTGGGCGGCAAGGCGCACGGCAAAGCCCGCGGCAAAGCCCCGAGCGCACCCGCAAGGGCCGGAACGTAAGTGGAGGAATGGCGGCTCGCCGCCATTTGCATGAGGGGCGCGCGGGCCTAGCAGGGCGACAGAGCCCATCCCCGCTTGAAGGGAGGACCAAAACCAGCAACGCCGCGGCGCGCGCGCCGCGCCCATATCGGGGCGGCAAGGCCGGCCCCCGCGCCAGCGATCGAAACCGGATGGACGAAACTCCCAAGGCGGGGTTCGGCGGCGAAGCCGTGAGAGCGCGGCAGCGCCGCCGCAGGCGGCGTCGGGCGCCCGATAACAGGGGAAACAACGCAACCAAATGCCCAAGCCAACCAGCCGGCCGGATCGCCAAGCAAACGAAAAGCCCAAAGGCCATGCCCAGCTTTGAAGCCGCTTTGTCACCCGGTCGCTCTACCGCTCGGTCCCTCTGTCGACCGAGCCCGCCCGGACCGGCTCTCGGTTGGATCGTCGATAGTGACCGATCCATCTTCGCCCCATAGGCGGGACGTAGCGGGCGGGCGTAACCTCCCTCACCGAAATCACAGCCCGCCATCAGCGCGATCGCATGAGCAACCGATAGCCTCCTTCCGCCATGGCGCGTGCCGACTTCACCAGCCGCCTGACCCGTTGCCTTATATGATCGGTCCGTCCGTCCCAGCCCCGCTTCACCGCCTCCGCGCCGAACAGCGCTTCGCCAATGTCGCGCTGGGTTGCGCCCGATGCACGGGCATCATGAACGCGCAGCAATTCGACGCCGCGCCCGACCGCGGGATCGCCGGGATAGAGCGGCGCGCGGAAGCGGCCCGTCCGCACCAGATCGAGGAAACGCTCCAGCGTCCGCATGCGAAGGAAAGCCGTTCGTGCTCCCCACATATCATAGCGGAGCAGCACCGGCCCGTGCGCGCGCAGGAGAGTGCCCGCCAGGATGTCGAGCCTGATGTGCCGGCGGCCATCGGTCAAAACCACATATTCCCTGCCCGCCGGATCGCTCGCCGCGCGCAGCCAGGGCGCGAGCGCCGCGACGTCGATCGCCTCCTCACCTGCCGCAGCCCCGGCTTCGATCGACACCGGCAGGATCGCGGGATCGACATCGGCATGCCAGATGACCCGCGCCTCGCAAGCCGGGAGGCCGGGATCTTCAGCGAAAGTGAAGCCCCCATTGCCGGGCGAGCCCCGATCCGCGCGTCGCATGGCTGGCGGTCGCGTACCATGCAATATAGTCCGGGTCGCGACGCAGCCATTCCCACATGATGGCCGCGCGATCGGCTTGTCGAAGCGCGTCATAAACAGCGGGATTTCGCCAGTCGACACATGCCTGGCGGTCGTGCGCCTCCGCCACGATCAGCCTTGGCCCGCTGGTGCGCCAAAGGCGGGGATCCGCCCGGTCCGCGCTATAAACGCCTGGCCAATGCGCCGAACCCGGCCACCCCGCCGACGCCAACCCGTTCTTTTTGAAAACGAATCATGATATGGCCATTTCATGACATAGCCCGTCGGCGAGCGGCGTGAGAAACCGCCCACCGGCCAGAAATCAGGGAAAGGACGGCTGCGGGACGACCGGCGGCTCGAGACACCGCTCGCCGTCGTGACATACGCAAATGAGCGTGCAGTATAATGTGCAGGAATTTTTGAACGATATCGAACGCGTCCAAAATCCAGACGACATGGCGATGGTGCTCAGTGACATCGCGGGAACTATGGGATTTCAATATTTCGCGATCACGCAGCATGTCGATGTGCTCGCGGCGAACGGCATGGCGATCCACATCCACAATTATCCGGCCCATTGGGCCGACTTCTACGCCGCCAACGCATTGGGCCTTTCCGACCCGGTTCACCGCGCATGCCATATGACGGACTGGGGCTTTCGCTGGACAAGCATCTCGAGCCTCATCCCGCTGACCCGCAACGACAAGGCTCATCTGGACTGCGGGCGCAGGGAAGGGATTGGCGACGGTTTTACCGTGCCGTCCAATGTCGGCGGCTATCCCCCTGGTTCCTGCTCTTTCGCCAATGCGGACGGTGTGCCGATCCCGGACGACAAGCTCTGGCTGGCGCAACTGGTCGGCAGTTGCGCCTTCCACGTCGCCCGCCGTCTCTGGCTGGGCGCAGTTCGCCGAGGGACAAGAAACGCCGCCCTCACCGATCGCCAGCGCGAATGCGTGCAGTGGATGGCGCTCGGCAAAAATGACGACGAGGCGGGTGAAATCCTGGGCATTCGCAAGGGAACCGTGACAAAGCATATCAAGGACTCCTGCTCGCGCTACGAGGTCAACAAGCGGGTCATGCTCATTGGCCTGGCTTTGGCGGACGGAACCCTCACGATCAGCGACATTGGCGGCTGGCGCCATTCCCATTTGTGGGAATAGCGGCGAATCAACCCCTTGGCCGACCCTTGGCCGACCACGACCAAGGGAGACCTGCCCCATGTTGCACATCGTCAAGGAACCGTTCCGCCCGGTGCCCGATCATGTCCTACGCGCCATGTTCGCGGCCCGCAAATCCGTCTTCGTCGACCTGTTGAAATGGCAGGTGCCCGTGCTCGACGGACGTTTCGAGGCCGACCAGTTCGACGACGAACATGCCCGCTATGTTATCCTGTCCGAACCCGATGGCACCCACCTCGCCTCGGCCCGGCTGCTGCCGACCGTCCGGCCGCATATCCTGGACAGCTTCTATGCCGGCCTGTGCGCGGCGCCCCCGCCCCAGGGCGAGACCATCTTCGAGATCACCCGCTTCTGCCTCGACCGCAATCTCCGTGCGCCGGAGCGACGCGAGGCTCGCAACCGGCTCGTGACAGCTCTGGCCGAACATGCCCTCACCAATGGCATAACGCGCTATGTCGCCATCGCAGAGATGAGCTGGTTCCAGCAGATCCTCGCCTTCGGCTGGAAATGCCGGCCGCTTGGCATGCCGCAACTGTGCGAGGGCTCTTTGCTGGCCGCGCTGGAAATCGAGATCGAGGCGGACACGCTCGACCGCCTTGCGCAAGCGGGCGTCTATGAGCCCGTTCCTTTCGCGGCTTGAGGAGGGACGCGCCATGACCCGATCGACCAATCTCGCCGCAACCCTGCTCCGCCAGGGCTGGTGCACCATTGCCGATGCACTGCCTGCCGCCACCCTCGCCGCGCTGAACGCGGACCTGGAAAAGCCCTTTGCGCAGACGCCCTTCGGCACCGGCATTTTCTATGGGGAGACGACGAAGCGCTTCGGTCGGCTTCTCACCCGGTCGCCCCATGCCGACGCGCTGGTGCGCCATCCGCTGATCCTCGATCTCGCGCAGACGATATTGAGCCCATGGTGCGACTGCATCCAGCTCAATGTGACCCAGGCGATCGCCGTGCATCCCGGCGCCTTGGCCCAGCCGCCGCACCGCGACCAGGATATGTGGCGCGGCCCGACCGGCGAAATCGAATATCTCATCAACGTGATCTGGCCGCTTACACCCTTCACCGCCGAAAATGGCGCCACACGCCTTTGGCCGGGCAGCCATGGCGCTAACGCCGAGGACGAACCTAGCGGCGACGGCATCGCCATCGAATTGCAGCCGGGAGCTGCGCTGGTCTTCCTCGGCTCGACCTTGCATGGCGCCGGCGCGAACCGGAGCGCAAAGGAGCGGCGCGGTCTGGTGGTCGGCTATTCCCTCGGCTGGCTCAAACCCTATGAAAATCCCTGGCTCGCCTATCCGCCCGCTATCGCCCGGAATTTCGCGCCTGACCTTGCGGCCCTGGCCGGATACCGCCAGCACCGACCCAATCTCGGCAATTTCGAGGGGCAATGCCCCTCCATATTGCTGGGAGACGACCATGATCGGCCGCTCGGGGCAATCGACGCGCTGCGGCCCGACCAGGAAGCGATGGTCGCGCAGTTCGCGGCCGAGCAGGGCTGAAGAGGATGAGCGCCGGTCCCACATCCGAACGGGTCCAGCAGAGGCTCAAGCGCCTGATCATGGAACGCCATTATCGCCCCGGCGCCCGGCTGGAGCCTGCCGAACTCGCTTCAACTCTCGCATCGAGCACGACGCCCATCCGCGAGGCGCTCAACCATCTGGCGGGGGATGGTCTGGTGGAAAGCCGGAGCGGCAACGGCTTTCTCGTTCCGCTGATCGACGAACCAAGCCTCAAGGATCTCTATGGCTGGTCCGGCGACATCCTGGCGCTTGCGCTTCGAAGCAGCCGGGCCGTTCTGCTTGCAGCAATCGAGGTCGATCCCGACATGGCCTCCCATGCCGACCGCACGGCAGACCTCTTCCAGCGCATCGCAGCCACGTCGCGCAACCGCGAGCATGCCCTCGCCATGGACCGGATCAACAGCCGGCTCCATCCGGCTAGGCTGGGCGAACCGGATGCGCTGGACGACCTCGAAACGGAACTGGATAGCCTCATCCGTTGGACGGGCATGGGGGACGTCCGCTCGCTGCGCCGGGCTGTCTCGGCCTATCATCTGCGCCGGCAGCGCGCGGCCGCCCGATTATTGCATGACATTTATCGCGGCGAATGACGTTCCGCAAAGCGGTCGTAACCAGCAGAGCGTTGAAATATTCGCGATATCAGATCCGTATAAAGTTCGGATCATGGCGGCCTCCCCTTAGGCTTTCCGGTGCTGCACCTTTCTGCAGCGCAAGCCAAGGAGTGACTGTCATGGAACGCGAATATGGCGTGATCGAACTCGGCGCCGTCAGCGTCGAGACCAAGGGTTTGGGCGGACCGACCGGCGATGTTGGTATCGGCGAACAGCCGGCCGGCCTGTCCGACGACTGAAGATGTGGCGCGCAGCATCGAGCTGCGCGCCATTTCCTTGCCATTCAGCTCCCCTCCCGTGCGACCTCTCGACAAGGCGCGCCAGGCTACCGACACAGACGACACGGTCTTGAAGTCCCCATTCCAAGAGCCGCGTCCTTATGCTCGGGCATCGATTCAATCTCAAACCTTCCGCCTCCATCCACAAAAATGGTCTGGATCATGGCCAGGCCAGTTCCACGATATAGGATCGGTACGAAATATATTCGCGATATCGGAGCCGTATAGATTTCAGATACGGCCCTCTCCTTCCTAATCTCGAAATTGCTGCAATTCGCAGCGGAGACGAGGAGCATTGTCATGGAACGCAAGGAAGATGTGATCGATCTCGGCGCCGCCAGCATTGAAACAAAGGGCATGGGCGGCCTGCGCGAAGATCTTGCGATCGGCGAACCCTTTACCGGTCTTGCCGACGATTGACGTCAAGGGGCGCGCGGTCGATGGCCGCGCGCCGACCAGCGTGAAAGGTGCCCGATGAGCGGCTTTGCCCTGCGAGACGGATTGAGCTTCTGCCGGCCGGACGGCCGGATCGTCTTCCTCGATATCGAAGCGGACCGCTATTTTGGGCTCAGCCCCGAACTCGATCGGGCCTTTGCGGCGCTCGCCGATCATGGCGCGGTCGACGCCGAGGGAGGCGTCGCGCTGATCCGCGCCGGGATCATCACCCCGTCGCAGTCGGCTGTACGTCCGCAGCCTTGCGCTCGGGTCAGGCCACCCAATCGCGGGATAGAGTTGCGCAATGGTCGTGCATCGCCCATCGACATTGGCCGCGCGCTGCTTCTCCGCGCGATCTGGCGCCGGCGTCTGCGGAAAAAGCCGCTCGCCTCCAACCTTGCGGCGATCGCGCGCCGAAAGTCGGCTTCCGCCGCAAAACCGCCTTCCCACAAAGCGCTGGCCCGGATCGGGCTGGCCTATCAGCGCGCCGCGCTTCTCTCCTCGGCCCGCGACCAGTGCCTGGCGACGTCCCTGTCGCTCGCCTCATGGCTGCTCACCGCCGGTTTCCGCCCGGATCTGGTGCTGGGCGTGAAATGCGATCCCTTCCAGGCGCATAGCTGGGTCGAGATCGACGGCAGGATCATTGGCGACGACCCTGAAAATACCCGGCCCTTCTGTCCGATCAGGACCATCTGATGGAAAGCTTCGCCGCCATCATCCCGCTCAGCCCGGAGCAAGGTCCGTCCGTTGTGCAAAAACGCGGCGGGGAGGCCGATGCCTCCGCCATGACCGTCCGTCAGGATCGCCCCTTCTTTCTCGCCACCAGCGCGAATATCCCCCTGATGCGCTGCGGCGACGCCATTGTCCTGGGGTCGATCTTCGCCACCGGCAAGAGCGATCCCGCCCATCTTCCGCCCGATTTCGCCCAAGCTGTCGATGAGCCGAGATTGCGCCGAATATCCCGGTATTATTGGGGGAATTTCCTTGCCATCATGCCAGATGCCGACCGGCACGGTTTCCACATATTGCGATCGCCATTCAGTCGCCTCCCCTGCTTCTATGCCCGTCAGCATGACCGGCTGATCGTCGCGTCCGACATGGAGGCGATGGCGATGGCGGGTTGGACCCGCCGGGGTGTCGCGTGGACCGATATAGCGCGGCGCCTCGCCTTGCGCGACATTCCCGCCGATCGCACCTGCCTTGAGGGCGTAGAAGAACTGCGGGGCGGCTCCTGCCTCTATGTTTCGCCCGGTGCGGTCAGGCTCAGCAGGGTCTGGAGCCCCTGGGCACAGGCCGGGCGGCGTCATTGGATCGACAATCGCGAAAGGGCGGCAGGCCTCATCCGAAATGCCATATCGACGGCGACCCGCGGGAGCACGCTGGGTTCGCAGTGGGCGATAGTGCTTCTGTCCGGCGGGCTTGATTCTTCCGTGTTGGCGGCCTCGCTCAGCACCCATGGCTGTCCTTATGATAGCCTCAATCTCTCCAGCCAGGGCGGCGTCGGCGACGAGCGGGTCTTCGCCCGCATGGTCGCGTCTCGGCTGGGCATTCCCCAGATCGAGGCACGGTGGGAAGTGGATATGGTCGATCTCACACGCTCGGACGCCCATGGCCAGCCCAATCCGATCGCCCGGTCCTTCATGCAGGGAACCACGAAACTGCTTCAAGAGGCGGTTTGCCGGACCGGCGCCGATCTGACCCTGGACGGCGGTGGCGGGGATAATGTCTTCTTCGCGCTGCGTTCGGTCGCGCCGGTGGCGGATGCGCTACGACGCGGCGGGAGCCTGACGGAAGCAGCCGCTACGGCCCTCTCTATCGCGAAACTGGCGGAGGTCGGGGTCGGCACCGTGTTGCGCCGTGCGGCAGCGCGCATCTTCAGGCGCTCCCCCGCTTTCCGCTGGCCAGTCGAGACCTCCTTTCTTTCCTCCGACATAGTGGGCGATAGCGCGCTTGTGCCAAACCATCCCTGGCTTGAGCCCCCACGCGACGCGGAAGCCGGGACGGCCGCGCATATCGCTATGATCGTCGCTGCCCAGGGTTGGGCGGAGAGTTGCGACCTTCTCAGTCCCGTCCGCCATGTGACGCCCCTGGCCTCCCAGCCCGTCGTCGAAGCCTGCCTCAAGATTCCGAGCTGGTGGTGGTATCGGGATGGGCAGAACCGGATTATCGCGCGTGACGCATTTCGCGATCGGCTCCCGGCTGAAATATTGGACCGCAGGGTCAAGGGAACGCCGGACAGCTATGTGGCGCAAATCTATGAAGCCAACCGGCCGCTGATCCGCGCCATGCTTCTCGATGGGGCGCTTCGCCGCGCCGGACTCATCGATGTCCCACGCCTCGAACGTGCCCTGGACGCGGAGGGAATCGTCCAGGGCACGGACTATCTCCGCATCATGCAGCTCGTTGACGTCGAGGCCTGGATTGCGGGACAGTCTTAATGCTTCGCACGGGATTTTCGCTGCTCGCGCAATTTTCGCCAGATACTATATTGATCAGCCTTGCGCGGATCGGGATCTTCCTTGTCCTGCAGCCAAAAGCGGAACCAGTCGAGATTGCGTTCATAGACGGCCAGCCGGTGCAAAGGCTGCCATTTATTATGATATTCGTCGGGGAAGACATACATGTCGACAGGCTGGCCTTGCTCGCGCAGCGCCGCGAACACATCGATCGCGGTCAGATATTCACGGTCGGCCAGTTGCATGAGCAGCGGCGTGTCGATCGTAGCGGCGTTGCGGATCATCGAGCCCACCTTCCAATAAGCCCGATCATCGGACGTGGCGGGAGGATAGCCTTGCTTTCGCATCATGGCGGCGAATGCCGGACCGATGGTGGAGTTGACCGACCATGGCTCAAGACAGCAGGTGCTCATGGCGGCCGCGGCGAAACGCTTGCTGTTGATGAGGGCGAAGCCGACGGTACTGGACCCGTCGCTGAGCCCGGTAATGCCGATCCGATTGGGATCGGCTACGCCCATGTCGATCACGCGCTGCACGCCGACTATCACCGAGGATTGCATGCTCCAGCGCTCGGCCCAATCGCGATCATTGACGGCCCTCAACTTGACCGGATCGCCCTCTGCTTGCTTCGCGGCGAAAACCGGCAGCGGCCGGTCCAGCGCGAGCACGGCAAAGCCCTGCTCGGCAAACAGATGGATCGGATATTCATTGCCGGTCGCCCCGCGCAGAAAGCCGTTGCTTCTATAGGTGGTGACGATCAGCGGCAGGCGCTTGCTTCCGCCATAGCCGGGCGGCAGCACCAGATCGCCTTTCACCTCAAGGCCGCGATCATTGCGCCATTCGAGCCGCTTGACTTTCCCGAAGCGGATCGACGCAAAAGCCGGATTGGGATCGTAAAGCAACTCCGAACGGCCCGAACCTGGATCGATCCGCACGATACGCGCCGGAACGGTCGCACTCTCGCGCAGGCAGGTCAATCGCGCCGCCGCAGCCACGCAGCCGCTGATGACATCGTTCGTCGCAAAGACGCGTTGCGGCTCGCCCGTGCCCGGCTGCCAGCGATAAAGGGTCATGGTGCCGAAATTCCAGCCTTCGCGGCGCAGGAACAGCAAGGGTCCGCCGTGCGGCATCCACCAAAGGCCGGTGAACCGCCCCTGGCAGGCCGGGTTGCTGCACGCGATTGTGCCGCCGGATGCGGTCGTTACCGAGATCTGCATCGGGCTGACAGGATTGGGCGTGCTGTTTTGGGCGACGGCGCGGCGGCCGTCATCGGCGTTCGCGATGACCGGTTCGACCTCATAATGGATCGGATCGGGCGGGAGCAGCGCGCGGTCCGCCGCATTTCCCGGCTGCACCGACCCGTCCGCCATGGTCAACCGTGTGACCGACAGCGGAATGGCGGCGACAGGCATCGGCTTGTCATCCATCATCGGCACATAGCGGTCATCATAGCGGAAGCCAGCCATCGCCTCCTGCGCCGCGGTCCGTCGTTCCGCGACCTGTCCGTGACGGCTTGAATAGATGAGCGCCGTACCATCGGCATTCCAGGCAAATTGCTCGATGTCGACCGGCGATCGCGTGAGGGAGTGCGCGCCCTGTCCGTCCGGCGCGACAAGCCATAATTGGGTCGAACCATGATCGCGCCGGAGAAAGGCTATCCACTTCCCATCCGGCGACCAGGCCGGCGCGAGGAGGACCGGATAGCCGGTCGAGAGGATCACCCCGCGATAATCTCCGGCACCCAGGATGATGTCCCCACCCTGATGGATAAGACGCGGCGTAGAACCAGGCTTTGCATCCAGGGTGGCGAGGCCGATGCAATAGCCGTTGGTCGCGGGAGCGGCGCGCATCATCATGAAGGCGATCCGCCTCCCGTCCGGCGCGAGGCTCAGCGGGCGCGCGTTTCCCACCAGGGCGCCGTCGGGTCGCCCGATGTCGCGCAATTCCACCAGATCCCTGGCCGTGATCGCCCGCGCTTCACCATGCGGCGGCGCTTGCGCGAGCAGATCCGAGCAATCGGCCCACGCCTCGCGGCAGAAAGCGAGGAGCGCCAGGCTCGCGCCCAGCAGGGCAAAATCTCTGATGCGGCGCGCCCTCACCATTTCTTGACCCATTCGAGAGCGATGAAACGGCCGACCGGCGAATAGTTGGTCGAGTCATAGGGCGCATAGGCATAGAGCGAGGTCGCCACCACCGATGGCAGATCGTTGAGGAGGTTCTGAACCGAAAGGCCGATCTGTGTGCCGCTGAGCCAACCCACACCGTCCGGCCATTTATAGCGCGCGCTCAGATCGACGGTCGTGGTTCCGTCGATCCGCCGCACGGCGGCTGTCCGCGCATCGTCGACGCCACCGATCTGGCTGACTGTCGCGGCGACGCTGAAAGCGTCATCGCTCCAGCTTACCGTTCCTCGACCGCGCCAATGGGGCGGATTGAATAGCTGTCCGGCGAGCTGCGTGATCGGGCTGGCGGCGGAAATCTGCTGTTCGCTATCCAGATAGGTGACGTTCACCGCTACATTGAGCTTGCCGGTACCAAAGTCGCTTTGATAGCTCGCCTGCGCATCGACGCCCTGGATGGTCTGGCGGCCTGCATTGACATTGGTGGCGTTGACGATGGCCGCGACCTTCGCCGGATCATAGGCGCCGCTGGTCGCGTTGATGAACTGGTCCGATCGCGCGATGGCATCGGCCAGCTGTCCGGCCGTCGGCGCATAGAGGATCCAGTTCCGGTACATGGGATCGCTGAGCGCCCTGCCAGCGGTCGGTATCGGATTGACGATCCGGTCGACATAGCGGGTATGAAAATAGCTGAGTTCTAGCATCGCGCCTGGCAGCGTGGGCGGATGAAGGGCGATGCTGGCCGACCAGCTGCGCGCCTTTTCGGGCTTGAGGCCAGTGTTACCGCCGCTCACCAGCAGCGCCGTGGTCCCGGCCGGATAACCGCTGCCGCCCAGCGTCGCGACTGGATAGAGCAGCGCCTGCTCGATCGAATAGAGCTGGATGAAACTGGGCGCCTTGAAGGACTTGCCCCAGCTGGCCTTGATATCGACGAAATCGGCTGGTGCGTAGATCAACCCGAATTTCGGGGTCACCACCTCGGCGATGTCGCGATAACGTTCGTAGCGCACCGCACCGCTCAGGCTCAATTTGCGGATGAGCGGAATATCCTGCGCCGGGCCGATCAGCGGGAAACTGGCTTCGCCAAAGGCATAGACATTGTCCTGGGACGGCTTGGCATTGGTGATATTGCCGACGCCGCGATAAATCTCGAAATCATTGGCCCGGATGCCGGCGCCAATCGCCAGTTTCGCGTCGCCGCCCGGCAGTCGGAAAAGCGGTCCGTCGCCGGCAATTTCGCCGGTGACCGTCTGGTTGTTGTAGCGCCCCCAGGCGCGGCTGGTGAAGGCGTTATTGATGAAAGTGTCGCCCTGGAAATAGGTCCGCCCTTTGCCGAAGGTGCCGGTGAAACTGAGTTGCCAGGGACCAAGGGACAGGCGAGCCGCGCCAGCGAGAGCCAGCGTATAGCTGTCGTAGCTCTGGGTGATACGGTTCACCGCCAGATTGGCGGCAACGCTCATCGGATAGGAGAAGGTGCCGGTCCGGCTATTATAGAGTCCATCCATCTCGACTGAGAGCGTATCGGTCAGATCCTGATGGACGCTGCCCGCGACCGCGTGCCTCCTACTGGCAGGCAGGACCGTGATGTTCGGCCTGATGCGTCCGAACTTCTCCCGCTGGTTGGTCCATAGCGCGCTGTTGCGGCCATATTCATAGGTCAGAAAGCCGCCGCCGCCCGTCCAGCGTTTTCCCGCGAGGATGCTATATTGCTGTTGGAAATTACCGCCATCGGGCGACCCTCCGATCCGCGCTCGGGTTTCGACGCCGTCATAGTCGCGCCGCAAGATCAGGTTGACGACGCCGCCGACGGCGTCAGACCCGTAAATCGCGGAAGCGCCGTCGGCCACCACCTCGATCCGGTCGACCGCCGAAAGCGGGATGGCGGAAATATCGACGCCCTGCCGCGCCGAGTCATAAGGCACGCGGCGGCCATTGAGAACCGTCAGTGTCGCGTCGCTACCCAGACCGCGCAGGTTGACGGTGGATCCGCCGCCCACATTGCCGCCGGTGCTGGACGGCACGTTGAAACCGACACCCGGATTTTGCCCGCCGCCGAAGCTTTGCGGGAGGGATCGCGCCACATCGCCCAGATCGGCCTGCCCACTATCCCTGATGCTCTGATTGTCGAGGATCAGGACGGGCGAAGATACCGGTGCACCGCGAATGCGGCTCCCGGTGACGACGATGCCGCTGCCCGCATCGGCCCCCGATCCCCGTTCCGCTCCGGGCATTTTTCGAATGGCGACGCTGTCCCCTACCCGTTCATAGGTCAGCCCGGAATGGGCCAGCAGGCGGTCGAGCGCATCTTCGAGCGTGAAACTTCCTCGCAGAGCCTTGGCCCGCAATCCTTCCACCAGATCGGCATCGACAAGCACCGTCCTGCCCGAGCGCAATGCGAGATCGCGGATGGACGCACCAAGCGGCTGCGCCGGCAGGTCGACGGCGATGAAAGCCGATGGCTGGGCCAACACGACCGGGGCCGTGGCGGCGATGGCGACAGCGGCAATGCTGCCGGAAAGATAAAGCGTTGAGAGCGATAGTCGATGCATATGGCCTTCTCCCCCGTACCGCCAATGGGCGGGACAATGGGGAGACGACCGCTAGAAGAATCACCCTACAGATTTATTTGAACAGACCAGTTGGCGATCAACGCGCCTTATAGAGAGTGATGATCTCACCGGATTGCTGGTGCGTAAGACCCAAACTCTTCGACACCGTTTCCACAAACCCCTTCGGATCGCGAAAGCGAAAGGCTCCGCTGATCCGAAGCTGCGCCAGCGACGGATCGGACAGCCGGATTTGGACCCGATTATAGCGGTTCATGGAAGCGACGGCCTCTTCAAGACGAATTGCGTCCGCCGCGAGCATTCCCTTCACCCACAGACCTGCCGATGTCGGTGCCGGACGGACGGAAGCTTCACCTTTGGCCAGGCTGGAACCGGCTGGCAGTTGCTTCGGTTCATTCGGCGCGAAAGCAGAGCCAAGCTCGACGATGCCTTTCAGGGCCGTCACCAAAGCGGGCGTGCTGATCAGGCTGACGTCGAACTGCGTGCCGCCGGCGACAAGTTCGCCGGTTGGCGCGACAACGCGAAAGGGGCGCTGTGCATCGGGCGCCACGTCGAAATGCGCCCTGCCGCGCGCGATCTCCACTTTCCGTGCGCTGGACGTGAACTGGACTTCGATCCGGCTGCCGGTATCGAGAACTATGATCGAACCATCGGTAAGGCGAACGGTCCGGATTTCGCCAATCCCTGTCTCATACACGGCCGCCTGGGCCGACGCCGTCAGTTCAAGCGGACCGCCGACCCGCATCAGGCCGAAAGCCCCAACTCCAACGATCGCGGCAACGCCCAGGCTCGCCGCCGCCAGATGGGTGTTTCGGCGCATCCAGAAAGGCGCCAGAGAAAGGTTCCGATTCCGGCCAATCTCGCGGCCGCCGAGCAATTGACTGAGCTGCCAGTCCTTCTTGGCTTCTTCAAACGCCGCGCGATGCCGGGGATCGGCATTGATCCACTTTTGGAACCGGGGATCGGAACTTAAATCCGCACCGCCTTGCAGCTGGTTCAGCCACTCGCCTGCCGCATCACCGATCGAATTGGGAATGGAGGAGCCGCCGTTTTCAGTCATGCGCCCGCAAATGCCGGCCCAGTTGCTTGATCGCCCTGCTCATCTGTCTTTCCACCCCTTTCACGCTTAACCCGGTCCTGGCCGCGATTTCGGCATAGCTGTAGCCATCAAGACGGCAAGCCAAAAATATCTCTCGAGTCATGGGCTTGAGACGCAAAACTGCCTGCTCGATGCGGGCAAGCCGGTCGCGAGCCTCAAGCACCGCCACGGGATCACTGCCCGTCAATGCCAGATCCTCGATGAGAATGTCGTCTGCCGTTCTTGTACGGCATGCCGATTTGGCCTCATCGCGAAGCAGGTTCGATGCGGCTCGCCTCAGATAGGCGCCCGGCGCAGAGATGGCATCATGCTCATGCTGCGGTTTCGCCGCCATCCGGCTGAAGACCTGTTGAACGATATCCTCTGCTCGGTCCTTTGTAGCCCAGCGTGAGAGGAAACGCAGGAGACCTGGTCGTTCTTGACGATAAATCTGCGCCAGACTGTCATTCTCCTCAGAAAGCCTGTCGAAATCGGGTGGAAGCGGATCGCTTTCGGCAAGTGCCGCGCCTTTGGCGCTCATGACCGGTCCCATGAGCACGGGCCTCCCGACTGGATCGCATCAACCGCTTGCACCTGACACTCCCACGCTGTTGGCGAGGCAGCGCCGGCAGAAGCCGGGAGTTGAGAACCATGCTCGAGAACATGCATCGATGCCTTTGGCCACGAATGGCTTGGACATGCGCATCGATCACCCGGCCGCATGGGCGGCGAGTCAGAAATCCGTCCCGAGCGAGGGTCTCACGCCTCGGCGCTGCCCTTATGCAGCGCTCTGTCATTCTACTGTCATACAGCAGCAGTGCAAGTCGAGATCGCTACCAAATTGGCGACTTTAGAAGGAGATAGGAAGCCATGTAGCTTCGGCGGATCGCTGTAAATCGATCCTGGTTCAGCACCTCATTGCGGAGAATCCTGTCGAAAACGCTCGATCTGATGCATGCGCTCATGCAGAACAGTCACGATACCAACGGCACCATCTAACAAAACACACCAGTAGATATAATGGCGCTCATATCGGCAATAAAACCCTTCAATGCCCAGCTCCCGTGGCACCTCCCGCCAGGCAACGCGCCGCGCGGCAATATCTTCAAACCGTGCGAAAAGGCCGCGTATATATTGATCGGCCTGATCCTCCCCCCATGTTTCACGCGTATGAATGTAAATATCGTCAATCCGCCGACCGGCGGCCTGCTGGACGCGATATCCGATCATAAGACTCAGTTACAAGCGTTGCGGGCTATGACCGCGTCGGCATCAAGAGGCTGATAGTCACCCTCCGGCGCGGCAAATGCCCTGACCAACTCAGCCTGGAGGAGCGCCAAGCGCTCACTCTCGACCCGTTCCTTATCGCGGCGAATCAAGTCTCGGACATATTCACTCACATTTTCATAGTTGCCAGCGTCTCCGATATTAGCGGAGACGAAGTCACTGAGAGCGCCGCTGACGCGCACATTCAAAGTCATAGGCTTGGACATCAGGCCACCTTTCTGTCCACAAAATATGGAATATCGAGGACAAACGCAAGGGCGACCGCCGAATATGCGGCAAACAACAGCATCGAGCAACACGTTGAAATCGACCCTTTGAAGACGTTCGACACTGAAATTCCGTCTTTCAGGTGCGGATCGACCGCTTCCCGAGTGCATGAGGGGACTAATGGCGCGATGCCGTCCGACTCCATTTATGTCTGGCGGCCGGACTCTCAGCTGTCGTGGGGAATATAGTCAAAGCCAATCACATCAGGATCCAGCAGCATGGCAGCACTAAATTCCTCCACCGCCTCTTCTCGCGTCTCGCTGACCGTGGAGGTGAATTCCATCCTTTCCTCGTCCAGTCGCTGGCTGATGGTCGAAGACCTCAATCCCGCCTCGTGCAGACGCGCGCGAAAGGCCGAAGGCGCCACAGCGGCCGACCGCTTATAGCGCACCACGACCCGTGCGTAGCGGCGCTGGGGCAACAGCCGTTCGGATGCGGCCACAGCGGCGAGCACCGCCAAGCTTACGATCGTTCCGCTGATCGCCAGGCTGTAGAAACCGACACCGAACAAGATGCCGAGCGAGGAGGTCATCCATAAAGATGCCGCCGTCGTCAGCCCCCGGACATTGAACCCTTCGCGGAAGATCACTCCGCCACACAGAAACCCGATGCCTGTCAGTACGCCATGCGCCATGCGGACGGGATCGATCCTGATAATTTCGTCGGGCGTGTCGGTCAGCCAGCGGACCTGGTGTACAGCCGCCAACATCAGCAAGCCGCAAGAGAGGCTTACGAGGATATGCGTGCGGAACCCCGCCGGGCTCGCGCGATATTCCCGTTCCGCGCCGATGACGCCGCCGGCCATAATCGCACCAAGGATCGGCAGGGCCAAGTCGGGATCGAGCAGGTTCATCAATTGGCTGGACGGCTGTTCGTGAACAAGATGGAGTCAACGGTCAGTCTTCGCTTCCAGCTCGCGCGCCATCTTGAGATGCCCTTCGACGACCGGCGCGATCTGGCTGGCGACGGTCTTTAGCGCCGCGTCCGTGCCGCCGGAGGCGTAGGACCGCATCAGGGCCAGAGCGTCCTCATGCGCATCCACCTGGCCATCGACATATTCCTCATCGAACTTGGCGCCGGTCAGCTTCCGCAGCTGCGCCAGATCCTCCCTCTGGTCGGCGGTGAGCGCGGGGTCGGGCCGGATTGCAGGGTTGGCCCTGCCCGCCGCTGCCTTGACCTTGGCCGTAGAGTCCGTGTGAGCCTTGACCATCTGCTCGGCGAACGCCTTCACTTCGGGCGATGCCGCTTGAGCCGCGGCCAATTTCGCCGCCGCGATCTCGAAAGCATCGCTTTTGGCCGCCCGGTTCACGAAATCCTGCGCGCTAGGCGTCGGCTTCATGGCCCCAACCGCATTGTCGGCAGCATTTTCGATCCGGTCTCCAACAGCTTCGGCAGTGGCTGCGGCTGACTCTGCCTTATTTTCCGCCCGCCGCTCTGTGGCTTGGTTGCAGGCAGCTAAGGTCAAACCAGCGATCAGAAACATGGGGGTAAGGCGGGTCATGCTGCTCTCCCTCTCTATCAATGATCGCCAACGCACGATTTGCGACACTCGTTCCCCGCACCAAGCGGCAACGGCCAGGATCGGGCCTCGCAATCAAGCATGGCGCCTGTCATTGGCTCTGCCCGATCGCGTCCGGATCGCGACCCTTCCAATGGTCGAGCCATCGCATGGCGGGTGTAACGGTCAGGCCGTGCACAAGAATGGAAACCAGCGCGACGAGACCCACAATGGCCCATAATCGCTCCGGGTCCGCCACGTCCATATGATTGAGGCCGTAAGCGAGATAATAGAAGGAGCCGACCCCGCGGATGACTCACAACATTATGCCTCCGGCAAACTCGGCGCGGTTCAAACCAACTCCGCGATGTCTACCGTCTGGGGGTGTCTCTTGTGTCCACGTATGAGATTGAGGCGCTTGGACCGGCAGTTCTCGACCAAAGCTTGCTGTTCATCGTGGGCGTGCGAACGGCAGCTCTAGACATAACCTGCCGTCCCGCCGAAAGATGCGAAGCCACGATTGTCACACCGTAAGCGGTAAAAATCCCCCACATTTTCATGATTTGGCGATCTGGTAGATGGTGATCCTTGCATTTGCGAGGTGACGATGAGTGACAATGTCGAAACCAGTTTCGAAACTGAAAGGGGTGAGAGGACAGGCAAGGT
>NZ_JFHR01000061.1 GCF_000722875.1 Sphingobium chlorophenolicum | reverse complement strand
ATGCCTATCGCTGGAGGCACCTCGTCGAGAACTTCTTCTGTAGCCTCAAAACATTCCGGCGCATCGCTACCCGATACGAGAAAACTGATCAGAGCTACCGCGCCATGATCAACCTTGCGGCCCTGAAGATCGCTATGCGCTAAATGTCCACACGCCTTAGATAGCGCAGTTCCGCTTCGGTCAGGCCGTGGCCGAAATGCGCCCCAAGCCCATCCATGTCCCGCGCCGAGCCGAGCCAGTTCCAGGCGCGGGTGCCATAGGCGCAGGCGATGCGCTGCAACGATGCATGGTCGAGAAAGGGATAGTCGCGGCTGAGATCGGCAATGAGTTGGTCGCGCCCCTGCATCGGGAAATCGCCGCCCGGCAGCGGGGCCTGCGCGGTCCAGTCGCCGCCCGACAGGCTGGGGAGAAAGGGTTGCAGCATCGCCACTGCTTCGGCGGCGAGATGGCGGTAGGTGGTGATCTTTCCGCCGAAAAGGCTGAGCAGCGGCGTTTCCCCCTGCGGTGCATCGAGTTCCAACCGGTAGCCGCGGGTCGCCGCCTCCGGCTTTGCGGAGCCGTCGTCGATCAGGGGACGCACCCCGGCATAGGACCACAGCACGTCCTGCGGCGTGATCGCCTTGCGGAAATAGCGATTGGCTCCTTCGCAGAGATAGGCGATTTCGTCCGCATCCGGCCGCACATCCTCTACCGGTCCGGCATGATCGCGGTCGGTCGTGCCGATCAGGGTGAAGTCGCGCTCATAGGGCAATGCGAAGAAGATGCGGCCATCGGGCAGTTGGAAGAAATAGGCGAAGCCATGATCGAACAGGCGCGGCACGACGATATGCGATCCGCGCACCAGCCGCATGTGGCGCGCCGTGTCGCCATGGGCGCGATGGAGCAGGTCGAGGACCAGCGGCCCCGCCGCGTTGACCACGGCGCTTGCCCTGAAACGCGCCGCCGACCCGTCGCGCCCCTGCGCATGGATCGTCCAGCCGCCATCTTCGCGTTCCAGATGCGTGACTTCGGTTCGGGTGCGGATGTCGGCGCCCCGGTCGGCGGCGTCACGGGCGTTCAATATGACGAGGCGGGCGTCGTCCACCCAGCCGTCGGAATAGATATAGGCCTTGGCGAAACCGGATTTCAGCGCTTGCCCGGCGGGATGGCGGCGCAGGTCGACGCCCTCCGTCGGCGGCAAAGCGCGGCGGCCGCCGATATGATCGTAGACGAAGAGGCCAAGCCGCAGCAGCCAGCGCGGGCGCAGGCCCGGCACCCAGGGCAGCACGAAGCGCAGCGGATGGATGATGTGCGGCGCGATGGCCCAGAGCCGCTCGCGTTCGGCCAGCGATTCGCGGACCAAGCCGAATTCGCGATGCTCCAGATAGCGCAGCCCGCCATGAATGAGCTTGGTGGAGGCGGAGGACGTGCCCTGCGCCAGGTCGCCGCGCTCCAGCAGCAGCACCCTCGCCCCGCGCCCGGCGGCGTCGCGGGCAACGCCGCAGCCGTTGACGCCGCCGCCGATCACGGCGAGGTCATAGGCGGCTGGTTCCGTCTCCCTCGTCACCGGGGGATGTTAGCGTGGTTGGGCGGCGGGTGGAACAGGCGGACGCCCAATCCCCTCCACACGCGGCGAATGTGTCAGGCCTTTTCCAGCGTGCACTGGAGCGGATGCTGGTTCTGCCGGGCGAAGTCCATCACCTGGTTCACCTTGGTCTCGGCCACCTCATAGCTGAATATGCCGCAGACGCCGACGCCGCGCTGGTGGACGTGCAGCATCACGCGGGTCGCCTCCTCCATATCCATGCGGAAGAATTGCTGGAGGACGTGCACGACGAATTCCATCGGCGTGTAATCGTCGTTCAGCAACAGCACCTTGTAGAGGGAGGGCTTTTTCGTCCGGGCACGGGTGCGCGTGGCGATGCCGACATTGGGTCCGCCCGACCCATCGCCCTGGTCGTCCTGATCCCCGCCCGCCATCATCGCGGGATATGCCCATGTCGAAATGCTGTTCATGATGCGGGAGGATATGGCGATTCTCCCTTATATGGCAAGGGGTGGAGCGGGGCGTAAACCATGGTTTATGCGTTTACGGCCTAGCTCTCCAGCAGATCCAGATAGGCCACCACGTCATTGTCGGTGGCGAGGAACAGGCCGTCCTGCACATCCTGCGGCTGCTGCTCGGCGATCAGCATCGCCTCGCCCAAGGGACCGTAGAACAGGGTGGTCGCGGCCCCGCCGCCATCGGCATCGCTCAGATGGTAAAGACGGACGGTAGCCGAATTGTAGGTGGTGCGCATGACCGGCATATCGGACGGACCGCGCCGCCGCGCAAGCGGTCAGCGCCGGTCGGTGATCTTGATCCCACCAGCCAGCCGGTTCGGGCCGATCTTCACCGCATCGCCGGTGAAGTTGGCCACGAAGCTGCTGTTGCGCTGCAACCCCGGCACGAAGGAGGCGCTGTTGTTCGCGATAGAGAGGTTCGTGCTATCCTGCTCCCGCCCCTCCGGCGCGACGGTGATGAAGGCGCTGTAATTGTCCTTGTCCCGGCCCTGCACCATTTCATTGCCGCTGATCGTGCCGCTCGCCCCATTGGACAGGTCGATCATATAGTTGGTCAGGCGGCCCGCGCTGTCGTCGAAGCTGTTGTCGGTGATGGTGACGCGGGGCGTGCGGGTCTTGAGATAATGGCCGCCATCGCCCTGATCGAAGCGGGAGCGAGTGACGGTAAGGCTGCCATAGCGGCCCACATAGATGCCGTGCGCGCAGGCGAGGTCGCGGTCGCAGCGGCCCAGATGGCGAAAGGTCGACTTGTCGATGCTGATGCTGTTGCCGGGTGCGTCGCCGGTCAGAATGCCTTCCTCGCTGTTGCGGAACAGGCTGTTGCTGACGGTCAGATTGCCGCTTTCCAGCCTGATGCCCGCGCCGTTGCCGTCGGGTACGCGCAGATTCTGGAAGATCAGGCCGTCGACCGTGCTGGACCGGCCGCGCAGCACCAGAGCCGCCTTCTGCTCGCAGGCCACCCCGTCGAGGATCGCGGTGCCGGGCTTCTGCGCGCGGATGGTGAGGTCGCCGCCCTGCTGCACCGCGCATTGGGCATAGCTGCCGGGCGCCACCAGCACCGTGCCCCGGCCATTGCCGATGGCCTTGATCGCATCGCCCAGCGTCGCATAGCTTCGCCCGCTTTCGGCCACGGTGAAGGGCGACGTCACGCCCTGCGCCAGCGCGGTTGCCGTTACGGCGGCGGACAAAAGCAAAATAGTGGAAAAGAGGCGCATATCGAAAGGTATAGGCAAGAGCGCCGCATCGGCCAATGCCGAGTCATGGTTAACAAAATATTGTTCCGTGATGGGACAGATATTGGAGAAATCTTAAGCTGCGTGGACAAATACGGAATGTCGGGGAGTGGTCATGAGCGGACGCTTAATCCTCCCTACGCGAAGCGTGGGGAGGGGGACCGCCGCTGAAAGCGGTGGTGGAGGGGAAATTTCGGAGGTCGCGCCTCATTCCCCTCCACCACGCTTCGCGCGGTCCCCCTCCCCATCTCTCGATGGGGAGGAATGGGATAGGTCCGCTTTCCACCCAAATCCGCCGGATTGCGCGATATCTTCGCCCTTCCGCAAAAGCCGCGCCATGACGGTTGGCGCAGGGGCGGTTGCAGGTTAAGCCTTGTCCGGACATGATTTCCGCCTCCCCCCGCTTTTCCCCTGCCTGCATCGGCGCCGCCGCCCTGATGGCTGCGATGCTGACCGGCTGTTCGAACGAGGGCAGCGGGACCGTGGCGGTCAGCGTCGTCGGTACCCCCGCCGATTTCGCCAAGCCGCTGGAGAAGCTGCCAGATCCGGGGGCGAAGCTGTTCCTGGAATCCACCGCCCAGGGGTTGGTGGCTTTCGACGCGGGCGGCGAAATTCTGCCCGCCCTCGCGCAGCGCTGGATCGTCGAGGATGACGGGCGCAGCTATATTTTCCGCCTGCGCCGCGCCTTCTGGCCCGATGGGACAAGGGTCACGGCAAAGGATGTCGGGCGGCTGTTGATGGCGCGGATAGAGGCGTTGCGGCGGCTGGACCCGGCCGGGCCTCTCGATGCGGTGCGGGATGTGGTGGCAATGACCGGTGAGGTGATCGAGATCCGCCTCGCCGCGCCGCGGCCCTATGTGCTGCAGATGCTGGCCCAGCCGCAGATGGCGATCCTGTCGCGGGATGGCGGGACCGGCCCCTATCGGCGCGCCCTTCGCGGCAAGGCGCTGGTGCTCACGCCGGTCGAGCGGGCGACGAACGAGTCCGGTGATGAATTGCCGGTGCCCGACTGGCAGACCCGGATCGTCCGGGCGGAGCGGGCGGCTTTGGCCATCACCCGATTCCAGCAGGGAAAATCCGCGCTGGTGCTGGGCGGGCGTTTTGCCGACCTGCCGCTGCTGCTGCCCGCCGGGGTTGATCGGGACGCGGTGCGGATCGATCCGGTGCAGGGGCTGCTGGGGCTGGCGGTGACGGGCACCGGCACGCTGCTGGATGACGACGGTGTCAGGCGGGCGATCAACATGGCGATCGACCGCAGCCAGCTTCCGACGATGTTCCCCGTCGGCGGCTGGGCCACGACCGAGCAGATCGTGCCGGGGCAGATCGACCTGCCGGGGCCTCCCGCCGCGCCGGACTGGACCGGGCTGTCGCTGGACGATCGCCGGGCGCAGGGACAGGCGATCATGAAGCGCTGGCGCAGCGAGCATGGCGATCCGCCGGTGCTGCGCGTGGCGCTGCCCAGGGGACCGGGCGCGACGCTGTTGTTCGGGCTGGTGCGGCATGATCTGCGGATGATCGGCCTGACGGTGGAACGGGTCGATATGGCGGCGGACGCCGACCTGCGGCTGGTCGACGAGGTCGCGGCCTATGACAGCGCGCTCTGGTATCTGGGGCGGATCGGCTGCGCCCGGAAAGTCCATTGTTCGCCGCAGGCCGAGGCGCAGTTGCAGGCGGCCAGCCTTGCCGGCAGTCTGGACGAACGCATGGCGCGGGTGGCGCAGGCGGAGGCGCTGATGCAGGCGCATAACGGCTATATCGCCCTGGGCGCGCCGGTGCGCTGGTCGCTGGTGGCGCGGCGGCTGACCGGCTTCATGCCGTCACCACGCGCGCGGCACCCATTGAACCATCTGTTCAGCAGCACCAATTAAGGTTGGTGGAGGACAGAGTAATGGCCATTTCGCAGGACCAGTTCGACCGGATCGTGCGCGACATGCCGGGATTCGGACGCGATCCCGCCTCGGTGCGCAAGCGGATCGAAACGATGGAGGCGTTGCTGGAGGGGCTGTTCGTCCTGCCCGGCACCAACCGGCGGGTCGGACTGGACAGCCTGGTCGGCCTGATCCCGGTGGTGGGCGATTTCGCCACGGCGGCGATGGGCGCGTGGATGGTATGGGAAGCGCGCAATCTGGGCATGTCGAAATGGCAGCTTACCCGCATGGCGGCCAATGTCGGTTTCGACACGCTGATCGGCGCCATTCCCTTTGCCGGGGATATTTTCGACTTTTTCTACAAGTCCAATACGAAGAATCTGCGGATCATCCGCAAGCATCTGGACAGGCACCATCCCTCGACAGTGATTGTCGAGGGATAGGCGATCCTGCCAGATCAGATCTCGCCGACCATCTCCGCCAGCACGCCCAGGCAATCCTTGGCGAGTTGGATGGAGCGCGCCGGGGACCAGCCGAAATCGGTGTCGGGCAGGTCGTCATTATCCTTGAACGGCATTTCCAGCGTCATCGCCACCGCGCCGAAACGCTCGGCCAACTGGTTGGTGGACATGGACAGGTTCGCCTTGCCCTCCGGCGCGGTGGGATAGCCCTTCTTCGTCTGGAAATCGGGCGTGCGCGCTGCCAGCGTGTCGCGATAGCGCCGATATAGTTCCAACTGCCGTTCGTTGATCGAGGGAATGCCTTCAAACCCCGCCAGGAACACGGCCGCAATCGCTTCATCGCCATGCACGTCCATGGCGAAGTCGACGCCGACATCGTCCATCGCCCCGCGCACGAGAAAGACCTCCGGACTTTTCTCCATCGACGGCTCATGCCATTCGCGGTTGAGGTTGATCCCCGCCGCATTGGTCCGCAAATGCCCGCGACGGCTGCCGTCCGGGTTCATGTTCGGCACGATGTAGAAGGTTGCCTTCTTCCGCAGCAGGCGCGCCACGGCGTCCTCCTCGTCGCAGAGCCGCTCCAGCGCGCCTTCCATCCACCATTCGGCCATGCTCTCGCCCGGATGCTGGCGGGCATAGAGCCAGACCTTCTTCGGCCCCTCGCCCAGCACCAGCAGGTCGAGCGGCTGCTTGTCCAGCGTCAGCCCCAGTTCGCGATGCTCCACCCCTGGCTGGGACGCCGCCCAGGCGACCAGATCATGGTGCCGCTCCATCGAATAGGGCGCGAAATAAGCGAGCCAGACCGCATTGGCGTCCGGCGCCAAGCGGATCGTCAACGTCCCGTCGGCATAGCTGGTGTCCGCCAGCAGCCAATTTTCTCGATCCTCGCTATAACGCGCCTTATAGCCCGGCCAGCCATCGGGATAGGCCGACGCCCCGCAATTGGTGATGGCCAGTTCGACCTCCCGCCCGGCCACGCCCGCCACGCGGAAATGAAACCATTGGTAGAAATCGCTCTGCCGGTCCTTGACGATCTCCAGCTCGGCGCGGACGCCGGCCGGGCTATCGTCAAGGGAAATAAGACGAATATTGCCGCTGTCGAAAGCGCTGGTGACGGAGATGCTCATTTGACGCTTATAGTCCGGCCCGATTCCCCCGGATAGCCCCCGATCAGCGCCGCCGCGAGCTTCTGCGCCGCCAGACCGGGCTGCGATGCAGGCGTGCCCTCCCGCGCTTCGGTCTGCGCCCGGCCTTCCCAGACCGTGGTCGAATCGGCGCGGCGCCGCAACTGCACCTGCAGTTCGGTGACGACCTGCCCCTTGGGCTTGCCGGACAGGTTGATGCCGATGCCCACGCCAAGGCCGGAATAGCCGCCGCTGCCCACGGCCCCGCCCACGCCGACGCTCACCGGCTTGCCGTTAGCGCCATAGCTGTTCGGCTCCCGAAAGGTCCGGCGAAAGCCGACCAGCGCGACATATTCGCTTTTCGTTCCCTCCGCTGCGCGGGTGAAGCCCACCCGTTGCAATTCCTGATCCACCGCAGCGGCATAGGTCCGGAATTCCAGCCCGACATCGGGATTCCCGGCCATTTCCTCAATCGCGACGGTCCCGCTGCGCGCCGGATTGTCGATATGGAACCGCGTCACCTCCACCGGTGGAACGGCGGTCGCGCAAGCGGTGAGGGAAAGGGCGAGCAGGGAAGGAAAGGCGATATTTTTCAACATGGACTGGACTCCAAGGGATGCTGCCTCTCTACACGACGCGGCCGCGCTAATCCCCTAAAAGCGTTGAAGCCACGACTTTGCTGCACGGGGGATGAACGGAGCCGATACGGGGCCGGTTCCCCTTGACTTTCGGCTGCCTCGCCCATAGGGGCAGCGCTTCGATTTTTCGATCACGCAAGATTCATTCAAAGGCTGGTTCCATGAAGATCCGCAATTCGCTCAAGTCGCTCAAGGGCCGTCACCGGGATAACCGCGTGATCCGCCGCCGCGGCCGCACCTACGTCATCAACAAGACCAACCGCCGCTTCAAGGCCCGCCAGGGCTGATAATGGCGGGGATAGCCGCCGTCATATTCGACGTCGGCAATGTCCTCTACCACTGGAACCCACGGGTTCTGTACGAGCGCCTGATCGACGATGATCGGGCGCTCGACGCGTTTCTCCGCGATGTCGTGACGCCGGACTGGCATTTCCAGCATGATCAGGGCCGCCCCTTCGCGGAAACCAGCGCCGAATTGATCGCACGCCATCCCGAACATGCCGACCTGATTCGCCTCTGGGGCGAGAAGTTCATCGACAGCGTCGGCCCGGCGATAGAGGGCATGCCGGAGATCGTTGGGGCATTGGATGGTCGCGGCATCCCGCTCTTCGCCATCACCAATTTCAGCGATGAATTCTGGGCGCCCTTCCATGCGCGGGAGGCGGCGCTGTTCGCGCCCTTTCGCGACATCGTGGTGTCCGGGGCGGAACGGTTGGCGAAACCCGATCCGGCGATCTACCGGCTGGCGCTTGCCCGATTCGGGCTGCGGGCGGAACAGGCGCTGTTCGTGGACGACCGGGAGGACAATATCCTGGCGGCTGAGGCAGAGGGCATGCGCGGCCATCTGTTCCGCGATGCGGCCACGCTGCGCCGGGAACTGGCCGGGTTGGGCCTGATCGACGCCCCGTTCAGCGTAGCGACCGCAGAATAAGACCCGTCATGCTGAACTTGTTTCAGCATCCATCGGGCCTGGTAGGCCGAGGTCTGAGCCGCAATCATCATCGCTGCCAGCTATGCGATTATACCGAGCCCCCGAGCCAAGAGGCGCAATGGATGCTGAAACAAGTTCAGCATGACGTCGGTAAAAGGTGGAGCCTCATCCATCATTCGTAAGGACAACCACCTCATCCTCCAATCAATCAGCCCTCGTCACGCCCCCTCAACTCATCGCCTCGAATCGCGGCGACATGCAGCACATTGGTCGACCCCGGCGTTCCGAACGGCACGCCGGCCAGCACGACGATCTTGCCGCCCTTATCCACCATGTCGTGCCGCAACGCCATGCGCCGCGCCTTGCCGACCATCTCCTCGAAGGTGCCGATATCCTTGGTCCGCACCGCATGGACGCCCCAGGTCAGCCCCAGCTTGCGCGCCGTGTCCGCCCGCGGCGTCAGGGCCAGGATTGGCGTCATCGGCCGCTCCCGCGCCACGCGCCGCACCGTGCTGCCCGAAGAGGTGAAGCAGGTGATTGCGCTGGCCCCGACCACGGACACGATACTGCCCGCTCCCTCAGCCAAAGCGTCGGCGGTGGTTGGATCGGGCTTCGTCTCCGTATAGTGTAGCCGCCCGAAATAGCCCGGATCGCGCTCCACGCTATGGGCGATGCTGTCCATCATCGTCACCGCCTCGACCGGCCAGTCGCCCGCCGCCGTCTCGGCCGACAGCATGATCGCGTCCGCCCCGTCATAGACTGCGGTCGCCACGTCGGACACTTCGGCACGGGTAGGCGTCGGCGCCTTGATCATCGATTCGAGCATCTGCGTCGCCACCACGACCGGACGCCCCATGCGCCGCGCCGTCGCCACGATCTGCTTCTGGAGCGGCGGCACGGCCTGCGGCGGCAGTTCCACGCCCAGATCGCCGCGCGCCACCATCACGCCGTCGGCCAGTTCAATGATCTCCTCCAACCGCTGGACGGCGGCGGGCTTCTCGATCTTCGCCATCAGCGCGCCATAGCCGCCCATCAGCTTTCGCGCCTCGGCCAGATCTTCTGGCCGCTGCACGAAGCTGAGCGCGATCCAATCGCAGCCCTGCTCCACCGCGAAGCTCAGGTCGCGCCGGTCCTTTTCGGTCAGCGCGGGCACCGGCACGACCACATCGGGCACATTCACGCCTTTGCGGTTCGAAAGGGCGCCGCCGACCTCCACCACTGTGTCGATGCGGTCGTCGGCCACTTTCTTGACCCGCAGCACCAACTTGCCATCGTCCAGCAGCAGCCGGGTTTCAGGCACCAGCGCCGCATAGATTTCCGGATGCGGCAGGTTCACGCGGCTGGCGTCGCCCGGCGCGGGATCATTGTCGAGCACGAAGGCCGCACCCGTCTCCAGCACCGCCAGCCCCCGTTCGAACGTGCCCACGCGCAGCTTCGGCCCCTGAAGGTCGCCCAGGATCGTCGTCGGCCGCCCGAATTCCTTCTCCAGCGCCCGGATCGCCGCGATTCGCGCGGCATGATCCTCATGCGCGCCATGGCTCATATTGATGCGGAAGGCGTCAGCCCCGGCAACGAACAGCGCGCGGATCATATCCGGACTGTCGCTTGCGGGCCCAAGGGTCGCGAGGATGCGGACCTTGCGCGTGCGGGGCGGTAATTTCGTCATTCTTCCCAAACTCCTGACCGTCATGGTCGCCGCTGTTTGCCAGGGCGCGGTTTTTTCGATTATCCGTGCTGCACGACAGGATGATGTAGACCAGCGAAAGGTTTCGCCGTGAGCGACAACATACTCAGCGACGCGGTCGCCGCAACCGCCTTCCGGCGGCTGGTGGCGCATTTGCAGCACCGCACCGACGTGCAGAATATCGACCTGATGGGAATGGCGGGCTTCTGCCGCAACTGCCTGGCCGACTGGATCGCGGAGGCCGACGGCACAATGGGCAAGGACGAGGCGCGGGAGATCATCCACGGCATGCCCTTCGCCGAATGGAAATCTCGCCATCAGGGCGAAGCGACGCCGGAACAAATCGCCCGCATGCAGGAGAGTGTGGCGAAGAACGCCGACAATCATTAGGAGCGTCCGCTGACCGATTCACACTGACTGGAGATACAGAATGAGCGAGGACAACGTCGCCGCCGAACAGCTACGCCTCTTCATCGAGCGCATCGAGCGCCTGGAAGAAGAAAAGAAGGGCATCGGCGACGATATCAAGGACGTCTATCTTGAAGCCAAGGCTAACGGATATGATGGGAAGATTATGCGGCAGATCGTTCGTTTACGGAAGATGGCGCCCCATGATCGTCAAGAAATGGAAGCCATTCTGCAGACTTATCTGTCTGCGCTGGGGATGGAATAAGCGCGCAATCAATCATCGGACTCCCGGCGCGCTCGTTCATAAAGGGCGATCGTGTCGGGATCACCCGCGCTCAATTTCTCAATTATATCCTTTGCATCAGCGGCATAGGCTGAAAACTCCTTAAGCGTAACCTCCATCACGTCTGCGACGGTGGTCAGAAACCAGTCGAAACCCATTTTTGCATCATCGAGATTGCGCCGGGAAACCACCAGATCCTCTAAATTCTTGGGATGAGTGATCCGATTGCGCAGCCTGATCGAATCCTTGAGCTTCTGCCAACCCGGATTCATAAAATCGATTTTAAGGTGCGGACACATCTCTTGTGCCGTTTTTGTAGCCAACCTGATCATTGCAGTGGTAGAAACGAAACGCCGCTGCTCCTTAATTTCTCCCTGCTCACTGACGAACAGCACAGTTTCAGAGAAAGCGAACTCCAGCCTGGGCGTGGACATATCGATACCCCGAGCCACGGACAGGACATGCATGCGATAAATCCATGCAGCTCCCTCCATGGCGGAAATGATAGTGCGCAAAGCATTACGGCGATCAGACCCGGCATTTGAGACTTCGGCCTGATGCAACGCTCGCTCGATATCCGTCGCCAAGGTAGCTATGAAGCTCAGCTCTTTAGCCGGCTGGCTGTCGTCCATCGTATCACTTTCATCCATCGCTTCATGCACGTAGACTAATTGCAAATCGTTGGAAATCGAGAGCGTCCATGACCGAGATTATCGTCAGCACCACCCCTTCCCTGGAGGGCCGTCCCGCGAAGGAATATCTCGGCATCGTCACCGGCGAGGTAATCGTAGGCGCCAATATCGTGCGCGATCTGTTCGCGGGTATCAGGGACATCGTCGGCGGGCGCTCGGGCGCTTATGAGGATGTGCTCCAGCGTGCCCGCGAGGAGGCGATCGGGGAAATGCGGATGCGCGCCGCGACGCTAGGCGCCAATGCGGTGGTGGGCGTCGACCTCGATTATGAGGTGCTGGGGTCCAACGGATCGATGCTGATGGTATCGGCGTCGGGCACCGCCATCCTCGTCTGACGTTGCGCTTGGCCGGTCTGCTCGCTAGAGAGCGCGCTTCGGATAACCAGATAATTAGGAGCAGGCCGTGGCCGGCCATAGCAAATTCAAGAACATCATGCATCGCAAGGGCGCGCAGGACAAGAAGCGCTCCTCGATGTTCTCCAAGCTTAGCCGCGAAATCACCGTCGCGGCCAAGATGGGCATGCCCGACCCGGACATGAACCCGCGCCTCCGTCTGGCGATCAACGCCGCTAAGGCGCAGTCCATGCCCAAGGACAATATCCAGCGCGCCATCGACAAGGCGATTGGCGGCGATACGGAGAATTACGAGGAAATCCGCTATGAGGGCTACGGCCCCGGCGGGGTCGCGATCATCGTGGAGGCGCTGACCGACAACCGCAACCGCACCGCGACCAACGTCCGCACCGCCTTTTCCAAGAATGGCGGCAATCTGGGCGCGTCGGGCGCGGTCAGCCATGGCTTCGACCGCATGGGCCTCATTACCTATCCGGCGAGCGCGGGCGACGCCGACGCGGTTTTCGAAGCGGCTCTGGAAGCGGGCGCGGAAGACGTGTCCTCGAACGAGGACGAACATGAGATCTGGACCGCCATGGACGCGCTCCATGAAGTCGCCAAGGCTCTGGAGAGCAAGCTGGGTCCGGCGGAAGGCGCGAAGCTCGCCTGGAAGCCGCAGACCACCGTCGAAGTCGATGAAAGCAACGCCGCCACGCTGATGAAGCTGGTCGACACGCTGGAGGACGATGACGACGTCCAGACCGTCTGGGGCAATTACGAAGTGTCCGACGAGGTCATGGAGAAGCTGGGTTGATCCCAAACCCCTCTCCCGCCGGGAGAGGGAGGGACCAGGGTGAGGGCAGCGCATTATCCGCGCCCGTTACCCTCACCCTTCCGGCGCTTCGCGCCTCTCTCCCTCTCCCGATGGGAGAGGGTTTTCCATGATCATCCTGGGACTGGACCCTGGGCTGGGCACTACCGGATGGGGGTTGATCGCGGCTGACGGCAATCGGCTGACCCATATCGCCAATGGGCAGATCAAGACCGATTCCGACATGGCGCTGGCGTCCCGGCTGCTGGTGCTGGACCTGGCGCTGACGGACCTGATCCTGGAACATCAGCCCAACAGCGCCGCCGTCGAGGAGGTGTTCCTCAACGTCAATCCGCAATCGACGCTGAAGCTGGGCCAGGCGCGGGGCGTCATTCTGCTGGCGGCTTCGCGGTCCGGCATGGAGGTGGGCGAATATGCCGCCCGGCTGGTCAAGAAATCAGTCGTCGGCGTCGGCAATGCATCGAAGGAGCAGGTGCACGCCATGGTGTCCCGCCTCCTCCCCGGCGTAAAGGTCGCAGGGCCGGATGCTTCGGACGCTCTGGCGGTGGCGATCACGCACGCGCATCATTTGGCCAGTGCGCGGCGAATTCCGAGGAAATGATCGGGCGCGGATAGGGTTTGGGTGCCTAATTGGCCGGTTTTAATAGCGGACATCAATCCTCCCTACGCGCAGCGTGGGGAGGGGGACCGCCGCCGAAGGCGGTGGTGGAGGGAAAATACGCAGGTCGTGCCCCATTCCCCTCCACCACGCTTCGCGCGGTCCCCCTCCCCATCCCGATGGGGAGGAATTGGATAGGTCTGCCCTCCACCCAATTACCGCCAATCGAAATACAGCGGCGCTTCGCGAAAGGCGAAGCGGTCGAGATGGTCGGCCACCACCTGTTTGAAGCGCTCGACATCGGCATCCTCCCCCGGTTCGATGGTGACGGTGAGGGCCTCCGCCCCCGCCTCCATCCGGATCAGGCCCATGGGAAAGGCGATCATGCCCTGCCGCGCGTCATATTCGGTTTCGAACTTATGCCCCCAATGCTTGCATAGTTGCTGAAGATAGCGGCTGGCGTGGCCGGTCGGCACATGCGCGGTCAGGGACATGTCAGAGCCTTTCGATCTTGCCGGCAGCCTCATCGATCAAGGCGGCGACATCGAACATGGTCTGGGCATCGGCCCCTTCCCTTTCGAGCCGCGCCCGCACCGCCATGCCCAGATTGTGCATCGCCCGGCGGATCGGCGCGCCGTCGGTGCGTTCAGCCTTCTTCGCCAGCGAACCCAGGCGATCCATGACCTCCCGTACGCCCGCTTCATGGTCGGCCAGATAGGCTTGGCCCGCCTCCGTGATGGCGAACAGCTTGCGGCTGCCCTCGCCAGGCTGTTCGGCGATCAGGTCCATGTCGGCCAGCAGGGTCAGCGTCGGATAGACGACGCCGGGGCTGGGCGAATAAACCTCTCCCGACAGCGCCTGAATCTCACGGATCAGGTCGTAGCCGTGGCGCGGGCTGTCCGCGATCAGCTTGAGCAGGATGAGCTTGAGCGCGTCATTGCCGAACTGCCTGCGCCGTCCGCCGCCGCCCCTTCCTCCGCCGAACGGTCCGCCACGGGGACCATCCCCGAAGCGGCCGCCGAAGCCGCTGCGATCAAATCCCTCTGGACCGAACATGCGGTCGCGGCCGAAACCGCATTGCCGGCGGGCGTGATGATGGAAATGCATTTGCGAGTCTCTCAACTGTTTCTTGATGGGTTTAGATATATCTTAGAAACGACCATCGTCAAGAGTTGCGATATATCTTTTTATATCGCTACTCTTTGCCCGGGAATTTACGTGCTCCAGCGAAGGCAGGAGCACGAAAGGCATCGGGAAAGAGCATAAGAAAAAGCCCGCCGGATGCTGGTCCGGCGGGCTTTCGTCTCGCAAATAAGCTATGATCAGTCGGGCTTCTTCGCCACGCTGACCAGCGCCGGGCGCAACAACCGGTCCTTGATCGTGTAACCCGCCTGCATTTCCACCAGCACCGTGCCCGGCTCCGCTTCGGCGGAGGGGACTTCCATCATCGCCTGATGCTTGTTGGGATCGAGCGACTGCCCGACCGACACCAGCTTTTCAATGCCGTTGCGGCCGAACACGGCCTCCAGCTCGCGCCCAGTGGCTTCGAGACCGGCGACCAGTCCCTTGAACTTCTCGTCCTCCCGCAGGTCGGCGGGGATGGCCTGGAGCGCGCGGCCCAGATTGTCCGCTACCGACAGCATGTCGCGGGCAAAGGCCGTCGCGGCATAGGCGCGCGCGTCGGCCAGTTCCTTCTCCAGCCGCCGCCGCACATTCTGCGTTTCGGCATGGGCGTAGAGGACATCCTGCCTGGCGGTCGCCAACTCATTCTCCAACGCGGCGATCCGCTCCGCCGCCGCGTCGCCCGCGGGCGCCGCATCTTCGGGCAGTTCGTCAACGACTTCGGTATTTTCGATATTCTGTTTGTCTTCGCTCATCTCATCAATCTCGACAGGGTCTGCGCAGTGAAATCCACCATGGGGATCACCCGCGCATAGTTCAAGCGCGTCGGCCCGATTACGCCGACCACGCCCACCACCCGGCCGTCCCCGCTCCGGTAAGGCGCGGCTATGACCGAAGAACCCGACAGGGAAAAGAGCTTGTTTTCGGAGCCGATGAAGATTTTGGTCGCGCTGCCCGCCAAAGCGCTGGCCAGCAGCCGGGATATTTCCTGCTTGCCCTCAAGCTCCTCCAGCAACTGCCGCACCCGCTCCAGATCGGCGGCGGTGCCGTCGTCCAGCAGATGCGCCTGGCCCCGCACGATCAGCACGGGACGCTCATCGGCATCCTGCGACCAGACCGCGATGCCCCGCGCCACCAATTCCCGCGCCGCGCCCTGCAGCGCATGGCGTTCCTGCTCCAGTTCGCGTTGCAGGGCCTCCCCCGCCTGCGCCAGCGTCAGGCCGCCGAAGCGCGCCGACATGAAATTGGCGGCCTCGTTGAGCATCATCGGCGTCACGCCCAGAGGCAGGTCTACCACGCGATTTTCGATCGATCCGTCCTGCCCCACCAGCACCGCCAGCGCCTGTCGATCGTTCAGCGGCACGAAGCCGAATTGCCGCAGCACCGGCTCCCGCTTGGGCACCATGACAATCCCGGCGCAGGCGGAAAGGCCCGACAAGGCGGCGGTCGCGGCCGAAAGCGCTTCCTCGATCCGTCCCCCTTCGGAAATGCCCGCCTCGATGGCGCGCCGTTCCTCGACGGAGGGTTCCGCCGCCTGCATCATGCCGTCGACGAAGAGCCGAAGGCCGGTTTCGGTCGGCATCCGACCCGCCGAGGTATGCGGCGCGGCGAGCAGGCCCAGTTCCTCCAGATCCTGCATCACATTGCGGATCGACGCGGGCGACAGGCTGAGCGACGCCATCTTGCTGATCGTGCGCGAGCCGACAGGCAGGCCGGTGCCGAGATAACTCTCGACCACCAGCCGGAAAACGTCGCGGGCACGTTCGTTCAATTCGGTGATCGGTGTGACCGCCATGGCGTTTATCTAGAGCGATTTCCAGTCAGATGGAACATCTGATGGCTCGGAAATCGCGGCAAACGAAGAATGATGCAAGCATCGCCCCGCGTTCAAGCCCGTCCGTCATCTGCCGTTGGCAGGCACGGGCTTCACCATCTCCGCGATATCGAGCATCTTCGGAATCGAGGCGATGGTGGCGCGCAGCTTGCCATAGCCGGGGTCCATGCAGCCCGATTGGAACTCCAACCGCGTCGGCGAACCCTCCCCCCGCGTCCATTCGATCACATAGCCGGGCATGTCGGTAGCGAAACGGGTGCAATTCTCATCCTGTCCGATCCGCTTGACCGTGCCCTGCGCCGGGCGGAACTGCGCCAGCGCCGTGCGGAAGCGGCGATATTGCAGTGGCGTCACGGTGAAGCGCGTCGGGCCGGGCACGGCGGTGAAGCGCTGCGGCTCGATCAGTCCGGAACCGTCCGGCGTGACTCGCAACGTATAGCTGGGGCAGGCGCCGAAGCAGGGACTGGCGGAAAAGCGGATCGTATCGCCGGCGGCCGTCGGCTTTTCCAGTTCGGTCTGCTCCATCGCGCACGCGCCCAGCAGCGCGGTGGCTGCCAATATTGCTATCGCTTTCATGCCCATGCCCTCTCTCTACCATCTTTCGATTCGACCGCCACCGGCAAGGCGCCCGCCCGCGCGCTTATTTTGGTCATCGCATCGCTTTTTCGCAAAATCCGTTTCCCGCTTTTCTGAACGACGCAATTCATCCTGGTAACACGTCGCTTTTTGCAAAAACCCGTTCCCACTTTTTTGCGCGATGCTCTATGCCGCACCCGAACAACGCTTCGGAGTAGAATTTTATGCGTCCTTCCGGCCGCGCGCCCGACCAGATGCGCGAGATCACCATGGAACCCGGCTTCACCATCCATGCCGAGGGTAGCTGCCTTATCAGCTTCGGCGACACACGGGTCCTCTGCACCGCCTCGATCGAGGAAAAGGTGCCTCCTTTCCTGCGCGGCAAGGGTTCGGGCTGGGTCACGGCGGAATATGGCATGCTGCCCCGCGCCACCCATACTCGCGGCAGCCGCGAAGCCGCCAAGGGCAAGCAATCTGGCCGCACCCAGGAAATCCAGCGCCTGATCGGCCGGTCGCTGCGCGCCGTGGTCGACCTGGAAAAGCTGGGCGAGCGGCAGATCGTCGTCGACTGCGACGTGATCCAGGCCGATGGCGGCACCCGCACCGCCGCCATTTCGGGAAGCTGGGTCGCGCTGCGCATCGCGGTCGACAAGCTGCTGGCTTCCGGCGCGCTGAAGGAAGACCCGATCGTGCAGAAGGTCGCGGCGATTAGCTGCGGCATCTACAAGGGTACGCCGGTGCTGGACCTGGACTATGCCGAGGACAGCAATGCGGAGGCGGACGCCAACCTGATCCTGACCGGCGACGGCAAATTCGCCGAGGTGCAGGCGACGGCGGAAGGCGCTACCTATGATGAGGAAGAGCTGCTGCGGCTGCTGCGCCTCGCCCGCATCGGCTGCGCGCAGATTTTCGCGGCGCAGGACAAGGTGACGGGACGATAAGATGAGCGACGAGTTCGGACAGGAACAGGCGATCCGCAAGCTGGGGCCGGGCAAGCTGGTGATCGCCAGCCACAATCCCGGCAAGGTGCGCGAGATCGGCGCGTTGCTGGCGCCCTATGGCATCGAAACGGTGTCGGCGGGCGCGCTGGACCTGCCCGAACCGGACGAAACCGGCACGACCTTCATCGCCAATGCCGAATTGAAGGCGATGCAGGCGGCCGATCTTTCCGGTCTGCCTGCGCTGGCCGACGATAGCGGCCTGTGCGTCGAGGCGCTGAACGGCGATCCGGGCATCTTTTCCGCCCGCTGGGCTGGGGAGGCTAAGGATTTCGGCCTGGCCATGCAGTTGGTCTGGGACAATATCCAGGCCAAGGGGCCGGAAGCGGGCCATGGCGCGCATTTCGTCTGCGCCCTGGCGCTGGCCTGGCCCGATGGCCATGTCGAGGCTTTCGAGGGGCGGGTCGATGGCACCATCATCTGGCCGCCGCGGGGGGATCAGGGGTTTGGCTATGACCCGATATTCCAGCCCCATGGTCATGCCATCAGCTTCGGGGAGATGGAACCGGAGAAGAAACATGCGATGAGCCACCGCGCCGACGCCTTCGCGCAACTGGTCGCGGCGGTTTTCTAAAACGTTTGATTGGCGTCTGCCGTGTTCCTGCGCAGGCAGGAACACGGCTTCCCCAGATCAGCGTCCGCCCGCGGCATATTGCGACGGTGCGCCGTCATCCCGATCCAGCGGATTCCGGCCGAAGACATTGCCCGCCGGAAAATAACGGCAGACGAGATAGTCGTAGCTCTGATTTTCGGCCAGCGCGCAACCGACCTTGCGCGTGCCGCGCCAGATGATCTGGGTGTAATGGCCGACATCCTCCCAACGACCGGTGGTGCTGAGATCGGGCAGCGTCCCGCCGCGCCGGAAATAGCGCTTCTCATCTAGGAAAGAACCGACCATCACCTCATAATCATAGAGGCCCCGCGATCCCATCCAGAGATTTTCGCCGCTGGGAACGCTGCGGCTGGCGCGGGCCGAATGGCGGAAGATATTGGTCTGCGCCATCTGCCGCGCATAGCGGGCCGCGTCCGCGGCAAGGGCGCTGTCCCAGGCCAGGGGCGCAAGGCCCAGCGCCTCGCGCTCCTCATTCTGCATGCCCAGGACGACGTCGCGCATCAGGCCGTCATCCCGGTCCGCTTCCTCCATGCCATAATAGGATGCGGGCATGGCTGGCGGCAGGGAACGCGGCCCAGCGGAAGGGGCGGCATCGCCCTGCCCCGCAACCGCCAGCAAAAGGCCCGCCAGCGCTAGCCGGGCAGGCCAAAGCCGTTTAAGAACGCCCCCACTCATGCCATCCCACCCCACCATAACCGTTTCCGCGCCTCCCGCATCGGACCTGGCCGACCCCCTGGCTTTATATGTGCATTGGCCATTTTGCGTTTCCAAATGTCCTTATTGCGATTTTAACAGCCATGTCCGGGCGGACATCGATGCGGATGCGTGGCACGACGCGCTGCTGAAGGATCTGGCCCATGAAGCGGGACTGAACGGCGGGCGACCGCTTTCCTCCATCTTCTTTGGCGGAGGCACGCCTTCGCTGATGCCGCCCCGGATCGTGGAGGCCTTGATCGACGCGGCGGCCCGCCACTGGAGGCCGACGCCCGATATCGAAATCACGCTGGAGGCCAATCCCAGTTCGGTCGAGGCGGCGCGCTTCGCCGATCTGGCGGCGGCAGGGGTTAACCGGGTGTCGCTGGGCCTTCAGGCGCTGGAGGATGAGGCGCTGCATTTCCTGGGCCGCGCCCATGACGTGCGGGAGGGGCTGGCGGCGCTGGATGTCGCGCAATCGGTGTTCGGGCGGGTGAATTTCGACCTCATCTATGCCCGGCCCGGCCAAAGCGAGGCGGACTGGGAAGCGGAACTGGCGCGGGGCCTGTCCTTTGGCACCGACCATCTTTCGCTCTACCAACTGACCATAGAGCCGGGCACCCGCTTCGCCACGCTGGCGGCGCAGGGCAAGCTCATCCCGGCCGATCCGGATCATGCCGCCACCCTTTACGAACGGACGCAGGCGATGACGGCGGCGGCGGGCATCCCCGCCTATGAGATCAGCAACCATGCCAGGCCGGGGCAGGAAAGCCGGCATAACCTCACTTATTGGCGTTATGGCGATTATCTGGGCGTGGGCCCGGGCGCGCATGGGCGGCGCGGCGGGCTGGCGACGATGCGGCACAGGAAGCCGGAGAATTGGATGAACGCGGTGGCCCGCAACGGGCATGGCCTGCAAAGCGAAGAGCCGCTCAGCCCCGAAGACCGTGCGAGGGAGGCTTTGCTGATGGGGCTGCGGCTGGGGGAAGGCGTCGATCTGGACCGGATTGCTCGGTTGTCCGGATTGGCGGTGGAGGCTTTGGTGGATGGGAAAGCTGTCGCGCGATTGGCTGGTCACGGCCTTGTTCGGCAACAGGACCAGCGGCTGTATGTCGAACCGGCAGGGATACTGCTGTTGGACGCTATCCTGCCGGAGATCGTGGCGGTCTAGATAGGTTGGGCAACTTTCGGGTTTGCCGAGCTGACTTTGGTGGAAAGCGGACCTATCCTATTCCTCCCCATCGAGAGATGGGGAGGGGGACCGGCCGAAGGCTGGTGGAGGGGAATGGGGCACGACCTCTGAATTTCCCCTCCACCACTCGCTTCGCGAGCGGTCCCCCTCCCACGCTCCGCGCAGGGAGGAATTAATGTCTGCTGATGGCCATTTCCCGACATTCCGAACCGACCGCGGCCTATAGCGCCTCATTCCTCCTCATCCATCTGCGCGATTTCCTTGTCCAGGTCGCGCAGTACATCGGCCTTGATCTTATCGGACATTTTGACGGCAGCGGCGATCTGCGCCCGTGCCGCGATCAACCCCGCGCGAGCGGCGCGATGCGCCTGGGCAGAGATTTGCGCCTCGCATATGCGGACGCGGATATGGCGGCGGCCGTCGGCATCCACCGTTTCCCGTTGGCTCACGCCCTTGCCGTCCTCGCAGCCATTGGCGACATCGACATGCGGCACCATGCGGCGGATTTCGGCTTCGCTGGGAATGGCAGAACGTTCATCGCGCAGGCCGATTTCCGGTACGGGAGGAAACGGTGGAACGGGCGGCGCCATGTCCGCAACGGGCGCCGGAGGAACGGGAGGCGCAGGCGGCACGCTATCACGCTCCACCTGAGCGTCGGCATGGGAGAGCGGTTGGACCATCGCAGGCGCAGCCGGGGGTTCGGGCGGCGCGAACTCGCTGGCGGAGGCGGGCTGCGCGACCAGATCGGCCAGCCTGCCGAAATTCATCGCATCGACCTTTTCGGTGATCGCCGCGACCTGCCGCGCCGCCCGGCTCCCGGAGGCGGTCAGAACCAGTCCCGACACGGTCACCACAGCGACCGCCGCCATGCCCCAGCTTATCCGGCGCAGCGACATTTCATGGGCAGACAGCATTTTCAGCCTCCCTTTAAGCGCGGTGATGCGATTGAGGTGACAGGCGCCCGCGAACCGGCGCCCGCCCGCAGCCTTCAATATGGTGCGGCCATAGATATGGGCCTGATCCGTCCCGTAGAGCGCCAGCACCCGCGCATCGCAGGCCTGCTCCTGATCGGCCCGATAAGCGCGATAGGCGATCCAGGCGATGGGATTACACCAGTGCAGGCCAAGCAGCAGCAGCGCGACCATATTGGCGGCTAGATCGCCGCCCTGATGATGCGCCTTCTCATGGGCGATCGCCATAGCCTGTTCCTGGCCGTCGAAGCGGAGGGCGAAATCGGCGGGCAGCACGATGGTCGGCCGCAGCACCCCGAATGCGAGCGGCCCGCCAGCCTGCGGGCTGGTGACGATGCGGATGCGCCCTTCCTCACCGATCGCAGTCGCACCCTTCAGGATGAAGCGGCGGAAACGGACATAGCCGACCGCCTGCACCGCCAGGAAAAGGACAGCGCCAACCAACCAGAGCGACGCCGCGATCTCCAGCCAGGGGAAGGTCCATTCCGGCTGGACCAGGATGTTCGGCCCCGCATCAAGCAAGCTCGGCAACCCCGCCTGCTCCACCGCCAATTGAAAGGGCGAAGGGCTGGCGACATCCTGCGGCAACGAGGGCAGCGCCATGCGCGCCAGCGGCAGCAGCCACAGCCAATAGGCCACGCCCGCCCCCAACCACCGCGCAACCGGCCGCCGCAACAGCATGACAAGCGCCATCAGCAAGGTGGAGGCGATCAGTGTTTCGGCGATCCAGACACTCATGATTTCAATCCCCTCAGGATTTCCTCAAGCTCGGCGATATCCTCCGCCGTCAACTGGTCCTGGCTGGCCAGATGGGCCACCAGCGGCGAGACGCGCCCGCCGAACAGCCGGTTGACCAGCCGTCCCGACTCGACGGCAACATACTCCTCCCGGCGGACGAGCGGACGATATAAAAAGCGGCGGCCGTCCTGATCGGCGGCGATGACGTCCTTCGCCATCAGGCGGGACAGCAGCGTCTTGACCGTCTGGACGCTCCAGTCGCGTCCGGCGGCGACGCGGTCCGCCACATCGGCTGCGGTCTGCGGCGCGCGTTCCCACAGCGCCTCCATCACCACCAGTTCGGCTTCGCTGATCTTTTCGCTCACTGCGTGCGCGCTCCAGGGACTCGACAACTACAGATGTAATCGCATTGATTACATCTGTAGTCAAGCATGAGCAGGCAAACGTCGGTGGAGGTTACAAAGTGAGCTTCGACCCTTGCGCCATTAACCGTCGCAAGCTCTGATATGCCGCATTTCGCATGCCGTTGACCCTAAACGGTCAACTTGAAATGCTCCAGCGCACCGGTGTTCCTGCGAAGGCAGGAACACGGCCGATCATAAAAAAGCGGCCCGGAAAACCGGACCGCCCTTCTCATTCGCTTTTCCCGCCGTTCAGTTGGCTGAAGCAACGCCCTCATCGGCCATCAACTGCTGCAATTCGCCAGCCTCGAACATTTCCATCATGATGTCGCTGCCGCCGACGAATTCGCCCTTCACGTAGAGCTGCGGAATGGTCGGCCAGTCGGAAAAGGCCTTGATCCCCTGCCGGACGCCCTGATCCTGAAGCACGTCGACGCTTTCGTAGGCGACGCCCAGATGTTCCAGGATCGCGATGGCGCGGCTGGAAAAACCGCATTGCGGAAAGAGCGGCGTGCCCTTCATGAAAAGCACGACGTCATTGCCGTTGACGATATCGGCGATCCGCTGCTGCACGGCGTCGGTCATGTTCTGGTCCATTCCTGTCAGGCGCCGCAATCAAGGCGCATTTTGTCCAATGGCCGTTAATTGGGAACGGCGGTGGTCAGTTGCAAGGCATGAAGCACGCCGCCCATGCGCCCGCCCAGCGCGGCATAGACCGCCCGCTGCTGCGCCACGCGGCTCATGCCCCGGAAGCTTTCCGCTACGACGCGCGCCGCATAATGGTCGCCGTCCCCGGCAAGGTCGGTGATCTCCACCTCCGCATCGGGGATCGCGGCGCGGATCATGTCCGCGATTTCGTCGGCTGCCATCGGCATGGCGGAAAATCCTGACGCTTACTGGGCTTCGATGAACATGCGGCGGGCGATGACCTGCTGCTCGTCCAGCGCGGCGCGAACGCCTGCTTCATCGATGTCGATGCCGGCCTGGGTCATGTCGCCCAGCAGCTTGCGGATGACGTCCTCGTCGCCCGCTTCCTCAAAATCGGCCTGGACCACCGCCTTGGCATAGGCGTCGGTCTCTTCGGGCGTCAGGCCCATCTTCGCCGCCGCCCATTCGCCGAGCAGGCGGTTGCGCCGCGCCTGGATGCGGAACTGCATCTCCTGGTCGTCCGCGAACATATTCTCAAAGGCCTTTTCGCGGTCGTCGAAGGTGGTCATGCCTGTGCCCTGTAAAGAAGAAACCGGATCGTCCGGTCTGAAATAGGTGGATCGCGCCGCTTACGCAACGGCGGGAACGAGCCAAGGCCGCGCCCCGGCATCCTTCGCCTCGAATGCGCCGATCCTGTCCGCCTGCCCCAGCGTCAGGCCAATCTCGTCCAGACCGCCCAGCAGGCAATGTTTGCGGAACGGATCGATCTCGAACTGGAAACGATCCTGGAACTGCGTCGTGACGGTCTGATGCTCCAGATCGACATGGATCGGGTCGCTCTTGGCGACCTCCATCAGCCGGTCGATCGCCTCCTGCGGCAGAACGACGGTCAATATGCCGTTCTTGAAGGCGTTGCCGGAGAAGATGTCGGAAAAGCTGGGCGCGATCACCACCTTGATGCCCAGATCAGCGAGCGCCCAGGCGGCATGTTCGCGGCTGGACCCACAGCCGAAATTGTCGCCCGCGATCAGAATCGGGCTGCCCGCATATTCGGGGTCGTCGAAGACGTTGCCCGGTTCCTTGCGCAGCACTTCGAACGCGCCCCTGCCCAGGCCAGAGCGGGAAATGGTCTTCAGCCAATGCGCGGGGATGACGATGTCGGTGTCGACATTCTTCATCCCGAACGGATAGGCCCGGCCGTCGACGATATTCAACTTTTCCATCAATGCGCCTGCTTGCTCGCCGGGCGCGACGTATCTTCCGCCCGTCCCAGGGTCGCCGCCATGGCGGCACTTGCCAGCGCGCCCAGCGCCAGCACCCAGAATATCTTCTTCATGCGACCGCCTCTCCCCTTTTTTCTTCCATCAGTTCGCGTACGTCGGTCAGATGTCCAGTGATGGCGGCGGCGGCGGCCATGACGGGCGAGACGAGGTGCGTCCGCGAGCCCGGCCCCTGCCGGCCCATGAAATTGCGGTTGCTGGTGGAGGCGCAGCGCTCGCCCGCGGGCACCTTGTCCGGGTTCATGCCCAGGCAGGCGGAACAGCCCGGCTCGCGCCATTCGAAACCGGCCTCCACGAAAATGCGGTCCAGCCCTTCGGCTTCGGCCTGGCGCTTGACCAGGCCCGATCCGGGGACGACCATCGCATGCTTGATGCCGCTGGCGATATGACGGCCCTTCAGCAGGGCGGCGGCGGCGCGCAGATCCTCTATCCGGCTGTTGGTGCAACTGCCGATGAAGACATGCTCAATCGCCACATCCTCCATCCGCTGCCCGGCGGAGAGGCCCATATAGTCGAGCGATTTCTGCGCGGCGGCCCGTTTGGAGGCGTCCGCGAAGCTTTCCGGATCGGGCACGGCGCCCGTTACCGGCACGACATCCTCCGGGCTGGTGCCCCAGGTGACGTTCGGCACGATGTCGGCGGCGTCGATGACGACGCTCTTGTCGAATAGAGCGCCCTCGTCCGTCGTCAGCGTCTTCCAATAGGCGACGGCTGCATCCCATTCGGCGCCCTTGGGGGCCATGGGGCGGCCCTCCAGATAGGCGAAGGTCTTTTCATCGGGCGCGAACAGACCGGAGCGGGCCCCTGCCTCGATCGACATGTTGGCGACGGTCAGACGACCCTCGATCGACATGTCGCGGAAGACGGAGCCGCGATATTCCATGACATAGCCGGTGCCGCCCGCCGTGCCGATGCGGCCGCAGATCGCGAGCGCGACATCCTTGGGCGTGACGCCGAAACCCAGCTCGCCCTCGACCACGACTTCCATCGTCTTCGACTGTTTGAGCAGCAGCGTCTGGGTGGCGAGGACATGCTCGACCTCCGACGTGCCGATGCCGAAGGCCAGCGCGCCCAGCGCGCCGTGCGAACTGGTATGGCTGTCGCCGCAGACCAAGGTGGCGCCCGGCAGGGTGAAGCCCTGTTCCGGGCCGACGACATGGACGATGCCCTGCTCCGCATCGGCATCGCCAATGTAGCGAATGCCGAATTCGGGCGCGTTCCTTTCCAGCGCGGCAAGCTGCTGCGCGCTTTCCGGATCGGTGATCGGAATGCGGTTGCCAGCAGCGTCGCGGCGCGGGGTGGTCGGCAGGTTATGATCTGGCACCGCGAGCGTCAGGTCGGCGCGGCGCACCTTGCGGCCTGCAAGGCGCAGCCCTTCGAAAGCCTGGGGACTCGTCACTTCATGGACGAGGTGGCGATCAATATAGATCAGGCATGTTCCGTCGGGCTGCCGTTCGACGACGTGCGCATCCCAAATCTTCTCATAGAGCGTGCGGGGCTTTACCATAACCCCACCCCCTAAACCCAGACAGGGCGGGGGAAAAGGGGGAAAGCAGCCAATTTTCCTGTTTTCGCGGATCGCCCCGGCGCGATGACGCAAGGTCAAACGGTTAGATGGCGCGATGATCCTCCACGATGCGCCCGGCCGCGCCGACTTCCGCTTCATGGCTTTCCTCGCGCCATGTTTCGGCCAGCGCCGCGCTTTCCCATTCGCGCATGGCGGGGATCGCCAGCATATGATCGACCCAGGCCTGCGCCACCGGTCCGACATTCAGCCCATAGGTGCGTACCCGGAAAGCTACCGGCGCATAGAAGGCGTCGACGGCGGTGAAGGCAGACCCGCCCAGGAACGGCCCGCCGAAGCGGGACAGCCCCTCCCCCCACAGTTCCGCCAGCCGGGCAATGTTCCGGTTGAGCGCGGGGGAGGGCAGGTGCGGCTCCACGCGTACCCCGACATTCATCGGGCAATCGTTGCGCAGCGCCGCGAAACCGCTGTGCATTTCCGCGACCGCCGATTGCGCCCAGGCGCGCGCATCCTCCGCCCCCGGCCAGACGCCGGGATGGCGGTCCGCCAGATAAAGCGCGATGCCGAGCGAATCCCAGACCGTCCGGTCGCCGTCGATCAGCACGGGCACCTGGCCCGTCGGGGAAAAATCGCGAAAAGCCGCATAATTTTCCGTGGCGGCGAACGGCTCCATCCGGTCGGTGAAGCCTATGCCCAGCGCCTTCATCAGCACCCAGGGGCGCAGCGACCAGCTTGAATAGTTCCGGTTGGCGGTGATGAGGGTGTAGGACATCGGCTGCTCCCCTTTGCTGAATGGCGCGAAGGATAAGCGTCTTCGCTTCAGGGCAAAAGCTGGAACGGCCGGGTCGTACACAAGCTGCGCTTATGAAAAAACGGCCCGGAGCGTGAAGCTCCGGGCCGTCCAGTCCTTCCACCCTGATTGCGGGGCTTGCACCCCCGCAATCCGGACTCGTCAGCAGCCTTTGGGCCGCAAACTGGTTCCCCGCGGCCTTTAGGCCGCAAACTGGTTCATGGTATTGTGGATGCCGCCCGCCTTCAGCGCCGCTTCACCCGCGAAATATTCCTTATGGTCGTCGCCGATGTCCGAGCCGGACATGTTCTGGTGCTTGACGCAGGCGATGCCCTGGCGGATTTCCTTGCGCTGGACGCCCGCGACATAGCCGAGCATGCCCGCCTCGCCGAAATATTCCTTGGCCAGATTGTCGGTCGACAGCGCCGCCGTGTGGTAGGTCGGCAGGGTGATGAGGTGATGGAAGATTCCGGCCCGCGCCGCCGCATCCTTCTGGAAGGTGCGGATCTTCTCGTCAGCCTCAAGGCCCAGCTCGGTCGCGTCATAATCGGCGCTCATCAGCTTCGCCCGGTCATAGGCGCTGACATCCTTGCCCTCGGCGGCCCAGGCGTCGAACACCTGCTGGCGGAAGTTCAGCGTCCAGTTGAACGACGGCGAGTTGTTGTAGACCAGCTTCGCATTGGGGACTACTTCGCGGATGCGGTCGACCATGCCCGCGATCTGCTGGATGTGCGGCTTTTCGGTTTCGATCCACAGCAGGTCCGCGCCGTTCTGGAGCGAGGTGATGCAGTCGAGGACGCAGCGGTCTTCGCCGGTTCCGGCGCGGAACTGGAACAGGTTCGACGGCAGGCGCTTGGGACGGAACAGCTTGCCGTCGCGGGCCAGGACGACATCGCCGCGAAGGCTGTTGATGTCGGTGACCTCCTCGACGTCGAGGAAGCTGTTATACTGGTCGCCCAGGTCGCCCTCTTCCTTGCTGTAGGCAATCTGCTTGGTCAGGCCAGCGCCCAGCGAGTCGGTGCGGGCGACGATGATGCCGTCGTCGACGCCCAGTTCCAGGAAGGCATAGCGGACAGCGCGGATCTTCGCGAGGAAGTCCTCATGCGGCACGGTGACCTTGCCGTCCTGGTGGCCGCACTGCTTTTCGTCCGAAACCTGGTTTTCGATCTGGATGCAGCAGGCGCCCGCTTCGATGAACTTCTTGGCGAGCAGATAGGTCGCCTCGGCATTGCCGAAGCCTGCGTCGATGTCCGCGACGATGGGGACGACGTGGGTTTCGTAGGTGTCGATGTCGTGCTGGATCTTCTGCGCCTTGACTTCGTCGCCGGCTTCGCGGGCGGCGTCGAGGTCGCGGAACATCATGCCCAGTTCGCGGGCGTCGGCCTGCTTCAGGAAGGTGTAGAGTTCCTCGATCAGCATCGGGACGCTGGTCTTTTCATGCATCGACTGGTCGGGCAGCGGGCCGAATTCGCTGCGCAGGGCGGCGACCATCCAGCCGGACAGGTAGAGATAACGGCCCTTGGTGGTGCCGAAATGCTTCTTGATGCTGATCATCTTCTGCTGGCCGATGAAGCCGTGCCAGCAGCCCAGCGACTGGGTGTAGTTGGCCGGGTCGGCGTCATAGGCGGCCATGTCGCGGCGCATGATGCCAGCGGTGTAGCGCGCGATGTCGAGGCCGGTGTGGAAGCGGTTCTGAAGGCGCATCCGGGCGACCGATTCGGGGGCGATGCCGTCCCAATGGCCCTGGCCGCCGATGGTGGTGCCCGCTTTCGTGATTTCCTGGCTGTAGGTCATGACGGCTCGATTCCATGAATGAGGTGGTGAACTGATGGCGTTTTTCTAAAGGGGGTTTCGCGGGTGCGGCAGAGGGGGTGAAGTTCAGTTGTAGAAGTTTACAAGATTTACGTGTAAAGTTGTAAAGGTTGCACAGGAGCGCTTTTTCGACATGGCCAAAGATCGTCCGGTTTACATGGGGCCGCGCCTGCGCAGGCTGCGGCGGGAACTGGGGCTGACGCAGGCGGACATGGCGGCGGACCTGGAGATTTCGGCCAGTTACGTGGCACTGCTGGAGCGCAATCAGCGGCCGCTGACCGCCGACATGCTGCTGCGGCTGGCGCGCACCTACAAGATGGACATGAGCGAGCTGGCGGGCGACGGCGGCGCGGAGCAGACGGCGCGGTTGCAGGCGGTGCTGAAAGACCCGATGTTCGCGGACATCGACCTTCCGGTGCTGGCGACCGGGGATGTCGCGGTCAATTATCCGGGAATCACCGAGGCCTTGCTGCGGTTGCACACGGCCTATCGCGAGGAGCAACTGGCGCTGGCGGATCGCGGGGTCGAGCGGGAGGATGCCGCCGACGCGCCCGATCCGGTGGCCGAATCGCGCCGCTTCCTGGGGGCGCGGCGCAACAGCTTTCCGCTGCTGGACGATGCCGGGGAGAAGCTGGCGCAGGAGGTGGAGGCGGCGGGCGGGCTGGCCGCATGGCTGAAGGCGAAGCATAATCTGCGGGTGCGGCGGCTGCCGTCCGACGTGATGGCGGGGTCGATGCGGCGGCTGGACCGGCATCGCGACGCGGTGCTGCTGGACGACGCGCTGGACGGGGCCAGCACCCAGTTCCAGCTTGCCTTGCAGATCGCCTATCTGGAGATGCGGCGCGATTTCGACGCGCTGTTGAAGGACGGCCAGTTCGCCAGCGAGAGCGGGCGGCGGCTGACGCGGCGGGCGCTGGCCAGCTATGGTGCGGCGGCGATAGTGATGCCCTATACCGTCTTCGCCAGGGCGGTGGAGGCGCGGCGTTACGATGTGGAGGCGCTGGCCCGCCAGTTCGGCGCGAGTTTCGAGCAGACCGCGCACCGGCTGACCACTTTGCAAAAGCCGGGGCAGGAGCGCATCCCCTTCTTCTTCCTGCGGGTCGACCATGCGGGCAATGTCAGCAAGCGGCTGGACGGGGCGGGATTTCCCTTTGCCCGGCATGGCGGTTCCTGTCCGCTCTGGTCGGTGCATCATGCGTTCGAGCGGCCTCGCGAGGTGTTGACGCAATGGCTGGAACTGCCGGATGGGGAGCGATTCTTCTCCATCGCGCGGACGGTGACGGCGGGTGGTGGCGGATGGGGGGCGCCGAAGATCGAGCGGGCGATTGCGCTGTGCTGTGCGGCGGAGCATGCGCATCGGTTGATCTATGCGGCGGGGGAAGCGCCGCCGGAGCCTGTGCCGATCGGGGTGACTTGCCGGTTGTGCCATCGCAGCCAGTGCATGGCGCGGTCCGCGCCGCCGATCGGGCGCGATATGCTGCCGGAGGATTTTCGGCGGAGCCATGCGCCGTTCGGGTTTGCGGGGGGGTAGTGTTTGGCCAATCCAAGACCTTCCCCTCCCGCAGGCGGGAGGGGCTAGGGGTGGGCGCGAGCGAAGCGAGCTTCTGACTTAGCCGTTGCAAAACAACGCTGATGTTGCGCCAGCCCACCCCCTAACCCCCTCCCGCTTGCGGGAGGGGGAATGACGGCTCTCCACGCAATTCCGCCGTTGACGGAATCAGTCGTTCAGGGGGCGGGCTTCGCGGAGGAGGAGGATGGGGACGCCTTCGCGGACGGGGAAGGCCAGGCCTGCGGCGTCCGATATCAGTTCGCCCCGCGCCGCGTCCCAGCGCAGGGGGGTGCGGGTGGCGGGGCAGACCAGTTTGGCCAGCAGTGTCGGGTCGATCATTGCCCTGCGCTCACTGCCCACCGTCACTGCATCGTCGCGCCGCCGTCGCGCTCTATCCGGCCCACTATCTGCATGAGCTGGATGATGCGGTCGGCGCGGTCGTTCAGGCTGTCGGCTTCCAGCAGCGTCTGCTTGGCGGCGGGGTCGAAGGGCACGATCTGGGCGATGCCGTTCACCAGCGCCATGTCGTCCAGACGCGACACCGCCGTCCAGTCCACCACATAGCCCAGCGCATCGGCGAAGCGGCGTGATTCCCGCTCCAGCGACGCCCGCTCCACGGCGGAGAGGATTTCATCCTCTTCCGCGACCGGCTCCACATCCGCCTCGATCTGGCGGAAGGCGGTCGGCACTTCCAGTTCGCGCACGACCCGGAAGCGGGCAAGGCCCCGGAGCAGGATATTGTAGCGCCCGCCCTCCAGCGCCTCGATATGGGTGATGTGGCCCAGGCAGCCGACATCGAACAGGGCGGGCTTCACCCCCTCCTCCCGCGGCTGGATCATGCCGATGCGGCGGTCGCGGGCCATGGCGTCGTGGATCATCGCCTGATAGCGCGGCTCGAAGATATGGAGCGGCAATTCCATGCCCGGCAGCAGCAGCGCGCCGGGCAAGGGGAAGATGGAGACGCGCGCCATATAACCGCGCCGGTCAGGAAAAGAGGATCTGGGAAAGCTTGCGCCGCTGCGCCGCGACCCAGGGGTCTTCCAGCCCGGTCGCCTCGAACAGCTTGAGCAGTTGGGCGCGGGCCGCGCCGTCATTCCATGCCCTGTCGCGCCGCACCAGTTCCAGCAATTGTTCCGCCGCGCCGTCGCGGTCGCCATTGGCCATCAGGCCGTTCGCCAGTTCGAAGCGGGCTGCATGATCGTCGGCGTCGGCGGCGACTTTCGCTTCGATGCCCGACAGGTCGGCCACCGGCTTCGCGTCGCGGGCGAGCGCGATGGCGGCGCGGGCGCGCTCCACCGCCTGATCCTTCGCCACGTCGGCGGGCAGGGCCGCCAGCGCCGCTTCCGCATCGTCCAACTGGCCGAGCGCCACCAGCGCCCGCGCCTCGCCCGATGCGGCGTCGGCATTGTCGGGCACCATCTGCGCGATCTGCTGGAACACCGACAGGGCGCGATCCGCCTCTCCGCCCGCAAGCAGTTCCTCGCCCATGGCGATCAGCGGGGCGATTTCCTCAAGCTGGGCCTTTTCCTCCGATTCGATTGGCAACTGGCTCAGCAACTGGTCGAGATATTGTTTGAACTGTCCTTCGGTCCGGGCCTGGCTGAGGTCGGCGACCGGCTGGCCCTGGAACATGGCGTAGACGGTCGGGATCGACTGAACGCGGAACTGGGCGGCGATGAACTTGTCCTCGTCGACATTGACCTTCACCAGCTTGACGCCCTTCGCCGCATAGTCGGCGCAGACCTTTTCGATCACCGGGGCAAGCTGTTTGCAGGGGCCGCACCATTCGGCCCAGAAATCGACGATCACCAGGCTGGTGCGCGAAGGTTCCACCACGTCGCGGCGAAATGCCTCCACCGATGCCTTGTCGGCCTCGCTCAGTCCAAGGGTCGCCACTTTTTTCTTCTCCTGCTGCAAAAATGCGGGGCCAGGCCGCCCTCATACAGCGCCTTATGTGGGGCGTCACCCCATACGAACAAGGGAGGGTGGGCGCTTGATCTTCCCCTCCCCTTCAGGGGAGGGGATTGAGGGGTGGGGGCGTGCCTCAC
>NZ_JFHR01000060.1 GCF_000722875.1 Sphingobium chlorophenolicum | reverse complement strand
AGCATCCGGTCGGCGAAGGTGCCGCTGTCGCCTTCATCCGCATTGCAGACGATGAACTTGGCGTCGGATGCCGCCTCGTCTACGGGAGGGGAGAAAAATGCCCCCTATTAGCCATCCCCGCCATTTCCGAATTTATCCCCGCCGCCTGCGCAACAGATAAATATCCATAATCCAGCCATGCTCCTCCCGAAGCGCAGCGCGCCGCCGGACGATATCCCCCCCGACCACGGCCAACGGCCCGCGCATGATCGCCTCCTGCGGCATGGCCAGATAAGCCCCCCACCATATATCGACCCCCTCGGCGGGCACCGTCTGAAAAGCGCAATCACCGTCCAGCATCACCACAACGCTATCCGCCCCCTCCGGCCACCCCTCTTCACGCAGCCGCCTGCCCGTAGTGATCAACACCGGTTCAGCAAGATCGTTAAGGCAGATAGCATGGGCGGCAGTAAGCGCCTGAACGCTGGTAATGCCGGGAATGACCCGGACCGTCACGCCCGGCAAACGCCCGGCGATCCGCAAACTGCTGTCGTAAAGCGAAGGATCACCCCAAACCAGCAGCGCCAATGTCCCCCCATCGGGAAGATACCGGACGATCTGCTCCATCCACAACGCCGCAATGGCGTCATGCCAATCCACCACCGCGCCGATATAATCCTGCCGCTCGGCGCGCCTGGGCATGTCATATTCCACGACTTTGACCGGCTCGGTCAGCAATTGCGCGCAAATCCCGCGACGCAGGTCGATCAGATCGGATTTCTCCTCCCCCTTGCGGGGCAACAGGATCAGGTCGGCGGCATTCATCGCCTTCACCGCCGCGAAGGTCAGATGGTCGGGATTCCCCGTGCCGATGCCGATCAGGTTGAGCGTAATCATGAAACGACTTCCGATGCAGAGGCGATCAGGTGGAAGAAACTGCCGGTCACAGTGCCGCGATGCGACCCCGTGGAGGCGACGGCATGCCCCTCCGCATCCGTCACGAAGGCGAGGGGGCCATCAGGCTGCTCCACTATGGTGGAATAATGAAATTCATGCCCGTTCAGCAGCGCTCCAGCAGGCATCCCGCCCATCGAAGCCAGCAGCCGCGCCCGCCGATAGCCCAGATGCAGGCGGCGCTCGGCAAAGCTGGTGACGAGGCCCAGCAGGCCCGCCATGGCGTGCACCTGCCCCTGCGCGTCGATCAGCGCCTCGCCCAGCACCATATAACCGCCGCATTCGCCATGAACCGGCCGGTCCCGCGCATGGCGGCGCAGCCCCGACAGGAAATGATGCGCCTGCGCGATGCGGGCGGCATGCAGTTCCGGATAGCCGCCCGGCAGCCAGACGGCATCGGCATCGCCCGCAGGCGCTTCGTCGGCCAGCGGCGAAAAAGGCAATATCTCTGCCCCCGCGCTACGCCAGTCCGACAGAAGATGCGCATAGGTGAAGGAAAATGCCTGATCCTGCGCGATGGCGACCCGCTGGCCCGGCGGCGCCATGGCGGGAACAGCGCCATGCTCTCGCTTCATCCCCGGACGCGCCGCCGCACGAATGGCGGAAATATCCACATGCGCGGCGACGATGTCGGCCATGCGGTCGATGGTTCCGTCCAGATCGGCCTGTTCAGCCGCCTGAACCAGCCCCAGATGCCGTTCCGGCAAGCCCAGCTCGGCGGAGCGCGGAATCGCGCCCAGCACGGCAATACCCGCTTCCTCCATGGCGACGCGGATCATCCGTTCATGCCGCTCGCTCGCGACATGGTTCAGAATCACGCCCGCCATGACGATATCGGAACGCAGCGTCCGGAAACCGCTGGCGATGGCGGCGGCGGACTGGCTCTGGCCCGACACGTCCATGACCAGCACCACCGGCCAGCCGAACAGCGCCGCGATGTCGGCGCTGGACCCGGTGCCCGCCTCGCCGTGGGCAGGCGCGCCATCGAACAGGCCCATCACCCCCTCCGCCAGCAGCAGTTCGGCATCGCATCGCCCGGCGATATCGACGATCCGCCCCCGATCCATGGCCCAGCTATCTAGGTTGAAGGACGGACGGCGGCTTGCCGCCTGCTGGAAAGCGGGATCGATATAGTCAGGCCCGGACTTGAACGGCTGAACCCTGATCCCCATCCGGGTAAAGGCGCGCAGCAGGCCCAGCGTAATAGTGGTCTTACCCGACCCGGACCGGGGCGCGGCGATTAGCAGGCCGGGCGTCATGGCTTGCCGATAAAGATGGAATCGGCGCTCGACGGCCGGAACCGGCGGTCATAGCCGGGCGCATAGAGGCTGCTTTCCGCAAAATCCCGGCTCCCCAGCACCGGCCCGACCAGAATGATGGCGGTGCGCTCAGGCCCGCCGACCGCCGCTTCCTCGATAGTGCCCAACGTGCCCCGAACGACCCGCTGGTCCGGCCAGCTAGCCCGCCAGACGATGGCGACAGGGCAGTCCACCCCATAAAGCGGCACCAAATCCCTAACCACCTGTGCAATATTATGGATCGAAAGATGGATGGCCAGCGTGGCCCCGGTCGCCCCGAACGCGCTCAGGCTCTCCCCCGGCGGCATGGCGCTGGCCCGCCCCGGCGTCCGGGTTAGGACCAGGGACTGCCCCAATTCCGGTAAGGTCAGTTCCGTTCCTATCGCCGCCGCCGCCGCCGCAAAGGACGGAACCCCCGGCGTGATGTCATAGGGAATGCCCAACGCCTCCAACCGCCGAATCTGTTCCCCCATCGCCGACCAGACCGAAAGGTCGCCGGAATGAAGCCGCGCCACCTCTTCATTTCGTTCATGGGCTTCCGCCATGATCGCAACGATTTCGTCCAGCGCCAGCGGCGCGCTGTTCACGATCCGCGCTCCAGCCGGGCAATGATCCAGCAAGGCGGCAGGCACGAGCGATCCGGCATAAAGGCAGACAGGACAACGCGCGATCAGGTCGCGACCGCGCAGGGTGATAAGGTCGGGCGCGCCCGGTCCTGCGCCGATGAAATGGACGGTCATGGGAAGGGACTTTCAGCTAAAGCGCAGCTTGCAAGGCGATCGGGCGAGAGGAATCGGGGCGCGAGAAGGCGGGCTTCAGGACCAAGGGCCGCGAGAGCGGCGGCCTCGGCCACGCTGCCGGCGCCATGGGCGGCGAGGCTGGCGGGGGAGTGGGTCAATGTGGGTTGATCGGCCAGCCGGTCCGCCGGGATCGCGATGAGGGGCAGGGCAAGCTTCCGTGCCAGCGGAGCGAGCTGCGCCGCCTTCCGGTCGAGGGTGGCGAGCGCATCGATAACGAAAGTGCCGCCGCTCGCCCCTTCCAGCGCCCCTTCCAGCGAGGCGAGGGACGCGCTTTGGCGGAATCCGAAACCGGCCACGATCATAGCGCAACGCTCCATTGCACCAGCGGGTAGGCGGCGCGCCAGCCTCGACGGGTGCCGAGGGGAGCCGCCTGGGCAAGTTCGATGCGCAGCAGGTCGCCGCCCTTGTCGGCATGCCATCGGGCAAGCAACGCTTCGGACTCCAGCGTCACGGCATTGGCGACCAGTCGCGTGGAACCGCCGGGGAGAGCGAACAGGGCTTCGAGCAGGGACTGGCTGAGACCGCCGCCGATGAAGATGGCGTCGGGGCGGGTGCGGCCGGTCAGAATCTCCGGCGCCCGGCCTTCGATGACAGTCAACCGATCCGCACCCAGCGAAAGGGCGTTGGCGCGGGCGCGGGCAGCGCGTGCCGGATCGGCTTCGAAGGCGATCGCGGCTGTGGAGGGATAGGCAAGCAACCATTCTATCGCGACCGAACCAGACCCTGCCCCTATGTCCCACAGCGTTTCGCCGGGGCGGGGGGCCAACGCTGACAGGGTTAGGGCGCGGGCGGGGCGCTTGGTGATCTGGCCGTCATGGTCGAACCAGTCGTCGGAAATGCCGCTGGAGCGGGGGAGCGTCCGGCCCTCGCCCGCCACGGACAGACCGACGGCGACAGGGTGAGCAATGTCGGCAAAGTCCAGCCTTTCCGCCATGCACTGGCGGACGCGCTCGCGTGGACCGCCCAGCGCCTCCAGCACATGCAGAATCGAGGCGCCAAAGCCTTGCCCTGTCAGCCAGTCGGCCAGTTCACCCACCGCCGGACCGTCGCGAAGCAGCAGGATGGCGCGGCGGCCCGGCACGAGGCTGGGGCGCAGCCGCGTCAACGGTGCGGCGTGGAGGCCATGGCATTCCACATCCTGAAGCGGCCAGCCAAGCCGGGCGGCGGCAAGGGCGAAGGTGGACGGCGCGGGATGAGCCGTCCATTCCCGCGACTCCAGATGCCGGGTAATGCTGACGCCCGCGCCGAACCAGAAGGGGTCGCCGGAAGCGAGCATGACGGTGGGCTTGCCGCGACGGGACAGCAACATCTGCACCCCCTCTTCGAACGGGACTGGCCAGCTTAGGGTTTCCGCCTTAAGGGCAGGGAGCAGCGTCAGGTGGCGCGGCGCTCCCATGATGAGCGCGGCGTCCTCCAGCGCAGCGCGGGCAGCGGACGACAGGCCATCCAGGCCGTCTTCCCCGATCCCGACGATCGTCAGCCACGGGCTTTCAGGAGATTTCGGCATTTCCAATATCCTCATATTGGGCGGAACGACCGAGGCCAGCGCGCTGGCTGCGGCACTGGCCGAGCGGGGGGCGCGGGCGGTGCTGAGCTATGCCGGGCGCACGGAAAGGCCACGGGCGCAGCCGGTACCGGTGCGGGTCGGGGGCTTTGGCGGCATCGCGGGACTGGTTCGCCATTTGCGGGAGGAAGGCGTCACGCATCTGGTCGACGCGACCCACCCCTTCGCCGCGACGATGAGCGGCCATGCCGCGGCGGCTGCGCGAGAGGCTGGGGTGCCCCATATCATGCTGACCCGCCCGCCCTGGATCGCGGTAGAGGGGGACCGCTGGACCCATGTGCCGGACATCGCCGAAGCGGTGGCGTCGCTGGACGGGCCCGGCCGGAACGTGATGCTGGCACTGGGCCGGATGCATGTAGACGCCTTCGCCGCACAGCCTCAGCATCATTATCTGTTGCGCTTTGTCGACAGGCCGGACGTTGCGCCGGGACTGCCGCGTCATACCCTGGTGATCGACCGGGGGCCCTTTTCCGTCGAGGGGGACATAAGGTTGATGCGCGATCACGGCATCGACTGCGTCGTCTCGAAAAATGCGGGCGGCAGCGGCGCGGAGGCCAAGATCGTGGCGGCGCGGACGCTGGGATTGCCGATCGTGATGATCGACCGGCCGCCCGCTCCCGCCACGCAGGTGACGCATGATGTCGCCGGGGTGCTGCAATGGCTGGGTCATGCGGAGCGCGGCGTGTAGAGGATCGGCGGGCCGGGACGCTCGATCAGGCGGGTGCGGCTGGAACCGACAATGACGACGGTGCGCATGTCAGCCATGTCCGGCATGGCCTGGTTCAGGTGGACGATGCGCAATTCCTCCTCCGGAGTGGAGACGGCGCGGGCGAAGAGGATGAGGCGGTCTTCGCCGCATTCCTCGCGCAATATGTCCAGGGCGCGGCCGAACCCCTCCGGGCGCGATTTGGATCGCGGATTATAGAAGGCCATGGCGAAATCGGCCTGGGCCGCCAGACGCAGGCGGCGCTCGATCAACGGCCAGGGCTTGAGATTGTCGGACAGGTTGATGGCGCAGAAATCATGGCCCAGCGGCGCGCCAGCCTTCGCCGCGGCGGCGAGCATGGCGGTGATGCCGGGAAGCACGCGGATGTCGAGGGCGCGCCATTCCACCGGCCCTGCCTCCAGCGCCTCGAACAGGGCGGAGGCCATGGCGAAGACGCCGGGATCGCCGGAAGATACCACCGCCACTCGCTTTCCCTGCGCGGCGAGGGTCAGGGCGTGGACCGCCCGATCCAGTTCGACCCGATTGTCCGTGGCGTGGAGCGTCAGGCCGGGCCGTTCCGCGATGCGGGCGACATAGGGGATATAGCCGATGACGTCGGTCGCCACTGCCAGCGCATCCGACACTTCCGGCGTGACGAGCCCCTCCGCGCCGGGGCCGAGGCCCGCTATGACGACCCACCCCGTCATGGACGACGGCCCTGCCCATGGACCAGCAGAATAGAGAAATAGGCGGTGACGTCGGTCGCTTCGGCCAATGGCGTGATGCGCTGATCGGCCATGGTCGCATATTCGACCAGCCAGGCACAGTCCTGCTTGCCCGCCGTCTCGACGGCACGGCGCAGCTTGGGGAGGTTGCGGCCGATCTTCATCACGACCAGCGCATTGGTGTCGTGGATGCGGCGGGACAGTTCCTCTTCGGGCAGGGTCGCCATCAGCACCGTCAGGACGTCGTCACCCCAACTGATCGGCGTTCCGCTGGCGGTCCAGGCGCCGGACATGCCGGTGATGCCGGGAACGATCCTGACCGGCGCGGCGAGGCGGCTGTGCAGGTGCATGAAGCTGCCGTAGAAGAAGGGATCGCCTTCGCAGAGGACCACAACATCCTCGCCGCTGGCGGAAAGCCGGTCCAGATGAGCGGTGCAATCGGCGTAGAAGGCCGACAGAAGATCATTGTAGCGCGGATCGGCCAGCGGGATTTCCGTCGTCACCGGATATTCCATGGGAAATTCGATGATGTCGGGCCGCAGCATGCCCTCCACGATCCGGCGGGCCTGACCCGACTTCCCCCTCTTGCGGAAAAAGGCGATGTGGCGGGCTTCGCGGATCAGGCGGTCGGCGCGGACGCTCATCAAATCCTGCGCGCCGGGGCCCAGGCCTACGCCGTGGATGGTGCCTTGGGTCATTCGGCGGCGCTCGCGATCGCGTTGATCGCCGCGACTGTGATGGCGCTGCCGCCCAGACGCCCCTCCACGATGCAGCAGGGGGCGGGCCTTTCCTGCCAGAGCGCCTGTTTGGATTCCGCCGCGCCGACGAAGCCGACCGGGCAGCCGATGATCGCGGCCGGCCGGGGACAGGCGGGGTCTTCCAGCATGTTGAGCAGATGGAAAAGCGCTGTCGGGGCGTTGCCGATCGCGACCAGCGCACCCTCCAGATGCGGGCGCCACAGTTCGAGCGCGGCGGCGGAGCGGGTGTTGGACATTCGCGCCGCCAACGCTGGCACCTGCGGATCGTTCAGGGTGCAGAGGATCGGATTGGCGGCGGGCAGACGCTTTGCGGTGATGCCTTCGGACACCATGCGGGCGTCGCAGAGGATCGGCGCGCCTGCCTCCAGCGCAGCGATGGCGGTCCGGGCGAAGGTCCGGGAAAAGCGAATGCGGGAAGCCAGGCCGACCAGTCCCGCCGCGTGGATCATGCGGACGGCGATGCGTTCCTCCTCGGTCGAAAAGCGAGCAAGATCGGCCTCCGCCCGAATGGTGCGGAAGGATTCGCGGTAAATGGCGGCGCCGTCGGTTTCGTAGTTATGGGGCATCAGGGGCTTCCGAAGAGAGCGAGAATTTGGCTGTGCGTAAGGTCCGTCCTGTCTGGAGGCGATCCGGCGCGGGCCTTGCGGGCGAGGTCGAAGCGGCCCTGGCGGCCGGTGAGGACGATGTCGGCGGGACTGGGGCGCGCGCAGCCCTTGGCGCAGCCGGAAATATGCAGCGAGCCGTCGACGAGAGGGGCTAGCCGGGCCGCGAGGTCGCGGGTCGGGACGCTTGCCTGCGGGCAGGCTGGCGCGCCGGGGCAGGCATCCACGCGGAGCAGCGGGTCTGTCGGGGCGTGCGCGGGGGTGGCCGTGCCGCCTTCGAGGATCAGGCCACGCCATGGGGTGAGACGCAGCGCGATAACGCCTTGTTGTCCGGCCAGGGCGGCGAGGCTGTCGGTGCTGAGTTGGCCGAAGGGAATGCCGTGGAAGGGGCCGGGGGCTTGCGCCAGAAGTTGCTGGAGCGAGCGGGATGGCGCCGGTGCGACTTGCGCGGGGAAGGGCATGGGAACCTTGTGCCGGGCCATACGGCCGGAATCTGCGCCGCCGGTCTCGATGAACCAGCGAGCCAATGCGACCAGATCTTGGGCGGCTGTTTCGGGGCTGGTCGGCGTGCCGAGGCGGCAACCCTCGGCACGGAGCAGCAGGGCGCCGGACTCGCTGCGTTCGAGGCGAAAGTCGGCGGGAACATGGGTAAGGCTGGGCGCGGGACCGGCGTCGATGGCGATGCCGATCTTCGGGGGAAGTTCGGGGAAATCATCGATGCGGGCGAGAAGGTCTTGCGCGATGCGGGCCGTGTCGTCGGACGGTTCCCAGTCGGGAGTCAGGAGAAAATTGCGGCGCGCTTCATGGACCGGGTCGGGATCGGTAAGGCCGAGGGCGATGAGCCGTTCCAGCAGCGCCGGATAGCTTTGCTCGGTCACGCCGCGGATTTGAAGCGCGGCGCGATTCGTGAGATCGATCTGGCCGTTGCCGTGGCGGCGGGCGGCATCGCTGAGCGCGATGGCCTGCATGGCGGTCAGGCGGCCCAGCGGAGGACGGACGCGAACCAGCAAGCCGTCGCCCGCCAGCATGGGGCGCCATGCCGTCGGGCACCAGCCCCGAACGGCGGCGCTATGGGCGTTTGGCGCATCTGGCACCGGACTTCACCTCCCACGTCGCAACGACGGCCGGAGGATTGCTCCCCCTGCCGCTTATCCGTCGCTCGTGCGGAAAACCGAGCCGTGACCATCCCCTGGACCATGGCTAGAGCGACCTTTGCGTTCGGCAGGTCTCCTGGCTTGCGGGTCATAGCCTTGGCAGGGGCCTTCCCGGATCGCTCCAGTGGCTGGCCCTTTTGGGGCCGGTCCTTGCCTTGCTCGCCGCTCACAGTTGCAGGGACAGCCGCGGATTAGGGAGTCGCCTCCCGCACCGCGTTCCCATTTAAGCCCCTTGCGGGGCACCGACGCGATCGATGGAGCGGGCGGATGCCCGTTCCGGATGCGGTTCATACGCGCAGAGTTTGGGAAAGGGAAGTGGCCTTCACTCCCCTCCCGCAGGCGGGAGGGGCCGGGGGTGGGTCGCCGCACCAGCGGCGTTCTTTCCTTGATAGCGCAGAGGGTCGCTTCGCTCGCGCCCATCCCTAGCCCCTCCCGTTTACGGGAGGGGGATTGTTAGCGGCTGACTATGGTTGAATGCCAGTCCGTCCGATGCTCCCAGCCGCGCCGTTCCAGTTCCGGGGTCGCTTCCTCGCTGACCGGATAGCCCAGGCACAGCAGCCCCAGGCAACGCCAGTTTTCAGGAATCTCCAGCATCGCGTCGACCGTGGGGCGGTCCAGTATCGATATCCAGCCCATGCCGATGCCCCGCGTGCGGGCGGCAAGCCAAATGGTGTGGATCGCCATCACGCAGCTATAGCGGCGCGCTTCCGGCATGGTGATCGCGCCCAGCTTATGGCCGGTTTCGGTGCCTTCGTCGCAATAGACGGCGAACAGCACCGGCGCCTCGCGTAGGCCGTGCAGTTTCAGGCTGCGGTAGAGCTTGTCTTCATCTCCCTTGTAGATCTGCCCGGCCTTGACGATCTGCGCATCCACATGGGTCGCGAGTTGTTCGCGCAAGGCGGGCGTCATGATCCGGACGAAGCGCCAAGGCTGCGACAGTCCGACCGAGGGCGCGCTATGGGCAAGGGCGAGCAGTTGCTCCACCTCCTGCTCGTCCAAGGCATCGGTCAAGAAATGGCGCACGTCGCGGCGAAGATGAACCAGTTCCTCGAAGGCGGCGATGTCGAATGCGGTGCGTGTCAGAATTCGATTCCCGGCTGTGCCTTCACGCCGCTGCGGAAGGGATGTTTGACGAGGGTCATTTCGGTGACGAGATCGGCCGCCTCGATCAGCGCGTCGGGCGCGTTGCGGCCGGTGATGAGGACATGCTTCATCGCGCTTCTGGCAGTCACGGCTTCCAACACCTCTTCAACCGGCAGATAATCGTAGCGCAGGACGATATTAAGCTCATCTGCCAGCACCATATCATAGGCCGGGTCGGCAATCATCCGCTTTACTTCGTGCCATGCTTCGCGGGCGAGGGCGATGTCGCGGGTGCGGTCCTGCGTGTTCCAGGTGAAGCCTTCGCCCATGGCCTTGAATTCGACATTGTGGGGAAACGCGTCGAAGACGGTTTTTTCTCCCGTCGTCATGGCGCCCTTCACGAACTGGACGACGCCGACCTTTTTGCCATGGCCGATGGCGCGGACGACCATGCCCAGTGCGGCGGTCGTCTTGCCCTTGCCCTTGCCGGTGTGGACGATCAGCAGGCCCTTTTCCTGGGTCTTGGTCGCCATGATCTTGTCATGGGCGGCCTGTTTCTTTTTCATCTTTTCGCTATGCTGTTCGGGCGTGCGTTCGATCATTTTTGGGCATCCTTGAGTTGGGCGAGCAGCATGGCGGCGCTGTTCGATCTGGGTTTCCACAGGCGGCGGTCCAGCGCTTCGTGGAGGCGGGCGGCGGTTTCGCGCAGGGCGGCGGGATTGGCTTCCGCCATGAAGGCACGGACCGCCTCATCCTCGATGAAGGCGGCGTGGACGGCATCGAAATGATGGTCCTTCACCGCATGGGTGGTGGCGGCGAAGGCGAAGAGATAATCGACCGAGGCAGCAATCTCGAACGCGCCCTTGTAGCCGTGGCGCATCACGCCTGCGATCCATTTGGGGTTGGTGACGCGGGCGCGGACGATGCGGCCGATCTCATCCTCCAGCATTCGGATGACCGGGCGTTCGGGGCGGCTGTGGTCATTATGATAACTGAGCGGTTTTTTGCCGGAGAGATGCTCGACAGCGGCGGCTATCCCGCCCTCGAACTGGTAATAATCGTCGCTGTCGAGAAGGTCATGCTCACGATTGTCCTGGTTCTGGATCAGGGCGTCGGTCTGGATCAGCCGTTCTGCGAAGAGGCTGCGTTCGGCATCGCCCTCCACGCCGCCGCCATAGGCGTAGCTGCCCCAGTCGAGATAGACATTGGCGAGGTCGGCGCGGTCGTGCCAGATTTTCTCGTCGATCATCGCCTGAAGGCCCGCACCATAGGCTCCGGGCTTCGAGCCGAAGACGCGGGCGCCTGCGCGGCGCCGGGCGGCCTTTTCGGGGATGCCCTCGGCAATCAGGGCGGCGGTTTCGGCGCGGTGGCGGGCGGCGGCGGGATTCTCCTCCTCCGGCTCGTCCAGCGCCATGACGGCGCGGGCGGCGCTGTCGAGCAGGTCGATCTGTTCGGGAAAAGCGTCTCGGAAGAAGCCGGAGACGCGGAAGGTGACGTCGACGCGGGGGCGGTTCAATTCCGCGATCTTCATGACCTCGAAGCCGATGACCCGGCCGGAAGCCCAGTCCCACCGCGGGCGGACGCCCATCAGGGCGAGCGCCTGGGCGATATCGTCGCCGCCGGTGCGCATATTGGCGGTGCCCCAGGCGGACAGGGCGATGGCGCGGGGATAGTCGCCCTCCCGCTGGAGATAATCCTGCACGATGAGGTCGGCGGAGCGCTGGCCGAGGTTCCAGGCGGCGACGGTGGGGACGGCGCGGGTGTCGACCGAATAAAAGTTGCGGCCGGTGGGGAGGACGTCCGGGCGGCCTCTGGTCGGCGCTCCGGATGGGCCAGGAGGGACGAAATTACCGTTGAGGGCTTTGAGGAGCGCGCTTTTCTCGGCCTCTCCGCAGGCGTCCACGCGGGGCGCGAGGTCTTGCTCGATCACGGTGAGAACCGCTGTGGTTCTTTTTAATGCCCAGTCGTCATCCCCGCAAAGGCGGGGATCCATCTCCTGAACGTTTCGCTTGGGACTACTTATGGCAGATGGGTTCTCGCTTTCGCGGGATTGACCGTCCATCAATTCAATGGCGTAAAGTTCCAGCCGTTCCACCGTATCGCCGGTGGTACGCCAGGGGGCAGAGGTGGCGTGCTGGAGCGCTTCCGGACGCGGGCCAGCCCAGGGCGTCCCCATGATGCAATCGAGCGGATCGAAACCCAACTCCAGATCATCCGCCAAGGCGCGCAACAGTGATTGCTGACCCTCATCGTCCATCCCTCTGGGACAGCGGGCAAGGGCAATGAGCAGGTCACGGCGGAGAGCGCCTTCCGGGCTTCGGGTGAAGACATGCAGGCCGTTGCGAATCTGCATTTCCTTAAGATCACACAGATAGTTATCGATCGCTGCTAAGGCATCATCTCCGCTTCCTTGCGCGCCTGCATCCTTGTCCAATCCTTGCGATGCGGCGAGGGCCAGAATGTCCTTGCGCAGCGTTTCGAGCCGACGCGGGTCCATGCCGGCGGCGAGATAATATTCGTCGACCAGCGCCTCCAATTCTTTCAGCGGGCCATAGGTGTCCGCGCGGGTCAGCGGGGGCGTCAGATGGTCGATGATGCAGGCGCCGATGCGGCGCTTGGCCTGGGTGCCTTCGCCGGGATCGTTGACGATGAAGGGATAGATTTGCGGGATCGGCCCGGCGCATATTTCGGGGAAGCAGCTTTCCGACAGCGCGATGGCCTTGCCGGGAAGCCATTCGAGATTGCCGTGCTTGCCGACATGGACGACGGCATGCGCGCCGAACTCCCGCGCCAGCCAGACGTGGAAGGCGAGATAGGCGTGCGGCGGCGGCAGGGCCGGGTCGTGATAGCTGCTCTTCGGATCGATATGATAGCCGCGAGAGGGCTGGACCGCTACGGCGACGTTGCCGAAGCGGTGGACGGGCAGGCGGAAAGCGCCGTCTCGGAAAAAAGGGTCGACTTCGGGATGGCCCCAGCGGGTAGCGATGGCTTGCCGGGCGCTGTCGGGCAGGGTGGAGAAGGCGGCGTGGTAATCGGCAAGAGACAGGGAAGGAGATGTCTTCGACAGGCTCAGCTCGAACGGAGAAAGGGGAGGGTCGATCAGGGCGTTTGTGGTGCCGGCGGTCAGGTGACGCATCAGGGCAGCGCCGTCGGTCGGCGCGTCGGCGGTGGTATAGCCGGATTCCTTTAAGGCGCTCAGGATCGCGGCGGCGCTGGCGGGGGTGTCGAGGCCGACGCCGTTGCCGATGCGGCCATTCTTATTGGGATAATTGGCGAGGATCAGGGCGATGCGGCGATCAGCAACCGGTTTTTTCCGGAGTTTTGCCCAATTTTTAGTAAGTTGTGATACGAAGTTGACACGATCCGCCAATATCCGCGGAACGATGATGTCGCATTCAGTGCGCTGGTCGAAGCGCGTCGAGGCCTTGAAGGCGACGGCGCGGGTGAAGAGGCGGCCGTCCACTTCGGGAAGCGCGATGTGCATGGCCAGGTCGCGGGGGCCGAGACCGCGTGCGCTTTCCTCCCAGGCGCCTTGTTCCGCGCTGGCGAAGATGGTCTGGAGGATCGGGCAATCCGCCTGTTCAAGGATCGATGGCGTGCGCGGTTCCCCCGGCGCGCTGGCGGCGAAGGCCGTGGCGTTGAGGATCACATCCGGCGGGGCCTCGCCCATCAGGCTGTGAAGGAAATCCCTGGCGAAGGGTTCGCGCAGCGCCCGGACGTGGACGGGAAGGACGTTGAGGCCCGCCGCTTCCAGACCGGCGATCATCGCATCCACCGCTTCGAGCGTCCCGGCGATCAACAGGGCGCGATAGAAAAGGAACAGGGCCGTGGGCTGGTCTGCTTTCCAGCGGAATTTCACCTGTTCCAGCGTAGGACGGTCAATGACGGGGAGGTAGAGGCCCGCATCGGCCACGGGTACCGGGGCGTCGGGGACGCCCGCATCGAAACCGGCCAGACGGGCGGCGGTCTTCAGGAAGGCGACGGCGTTGGGAATACCGCCCTGACGAAGATAGTCGCGTAGCCGGTCGCAGCTTTCCACAGGCAGGGTCGAGGCGGCGCGAAGGTCGGGATCGTCTTCGCGGCCGTCGGCTATGGCGGCAAAAGCGATACCCTTTTTACGGGAAATATTTGCAATTTCATCAATGCCATAGGACCAATAGCTCTTACCCCCTAAAAGGATTACGCAGACGAATTTGGCGTGGGCGATCACCTTTTCAACATAGAGGTCGACCGAATAGGGATGTTTGAGCTGGAGGAGATTGGCGAGGCGGATTTTGGGGCCTGCCTCGCCCAGCACGGCGGCGGCGCTGGCGAAGCAGGCGAGTTCGCTGTCCGCCACGGTCAGCAGCACGATGTCACCCGGCGACTGGCCGAGGTCGATCGCTTCGTCGCCATTGGAGACGGTGCCGGGCGTGGCGGTCAGCAAATGCATCAGGCGGGAACCGTCTGCGCCTTGAGCGTGGCCTCTATGGCGGCGCGGTCGAGGCCGGTCTGGCCGATCACGACGAGGCGGGAGGCGCGCTGCTCGTCCGCCTGCCATTGGCGGTCGTAATGATGCTGGATGCGCGGTCCTACGGCCTGGACCACGAGGCGGGCGGGACGGCCCCTGACCGCGAGAAAGCCCTTCACCCGCAACAGATCATGCGCGGCTATGGTTTCGGCCAAGGCCGCCAGCAGAGGTTCGGGGCTGTCCACTTCGCCCACATCTACGATGAAACTCTCGAAATCGTCATGGTCATGGTCCTCCTCATTGTCGTGATGGGAGGGGCGGGCGTCGATCTGATCCTCCACGCCCGCGTCGATGCCCAGCAGAATGGCCGGGTCGATTTCGCCCTTCGCCGTGCGGATGATGCTGACGCCAGGACGGGTTTCCCCCGCCAGATCGCGTTCGAGGGTGGCGAGGGTGTCGACGTCCACCAGATCGGTCTTGTTGAGCAGCACCAGGTCGGCGCAGGCAAGCTGATCCTCGAACAGTTCCTCCAACGGGCTGTCATGATCCAGCGTCGGATCGGCAGCGCGGGCGGCGGCGAGCGCGGCTTCGTCATGAGCGAAGCGGCCCGCCGCCAACGCGTCGGCGTCGATCAGCGCGATCACGCCGTCGACCGTGGCGCGGGTGCGGATATCAGGCCATTGGAAGGCCTTCACCAGCGGCTTGGGCAGGGCGAGGCCCGACGTTTCGATGATGATATGGTCGGGCGGCGTCGGGCGGTCGAGCAGGCGCTGCATGGTCGGCAGGAAATCGTCCGCGACGGTGCAGCAGATGCACCCGTTCGCCAGTTCGATGATGTCCTCGTCCGGGCAGGCTTCGTCGCCGCAGCCCTGCACCAGCGCGCCGTCGACGCCAACATCCCCGAATTCGTTGATGATGAGGGCAAGGCGTCGGCCGCCCGCATTTTCGATAAGGTGGCGGATCAGCGTCGTCTTTCCGGCGCCCAGGAAGCCGGTGATGACGGTAGCGGGTATCTTCTTCATGCGGGATTTCCTTGGGGTTCGAGAGCGACTTCGATCTCGTCGAAGCCTTTCCAGCGATAGATGAGCCAACTCGCCAGCCAGCAGGCGGCGAACAGGCCGATGATGATGAAACCGAGGCTATTGAAATGCTCGCCAAGATCGGCGGCCAGGGTCCAGACCCCGCCCGTCAGGCCGAGCTTTTCGCCCAGCAGCGCCGCCGCCTCGATCCCGCCGATGAGAAGGGCGACCAGTGCCGAGACGAGCGTGATGGTGATGTTGTAGTAGAGTTTCCGGATCGGTTTCACGAAGGCCCATTGATAGGCGCCCATCATCAGCGCGCCGTCCGCCGTGTCGATCAACGCCATGCCCGTCGCGAACAACAGCGGGAAGATGAGGACGGTGGAGATGGAAAGACCGCTGGCCGCCTGCCCGGCGGACAGGCCGAGAATGGCGACCTCCGTCGCGGTGTCGAAGCCGAGGCCGAAGAGGAAACCAAGCGGAGCCATGTGCCAGCTTCGCGTCACCAGCCGGAAAAGCGGGCGGAAGATGCGGGCAAGGAAGCCGCGATTGCCGAGAAGAATATCCATATCTTCATCGACATAAGACCCGCCCCTGCGAACCTGATTGAAAGTGTTCAGAACCGATCTCAGGATGATGAGGTTCATCGCCGCGATGGTGAAGAGGAAGGTCGCCGACACGATCGTCGCGACGGTGCCGCCAATCGCGCCCGCCGCCTGGACGCGGCTCAGCGCATTGGCGGCGATGGCGATGGTGACGGCGGCGATCAGGACGATGCCGCTATGGCCGATGGCGAACCAGAAACCGACCGTCAGCGGACGCTGGCCGTCCTGCATCAGCTTGCGGGTCACATTGTCGATTGCGGCGATATGGTCGGCATCGACGGCATGGCGCAGACCCAGGCTCCAGGCGAGCAACGCCGTGCCCAGCATCATGCTGTTGCCCGCGAAAAGGGTGAAGGCCCAAACCCAGACCGCAAGATTGACGGCGATCAAAGCGGCGAACATGCCCGTGGCGCGACGGCGGAGCAGGCCGGGTGATTGGCCGGGCGGGACCGGCGCATGGGAAACAGGACTCATCAGGGGCATCCCCCGTCGGCGTCAGCGAAACCGGACGGGAACCGCCTTCATGCCGGACGGACGCTCTTGCGCCCGGCATGCGGACAGCAGCTCCCGCTGCGTAAGCGTCGCTCAGACGGAGTACCGTGCCGCGGCCATCCCCTGGGCCAGGGCAAGAGCGACCAGACGCAGGCAGGTTTCCTGGCTCACGGGTCATCGCTCGACGCATGGCCTTCCCAGGCCTCGCAGGATTTAGCGTCCGGCCCAGTGGCTGATCCCCCGGCGATCCGGAGAATCGATATGCGTCTCGCTCACCGCTTACAGTTGCAGGGACAGCCGCGGATTCATCACCGCATTCCCTATTAAGCCCCTCAATGGGGCACCGGCGCGATCAGCGAAAACCGGCCGAGGCCAGCTTTCATGGCAGTGCATAGAGAGTGAAGAAGGGAATGGGAAGGGGTTGCAGCGGCGCGTCTTCCCTTTCCCGCGCAGTTCAATGAACCTCGGCCTTCAACCGGTCGACCAGCTTTTCGATCTCCCACGGCTCCAGCACCCAGGTCCGCGTCTTGCGGCCTTCGCGATGGACGGGCTGGGTCAGCAGAACTCGCGCCTGTTCCTTCGCATGGGGTTTGAAGATCGCGAAATGCTGGGCGCAATCGCGGATCGTGCCGATGATCGGCGCCTTGCCGTCCAGGTCGATCATGGTGGCGGGCTGATCCCAGGGGATGTTGAGCATGGCGTCTTCCTGTCTTAACGGCCGGGTTCGCGGATGATGCAGCGGAAACCGATATGGCTGGTGGAACTGTCCACCGCCTGCGGATGGCGGGCGGCGGGGCGGTAGCGCTGGCAATAGCTGGCTGCGCAGAGATGGGAACCGCCCTTGAGAACTTTTCTTGGCATCGGCGCTTGGCGGTTGGCCGGGTCCAGGCTTTCGCGTTTCGTGCCGCCGCGTGGGTTGGCGGGGATGCAGCAGCTTCCCTTCGCCTTGCGTTCGATTTTGCGCTGGGCGTACCAATCGGTCGTCCATTCCCAGACATTACCGATCATGTCGTAAAGGCCGTAACCATTGGGCGCATAAGTCCGAACTGGAGATGTCCGTTCATAGCCATCCTCCAGCAGATTGCTGTAAGGAAACATGCCCTGCCAGTAATTGGCCTGGCAAACGCCGCCCGGCGCCAACTCTCCACCCCAGGCATAGTCCGCCCCGTCCAGTCCGCCCCGTGCCGCAAATTCCCATTCCGCTTCGGTCGGCAGCGCCTTGCCCGCCCATCTGGCATAGGCTTCCGCATCCTGAAACGCGACATGGACCACCGGATGATCCCAAAGCGCGTCCAGATCGCTGTCGGGGCCGTGGGGATGGCGCCAGTCCGTGCCGAAGCTGAAATGCCACCATTGGCTGACGTCGCTCAGGTCGACGGGCATCGCCGTCCGCCGGAACAGCAGCGAACCAGCCCGCGCCATTTCCGGGAGCATGCCGGGATAATCCTTTGGATCGGGCGCGATCTCCGCCAGGGTGCGGTGGCCGGTGGCCTGGACGAATTCGGCGAACCGTCGGTTGGTGACGGGCGTTTCGTCTATCCAGAAACCGTCCACGCGAACCTGCCGCACTGGCGCTTCCTCCGGATAGAAGCGGTCCGATCCCATGGCGAAGACGCCGCCTTCGATGAAGCGCATCCCTTGCGCCAGGGCATGTCCGGTTTCGTTCATCGGGCGACCATAGCGGCGGATCGGCCGGAGGTATCGTGCAAAAAGGACGCCGGAAGCGGTTCTGCTTCCGGCGTCCCTCAGGCGTTTAGAAGTCCTTGCGGACGGTCACGCCGATCTTGCGCGGGGTACCAATATTATAACCCAACCGGCCTCGCCCGCCGCGTTCGCGGTCCAGCGAATAGAGCGCATTCTCATCGAACAGATTATTGACGTAGAGCGTCACCGACAGGCCGCTGTTCCAGCTTACGCCCGTCGACAGATTCACCAGATTATAGGCGCCCAGCTTATAGGAGCCGAAGTTGAAGGCGCCGGTGCCATAGGCGCCCGTTGCCGGATCATAATAGATGGAATTGGTGAAATTGCCCGCGCCCGGCTCCTGATCGGCAAGCTGGGTAAAGCGGTCGCCGACATGCTGGAGGCTGGCGGTAAACGACCAGTCGGTTTCCGCCGCGATTTCGGCCGTGTAGGTCGCCGCCGCCGCCATCTGGAACTTCGGGACGGTGGGCAGGCGGTTGCCCTTGCGGATGCCCGCGATGATCCCGCCGCCCGCATCGGTGACGTTGCTGTCGATCTCCGAATCGATGTAGCTGCCGCTCAGCGACAGGTCGAGATTGGGGGAGATGCGCGCGCTCAGTTCTGCTTCCAGGCCTGCCGTATGCGCCTTCGGCACGTTGAAGATGATGCGCGAGGAACAGCTTCCCGCATCCGCCGTGACCTGCAGATTCTTGATGTCGTTGTAGAAGACCGCCGCGTTGAAGGTCAGTCCGCCGCCCGACGCCTTGACTCCGGCTTCATAGTTCCAGAGCGTTTCGTCATCGAAGGTCGGGCGATTGCCGTAGGTCGCCGCATCCGGCCCGGTCGCGCCGCCGGTGCAGAGCGGCAGGTTCAGCGGATCGTTGACGCCGCCCAGGCGGAAGCCCTTGGACGCCTGGACGTTGAAGGTCAGGTCGCGATTGGCCTCATAGCTGGCGATGAAGCGGGGGGAGAAGCCGGTCGATCCAGTCTTGTCGCCCACGCGGTTGTCGCCATTGGGGAAAACGCCGCCGGTCTTGAAATCGCGCTCTTCCTTGAAGTCATAGTAGCGGCCGCCCGCGGTCAGCTTGAACTGGCCGAGCTTGTAGCTTGCCTCGCCGAAAGCCGCATATTGTTTGATGATGTAAGGGATATCGGCATTGTAAGGCGAGTTGAGCGGGAAGCCGTTGGCCGCCCCAGCCGATGTGCCTGCGCCCCGCCCTGCATCGATGAAGGCGTCATAGCCGGGGGTCGGCAGCCGCTGCTTATAATCGCGGTCGACATGGCTGTAGAAGCCGCCGACCACCCACTGGAACGGGCCTTCGCCAGTAGAGGCAAGCCGCAATTCCTGCGTCCATTGCTTGAGCTTGGTCGTGTCGCGCAGGTTGGAGGGCAGGTTGGCGATGCCGGGGTTGACGCCCAGGCCGACGAACGGCGTCACGGACACCGATCCGGTGAGGGCCGACGCATCGCGGCTGACCAGGATGTCGCGGTGAATATAGGTGGTGATCGACGTCAGCGCGACATCGGAGCCGATATCGATGTTCGCCGTGAAGTCCGCCAGCGTGGTCTTGTCGCGGAATTCCTCGCGCAGCTTCAGATATTGGGTGCGCTCCGGCAGGATATCGAGGGGGCTGATCAACTCGTTATAATAGAGGTGATAGCTGTCCTCCCGGTTGAAGCCGTTGGTGCGGATATCCTGATAGATGACGCGCGGGGTCAGCTTGATGCCGGGCGCGGGTTCCCAGAGCAGGCTGAGGCGTCCACCATAACGGCGGCCGTCATTGACGTTCTTGCCCCCGGCCGGGCCGATCGCGTCGATGAAGCCGGCATAATGTTCGGCATAGCCGACGGCGCGGATCGCCGCCGTCTCGCCCAGCGGCAGGTTGATCGCGCCCTTGCCGGAATAGCCGACATCGCCGCCCTTCAGGACGTTGACGCCGCCTTCCACCGCGCCTTCGGTCTGGCCGAGCTTGGGCTGCTTGGTGATGTAGCGGACGGTGCCGCCCTCCGAACCCGAACCGAACAGCGTGCCCTGCGGTCCGCGCAGCGTTTCCACGCGGTCGAGGTCGAACAGGTCGAAATCCGGCGTGAACAGCGACATGGAGATGACGGATTCGTCCAGATAGACGCCGACCTGTTCCTTGACACCCGGCTGGTCGCGGACGACCTGGCCCGCCGATACGCCGCGCACGGACACCTGGCTCTGGCCCGGCCCCAGATTCTGGACGGTCAGGCCGGCGACGCTGCGCGACACATCCTCGATCGAGGTGGCGCCCATGCGCTGCATCGCTTCAGCGGTCTGCGCGTTGATGGAGAAGGGAACATTCTGGATCGATTCATTGCGCTTGGTCGCAGTGACGATGATCTCATTACCAGACCAATCGGCCGTGTTGTCAGTTGCCTGGGCGAATGCGCCAGTGGAAACGCCAGACAGCGCTAGAACAAGGCACGATGCAGACAGGCGCAATACGGACGTGCGGTGGGAAAATTCGTTCATTCCATCCTCCCTGTAGTGAATTTTATGTTATGCTTATTCGGGCTAGTTAAAAGTAACCTTATCTCATTGAAGATATTCGCCGATCCATAATCTAGATCATGTTTTTTGCGCTATGCAATGAAAATTGCGTGAGAGAGATTGAATCTTACTCAACTGTCACTTCCTTGCCTCACCCTGCACGACCATTAGAGCACCGACCGCCGCTGTTCCGCGCCTTTCGCCTTGCCGCGCACCATGGGCCGGCGTTATGAGGGCGCCGGGTCATGGCTAAAGGGGAGCCTTGCACGGATAAATCCGGCAGGGCTTGGGGGATAAGCCTTTGAGCGCTTTTGGGAAATGGGTTTGCGGGCTCGCCGGTTGGGGCGCATTGAGTCTGTCCGTGGCGGTACATGCCCGGACGGCGGACGACCATCCGTTGCTGAGGGACAGCTTTCGCATAGGCGGCGAAGGCGGCGCGCTGTGTCAGGCGCAGAGCGCCACCGGCGACGCGGCTTCGCGCACCATGTTCGATCGCGCATGGACGCTGGTATGCCGGGACGCGGCGCGACCGGTGGGGCAGATCTACGCGTTGCGGCGCAATTCCGGCGACCAGGATGCGGCATTGCTGGCGCGGCTGGCGGCTTCGCGCAGGACTGCGGTCGAATGCGGCGCGCCGGGCGGCGTCAACCTGCCCGACATCGGCGCGGCCGTCATGCGAAACTGCACCGGCGCGGTCGGCCCCTACCGCATCCTGAGCGTCACGCGCGGCAAGACAATCTATGTTGCGCAGGGCCACGCAGCCTATGCGAGCGCGCTGGACCTGGGATTGCGGTCTATCATGGCGGGACGTACGGTGTCCGGCAAGGTCGATATCGCGACCGTCGGTTCCGATCAGTCGGGCTTCGCCCGATTGCAGGCCGCGACGCTCGACCCACAGACGGTGCTGGCCGAAGGCTATCGGCGCAATGCATCGGGCAATTATGCCGAGGCCGCGGAATTTTTCGACAGCCTGACCGACCGGCTGGCGCGCGATCCCGACCTTGCGAAGCTGACCCCGGCGGAGCGGACCGGGCGCGCGCATGAATATCTGGTCAATCGTGGCCTGCAACTTTCCAATCTGGGACTGTTCGATCAGGCCGACGCGGCCTTCGCCCAAGCGCGGGGAATTGTGACCGCCGATGCCGTGCAGCTTCGCCTGCGCCGCAATTTCGAGGCGATGCACCATATCAACCGGCAGGATCTGGATGGCGCGCTGGCGCTTCTGGACCGTCCCCTGGCGGGCGGGATGGACGCCGTGGCCAGCGGAGAGGGCGCGGTGTCCCTGCCGCCGGAGGTCGCCGCCGAAATGAGCAGCGCGGCATCGCAGGCCCGCGCCCTGGGCGTGCGGCAGGATACGACGCTGGCTCCGGCCGAGCGGGCCGCGATCATCGACGCGCAGGCGCAGCAGTTGCGGGGGACGATCCTGCGGCTGTCCGGCCAGCCGGGACCGGCGCGGGAGGTGCTGTCCAAGGCGCTGGCGAGCGCTGTCGCCGTCCGCGACGGGCGGGTCACGTCGATTGCCCGTCTGCGCGCTCAATTGCTGGGCGAGATGGCGCTCACCTATGAGGCGCAGGGCGATTATGGGCAGGCCGAGCGCAATCTGAATCAGGCGCTGACGCTGCTGGGTTCGCAATATCCCGAAACGGTGGCGTTGAACGGGGCGCGAGCGCGGCTGGGGGCCTTCCTGATCCGGCGCGGACGCAACGAGGATGCGCTGAAAATCTATCGCGGCATCATGGCCTCCACCATGGAAAACCGCGCCCCGCTGACGGGGATGGCGAACCAGCTTCAGCCTTATTTCAATCTCTTGGCGCAGGAAATTCCCAACCGGCCGGAGCTGACCGCGGATCTGTTCGCGGCGTCGCAACTGCTGCTGCGGCCCGGCGCCGCCGACACGCTGGAGCAATTGAGCCGCGAACTGTCCGCGGGCGATGGCGAGGCGGCGCGGCTTTTCCGGCAGTCCGTCTCTCTCTCCCGCGACATAGAGCGCGAACGGATCATGCTGGCGCAGTTGCGGGAGGCTGCCGAAGGGCAGGAGGCGTTGCTGCCCGACGTCGCGCAGGCGCAGGCGAACATCGACCAGCTTGCCACCGATCAGGCGACGACGCTGGCGGCATTGGCGGCCTATCCGCAATATCGAGCCGTCAGCCCGCAAGGCCTGACGCTCGCGGAGATGCAGGCCACGCTGAAACCCGGCGAGGGTTATTACAAGCTGGCGCAATTGGGCGACGCGCTCTACGCGCTGTGGATCGACGGCGCGGGTGCGACCGGATACCGGCTGGCGGTCAGCGCGTCGGACGTGGCGCGGAAAGTGGCCGCGCTGCGCGAGACCATCTCCATTGAGGTCAACGGCGCGCAAACCACCTATGCGCTGGACGTGCCGGTGGCGCGCAGCCTCTATCTCGACCTGTTCGGGCCGGTTGAGCAGCGGCTGGCGGCGGTGCGGCACCTGATCTTCGAACCCGATGGCGCGATGCTGCAACTGCCGGTCAATCTGCTGATTGCCGGGCAGGCGGGCGTCGATGCCTATGAGGCGCGGGTGGCGCAGGGAGGCGACGAGTTCGATTTTCGCGGCATCGATTGGCTGGGCCGCGATCATTCGGTGAGCACCGCCTTGTCGGCGCGGGCTTTCCGCGATGCGCGGGCGGCTGCGCCCTCCAGCGCGGCGCAAAGCTATATCGGCTTTGGCGACAATGCGCCGCTGGCCGGGCCGTTGCTGGCGGCATCCAGCCGTGGAGTCCTGTCCAATGGAGCAGCGGACGATTGCGGATGGTCGCCCTTGCAATGGAACCGGCCGATCCCCGCGACCGAATTGCGAGAGGCGGCGCAGGCCATTGGGGGGCAGGGCAGCGAACTCATCACCGGCGCAGCCTTCACTGACGAAGCCGTGATGGCGCGGCGCGATCTCGACGCATTCCGCATCCTGCATTTCGCCACGCACGGTCTGGTGACGCCGCCGCATCCCGGATGCCCGGCGCGGCCCGCGCTGCTGACGAGTTTTGCGCCGGACAAGCCGTCGGACGGACTGTTGCAGTTCAGCGAGATTTTCGACCTGCGGCTGAACGCCGATCTGGTCGTGCTGTCGGCCTGCGATACGGCGGGCGCGGCGGGCATGGAAACGACGCGGGCGGCCGGGCTTTCGGGCGGTGGCGGGGCGCTGGACGGTCTGGTGCGCGCCTTCATCGGAGCCGGGAGCCGGGCCGTCATCGCCAGTCACTGGCCCGCGCCGGAGGATTATCACGCCACCGAAAGGCTGATGAGCGGCCTGTTCACGGCCAAGGCGGACCAGTCCGTGGCGGAGGCGTTGCGGGACGCGCAGGTCAAGTTGATGGACGATCCGGAAACGTCGCATCCCTTCTACTGGTCCGGCTTCGCCATCATCGGCGACGGTGCGCGTCCGCTGATCGCGCGCCGCTGACCGCCGTGCCGACGCGGGGCCTGATGCGCCGCGGCGCGCGACTGGTGCGGGATGCGGGACGGTGGCGGCTGGCCGCGACGGGCGTGCTGCTGCTGGTGGCGCTGTTCCTGGCAGGGTGGGACTGGAACCGGCCGCTGGGCGACGGCGCGGCGCGGGAAATCCCGACCGCCGATGCGGAGCGGGGCCTGTATGACTGGCGGGCCGCGAGTTTCGCGCCGCGCGTGAGGCAGGACCAGCGCATCCTGATGGTGGTCTATGACGACCAGACGCTGATCGCCACGCGCAAGCGGTCGCCTTTGGACAGGGGGCTGCTGGCGCGTGCTCTGCGCAACATCGACGCCATGGGGGCGAAGTCGATCGGCATCGATATCCTGTTCGATCAGCCGCAGGATGAGGATGCGGAACTGCTGTCAGCATTGCATGACATGCGGACGCCGGTCTGGCTGGGTTACGCCAATCTGGGCGACAATCAGGAACAGATCATCTTCGAACAGCAGCAATTTCTGGACCGTTTCATCCGGGAGGCGCGGACCGACCGGGTGCGTCCGGCCAGCATCCGGCTGGAAACCGACGCCGACAATGTGGCGCGAAGCTGGCCTATCCCGACGCCCGGCCAGCCGCCGCTATTGACGCTGGCGATGCAGCCCTCTCCCGCCTTCAACGATTATCGCGGGGCAATCCGTTTCCGGCTGCCGATCCGTCAGCCGGACGGGTCGGAGGAGCCGGTGATTCCCAGTCTTCAGATCGACACGCTGGCCGATCCCGTCATGGCGTCAGCGCTGGCGCCGATGGTGCGCGGGCGGCATGTGCTGATCGGCGGGGACATCGTTGATATCGACCAATTCGAAACGCCGCTGTCGGGGCGGCAGGCGCGGTCGACCATGATCGGGCTGGAAGTGCATGCGACCATGCTGGCGCAATTGCTGGACGGGGCGCGGCTGCCTGCGGTGCCGGAGGGGTGGCGCTGGCTGGCGGCCCTGCTGATCGTCGGCGCGGCGGGGCTGACCAGCCTGGCGGAATTGCGCTGGTATGCGCTGGTCCCGGCGCTGGCGGTGCAGGCCGGGGCGATTGCGGGCATGCCGCTATGGTTGCAAGCGCGGGGCTGGGATACGAAGGGTTTGCCTGCCGTGGGCTGGGTGCTCGGATGGGTGCTGGCCTTCACCGCCATCGGCGTGGCGGCGCGGGCGGTGACGTCGCAGCAGCGGCGGTTCGCACAGGCGGCGTTGGGCAAATATCTGCCCCGCGACATTGCGGCCCAGATTCTCGCCGAGCCGGAGAAGCTGGCGCTGCATGGCGAGAAGCGGCAGATCTTCACCCTGTTCACCGATCTGGAGGGGTTCACCAAGCTTAGCCACGCCATCGCGCCGGAAATGGTGGCGCAATTGCTGAACCGCTATCTCGACATGTTGAGCGACGTGGTGCTGGCCCATGGTGGGACCATCGATAAATTCGTGGGCGATGCTGTGGTGGCTTTTTGGGGCGCGCCGATTGCGCGGCCCGATGACGGGCGCAATGCCGCGCTGGCGGCCTATGCCATGTGGCAGGCTGGGGAGGCGTTTCGTCAGGACTTGCCGCCTGGCGTGCCGCCGATCGGGCGGACTCGCGTCGGGTTGCACCATGGCGATGCCATCGTCGGCAATTTCGGCGGAGAGGGCCGCATTCAATATACCGCGCTGGGCGACAGCATGAACACCGCGTCCCGGCTGGAGGCGGCGAACAAGGCGCTGGAGACGAATGTGCTGGTCAGCCGGGAGGCGATGCGGCTGTCCGGCCTGGACTGGTGGCGGCCGATGGGGCGGGTGCGGCTGAGGGGACGGTCCACGCCGGTCGACCTGTTCGAGCCTGCGCCGGATTTCCCGGTCGAGGAGAGGGTGGAATTGGCCGGGATATTGGCGGCTCTCGATAGTGAGGATGCCGTAGCGCGAAATCGAGTCCATGAACGACTTGAAGAAATGATTAACCTTCATCCAGATGATGCGGCGCTGGCCAATCTGCTATATCGTTTGGAGCATATTGGGGACGGAGGGATTTATGGGTTGGGATAGGATTTTTGCGTGGGGAGCGCTGGCCGGGGTGATGGCGGCGGGCCTGAGCGCGCAGGCCTGGGCCGACACCATGGTGGTTCGGGCGACCGGGCCGTCCGCCGCGTCCTACAAGCCGGGGAGCAAGCTGGCCGATGGCGGTTCGCTGGTGTTGAAGGCGGGCGACGTGGTGACGTTGCTGGATGCCAGGGGTACGCGGACCTTGCGGGGGCCGGGGAGTTTCGGCGTCGCGGCTTCGGCCGGGGCCGCGCCTGCCAATAGCGTTACCTTGTCCGCCCTGCTGGATACGAAGCGGGTGCGGCGTGCCCGGACCGGGGCGGTGCGCGGCGGCCTGGGTGACGCGCCCGTGACGCCGCCGCGTCGGCCCAATCTGTGGATGGTGGATGTCGCGCAGTCCGGGACGCTTTGCGTGGCCGATCCGGCGGCGGTTCGTCTGTGGCGCGCCGATGCCGCGAAAGCCGCGACTGTGCGGATCGGGGGAGAGGGCGTCCAGGCGACGGCGAATTTCGCGGCGGGCGAATCGGTGGCCGCCTGGCCCGCCGTTGCGCCGGTGCGCGAGGGGGCATCCTATCGCCTGAACGATGGCGCGCATGCAACGGAGGTCCGCTTCGCGCTGGTCGGCGCGGTGCCGCCGGGGCTGGACGGCGTGGCTTCCAGCCTGTTGGCGCGTCAATGCGCGGCGCAGCTCGATCTGCTGGTGGAGACAGCTGCCTTGAAGGACGGGCCGGCGCGGAATTGATTGTCGCGGCGCCGATGCGCTGTTAACCGGCGGCGGGTCGCGGGGATCGGGATGACGGGCCAAAAAGGCCCGCGCCCGAAAAGACAGGGAGTGGCGGCCGCCAGGGAAAGGCCGCCGGACGATGTGGGGACATCTATGGGGATGAAGGGGCAGGTGCGGGCTTCCGGTTTCGGGCGATCTTCGGCTTTGGCGCTGGCGATGCTGATGCCCGTCGCCGCCATGGCGCAGGTCACGCCGCCGCGCGCGCCGACGCGAGAGGAATTGTCGCCGGGCCGGACGACGGACGAAGCTGCGCGGCAGGGCAGCCGCCTGACGGTCGTCGGCGGGGTCGAGCGCGCGCCATGCCCGCTGGCCGACCCGCGCTATGCCGATGTCACGGTCAATTTCGCCGATGTCCGATTCGATGGCCTGCGCATCGTCGATTCCGCCGCGCTGGAGGATAGCTGGCGGGAATTCGCCGGGCGCGAAGTGCCCATCGCCACCCTGTGCGAAGTGCGCGACCGGGCGGCCACCGCGTTGCGGCAGATGGGCTATCTGGCCGCCGTGCAGGTACCGCCGCAGCGGATCGAGAAGGGCGGCACGGTCCGTTTCGACATCTTCATGGCGCGGCTGGTCGCGATCGAGGTGCGCGGCGACGCGGGCAACAGCGAACGGCTGATCGCCGCCCATATGGAGGCGCTGAAGGGTCAGCCGGTCTTCAACGTGCGTCAGGCGGAGCGGCATTTGCTGCTGGCCCGCGACCTGCCCGGCTATGATGTCCGGCTGGCGCTGCGCCCTGCGGGCACGGCCCCCGGCGAAGTGGTGGGCGAGGTGCAGGTGGTGCGCCAGCGGGTCCAACTGGACGTCAATATCCAGAATTTCGGCAGCAATGCCGTCGGGCGCGTGGGCGGGCTGGCGCGGGTGCGGTTCAACGACATGACCGGGCTGGGCGACAGCACCATGTTCAGCATCTTCAACACCGCGCAGCCCAGCGAGCAGACGGTTTTGCAGGTGGGGCACAGTATGGCGCTGGGCAGCGACGGGCTGCGCCTGTCGGGCGACCTGACCTATGCGTGGAGCAAGCCGGACATCGGCGCGCCGCTGTCGTCGGAAACGATGATCGCGACGGCGGCGCTCAGCTATCCGCTGGCGCGGCGGCAGGTGCATACGCTGCTGGCGACGGGCGGGCTGGATGTGGTCAATCAGGATCTGCGCTTCGGCAGCGGGCCGGTGAAGGACACGCTGTCGCGGGACCGGCTGCGCGTGCTGTTCCTGCGGCTGGAGGGCGAACTGGTCGATCCGGACAGCATCGTCAGCACGACCGGCTATTCGGGGATTGAACCCAAATGGCGGATCGGCGGCGGCGTGGAGGTGCGGCAGGGCATGGACTGGCTGGGCGCGAGCCAGCCTTCCGGCCCGATCAGCCAGCTTGGCGGCGATCCTTCGGCCTTCGTCGTCCGGGCGAACGCGCAGGCGGAATATCGGCCGGTGCCGAACATCGCCTTCGCGCTGGCGCCCAGGGGCCAATATAGTCCCGACGTGCTGCTCTCCTACGAGCAGATGAGCGCGGGCAATTATACGGTCGGGCGCGGTTACGATCCGGGCGTCCTGACCGGGGACAGCGGCGTCGGCGTCGCGGCGGAGCTGCGTTACGGCAGGATCACGCCGCGCGGGCCGGGGGCCTTCGCCTTCCAGCCCTTCATCTTCTTCGACGCGGCGTGGATGTGGCATCAAAGCGCCAATTTCGCCGGGCTCGATCCGCAGAAGCTCTATTCGGCGGGCGGCGGCGTGCGCGCCGCCTGGGACAATCATGCCCGGATCGACCTGACGCTGGCGACGCCGCTGCGCAAGGCCGGTTTCCAGACCGAACGGGGCGGCACGCGGCTGCTCTTCTCTATCACCACGCAGCTTGCGCCGTGGAGGCGATAATGATGGACAAGTCCCGCACCCGTTCGACGATAAGCCTGCTGGGCGGTTGCGCCAGCGTGATCGCCCTTGGCTGGTCCATGCCCGCCGCCGCGCAGACCGCCTTTCAGGGCAATCCGACGGTCGCGTTCGGCTCCGCATCGGTCTCGCAAGGGGCCACGACCGACGTCATCACGGTCAATAGCGGGCAGGTGGTCATCGATTGGGCGGCGACCGACACCAACGGGACGGGAGTCATCGACTTCCTGCCGACGGGCCGCACCGGCCAGTTCAGCGCCGGTTCCAGCATACCGTCCTTCACGGTGCTGAACCGCATTTCGCAGGACAGCAACGGCGTGCCCTTGTCGCGCATCGTCGGGCTGAACGGCACGGTGCAATCCGATCCGGGCGGCAGCATCTGGTTCTATGCGCCCAGCGGCATCATTGCCGGGCCGACAAGCGTCTTCAATGTGGGATCGCTGGTGCTCACCACCAACGATATCGACCTGACCGGACCCAACGGCGTCAGCCTCTATGGCCCCAATGGCGAAATCCGCTTCCGCGGCGCGGCGGGCAGCAATGCGGCGGTAGAGGTGCAGGCGGGTGCGCGGATCAACGCGCTGAGCGCGGGCAGCTATGTCGCGCTGGTGGCGCCGCGCGTGGTGCAGGCGGGGACCGTGACCGTCGACGGCGCGACGGCCTATGTCGGGGCGGAAGCCGCCGACATCACCATCAACGGCGGCCTGTTCGACATATCCATCACCGCCGGAACGACCGACGCCAACGGCGTGGTGCATAGCGGCGTGACCGCAGGCCCGGCCGCCAACGGGAGCGGCAACGCCCAGCGCATCTATATGGTGGCGGTGCCGAAGAATAATGCGCTGACCATGCTGTTGTCGGGCGATGTCGGCTATACGGCGGCGGCCACCGCGACGCCTGTCGGCAGTGCGATCATATTGTCGGCGGGTTCCGATGTCGGTGACGACGGATTCGGCAATCCTGTCACCTCGCCCAACGCCACCGCAAGCGCGGAGGCCGGATTCAGCATCGGATCGGGCAATTGGCAGTTCGACGTGACCGGCGTTGCGACCGGCGATATCGTCGTCCGGCCAGCGGCCACGACCCGTTTCATGGGCAATGTCGCGCTTTCCGCCGACCGGAGCATCACGTTCCGGGCCGACCAGTCGGGCGCGATCGCGGCCGACATGGCCGTCAGCCTGACCGCCGGGACGGGCGCTGTCGGGGGCCGGATCGACCTGCTGACCTTTGGCGGCAGCGGCGCGGCGGCGACCAACGGGCAGATCGACATCAGCGGCGACCTGACGCTGAACGCCAACGGCAATGGCGATGACGGCGCCAGCGCGCCGCCGCTGATCGGCGCGGACGCCAGCGGCGGCACCATCAACCTGATCGCGACGGGCGGCCTGATCGCTGCGGCGAGCCTGACGGCCAATGCGTTGGGTTATGCCGGTTACGGCAGCGACCGTTCCGGCAATGCGACGGGCGGCGCGATCACCCTGTCGGCGCTGACCGCCGCAGGACCGTCCGGGACGGAAGGCGGGACGCTGCGCTTCGGCGGCACCTCGCTCGACGCGTCGGCGGGCACCGCCTTTCAGGTTTCGCAGCCGCCGGTCGATGGCGGCGATGCCGTTGGCGGCAATATCGCCATCATCGGGACATCGGGCGCGGCGATTGCGGGCACGCTCGATCTGGGGATCGTCAACGCCCGCGCCCAGGCGACCGCCGGCGTGGCAAGCACCGGCACCGCAGGCAGCGCGACCGGCGGCAATATCGGCGTGGCCATATCCAGCGGCACGCATCAATGGACGAGCCTGTTCGCGGACGTCAGCGCCACCCCCGGCCATGCGACCGACGGCGGCAGCTATGGCGTGGTGATCCCCGGCGCTACCGGCATCGATATCGATGTCGGCGGGACGGGCGCGCTGGACATCCTCGAATCCGTTTCGCTCTATGCCGAATCGCAGGTCTTTGGCGGCGGGGCGTCGGGTGGAATCCTGCGGGGCGGGCGCATCAACCTTTCGGCACATGACGGGGGCAGCTTCTCCATCGCGCAGGACTTGTTCGCCAGCGCGGACGCCTATGGCTATGCGGCCTTTTCGGGGTCCACCTTTCCCTTGCCGCGAACGGCCGATGCCGTGGGCGGGACGATCAGCATCGGCGCGGCGGGCGGCAGCTTCAGCGCGGCCGGGCTTTACGTCAGCGCCAATGGTTCGGCGGGCGATGCGCCGGACGTGGCGGGCAGCGGAACGGGCGGCGGCGTGACGCTGTTCGCCAGCGCGGCGGGCGGGCAGCGGGGCAGCTTTTCGCTGACCGATTGCGTCAACTATCTCTGCCGCGTCTATGCCGACGGCAGCGGCGCTGCTGGCGCAAATGGTTCGAACGGGACGGGCGGGTCGATCCTGCTCTATGCCAGCGACGCTGATTTTTCGGCGGCGGGGAATCTTTCGCTTCGGGCAAATGGCGTCGGGGGCGGAGCGGCCGACGATGGGATTGCCGGGCGCGGCGGCGACGGGCTGGGCGGAACGGTGACGGTGGAAAGCCGCCTGGGCGCGGCGGGGAGCGCCGACCTGACATTCGGCAACCTCTTCCTTTCGGCGGAGGGGTATTCGGCCCCCTCGATCGACGGCATGTCCTTCAACAGCGGCGACGCCGGGAGCGGAACGGGCGGCGCGGCCAATATCAACATCTTCGGCGGCGATCTGACCGCCGATCTGGTCGATGTCCGGGCGACGGGTTTCGGCGGCGCGGCGGCGGTGAACTGCCTGGCCTGCGAAGGCGGGGGGACGATTCCGTTCCAGGCGGGCAGCGGGCAAGGCGGGTCGGCCGGGTTCCTGATTACCGGCGGAGCGGCGACCGTCGGAGCGCTGACGCTCAGCGCGCTGGGCGCGGGCGGGGAAGCCGAGGGCAGGAGCGATCCGCAGTCGGTGGCGGCGCTCTCCGGAAGCGGGCTGGGCGGCGATGCTTTGCTGGAATCGCGTGGCGGATCGTTGCAGGTGACAACGCTGACCATCGACGCGAGCGGGACCGGCGGCGCGGGCTATTCCCTTTTCGAAACGGACGGCGCGGACGGCGGAACCGGGACCGGCGGCAACGCGGGATTGCTGATGACCGCGGGCGGCAGCGGGCAAATCACCGTAGATGACGCGGCCATCGTGCGAGCATTGGGCAAGGGCGGCGTCGGGGCGGAGGTAGTGGTCGACGGCGGGGGCAATTACAGCGCCGGTGCGGGCGGCGGCGGCACCGGCGGCACGGCGGATGTGACGCTGGCCGGGGGCAGGCTGAGCGTGCCTTCGCTGCTGGTTTCGGCGGAGGGCATCGGTGGAGCCGGTGGCGTCAACCCCACCGACAGCGCGGGCGGCGCGGCGGGCGATGGGTTGGGCGGCACGGCGCGCTTCTCCTATCTGAACGAAGGCCATGCGATCGGCACGGTCGTGGTCAAGGCCGACGGGCAGGGCGGTCAGGCGGGCGATAACGGCTTCAGCAGCTTCGACAACAATAATAATCCGATTTTCTTCTATGGCGTCGGCAGCGGCGGAGCGGGCGGCAGGGGGACGGGCGGCAGCGCGGTCATGCTGGTCGATGTCGACCCTGTTTTCGGGAATTTGACCGTCAGCGCCGATGGCATCGGCAGCATGGGCGGCGGTGGCGGGACCGGCGGCGCGGGCGGCGTGGGGG
>NZ_JFHR01000059.1 GCF_000722875.1 Sphingobium chlorophenolicum | reverse complement strand
CCGCTATCTCAACATGAACGACCTTAAGGAGATGAAGAAAGCCGATCTACGTCAAGCCGCCTAGCCAGCATGCCCGCCGCTATTTGCAGAACTTGACGCACACAACCCCGGCCCGCGCCGTCGTAGGGATGGCAGGACATGGTTTGCGCCCGTTCGCCCGTTTCGAGCGTTCAAACGATGTTCAGTTGCGTTTTACTATGGCAGGACGCAAGATGTTTGGCAGGCGAATTGCCTGATACAGGACGCAGAAAAATGACCCGTTTCAAAAAGATCGGCCTGATCGCGGCGCCCGCTCTGGCGCTTGTTGCGCTGTCGGGCTGTGCGACCAATTTCAAGGCGGACGTCGCCCGCTTCCAGCAGCTTCCGGCGCCTGCCGGGCAGAGCTTCACCATCGTCGCGGACGATCCGCGTCTGGCCGGTGGTCTTGAATTTTCGCATTATGCCGATCTGGTCGGCCAGCGGCTGACCCAGACCGGTTATGTGGTGGCCAACGATCCCGCGCGGGCCGACCTGATCGTGCGCGTGTCCTATGGCGTCGACAATGGGCGGGAGAAGGTGCGGTCGACCGGCGTCGGCGCGCCCGATCCCTTCTTCTACGGCGGCTGGGGCTGGCGCGGGCGCTGGGGCCGTCCCTGGGGTTATGGCTTTTACGATCCGTGGCTGTTCGGCCCCGGCGGCTATAACGACATCAGCAGCTATACGGTCTATACCGGCGACCTCAGCATGAAGATCGACCGCGCCGCGGATAATCGCCGCCTGTTCGAGGGCAAGGCGCAGGCCCAGTCGCTGTCGAACAAGCTGACCTATCTGGTGCCGAACCTGATCGACGCGATGTTCACCAATTTCCCCGGCCAGAATGGGGAGAATGTGAAGATCACGCTGCCGCCGGAAAAGAAGGGGTAAGCGGTTTTTCTTAAAGGGCGGCTTATGGTTATGCCCAATTACCCGGCGGTCGAGGATCGCCGGGTTTTTTATTGGGGTGGAGGGGTTTGGCCAATTCCTCCCTACGCGCAGCGTGGGGAGGGGGACCGTTCGCAAAGCGAATGGTGGAGGGGAAATTCGAAGGTCGTGCCCCATTCCCCTCCACCATGCTTCGCATGGTCCCCCTCCCCATCTCTCGATGGGGAGGAATAGGATAGGTTCGGTTTCCGCCCTTAGGCCGGCCTTCAGAGGATGCGGCGGGCCGTCAGAATCTTCACTGGCTGTTCCAGCATCTGGCCCTTCATCACGCCCTCGCCAGCCGTGGGGGATTTGGGGGCGATGAGGATCGTCTTCACCACGTCCAGCCCCTCCACCACATGGGCGAAGACGGCGAAGCCCTGATTGTCGCCCGTCGCATCCGGATGCGCGTCCATGCCCGGCATCTTGCCCAACACGATGAAGAAATCCCCGGTCGCGCTGCCGGGTGCATAGCGGGCCATGGAGAGTGCGCCGTCGTCATGGGTCAGGCCGGTCTGGCTGGTGGGTTCATGCTTGATCGGCGGCAGGATGCGCTTTGGGTCGTTCTGCGCGCCGCCCTGCACGAAACCATAATCGCCGGTGCCGACGCCGCGATAGAAGAGCGCGCCGTCCAGCCGCTTCTGATCGACATAGTGCAGGAAATTGGCGGCGGTGACGGGCGCCTTGGCAAGATGCACATCCACCACGATGCGCCCTGCGCCGGTTTCCAGCGCGACCCGCACATCGGCGGGCGGCGCGATGGGGGCGGTCTGCGCGAAGGCGGGCGCGAGGCTGAAAAGAGCGGCGAAGAACAGAGCTAATTGGCGGATCATGGGCAAAGCCTAATCCAAAGCCGCTCGGCTGTCAGCCTTCCAACTGGCGTTGCAGAGCGCGGATGTCGGCGTCGATATCCGGATTGCTCTGCCGCAATTCCTCGATGGTGCGGACGGCGTGGATCACGGTGCTGTGATCCCGGCCGCCGAAGATGCGGCCGATTTCCGGCAGGGAGCGCGGCGTCATCTTCTTGGCGAGATACATCGCCACCTGACGGGGACGCGCCACCGCACGCGCCCGCCGCTTGGACCGCATTTCCGCCGCGTCGATCTTGTAGTGAGCGGCGCACGCCTTCTGGATTTCGTCGACGGTGATCCGGCGTGCGTTGGCGCGCACCGCATCGGCGAGCATCGCCTGCGCGAACTCCAGATCGATGGACCGGCCGGTTAGCTGGCCATAAGCGATCAGCTTGTTGAACGCGCCCTCCAGCTCACGGACATTGGAGCGGATCGAGCGGGCGAGGAAATCGACCACCGCGTCAGGCACCGGCGGATCGCCGGCAATGGCGCGCTTCGCCTCCAATATGGCGAGGCGCAGGTCCAGCCCGGCCGGGCGGATATCCGCGACCAGCCCGCCCGCCAGGCGCGAGAGGATGCGAGGGTCGATCGCGTCCAGCATCTGCGGCGCGCGGTCGGCGGTGACGGCGATGCGGGCGCCCGAATCGATCAGGTCGTTGATCGTGTGCAGAAATTCCTCCTGCGTCGATCCCTTGCCCGCGATGAACTGGATATCGTCGATCAGCAGCAGCCGCGCCGCCCGCAAGCGGGCCTTGAACATCATGGTTTCATTGGCGCGCATCGCGTTCACGAATTCCATCATGAACCGCTCGGCCGACATGTAGAGGACCGGGGCCGAGGGCGAATGGCTGGAAAACAGGCGAGCGATGGCGTGGAGAAGGTGCGTCTTGCCCTGGCCGGTGCCGCCATGAATGAAGAGCGGGCTGAAGCGCGGCTGGCCTTCCCCGGCCATGGCCTGCGCCGCCGAAAAGGCGAGATGATTGGTCTCGCCCGTCACGAACCCGTCAAAGCCGTGGCGCGGCTGGAAATTGGAAGCGGGGGGCAGGGCGTCGGCGACGGTGTCGTCGGAAACAGCCTCCTCCGTCTGGTGCAGTTCCAGAATGCGCGGTCCGACCGCATTGGGGGCGCGCAGCAGGCGCAGCTCGCGCACGCCGGCTCCCGCGCAGCGCCACGCCATCCGCAGGCGGTCGCCAAACTGGCCCGACACGAAATTCGCCGTGAAGTCGGAAGCGAACAGCAGGTCGAGCGTCTGCGATTCCGGGCAATAGTCGCCCAGTTGCGCGGCCTTCAGCCACTGGTCGAACATGCGCGGTCCGATGTCCCGGCGCAGACCGGCGCGAATGGTCGCCCAGGCAGTCTCCAAGCGCGCATCTTGCTGCGTGTCGAGACCGCCCAAGCTTCCAATCACTGCCGCAATATCCTTCATAGACAGTCGACCCCCATCAACTGCACCCCCAAGGTTGGGGCGATGCAAGACGCAGAAACCCGTTCCGGAAAAGCCCCACCTTTCCGAGTTTCGTGCACCAACTAACCTTCTGATGGCCGCCGGAAATTCGATTCGATTGGCGGCCGGAGGATCAAAATAGACAGGCCTGCTTCGCCGGATCAAGGGCACTGCCAGTCAAAAATGTGAAATAAAGCCGTTGACTCGCAAATCTGCGGAAAAGTCCGGGGTCGAATAATTATCTATATATATCAGATATTTATATCACGCCTTCGACGCGGACCGATCCCGAATCGAGCGGGAATCGCCGGAAATCGGGGCTTCCTGAAAAATGACCCTTTGGTGAACGAACAATGAAAAGCCCGCCCCGCCGAAAGGCGGAGCGGGCTTGTTTCTAGTGACGAGTGCGAAGTGGCTGGGGAATCAGCCGAGCGCGCTGATGCGCTTCGTCAGGCGGCCGAACTTGCGGGCCGCAGTGTTCTTGTGCAGGACGCCGCGAGCGACGCCACGGGCCAGTTCCGGCTGGACCGCCTGAAGCGCGGTGGTCGCGACGGCCTTGTCGCCGGCGGCAAGGGCAGCTTCCACCTTCTTCACCAGAGTGCGAATCCGGCTGATGCGGGCGCCGTTGATTTCGGCGCGGCGGGCGTTGCGGCGGATGCGCTTCTTGGCTTGCGGCGTATTGGCCATTTATCGTCCTCGGTTCTCGTCAAATCTTTGAAAGAGCCTGCCGGAATCGCCGACTGGCCCTGTGAAGGTGCGCCCCATACAGGGGATAGCGGGGGGCGTCAACCAGTGAGCGCCGCGCTATTTCTGGCATTTCGGGCAGAAAAAGGTCGATCTGCCCCCGTCCACGCGACGGCGGATCGGCGTGCCGCAGTGGCACGGCTCCCCTTCCCGGCCGTAGACTCGCCATTGTTTGGAGAAATAGCCGAGTTCGCCGTCGGGCCGCGCATAGTCGCGCAGGGTGGAGCCGCCCGCGGCGATGGCGGCGGCCAGCACCTCCCGAATCGCCTCTACCAGCAGGATGAGGCGGGCGCGGCCGATCTTCCCCGCCTCGCGCGTGGGGGCGATGCCCGCCATGTTGAGCGCTTCGCAGACATAGATATTGCCCAAGCCCGCAACGGTGCGCTGGTCCAGCAACGCGGCCTTGATCGAGGTCGCCTTGCCCTTGAGCGCGGCGGCGAGGGTATCGGGCGTAAAATCCGGCCCCAAAGGCTCAGGCCCCATGCGGGTGAAGGGGCTGTAGGCTTCCCAGGCTTCGCTGCGGACGAGGTCCAGCGAGCCGAAGCGGCGCGGATCGTTGAGGGAGAGCAGCCGCCCTCCCCCCGTCTCGATCAGCAGATGGTCGTGTGCGCCGATCTCCGCCGGATCGATTCGCCAGCGGCCGGACATGCCGAGGTGGAAGATCAGCGTGTCGCCGCGGTCGGTGTCGATCAGCCCATATTTGGCGCGGCGCGACAGGCCGGTGACGGTGGCGCCGGTCAGACGCTGGCGCAGGTCGACGGGAATCGGGAAGCGCAGATCGGGGCGGCGCGCCTCCACGCGAGTGAGGACAGCGCCTTCGAGGACCGAGCGAAGGCCCGCGACGGTGGTTTCGACTTCGGGGAGTTCTGGCATGGCCCTGCTATGGAACGCGGCGAACGGGCGGGCAACAGGCGACTTCCCGCGCATCGCCCTCCCCCGACATTTTAGCTGATCTCAGATGTTTCCTCTGTCCGAAAAAATGCTCCGGCCTTCCTTGTTGCCCGCGATTTCCGAGCCTTCAGATGTTCCATCTGACTTGAAATCGCTCTAGAGCGTGCCCGCATGAGTGAAACCGCTTCCTTTGGCTATCGCGATGTCGAAGCCGCCGACAAGCAGGGGATGGTCCGCGCCGTCTTCTCCAACGTGGCGTCCAAATATGATCTGATGAACGACGCCATGTCGGCGGGCGCGCATCGGTTGTGGAAGGACCAGTTCGTCAACCGCGTGAAGCCGCGCCGGGACGAGCAGATCCTGGACATGGCGGGCGGGACAGGGGACATCGCCTTCCGCATGCATAGCCATGGGACGCAGGTCACCGTATCGGACATCAATCCGGAAATGCTGGCCGTGGGTGTCGAGCGGGCGCAGAAAAAGGGTCTGGAAGGGCTGATCTGGTCGGAGCAGAATGCCGAGGAATTGAGCTTCGGGGATCGGGCCTTCGACGCCTATACGATCGCGTTCGGCATCCGCAACGTGACGCATATCGACAAGGCGCTGCGCGAGGCGCATCGGGTGCTGAAATTTGGCGGGCGGTTTTTCTGCCTGGAATTTTCCACCACCACTTGGCCCGGCTTTTCGGACGTCTATGACCTCTATTCGCATAAGCTGGTGCCCAAGCTGGGCAAGCTGCTGGCAGGCGATGAGGAGAGCTATCGCTATCTGATCGAATCGATCCGCCGCTTTCCGCCCATGCCGGAATTCGAGCGGATGATCCGGGAAGCCGGATTCGTGCAGACGAAGGTGGAACCGATATTGGGCGGACTGGTGGCGATCCATAGCGGGTGGAAGATTTGATGGTGGCGGACAGGCCCTCCCCCGACCTCTCCGGCAAGCGGGAGGCGAGCTTCTAACGTGCCCTCCCATATCACGCATATCTGGCGGCTGCTGAAATGGGGCCGGACGCTGGCGCGTCATGGCGCGCTGAGGGGGATTGAGCGCGATCCGCTGACGCCGACGCCGGTGCGGCGGCTGGTGCGCGTGGCGCGGTTCGGGGCGCGGGTGCCGAAGCAGCCGCGCTATGCCGACGCCTTTCAATCGATAGGCCCGGCGGCGATCAAGCTGGGGCAGACGCTGGCGACGCGGCCCGATCTGGTGGGGGAGGATGCGGCGAACGATCTGCTGCGATTGCAGGACGCGCTGCCCCCCGTGCCGTTCGAGACGATCCGCGCGCAGATCGAGCAGAGTTTCGGGCGACCGCTGGAGGCGATCTACAGCCGGTTCGACGAGGAGCCGGTGGGCGCCGCCTCCATCGCGCAGGTGCACCGGGCCGCGACCACCGACGGGCGCGAGGTGGCAGTGAAGGTGATCCGCCCCGGCGTCATCGACCAGTTCAACCGCGACATCCAGACCTATGAATGGGCCGCCGCCCATGTCGAGATGTTGGGCGGGGAAGTGGCGCGGCTGCGGCCCCGGCTGGTCATCGCGAACCTGAAACGGTGGACGGCGCGGGAACTGGACCTGCGGCGCGAGGCTGCTTCGGCATCCGAACTGGGCGAGGCGATGGAAGCGATGCCGGGCTATTGCGTGCCCGATATCGATTGGGATCGCACGACCGGCAAGGTCATGACGATGGAGTGGGTCGACGGGATCAAGATATCCGACCGGGACGCCCTGGTCGCCGCCGGACATGACGTGAAGGACATCGCGGCGCGGCTGGTGAATGCTTTCCTGCGGCAGGCGATCGCGGAGGGCTTCTTCCATGCCGACATGCATCAGGGGAACCTGTTCGTGCGCGGCAATGGCGATATCGTCGCCATCGATTTCGGCATCATGGGACGGATCGATCGCCGGGCGCGCATGTGGCTGGCGGAGATTCTCTATGGCCTGATCACCGGCAACTATAAGCGCGTGGCGGAGATCCACTTCGAGGCGCAATATGTGCCCGGCCATCATAATGTGGAGGAATTCGCGACGGCGCTGCGCGCCGTGGGCGAACCTATGCGGGGCAGGCCGGTGCGGGAATTGTCGGTCGGCGGGATGCTGGACGGGCTGTTCGCGATCACCCGCGATTTCGACATGCAGACCCAGCCGCACCTGCTGCTGCTCCAGAAGACGATGGTGATGGTGGAGGGTGTGGCGACGTCGCTCGACCCCGACATCAACCTGTGGGAGACGAGCGGGCCTTATGTGAAGGAATGGCTGCGGTCCGAGCTGGGGCCTGAGGCGAAGGCGGCCGACGCGCTGATCGAGAATTTCCGGATATTGCAGCGGTTGCCGGGGCTGGTGAAGCGGATCGAGGAAGCCTTTCCGGAGAAGGGAGGCGCGCCGCCGCCGCCGCCGCTGACCGAGGTGCGGCTGATCCGGATCGGGGCCGGGTGGCGCTATGTGGTGGTGGCGTTGATCGCGGGGGTCGCCGGGGCTGGCGCCATGGCGGCGGTGACGACCTTTTTATAGGGGCTTTGAGGCACAGAGCGGGCGCTGAAAATCCTGCCTGCGCGCAGCGTGGGGAGGGGGACCGGCCGAAGGCTGGTGGAGGGGAATGGGGCACGACCTGCGTATTTCCCCTCCACCACCGCCTTCGGCGGCGGTCCCCCTCCCCATCTCTCGATGGGGAGGAATTGGATAGGTCGGCTTTGTGCTTCAAAGCTCCTGTTGGACCTTCGGCCTAAAAGGCTACATAGTCGCTTTCAGTTGCCGTTCATCCCGTTCAAGGCATTCCCTATCAGCGATGGAGCCTCTTCCCCTGCCCCCGACCGCCCTCGCATATTCGGCCGCCCTCGCATGATCGCCCGCTGGTTTCGCCTCGCCGCCGTCGCCGTGGCGTCCCTCGCCTTGCTGGCCCGCCCGGCGGCGGCGCAGCAGATTTTGCGCGATGCGGAGACGGAAGCCTTCATGGCCGACATGTCCGGCCCGCTGGTCCAGGCGGCGGGGATGGAGCCGCGCAACGTCCAGGTGCTGGTCATCAACGACCCCGACATCAACGCCTTCGTCGCGGGCGGCCAATATGTCTGGGTGCATAGCGGGCTGATCGCCGCGGCGGACAATATGAATCAGGTGCAGGGCGTGGTCGCCCACGAACTCGGCCATATCGAGGGTGGGCATGTCATCCGCTATGGCGAGGGGATGAAGGAGGCGACGGGCATCACCCTGCTGAGTCTGGTGCTGGGCGCGGCGGCGATCGCGGCGGGCGGCGCGGAAGCAGGCATGGGCATATTGGGCATGGGCCAGCAGGCGGCGATGGGCAAGTTCCTGGCCTTTTCGCGGGCGCAGGAAAGCTCGGCCGATCTGGCGGGCGCGCGTTATCTCAGCAAGGCTGGGGTTTCGGGCAAGGGCAGCCTGGAATTCTTCAAGAAGCTGCAGAATCAGGAATATCGCCTCGCCATTCCGCAGGACAACAGCTATGGCCGCACCCACCCGCTGTCGGGCGAGCGCATCCAGGTTCTGCGGGAGGTCTATACGGTCGATCCGGCCTGGGACAAGCCGGTGGACCCGAAGCTGGAGGCGCGGTTCGAGCGGATCAAGGCGAAGCTGGTCGGCTTCGTGTCGGAACCCACGCAGACATTGCAAAAATATCCCGAAAGCGACCAGTCGATCCCGGCCCATTATGCGCGGGCCTATGCCTGGCACAAGAGCGCCTATCCCGACAAGGCGCTGGCGGAAGTGGACGCGCTGCTGTCCGCAGCGCCGCACGATCCCTATTTTCTGGAGTTGAAGGGGCAGGTGCTGCTGGAAAGCGGCAAGCCGGCCGACGCCATCCCGCCGCTGCGCGAGGCGGTGCAGCTTACCAACCAGCCGCTGATCGCCACGCTGCTGGGTCATGCGCTGATCGCGACGGAAAATGACGCGAATTTCGCGGAGGCGGAGAAGGTGTTGCGCAACGCCATAGCGCGGGACCGGGAAAATCCCTTCGCCTGGTATCAACTGGGCGTCGTCTATGAGCATCGCGGCGACATTCCCCGTGCCGCGCTGGCCACGGCGGAGCGCTATTCGATGATGGGGCAGGACCAGATGGCGCTGCGCAGCGCCGACGCCGCCATGCAGGGGTTGAAGCCGGGCACGGTTGACTATCTGCGCGCACAGGATATCGCCATGGTTTCCCGCGCAGCCGTCGAGCAGAAGCGAAAGAAGAAATGACCGAAAATTCGCGACCCGGCTTTCGCGCAGCGCTTTCCAACAGGACCATATTGATGACCCTTGGCGTATTCGCCTTCATCGCCGCCACCGCGACCGGCGCGGCGCTGGGCACGCAGAGCACCGGGCGTGTCGACGCCAGCGACAAGGCGGCCATCGAGCAGATCGTCCATGATTATATCATGGAGCATCCGGAAATTATTCCGCAGGCGGTCGAGAAATTGCAGGCCAAGCGGATGTCGGGCACGATCGACGCCAGCCGCCAGACCATCGAAACCCCCTATGCCGGAGCGTGGGAAGGCGCGGCCAAGGGCGATGTGACGGTGGTCGAATTCTTCGATTATGCCTGCGGCTATTGCCGGGCCTCGCTGCCCGATCTGGCCAAGCTGGTGGGCGAGGATAAGGGCGTGAAGGTCGTCTATCGCGAACTGCCGATCCTGTCGGACGAAAGCATCGATGCGGCGAAGGTGTCGCTGCTGGCGGCGGAGAAGAACCAATATATGCCCTTCCACCGGGCGCTCTATGCAGCGGGGAAAGTGACGCGGGAGACGATCCTGGCGGCGGCGGCGAAGGTCGGGATCGACGCCAAGGCTGCGCAGGCGGCAATCGCGGACAGCCGTTATAATGCGGAAATCCAGTCCAATATCGGGCTTGCGCAGAAATTGCAGGCGAGCGGCACGCCGACCTTCGTGGTCGGCGGGCAGGTGCTGAACGGCGCGGTGGGTTATGAGGCGTTGAAGGCGGCGGTGAGCGCTGCTCGGGGGAAATAAGCGGGTTGGGTTGAGAGCGGACCTATCCTATTCCTCCCCATCGCGAGATGGGGAGGGGGACCGGCCGAAGGCTGGTGGAGGGGAATGGGGCACGACCTGCGTATTTCCCCTCCACCACTCGCTCCGCGAGCGGTCCCCCTCCCCACGCTGCGCGTAGGGAGGAATTGATGTCCGCTATTGTTCAGCTTTCGACGCTTCGTTCGACCTCTTCAAAAGCATCCTAACCCCCTCCTCCACCATTGACTTACGCATGCCTTTTGCCTATCGGACGCCCCCTGACATGCGGCCGCCCCACTGCGGCCCTTTTTTGTCACGCCCGATTCTTTTAGTATTTTTGAGGAATGAACGATGAAGCGCACCTATCAGCCGAGCAATCTGGTTCGGAAGCGCCGTCACGGTTTCCGCGCTCGCATGGCGACCCCCGGCGGCCGCAATGTGATCCGCGCCCGCCGTTCGCGCGGCCGCAAGAGCCTGAGCGCCTGAACGACGCGCCGTCGACCAGCGCGCCTGCCGTCATCGGCAAGCGCGCCGATTTTCTGGCGGCGAATCGCGGGCGGCGCGCACCCATGCCGGGATTCGTCCTGCTGGTGCGCGAACGCGGCGACGGCGATCCGGCGATGCGATACGGCATCACGGTTACCAAAAAGATTGGCGGCGCTGTCATCCGCAACCGGATGAAGCGCCGTTTTCGCGTCCTGGCGCGGACGCTGCTGCCGGTCCATGGCGTGGCGGGCGCCGACCATGTGCTGATCGGGCGATCCGAAGGGGTCGAGCGCGATTTCGGCCTGCTCCGGGGCGAGCTGGAAAAGGCCCTGAAGAAGGTGATGTCACGGCCCCTGGGCGAAGCGCCGCAACGGCGCGGTTCCTCAAAAGAGAAGAAAAAGGCTGCGACAGGCTCAGCCCGAACGGGGGCGGGAGAAAGCGCGGAGCCATGATCGGGCGCATCCTCATCCTGATTGCGCGCTTCTGGCAGATCGGGCCTTCGCGCATTTTACCCCCCTCCTGCCGCTATGCCCCATCCTGTTCGGAATATGCGATTCAGGCGATCGGCAAATATGGTGCGGTGAAGGGTAGCTGGCTGGCCACGAAGCGGCTAATGCGATGCCACCCATGGGGCGGTTCGGGTTACGACCCGGTTCCCTGACAGACGAGATTCGAGAGCGACAAGCGTGGACGACAAGAAGAATATCATCCTAGCGGTGGTGCTGACCGCGGCGATCCTGTTTGGCTGGCCCTATGTCGCCAACCATTTCTTCCCCGCCGCCAATCCGCCGGCCACGAAGATCGAGGGCGGCAAGACCACCCCGCTCACGCCGTCCGGCTCCGCGCCCGCCGCCGAAGGCGCGGCGGCGGTTCGCGATCTGGCGCTTGTCCTGAAGGACGGCCCGCGCATTCCGATCCGCACGCCGAAGATCACCGGATCGATCAACCTGAAGGGCGCGCGCATCGACGATATCGTGCTGCCGACCTACAAGGAAAGCATCGCCAGGGATTCGCATGCGATCCGCCTCTACAGCCCCAGCGGCACGAAGGACGCCTATTTCGCGGGCTTCGGCTGGCAGGGCGAAGGGCTGAAGACGCCTGACAACAACGCCGTCTGGACCGCTACGGCCAAGGAACTGACCCCGACCAGCCCCGTCACGCTGACGTGGAACAACGGCGTCGGCCAGAGTTTCGAAATCCGCTATTCGATCGACGAAAATTACATGATCACCGCGCAGCAGAAGGTGTCGAACAGCAGCGCCGGCGCGGTGGCGGTGAAGAGCTATGGCTATGTCAGCCGGGCGCATCCGTCCGCCGATCCGGACACCTGGACCATTCATGTCGGCCCGATGGGCGTGTTCAACGGCGCCGCCAATTATGACGTGAACTACAAGGATCTGGAAAAGGGTCCGGCGAGCCAGAGCTTCCAGTCGACCGGCGGCTGGATCGGCTTCACCGACAAATATTGGCTGTCCGCGCTGGTGCCCGACCAGAAGGTCGCCTTCTCCGCCCAGATGCGCAAGGGCGCCGGGACGCAGTTCCAGACCGACATTTCGCTCGCCCCCGTGATGCTGGCGGCGGGCAAGTCAGTGACGCAGACCAACCGGCTGTTCGTCGGCGCGAAGGAAGTGAAGACGCTGGAAGCCTATCAGGACGCCGGGATTCCGCTGTTCGACCGGGCCATCGACTGGGGCTGGTTCTACTGGTTCGAAAAGCCGATCTTCGCCCTGCTCCACTGGCTGTTCGAACATATCGGCAATTTCGGCGTGGCGATCATCTGCCTGACCTTCGTGGTGCGCGGCCTGATGTTCCCCGTCGCCCAGCGCCAGTTCGCCAGCATGGCGGCGATGCGCGCCGTGCAGCCCAAGATGAAGGCGTTGCAGGAGAAATTTAAGGACGACAAGCCGAAGCTTCAGCAGGAGATGATGGAGCTTTACAAGCGCGAGAAGGTGAACCCGCTCGCCGGGTGTCTGCCGATCTTCATCCAGATTCCGATCTTCTTCGCGCTGTACAAGGTGTTGCAGTTGACCATCGAAATGCGTCACCAGCCCTTCGTGCTGTGGATCAAGGATCTGTCCGCGCCAGATCCGCTGCATATCCTGAACCTGTTCGGCCTGCTGCCCTTCACCCCGCCGTCCTTCCTCGCGATCGGCGTGCTGGCGCTGCTGCTAGGCATCAGCATGTACTTCCAGTTCAAGCTGAACCCGGCGCAGATGGACCCGATGCAGCAGCAGGTGTTCGCGATCATGCCGTGGATGATGATGTTCATCATGGCGCCCTTCGCGGCGGGCCTGCTGGTCTACTGGATCACCAACAACTGCCTGTCGATGTTGCAGCAATGGTGGCTTTACAAGCGCCACCCGCAATTGAACGCGGCGACCGCGAAATAAGGCTGCATCACGTGACCGAACAGGAACAGACCGACCAGAATTTAGCCGAACTGATTGACGAAGCGCGCAAGGTCTTTGCCGGGCCTATCGCCTTCCTCAAATCCGCGCCGGACCTTAAATTCCTGCCCGACATGGCGGTGAATGAGGTGGCGTTCGCGGGGCGTTCCAATGTCGGCAAATCGTCGCTGCTGAATGCGCTGACCAACCGTAATGGGCTGGCGCGGACGTCCAACACGCCGGGGCGGACGCAGGAGTTGAACTTCTTCGATGTGGGCGAACCGCTGCGGTTCCGGCTGGTCGACATGCCGGGCTATGGCTATGCCAAGGCGCCCAAGGACATGGTGCGCAAATGGCGGTTCCTGGTGAACGACTATCTGCGCGGGCGGGCGAAGCTGAAGCGGACGCTGGTGCTGATCGACAGCCGCCATGGGATCAAGGATGTCGATACCGACATTCTCGACATGCTGGACGCGGCGGCGGTGAGCTATCGCATCGTGCTGACCAAGGCGGACAAGGTGAAGGCCAGCCACCTCGCCGAGGTGAAGCAGGCGGTGGCCGAGGCGATCCGCAAGCGGCCTGCCGCCCATCCCGACATAATCGCCACATCGAGCGAAAAGGGCATGGGCTTGCCCGAATTGCGCGCCGCGGTGCTGGAAAGCGTGACTCAGGGATAACCGCCATGGCCGACGACGACTATGTCTATGATGAAGCCAGCGGCGAATGGATCAGCGCGGCGGAGGCTGCTGCCAAGGCCGGTGCCTCCGATACCGTCGAGGTTCGCGATGCAGTGGGCAATCTGCTGGCAGACGGCGATCAGGTCACGCTGATCAAGGATCTGGTCGTCAAGGGCGCGGGCCAGACGTTGAAGCGCGGGACGCTGATCAAATCGATCCGGCTGACCGACGATCCGCAGGAAATCGACTGCCGCTATGACGGCATCAAGGGGCTGGTGCTGCGCGCCGAGTTCGTGCGCAAGCGCTGAGGCGCAAGCTCAGAACAGACTATATTGCCCGCTGCCGTTGAGGTGCCAGGTCCCTAGCGTCTCATGGTGGGTGCGGCCGACATGGCTGCATATCAGCATGAACTGGTCGACGTGCCAGCCAAAGCCCTCGACGCGGCGCTGTTCCGGCGGGCCTTCGCGGTAGAAGAGCGTCTGGTGCGGGCTGAAGCTCCAGCCGGGGCGGGGCAATATCCCTGCCCCTTTCATGCCTGCCGCAATCCGGCGCTGGAGCGCGTTCAGCAGGGGTACACCATGCGAAGGGCGCAGCGCGGCCGACCGGCTGCCGATGCTGAGCTGGTCCAGCCGGAGGTCGAAGGGTTCCGCCCTCACCCCCGTTCCTGCGCGCAGCAGCGCCTTGATGACGGCATAGGGATAGTCGACATAGTCGCAGGTGATCGCCAGCGTCATATGCTGATGATCCACGGCGATGCGCCGGGCGCCATCTGCGATGGTTTCGGCGAAATGATCGGTTTGACGCGCGATCAGCGGGCTGGGCTTCAGCGCATAGAATAGGCGGAAGAGGCTTTGGGTGGGACGGTTTTCCATGGTTCATCTCCATGCGAATCGGTACAATATGTTCATGATATGTTCTTTATCTGCATGAAGCGAATCTGGATAAGAGACGATTGTCTTTGCAGGGACCGGCCTTACTGTAGCGGCTTTGGACAAACAGGCGATCTGAGAGAGTGATGACCCGTCATATTCCATGGATTTTGATCGCCATCGTCGGCGCGGTGGCACTGTCGGTGGTGGCCGTATCACGCGGTGAAACGGTCAATGCCTTGTGGATCGTGGTGGCGGCGGTCAGCAGCTTCCTGGTCGCCTATCGCTATTATGCCCTCTATATTGCGCGGCACGTGATGCGGCTGGACCCGTCGCGGCCCACGCCCGCGATACGACGGGCCGATGGGCTGGACTATGTCGCGACCGACCGGACAGTGCTGTTCGGGCATCATTTTGCGGCGATTGCCGGGGCAGGGCCGCTGGTCGGGCCAGTGCTGGCGGCGCAGATGGGCTATCTGCCGGGCACGCTCTGGATCATCGCCGGGGTGGTGCTGGCGGGCGCGGTGCAGGACTTCCTGATCCTGTTCATCTCCATGCGGCGGGACGGCAAGTCGCTAGGCGAGCTGATCCGCATGGAGATGGGGCAGGTTGCCGGGACCATTGCCCTCTTCGGCGCCTTCATGATCATGGTGATCATTCTGGCCGTGCTGGCGCTGATCGTGGTGAAGGCGTTGGCGGAAAGTCCCTGGGGCATGTTCACGGTGGCGGCGACGGTGCCGCTCGCCATGATCATGGGCGCCTATACGCGATGGATCAGGCCGGGGCGGATCGGGGAAGTGTCGCTGCTGGGGCTGATCGGGCTGATCGCCGCCATCGTCTATGGGCAGAGCATCGCGCAGTCGCCGGTCTGGGGGCCGGTCTTCACCTTCACGCCGGTGCAGCTTTGCTGGATATTGATCGGCTATGGCGCGGTGGCGTCGGTGCTGCCGGTATGGCTGCTGCTGGCGCCGCGGGATTATCTGTCGACCTTCCTGAAGATCGGAGCGATTGCGGCATTGGCGGTTGGGATCGTCATCATGGCGCCGCCTTTGAAAATGCATGCCGTCACTCAATTTGCGAGCGGCAATGGGCCGGTCTGGGCGGGCGGGTTGTTTCCGTTCCTCTTCATCACCATCGCCTGCGGGGCGGTGTCCGGTTTCCATGCGCTGATTTCCAGCGGCACCACGCCCAAGCTGATCGCGAGCGAAGCCCATGCGCCGATCATCGGCTATGGCGCGATGCTGATGGAGGCGTTCGTGGCGATCATGGCGTTGGTGGGGGCCTCGATCCTGGACCCCGGCATCTATTTCACCATGAACAGCCCGGCGGCTGTGATCGGCAAGGATGCGGCAAGCGCGGCGGCAGCCGTGACGGCCATGGGCTTTCCAATCTCGCCCGACCTGATCCTGCAAACCGCGAAGGATGTGGGGGAGCATAGCATCATCTCCCGCGCGGGCGGCGCGCCGACTCTGGCCGTGGCGATGGCGGAGATTTTCTCCCATGTCATCGGCGGTCCTGCGATGAAGGCCTTCTGGTATCATTTCGCGATATTGTTCGAGGCGCTTTTCATCCTGACCGCCGTGGATGCGGGGACGCGGGCCGGGCGCTTCATGTTGCAGGATTTGATCGCGCTGGCGGTGCCGGGGTTCAAGGACAATAGGAGCATGGCGCCGGGGATCGTCGCGACGGCGCTGACCGTCGCGGCCTGGGGCTTTTTCCTCTATCAGGGCGTCACCGATCCGCTGGGCGGGGTGAACACGCTCTGGCCGGTGTTCGGTATTTCCAACCAGATGCTGGCGGCCATCGCGCTGATGCTGGGTACGGCGGTGCTGTTCCGGATGAAGCGGGACAGGTTCGCGTGGGTGACGATCGTTCCGGCTGCATGGTTGCTGATCTGCACGCTGTCGGCGGGTTGGCTGAAGCTGTTTTCGGCGGATGCTAAGGTCGGGTTCCTGGCGCATGCGGCCAAATTCGGGGCGGCGGCGGACAGGGGCGAAGTGCTGGCGCCCGCCAGGTCGATGGCAGAGATGGAGGCGATCATCTTCAACGACCGGGTCGATGCCGGGCTGGTGGCGATCTTCCTGTTCGTGGTGCTGGCGGTGCTGTTCTTCACGGTGCGCACCTGTCTGGCGGCGCGGAAGGCGGCGGCGCCGACTGCGCGGGAAATTCCGGCGCAACTGGTGCCCGCGGAATGAGCCTGTTTCTCCAGAAGCTGCGGCAAATGGCGCGCATGATGGTCGGGGTGCCGGATTATGACAGCTATCTTCGCCATATGCGGGAGCATCATCCCGGACATGCGCCGATGGATCGGATCGCCTTTTTTCGGGAGCGGCAGGAGGCGCGCTATGGGGGCAAGAATGGGGGGAAATGCTGCTAGGGGAGCGTTGCGCAATTCCCCTCCACCATTTGCCTTGCAAATGGTCCCCCTCCCCATCGTTGATGGGGAGGATTTTCAGCGTTGCGTGTTGAAGGCGGCGATCATGCCTGCGGCGATGGAGAGGGCGATTTCGGCGGCGCCGACCGCGCCTATGTTCAGGCCGGCGGGGCCGTCTATGCGTGTCAGTGCGTCCGGGGGGAAACCCAGGGCGGCCAGCCGTTCCAGTCGCGCTGCGTGGCTTTTGCGGGAGCCTAGCGCGGCGATATAGCCCGTCGGGGCGCGCAGGGCGGCTGCCAGCGCCGGATCGTCGATCTTGATGTCGTGGCTGAGCGTCACCACTGCGGTCGATTCGCCGGGGAAGCGGGCGGCGACGGCTTCATCGGGCCAGCGGTCGTCCAGTTCGACGCCGGGGAAGCGCTCCTCCGTCAGGAAGCGACCGCGTGGGTCGATGATGACCGGGGTGATACCGATCGCCTGCGCCAGAGCGCTCAGCGACTGGGCGATCTGCACCGCGCCCACGATCAGCACCCGGCGGGGCGGATCGTAGCGGTTATGGAACTGGCCCTCGGTCGCCCCTTCTCGCGTCAAACCGGTTTCCAAGTCCGTCGACAGGGTGAGCGCCCTGCCCTTCCCGCTTTCCGCAGCGATCCGTTCGAACAGCGCGGCGTCGAAGCCGTCCGCGCCGACCGGCTGGACCAGTACGCTGATCTCCCCGCCGCAGGGCAGGCCGACCGCCCAGGCGTCGCCATCCGCCACGCCATAAATTTCCAGATGCGCCGGACGCCCGGCGATCACCTCCGCAGCGCGTTGCAGCACGTCGGTTTCGACGCATCCGCCCGAAATGCTGCCTTCGAAACGGCCATCCTCATGCACGATCATATGGCTGCCGCGTGGCCGGGGCGCCGAGCCCCAGGTCGACACCACCGTCGCCAGCGCCAGCCGCACACCGCGCCATTCCATGGCCTTGCGGATGACCGCGCCGTTGTCGTTCAAAATCAAGCCTCCTAGATCAATCGTCTTCCGGTCCATACCACCCGTCCCACGATGACGACCAGCGCCGGATCGATATCGATCCAGTCGGGATAATGGGGATTGTCGCTGAGGACCGAGAACAGGCCCCGGCGCGGTCCCATCGCCACCCGCTTCACCATCAGCACGCCGTCGAGCCGCAGCACATAGACGCCGTCGCGCAGCCGGGTCGCGTCATCGTCATGATCGACCATGATCTCATCGCCGTCGCTGAGCGTCGGGGCCATCGATTCGCCGTCGACCCGGATGATCGAGATTTTTTGCGGCCGCACGCCCAGATGGCGCAGCCAGTTGGCGTCGAACGCCATCACGCCGGTCGCCCGCTCATCCTCATCCAGCGATCCCGGCCCGGCCGATGCCCCCAGGGACAGGCGTGGCACGGTGATGACGGAGGGCAAGGATCGCCCCTTCACCGGGGCGGTGCCGCGCACGATCGATCCACCCAGCATATCTTCCGCCACGCCGAAATAGCGGGCCAATATGCGCCGGTCCTCCTCATCCAGCTTGCGGGGGGTGCCGCGCTTTATGAACTGCTGGATATAGGCCGGATTGCGGTTCAGCAGGCGCGAGAGATCGGAATAGCTATCCCCCCGCTCGGCGATCAGCCGTTCCAGCACGATACGTGGATCTTCTCCGTTACCGACCATGTTTCCTCCATAATGATAGGAATTTTCCTAGACAAGTAGGAAATAGGGTAACAAAAAAATCATCGACGGATTCGCAGGGGGCGAGTCGAAGGGACGAAGGAGAAGCAGGGCGATGCTGTTGCGTGCCATCGAAAAATTTCTGCGGGAAAATGCCATTCCGGCGACCAGATTCGGGCGGGAAAGCGTTCGCGATCCACGGCTGGTCTTCGACCTGCGCAGGGGTCGCGAACCGGGGGACAGAATAAGGAGAAGAATAGAACATTTCATGAACACATATCGCAGGAGCATCGGTCAATGACAAGCGTCGACATGACCGCCTCCACCGGAAATCTGGTCCGAAATGGGGAGGCGGTGAAGGCCCGCGACCCCCTGCCCCGACTGTTGGCGCAATTGATCGAGCGGGCGGGGGCATCCGTCACGGTGGAGCGCGCCGCCAGCCGTCCATGGGCCAGCGCTTTGTTCCAGGGGCGGCGCCATGTCGTCGCCTTGAAACTGGCCGGAGCCGACGCTGCGGAAAGACGCGCCGCCTTTGTCGAAGGGATAGGGGAAGCGGAATGGAATCTGGCCGGCCATTTCGTCGCGGACATCAGCATAGACGACAATAGTCCGGTGCCGGGCGGCGGCGAATGGATCGAACTGTCCGCGCTCACCATCGAGGATTGGTGAGCCTGATTCCGCGAGAGATTTAGCGGGCGCGGCCAGCCATGTTGCGCAAGGTGCCGAGCGCGGCGCGCAGGGCTTCGTCGGCATCCTGCTCGACATGGTCGCGCACCGGCACGGGGGCTTCCACGGGCATGTCGGCCAGAACGGACGCCGGACGGCCCATGCGCTTTCGCTGGGCCAGGCCGCGTTCCAGCCGTTCGGTCAGTTCGGATAGGGTGAGAGGGGCGACCGGAGCGGCCTGCGGCTGCGCGGGTGCGGAGACTTCCTCATAGTCGGCGTCGGCCGGTTCGGTCGAAAGGGCACGCTGGATGCGGGCAAAGGCCGCCTCTTCCGTCAACGCTTCCGGTCGGCTCGCGATAGGAAGACCGGCGCGAGGTGCCATTTCCTCCCTTTCGGCTGCCGGTTCCGCCTCCACCTCGCCGCGTCCCGGCGCGGTGCGGGGGAAAATGTCCAGTCCGCCAAAATCGCGGCTGGCGAAGATCGGCGGCCGGGCGGGCGCGTCGGGATGGGCGTCGGCGCGGCGCAGCGCCGGTCCCGACTTGCGCCGGTCACGCGACAGCCAGTTCAGCTTGGACAATGCAAAACCCATCTTGCTCACTCCTGCGGCGCCGTTCGCGCCCTTTTCCTTGTCATGCGTCAGCAGAGCGACGCGCTTTTCCCGTTGCCCCGCCCCGATCAGGCCCAGCGCCATCGCTGCGCCGAAACCCGCCAGCATCAGCCGGGCCGTCAATCCCAGCGGCGGCGCGGCGGCGGGGAAGGCCTCGCTCAGACCGCTCGACGCCACGACCGTCTCCACCAATCCGACCGGCAGCGAGAAGAGGAGCAGCCCGGCCCCGAGCGCGCCCAGCAGCGCCTTTGCCAGCCTGCCCATTGCCTCAGGCCGCCGCCCGGACCCGCTGAGGACGGGCCAGCAATTGCCGATAGACGGGTTCGTAACGCAGAATGTTTGACGACCAGTTACGCTCGCGCTCCACGAAAGCGCGCGCCGCAGCACGCCGTTCGTCCCAGAAGCCACGGTCCGCGAACATCTCCGCCAGGGCGGCGGCGATGGCGGGCGGGTCGTCGGGGGCGAACAAGGTGCCGGTGACGCCATGTTCGATCAGTTCGCGATGGCCGCCGACGCTGGACGCCGCAACCAGGCGGCCCTGCGCCATGGCTTCCAGCGGCTTCAGCGGCGTCACCAGATCAGTGAGGCGCATCGCCTTGCGCGGATAGGCGAGGATATCGACCTGCGCATAATAATCCTCGACCTGATCGTGCGGCACGCGGCCGACGAAAACGATATGGTCGGCGAAGGGGGAGGCCATGGCCTGATCCCGCAGCGCCTGTTCGCAGGGACCGCCGCCGACCAGCAGCAGCTTCGCCTTTGGGCGGGCGCGCACCAGTTTCGGCAGGGCGGCGATCAGGTCGTCCAGCCCCTCATAATCGTAGAAGCTGCCGATGAAGCCGACGACATCGGCGCCCTCCAGGCCCAGCTTCGCGGTCAGCGCGGGATCGCGGGGAACCGGCGTGCCGAACTGGTTCATGTCGACGCCGTTGGGGGAGACGGTGATCTTGGCCGCGTCGATGCCCCGCGCCATCAGATCGCCGCGCAGCCCTTCGCAGATCACTGCCACCGCATCGGCGGCGCGGACGGCATGGGTTTCAAGCTGGCGGGTCAGCCAGTAGCGCGGGCTGCCCTCCGTCCCCGTGCCGTTGCCGACTGCCGCATCCTCCCAGAAAGCGCGGATTTCGTAGATCATGGGGATATTGTGGCGCTTCGCCACCTTCTGCGCGGCGATGGCGTTCAGCACCGGCGAATGGGCGTGGATGATGTCGGGCCGCCACTGGCGCACCAGCGATTCGATGGCGTCGGCATGGGCGGAAATGTCCCGCCATTCGCGCAGCAGCGGATTGCCGCCGGTCGATTCGCCGGGCGTGCGGTGGAAATGCAGACCGTCGACGGTTTCCTCCAGCGGTCCCGGCGCGGCGTGGCGATGGCCCGTGATTCCGCGCACGTCCCAGCCCTTCGCCAGTTGCGCCCGCAATATCGCGCGGGTGCGGAAAGTATATCCGCTATGCATCGGCAGACTGTGGTCCAGCACGTGGAGAATACGGGGGAGAATCCGTGTCATGGCCTGAGTCTGCCGGAAAAGGTTTAACGGCCCGTCAACTCTGTTGGGTTAGGGGTGGCGCTGTGATTACGGACACTCCCCTCGCGCAATGATCGACGCCCTTTCCCTTCTCATCAGCCATGGCGTCATCATGCTGGCTGCTTGGCGGCTGCTGTCGCGGCCCGATCTGGATCGCGATCCTCCCTCCGATCTGGAAAGGGAGAGTGGCGATGCGTGACCTGTTCTTCGTCGCCTTCCTCGGCGCCTTCTTCCTGGCTGGTTTCAGGCGGCCGTTCCTGCTGATCGCGGTCTATGCCTATATCGACATCGTCTCGCCCCAGCGGCTGTCCTATTTCCTGCTGAACAGCATCCCCATCTCCTTCATTGCCTTCGTGCTGGCGGTGGGATCGTGGATGCTGGTCGACGACAAGAAGGACTGCCGCCTTTCGGCGCGGCAGGCGATCCTGCTGCTGCTGCTCGCCTGGTGCGGCTATACCACGGCGACGGCGGATTTCCCGATCAACGCCGCGACCAAATGGGGCTGGGTGTGGAAGGCGATGCTGTTCGCCATCTTCCTGCCCGTCACGCTGCGCACGCGCCTGCGAATCGAGGCGTTGGCGCTGTTCATGGTGCTTTGCGCCAGCACGATCATCATCAATGGCGGCATGAAGACGGCGCTGTCGGGCGGCGGCTATGGCGTGCTGAACCTGATGGTCGACAATAATAGCGGCCTCTATGAAGGCAGCATCATTTCGACCGTCGCCATTTCGCTGATCCCGCTGATCCTCTGGCTGTCGCGGCACGGCACTGTCTTCCCGCCCGACTGGCGGGTCAGGCTGTTCGCCTATGCGCTCTGCTTCGCCTGCCTGCTGATGCCGATCGGAACAGAGGCGCGCACGGGCCTTGTCTGCATCGCCGTGCTGGCGGGGCTGATGCTGATGCGGTCGAAGCGGCGGTTCATATATGGCCCGTTGATGGCGCTGGCAGCGCTGGCGGCGATTCCCTTCCTGCCCGCCAGCTTCACGCAGCGCATGTCGACCATCGAGAATCACAGCCAGGACGAAAGCGCATCCACCCGCCTTGCCGTGTGGAAATGGACGCTGGACTATGTGAAGGAGCATCCGGGCGGCGGCGGCTTCGACAATTATCTCCAGAACAAATTCACCTACGTCATGCAGGAGCGGGTGATCGACGCCGCCGGATCGCGCATGGAAAAGCGCATCGTCACCGACCATGGCCGCGCCTATCACAGCGCCTATTTCGAGATGCTGGGCGAGCAGGGCTATTTCGGCTTCTTCCTCTGGGCGCTGCTGCACCTCATCTGCTTCATCCGTACCGAGGCGATCCGGCGTCTATACCGCCATCGGGAAGGCGAAGAGGCCTGGGTGTCGCCCTTCGCTCTCGCCCTGCAACAGGGGCATGTCATCTACATGGTGGGGTCGCTGTTCGTGGGCATCGCCTATCAACCCTTCATCTTCATAATGCTGTCGCTGCAAATCGGCCTCGACACTTATTTGACCCGGAAACGCAAGGCCGCTGCGCGCCAGCCGTTATTCCCCCCGTCACCGGTCGCGCAGGGGAACGCCGCATGAAGGGCGAGTTGAAGATTTTGAACCTGGCCCACGGGCTGCTGCTGGGGCTGGTGCTCGCAGCGCCGCTGATAGCGCCGTCGCTGCTGCCCTGGGGGGCGGAGGCCCTGTTCATCATCGCCGCCTTCCAGTTGCGGCTGGCCGACCGGCGCTGGGAAACGCGCGCGGGGCTGCGGGGCTGGATCAGCCATATCCGCATGGCGCCGCTGCGGCTGCTGCCCTGGGCGGGGACGGCGATCGTCGCGCTGATCGCTGGGCCGGAACAGGCCCGGCTTGCCACCGCGATCCTGATCGCCATCGCCATGGGCGAATTGCTGATCTATCCGGTCATCGCCCATCTGCTCGGCCGCCTGCCACGCCTGGGGCTGGCGGGGGCGATCCTGCTGCTGCTGATCGGTTGCGGATTGGCGGAACCGGGTCAGGCGGCGCGCTATGCCATGGCCTTCGCGCTGGGCATGGGCGGCTGCGTCTTCTGGCTGCGCGGGCCGGATGGGGAAGCGGGCGCGACGCTGGCCGCATTAGCGGGGGCGGTCGGTGCGCTGACCGTCGCTTTGATGTGGCCGGTGGTGCAGGGCGTGGCTATTCCCACCGCTATCCTCTGTTTGACGCTGACCTTCGCCCATTTGTCGGTGATGCGCCGCCATCCGCTGCATTGGCGATTGCCATCGGTGGCCAATAACTGACGTTGGGTTCTTCCTGCGTGGGGGGAAGATCGGGGGTTGTGCCCCTTTCCCTCTCCCCATCTCTCCACGGGGAGGATATTGGGGGGTTTCGCCTGCCGGGCGTGACGCCTTATCTCTGCGGCTGCGAAAGTGGACCGATCGCCTTGCCGAAGAGTTGGGCATGGTTGACGCACCATGGTTTCAAGGATGTTCATGGCCAAGAAAGACCCCGTCGCCCTTCCCCAGATTGATGTCCGCCCGCCCAATCTGGTCGAGATGTGGCAGTCGACACTGCATTGGTTCTCGCTCCATTCACTCCAGATATTGATCGCCGTGGCTGCGGCGGTCTTGATCTATATGTTGCTGACCGGGCTGCGCAGCCTGGGCAAGCGATTGAAGGGCGCGCCCGGCGACACGCTGGGCTTCGCCAATGTGGCAGGCCGCGCCTTTGCCCGGACCACGCATTTCTTCATGGCGATGGTCGCGGCGCGGCTGGTGGTGAGCTATGCCAATCCGCCGCTCATGGTGCTGAAGACCGTCGCCTTCCTGTTCACCATCGCCGCCGTGTTCCAGTGCGCCATCTGGGCGCGGGAGATCATATTGGGGCTGGTGGAGCGGCGCACCTCCGCCGACGAAAGCCAGAGCTTGGCCAACGCCATGGGCCTGATCCGCGTGCTGGTGACATTCGCCCTGTTCGCCATCGCGCTGATCGTGGTGCTGGACAATCTGGGGGTCAACGTCACCGGCCTTGTCGCGGGCCTGGGCATCGGCGGCATCGCCATCGGCCTGGCGGCGCAGGGCATATTTTCCGACCTGTTCGCCGCCCTGTCGATCATCTTCGACAAGCCGTTCCGGCAGGGCGAGGTCATCACCTATGACCAGACCACCGCCAGGGTCGAGCATATCGGCCTGAAAAGCACGCATCTGCGCGCGATGAGCGGCGAGAAGAAGGTCATCTCCAACGCCAACCTGCTGCAAAAGGAGATCACCAGCCTGCAAATGCTGGCGCAGCGGCGGGTGACCTTCGCCATCGGCATCATCTACCAGACGCCGGAGGAGAAGGCGGAGGCGATCCCGGCGATGCTGAAGGAGATAGTGGAGGCGGAAGGGCATATCTTCGTCAATGCAGGGCTGGTCAGCTTCGGCGCCAGTTCGCTCGACTATCAGCTTAATTTCGACGTGCCCGACCCCGACACCCATGATTATTTCCTGTCGCGGCACCGCGTCGGCCTCGCCATCTGGAAGCGTTTCAATGCCGAGGGGATCGAATTCGCCTATCCGACGCAGACCAGCTTCACCGCCGCGCCGGACGGCCGGGCGATCATGCCCTATCCGGAAGGGCATGCCCGACTCGCCTGACCGCATATCGGACTCGGCTTGGCCTGCCCCCGCTTGCCTGAGGCGGCGGCGGGAGTCAGGTCCGGTCCGATCATGAACGGACAATGCGGAACAACCATGAAACCGACCTATTTGCTGGCCGCCGCAGCGCTGGCCTTCGCTCCCGCCGCCCATGCCGAGGGGATCGGCGCCGAAGTGAATTACGGGCGCGCCGACGGCCATTGGGGCACGGAAATCGGCGCGGGCTATGCCATGGATATTGGCGGCTTCAAGCTGACGCCGGGTGGCGGCGTCTATCTGCGGGACGGCGATACGAAACTCTATGGGCGGGTGGAGGCGAGCTATACCCTGCCAGCGTCCGCAACCATCGGCGCTGGCGTGCGCTTCAGCGGCGACAATACGCGGCCCTATGCGACACTCGCCATGCCGCTGATTCCCAAGCTGCGCGCCAAGGCCAATGTGGGGCCGAAATATTATGCCGTGGGCCTGACGCTAGGATATTGAGGGGTCTAACTTAACCCAAGCCCCACAGCTTTCCGGGATGCAGCAGTCCGTCGCGCAGCTCCAGCCCGCCTTCCCGGTCCTTGGCCAGCAGCAGGGCGCCGTCGAGATCGGTCCAATCCGCCCCCTGCGCCACCAGCGCGGCGGGCGCGATGCCCAGCGACGTGCTCAACATGCAACCCACCATCACGCGGAACCCCCGCGCCCTGGCCTCCCGCGACAGGGCCAGCGCCTCTGTCAGCCCGCCCGCCTTGTCGAGCTTGATGTTCACCGCGTCGAAATCCCCCAGCCGGTCGAGGTCGGCCCGCGTGTGGCAACTTTCATCCGCGCAGAGCGGCAGCGGCGACCTGATCCCCGCCAACCGTTCCTCCTTGCCATGGAAGATCGGCTGTTCGACCATTTCCACGCCCAGTTCGGCCAGGGCCTGCGCCTCCGCCACGATATCCAGATCGTGCCAGCTTTCATTGGCGTCGACGATCAGCCGCACATCCGGCGCGCCCGCACGCACGGCGGCGATCCGCGCCCGGTCGCCCTCGCCCGTCAGCTTGCATTTGAGCAGGCCGAAGCCCCGCCCCGCCGCCGCCCGCGCATCCGCCTCCATTTTCTCCGGCTCGCCCAGGCTGATGGTGAAGGCGGTCGGCAACGGCGTGGGCTGCTCCAGCCCGGCCAGCTTCCACACCGGCACCCCGGCGCGCTTCGCCTCCAGATCCCAGAGCGCGCAGTCCAGCGCATTGCGCGCCGCGCCACGCGGCATCGCCTCCAGCAGCGCGTCGCGCTCCAGCGGCCCTGTATAGGCGTTGATCGCCGCCGCGCAGCCTTCCGCCGTCTCGCCTTCATAATAGATGGCCGTGCCCTCGCCCCGGCCGACATGCGCGCCGTCGCCCACGGTGCAGACCACGACATCCACCGATGTCTTTGCCCCGCGGCTGATGATGAAGGCTCCCGCGACGGGCCAACGTTCAACAGTCGCGGATATGATGCGTGTCATCGGCGTTCCCTGTGCTGGCGATGGTTGGGTCTATGCGAACGGGCTATCCCGCCGCATAACCAGTCTCGACCCGCAGATAAAGGATAGGCATAGCCGTGACCTCCAGAGAATTGACCGGTTTCCTGCCTCTCGACGACGCCGGTGCGCTGGCGGCGCGGCGTCGGCTGTCGGATTGGGCGTGGCGCATCGGCTTCGGCGCGATCACCTGGCCATGGTTGCTGGCCAGCCTGTCGGGCGGGCGGAAGGCGGACAAGCGCGCCTTGCTCGACGAATTGGGCCTGCCGCATGACGCCTTGCCGCATCTGGGCAGTTGGAAGGCGGATGTCGGTTTCCTGCGCCATATCGTCCGGGAAATCTCCCGGCTGCGGCCGACGCATGTGGTCGAACTGGGGGCGGGCGCATCGACGCTGATCGCCGCCCGCGCCCTGGCGCTGCATGGCGGGGGGCGGCTGACCAGCTTCGACCAGCATGACGGCTTCGTGCAGGCGACCTGTAACTGGCTATCCGACCATGGGTTGCAGGCCGATCTGCGCCATGCGCCGCTCACGGTCGAAAGCGGCGACTGGCCGGGGCGCTGGTATGATATCGACAGTCTTCCCGACAGCATCGACCTGTTGATAATCGATGGGCCGCCCTGGGCGGTGCACCCGCTGGTGCGGGGCGCGGCGGACAGTTTGTTCGCCCGGCTTTCTCCCGGCGGGGTCGTGCTGCTGGACGATGCGGCCCGCCCCGGCGAGCGGCTGGTCGCCCGGCGCTGGCGCAAGCGCTGGCCGCATATCGACTTTCGCCTGAAGCATGACGGGACCAAGGGCACGCTGGTCGGGCGGCGGCGTGATATGTCGGTCCCGGTGGCCAACGACAATGATCATGGCCGCGCCTGGCGTCATCTGGGCCGGGCGGCGGGCATTGCCGCGCTGATCGCGACAGGCTGGATTGCACGGGGGGAATTGGGCGAATTCCCGCAGGCGGCACGGGCGAGCACCTTCCTGGACGAAGCCGCCGCATCCCACCGCACCGGGCTGCTGCGCCAGAGCATGGCGTCGCAGGTGGAAAGCGCCATCCTGAATCCCGGCGAGATCCGGCGTTCCACCGGTATCGTCCTGCCCCCGCTGCCCGCCAGGTGGCGCGTGCGCGACGTGCAGCTCTATCCGACGCCCGACAGCCCGGCCGTCGCCGTGTCGATCACCACGCCGGAGGGGGAGCAACTCTCCTTCTTCGCAGACCGGGCCGAAACCCCGGCGGAGGCGCGCCCGCTGCTGGCCCGTCGCGCAGGCGACGTCATCGCCTATTGGGAAGCGGGCGACATGGCCTATGCCCTGACCGGCCGGGCCGGAGCGCAACGCATCATGGCGCTGGCGGCGGAGATCGCGCCCGCCGATTGATGCAGGTGGGGACCGGATTGCATGACGCGGAGATTTCAACGCTGCGCAATGTTCCCTTTCGTGCGAAATCTCTTTAGAGCGCGGCCCCATGGAGGATGTGGAACGATCTTCGCCGCGCGGCGCGCGCCCCGCACTTGGCAGCCTGGCGATGATCTGGCGCTTCGCCAGCCGCTATCCCGGCCGCATCGCGGGGGCGCTGATCGCCCTGATCGTTTCTTCGGCCGCGACGCTGGCGATCCCCAGCGGGTTCCGGCTGGTCATCGACCGGGGCTTCGTGGGTGGCGGCGACATCAGCCGCTGGTTTGAATATCTGTTCCTGATCGTCGTCATCCTGGCTTTGGCCACGGCGGCGCGATTCTATTTCGTGTCCTGGCTGGGAGAACGCGTCGTCGCCGACATCCGGTCGGCCACCCAGGCCAATCTGCTGCGGCAGGAACCCCGCTTCTTCGAAGAAAACCGCCCCTCCGAAATCGCGTCGCGCATGACCGCCGACACGGCGATCATCGACCAGGTAGTGGGTTCCACCGTTTCGATCGCGCTGCGCAATCTGGTGACGGGGACCGGCGGGCTCATCTATCTCTTTGCGCTGGCGCCCAAGCTGGCCGGGCTGCTCCTGCTGGGCATTCCGGTCATATTGGTCGCGGTCATCGGCATGGGACGCCGCCTGCGCGCATTGTCGCGGGCTAGTCAGGACCGGCTGGCCGATGTCGGCAGCGTCACGTCGGAAACATTGGGGGCGATGAAGATCGTCCAGGCTTTCGGTCAGGAAGGGCGGGAAGCGGCGCGATTCGACGGGACGGTGGAGGCAGGCTTCGCGACGGCGCGACGGCGGATCGCCCTGCGCGCCGCGATGACCGCCATCGTCATTGCGCTGGTCTTTGGGTCGATCACGGCGGTCATGTGGCAGGGCGCGCTGGACGTTGCCGCTGGACGACTGTCGGGCGGCAGCATCGCGGCTTTCGTGCTGACCGGTGGGCTTGTCGCGGGTGCGTTTGGCGCACTCTCCGAAACTTGGGGCGACCTGCTGCGCGGCGCGGGTGCGGCCGGGCGGCTGCATGAACTGATGATCGCGACGCCGCAGATCATGGCTCCGCCCCGTCCCGTGCCAGTGCCGCGAACCGAACATGGCGCGCATCTCCAGTTCGAGGATGTGCATTTCCGTTATCCCACGCGTCCCGATCAGGCCGCGCTGCACGGCATTTCGATCGATATCGCGCCCGGGGAGACGGTGGCGATTGTCGGCCCATCCGGTGCCGGGAAATCGACCCTGATCCAATTGGCGCTGCGTTTCTACGATCCCGATTCGGGGGTGATCCGGCTGAACGGCGTTCCCTTGTCGCAAGCCGATCCGGCGGCGGTGCGCGACATGATGGCGATGGTGCCGCAGGAAAGCATCATCTTCGCCGCGTCGGCCCGCGACAATCTGCGCTACGGCCGGTGGGAAGCCAGCGACGAGCAGATCTGGGCCGCCGCCCGCGCCGCCAATGCGGAAACATTCCTGCGCGCCCTGCCGGAGGGTCTGGACAGTTTTCTGGGGGAAGGGGGAGCGCGCCTTTCCGGCGGCCAGCGCCAGCGCTTGTCGATTGCCCGCGCCCTGCTGCGCGATGCGCCCATCCTGCTGCTGGACGAAGCGACCTCAGCACTGGATGCCGAATCGGAACGGCTGGTGCAGGATGCATTGGGACGGTTGATGCAGGGCCGCACGACCATCGTCATCGCCCACCGCCTGGCGACGGTGCGGGCGGCAGACCGGATTCTCGTGCTGGATGAGGGTCGGCTGATCGAACAGGGCGATCATGCCACGCTGATGCAGCGGAAGGGCCTCTATGCCCGGCTCGCCAGCCTTCAGTTTCAGGATGTTGGCGTAGGTTGATCCGCCGCCGGTATTTGGGTGGACAGCGGACCTTCCTGTTCCTCCCCATCGGGAGATGGGGAGGGTCGAAGAGAGGCACGTGACTCTCTTCGACGGCCGAAGGTTGGTGGAGGGGAAATACGCAGGTCACGCTACTTCCCCTCCACCATCGGCTACGCCGACGGTCCCCCTCCCCACGCTCCGCGTAGGGAGGATTAGGAGGGTCCGCCAATGACCAAAGCCGTCGCCGCAAATCCTCTTCAAGCGGCGGCGAAGGGTTTAGCGGTCGATTTTCAGAATGTGATCGAGAATAGCCGGATGCAGCGGGCGCTCGAAAACGCAGCCCGACTCATGGGACCGGCTCCACAGCACGCGGGCGCGGCGGCCTTCGAAGCCCGGCAGCATGATCCACAGATCGTCATTCGCCGCCAGCTTCATGAAGCTCTTCAGGCGAAAGCCCACCTCGGAAACATCGGAGACCTGGCTCTTGAACCAGGTTTCGCCAGGACGGCGAACCCGCACGTCGATCAACGCAGTGCGCCGATCCGCCAGACGGTTATTGCCGCGATACGGGTCTGTCTGAAGTTTGGCGCCCATGATCCAATGCCGGTTTGACCATCGGCATGATCGCACTTCGCGATGAAGAAAGGATTAAGCCGCATCGGCGGCGATAGGCGCATAAAATAAGGGGCCGCCGAAGCAGCCCCTATCCAGGTCAGCGCATCACAAGGGCGATTGCGTCACCCCGCCTGCGTCCGGAAACGGGAAGTCGAACATTCCCGGCCAGACGGCGGCGGCATATTCGTCCCTTGGGAAGCCCGGCGGCATCGGACCATTCGTCCGATACCCGCCCCGCGCTCCCGTCCAATGCTACCCGAACCGGATCCCGGCATAGCCGGACCCGGGTCCGGCGGCTTTAGAAATTGCCGTACTGTTCGTTGCCGACGAAGCCCAGCTTCGTCACGCCAGCACGCTTGATCTCCGCCAGCACCTCGTCGACCACGACATAGCGGGTCGCCGCATTGGGCTGGAACTGCAATTCGGGCTCGACCGGCAACCGCAGCGACTGCTGCAGATACTGACGCAGGGTCAGCAGGTCGATGGCCGAACCGTTCCAGGTGATGATGCCGCTGGGATCGATCGCCACCTTGTTCTTGACAGGGTCGATGACGCTGTCGGTCGGCGGCGCGTTCTGCGGCAGGTCGATCTTGACCGCGTGGGTCTGGATCGGGATGGTGATGATGAACATGATGAGGAGAACGAGCATGACGTCGATCAACGGCGTCGTGTTCATTTCCACCATCGGTTCGCCATCGTCTCTTCCGGCACTCATTGCCATGGCGATACTCCTAGAGCATTTTCATGGAATGGCCGACTGACGGCCATTCGGTTCGAAAATGCAGCAACAAAGAACTTAACTTAAAGCCGCCGCGTATGCGAACCCGGCTCGGGCTCGGATATGAAGCCGACCTTCGGGAAACCGGCGCGCTGCATCGTGTAGATGGTGCCGCCGATGCACCGATAGGGGACGTTGATGTCGCCGCGGATATGCACTTCGGGCAGATCCTCCGGCGTCATATTTTCAACGCCGCCCGCTTTCTTGATGTCCGCTTCAAGCTTTGCGACCGCGCGGTCGAGCAGCTCGTTGGAGGACACGCGGGTCATGTTCCAGTAGACAGCACAGCTACCGTCGGAACCCTGCGTGATCGACAGGGACACGTTTTCCGGTTTCGTCGTCGTCGGCTCGAACGCGACCTTGGGGAGCTGCAGCTGAACCGTCTGGACGACGACCGGGACCGCGATGAGGAAGATGATGAGCAACACCAGCATGACGTCGACGAGCGGCGTCGTGTTGATGTCGGACATCGGCTTGTCGTCACCGCCGTCAGAGCCAACACTCATTGCCATTGATTATTTCCTAACATGCTTGTCGATGGCGCCCCGGCATTGCGGGGCCCACGTCCGGCAAGGGGAACTCGACGGTCGCAGCCGCCGCCGGCCCCTTGCCGGCATCTCAGCCTATCAGGCCTTGGTCGCGGCGGCAGCCGGCTTGGCGGCGGCAGCGGCCGGAGCAGCGGTGACCGTGGGCTTCACGGCGCCGTTCGACACCAGATAGGCCAGCAGGTCGACGGTGAAGCCGCTGAGCTGTTCCTGGATCGACTTGTTGCGGCGCTGCAGGAAGTTGTAGGCGAGCACCGCGGGAACGGCGACGGCCAGACCCAGGGCGGTCATGATCAGAGCTTCACCGACCGGGCCGGCGACGGCGTCGATCGAAGCCTGACCGGCGGCGCCGATCTTGATCAGAGCGCGGTAGATGCCGATAACCGTACCGAACAGACCGATGAACGGCGAGGTCGAACCGACGGTTGCGAGGAACGCCAGGCCGCCGTTCAGCTTCGAGTTGATCGAGGCTTCCGAACGCGCCAGCGAACCGTGCAGCCAGTCATGCGCTTCGACCGGATCGGTCAGCTTGGTGTGTTCTTCCTGGGCCTTGATGCCGTCGTCGACGATCTGCTTGTAGGCCGAGTTCTTTTCGAGCTTCGCGGTGCCTTCCTTCAGGTTGGCGGCGCGCCAGAAGGTCGCGCGAACCTTCTTGCCCTGATTGATGACCTTCTGCTGTTCGATCAGCTTGGTGAACAGAATGTAGAAGGTGCCGACCGACATGCCGCAAAGGATGATGAAGACGGTCCAGGCGATCGTGCCGCCCTGTTCCAGAGCTTCCATCAGGCCATAGGGGTTCTCCGGCTTGGGCGCCGCAGCAGCTGCGAGATACATCAACATGTTCAAGACTTCCCTCTCAAAGGATCAATAAAGGGGAAGGCGGCGGCGACGCCGGCCTTCCCATTACAATTATTCCGGCAGACGCCAGGTGATGCGTCCGTTGTACGTATCCGACATAGGACCGCCACCGGCCGCCACGGCGGGCTTGAACCGCGCGCGCTTGGGCAACAGGCGACAGGTCGCCTCGTCGAGGTCGGCATGGCCGGTCGAAGAGGTGATCGTACAATTGGTCACGCGACCGTCCGGACCGATTTCCAGCCGGAAACCGGCCGTGCCCGAACGTTCTTCACGCTGTGCGCGGCTCGGATAGTCGGCGTCGCTGAGCCAACTGCCGGGAGCGCTGCGCGGAGACGCACGAGAGGCGGGAACCTCCGGCGGCGGCGGAGCGGGCGGCGGCGGAGCGGCGACCGGAACCGGGTTGAAGACCGGCGGCGGAGTCCGAACCGTCTGAATCGGCGGGGCGGGGGCCGGGGTCTGAAC
>NZ_JFHR01000058.1 GCF_000722875.1 Sphingobium chlorophenolicum | reverse complement strand
GGCCGATGGAAACCTCCCGGTCCACATAGACCTCGAACGGCGTTCCGACCGGTAATTTGACGTCCTTCCCCCGCACGATCACCGCCAGCGGCAGGAAGACGATGCCCGCGCCCACCGCGCCCAGCGTGCCGGATTTGCCCTGCGCATTGCGCTGGCCGCGCACCGGCACGTCGATGCCGCCGACCTTGATCGCGCTGACCTTGATGTCCAGCTTGCCGGACCGGCCCAGCAGGCCATTGTCCCTGACCCGGCTGACCGTACCGGCCGCCGGACTGCCCGCCGGGATCAGCGTCACGCCGCCGATCGTCACCGGCCTCGCTACCGCCAGTTCGACCGCATCGCCGACCCGCGCCGACTTGGAGGAAAGCTCCTGCCGCGTTTCCAACGGGATGGCCATGCCCTCCGGCAGGATCATCGGCTGGGCGAAGGCAGGACCGGCGGTCGCCGCGCACAGCAGGAAGGCTGCTGGACGCCAACGCATAACCAAAGACGCATATATCATCGGGCGATCCTCCACCGGACGCGGTTAAGGTCGACCGGGAGTTTACGCTTCCCAGGCAAGCGCATCAAGGAACGAGTCCAGCGTCGCGATAAACCGGATCGCGTTCAGCCGCCCGCCGACGCCGTTTGCCGCGACGGTTCGAAGGCCTGCTCCAACGGCCCCGTCATGCCCAATATGGCGAGTTCGCCGTCCATCAGCAGCCGGGCGGCCTGCTTTCGCTGCACCTTGCCGCTGGTCGTGCGGGGAATCGCGCTGGCGGGCACCATCACCAGATCGGTGATGCCCAGTTCCAGCCGCTCCATGGCGATGGCGCGCAGCTTCCCGGCGGTTTCCTGCAAAGCCTCGCTGGACAGGGTCCGCGCTTCGTCCCGCTTCATCTCCGCGATCAGGACGATATGCTGCACGCCCTCGACCTCGACCTCCACGGCGGCGGCGCTGGCCTGGCCCACGGTCCCGGAAATTTCCGACCAGATATGCTCGACGTCGCTCGGCGCGTAATTGCGCCCGCGCACGATGATGAGATCCTTCAGGCGGCTGACGATGAAAAATCCCTCTGCCGTCGAAAAACCAAGGTCGCCCGTGCGCAGGAACGGCCCATCCTCGTCCAGGCGCCCGCCGAAGGTTGCCTCGGTGGCCGCTTCATTGTCGATATAGCCTGCCGCGATATGCGGACCCCGCAACCAGATTTCGCCCACCGCGCCGTCCGGCAGCGGCTCGCCAGTCAAGGGATCGACGATCCGCGCCTCCCCGCCAGCCATGGCCGGGCCGCAGCAGGCAAGGTCCAGCCCTTCGTCACTTTCCTCCGCCCGCCCGGCGGCCAGGGCGCGGCTGTCATAGGTGCGGACGACCGGCTCGCTCCACGGCGGCACGGCGATGGTCACCAGCGTGGATTCCGCCAGCCCATAGCAGGGCAGGAAGGCCCGCCTGTCGAATCCGGCGTCGGCGAAACATTCGGCGAACCGGTCCATCGTGCTCGGCCGCACCCGCTCCGCGCCGTTGAAGGCGACCCGCCAGCTCGACAGGTCCAGTTCCGGCATCCCCCGGCGCGTCGCATAATCGACGCACAGGTCATAGCCGAAATTCGGCCCGCCGCTGGTATGGGCGCGATAGCGGGAAATCAGTTGCAGCCAGGACATCGGCTTGTTGATGAACGCCGCAGGCGAGGTGATGACGCAGGTCGCCCCCAGGAACAGCGGCTGCAATATGTTACCGAACAGCCCCTGGTCGTGATAATGCGGCACCCAGCCGACGAAATGGGAATCCCCGTCATGGCCGAAGGCGGCCTTGATCATCGTCTCATTGGCGATGATGTTACCATGGGTGATCATCACCCCCTTGGGGTTCGACGTGGTCCCGGACGTATATTGCAGCACGGCCAAACGGTCCGGCTCCAGCCGCAGCGGCGTGAAGGGATGCGGTTCCCCCGCCAGACCCGAAAATTCCAGATAGCGGACGGCACCGGGCAACGCAGCCGACAATTCCTGCCCGAACAGCCCCGCCATGCTGTCGTCCAGCATCAAACCATCCGGCCTGATGTCCCCCAGCATGGACAGGATGTTCTGCAACCTCGCCCGCCGCCGCCCGACCGGCGCCAGCGGAACGGCGACGCTCCCCACCGCCAGACAGGCCAGCAGCGCGAGCGCGAAATCGGTCCCCGCCGAAAAGAGCAGGGCGATCCGCCGCCCGGCCAGCCCCCGCGCCGCCAGGCTGCCCGCAATCTGCCTCACCCGCGCCGCCGTCTGCGCGTAGCTAAGGCTGTCCTGCGGCCCTTCGCCGGTATCGAATATCAGCGCCGGCCGATCCGGAACGGTGTTTTCATGGTTTAGGACGATGTCGATTATCGATCGACTAAAGTCTATCTGCATTCTTTGCGAACCCGAAAATCTGTCAATCCGCCGCGAAGGCGATCCGGAGCAGTCCGATCTTCCGCATGCGGAAACCGGCTGCCGACATGCGCAGATAGCGGGAATATTTCTCGACCGGATGGATGGCCGGATCGACCACGCCGCTCCTCACCGCGCCGCGCAGCTTGTTGCTCCACATTTCGCAGGTGCGCGCATAGTCCAGCCCGTCGTCGCGCAGCCTTTCGATGCGGAACAGCCCCTTCGACGCAACCACGATATCCTCCAGCGTCGGCAGTTCCGCCGCCGGGAAAATCTCATTGGAGATGAAGGGATTGGCGTCCTCCGGCGACATCTTGCCATAGGCGATGGTCTGAAGCGACAAGCGCCCCTTGCCCGCCGTCCAGTCGCGGCACGCCTGGAAGAATTCGCGATACACCCCACGGCGCTCGTCCACGCTCTGCTGCGGATGGGCGAAATGTTCGAACGCGCCGACCGAAATGATCGCGTCGAACGGCTTATCGGGGCGATAATCATGCCAGTTGGACAGGACCGCGCCGATGCCCGGATCGCCCAACTGCTGAATATAGGCAAGCTGCTCCTCGCTCAGCGTCAGCCCGACGCATTCGGCGACGCCATAGCTGCTGCGCAGGTTGCGCATCATCCCGCCCCAGCCGCAGCCCACGTCCAATATGCGCATGCCCTCGGCCGCGCCGACCGACTCCGCATGATAGGCCAGTTTGCGCTTCTGCGCCTCTTCCAGCGGCGCGTCCTTGGGCAATCCGTCCCACATCGCGCTGGAATAGGTCATGGTCGGGTCCAGCCACGCCGAATAGAAATCGTTGCCGACGTCATAATGGTGGCGGATGGCGGCGGCCGAGCCGCCATATTCGATCACATCGTCCTGCATCATCGCGCCGCCTATCCTTCTGCCTGAGCCGCAGCCATGTCCGCGACCGCCGCCGCGATGCCCGCCGCCGCGTCGCGGATCGCCTCCGCCTCGAACAGCAGTTCCAGCGGCAGTTCGTCGGGCAGGTTCAGCCAATTCTCCAGTTCCACCATCAGCGAGATCGCCTTGGCGGAATCGATGCCGAAACTGTCGAACGGCGCGTCGGCCGACACGTTGGCGGGCGCCATGTTCACGATCTCGGCGATGCGCGCCACGATCCAGTCTTCGATTTCCTTCGCCGATGCCTGTCGAATAGAATCGGAATTCATCAATGTCCCCCTGCAGCCTGTCGGGTTGTCCCGAATCCGCCATAATAATCATTCGCCCGCGCGGCGGCGGACGGTTGCGCGCCGGAACCGATCTCCGGCTGGGCCGCGATCTTTTGCAGTTCCGGATTGTCGCGGGTCATCCGGGCGGCCGCGACATGCACATTTTCCTCCCCCGGCAGAAGCTTGTCGACGATGATGTGCGACGGCCTGGGCAGGCCCCACATCTGCCGCATCTCGTCCAGCGCCGCCTGCGACACCTCCACCTCATAGGCGACGGCCTCGCCCTGGCCATAGTCCATGGCGGAGCCGAGCAGCGTCAGCTTCCAGCCGACGCCATAGCAGAAGCTGAGCATGCGCACGTCGGTGAAGCCGACGCAACGGTCGATCCCGGCCTCCAGGGCCAGTTCCAGCGGCGCGATCATGCACGCGGCCTTCCGCCGCAAATTGTGGCGGCGCATGCCCCGCTCGATGCAGAATCCCCGGCTCAATTCCCAGGTGCGATCATCGTCGATCGGACGGATTCCGGCAGGCAGGACGTGCGAAAAATGGTCGAGCAGCATCGAACAATCGTCAGTGGGCCGGAAACGCAGCCCCATGACGACCCGGTTCTCGGTCGAAAAGCCTATGATGTTGCTCGCGCGCGCATCATCATATTCGTCATATTCCAACCCGTCACTGACCCTGAGATCCCAGCCTAGCTGGTTGACGAACACCTCCGCGCGGGCTTGGTGCAAATCTCTGATCTCGTCCTGGTAAAGTGCGGAATTGTTCTTCGAAATCAGATGTATCAAATCCGTTCGTCTCCCGCATGCAACGGTTTGGCCGTTAGCATATTATTAGGGGGAGGTCATCGGAAAGTTGCGTGTCGCAATCGACCTGCGCGGGAAAAAATCCAGCGGGTGAAATAGGTTCAGTCGCGTTGCTTGCCCTGCGCGCGCTGGATATGGACCTTCACGGCCTGGACCGACCGGTCCAGCGCCTCCGCAATGTCCAGGTCGCACCATCCGTCCCGCCGCCGGTCCAGGCAGAAAAGTTCGGTATCGGTCAGGGCAGGGGCCGCCGCATCGTCCCGCGCATCCAGCAGGGCGATGCCCCGGCACAGGTACAGCGTGGCCATGGCATGCAGATTGGCGCGCTCCTCGCGGCTTTCCAACATGCTCAGCAGCCGGATTTCGACCTCATATTGCTTCTCGTCCCAGCCCATGATGGAAAAGCACAGCCGTGGCAGGATTTCCGGCTGCGCGACCGGCCCGGCCCAGCCGGTCTCGCCGAAGAGGAAGCGGCGGCTTTCACCCTCGACCGCATAACAGGCATGGCTGGCGGCCTGTAGGCCCAAAGCCTGACTGAAGCGCGTGACCAGGCTCTCAATGCTGAGGGTCGCGTCGACGCCCGCGATGAAATCGGCGGCGGTGGTCGAACTTCCGGCGCGAAGCTGTGTGCTGGGGATATATTCGCTCATGGTTCCTCACGCGGCTTATCCCGCAGTGATGCCGCGCAGGTCTTAAAACAGGGTTAAGGAGAGGTTCCCGCAGCCCGTCTTTCTGCTGCCGGACAGTCACGCGAAGCTAATCCGTTCCGGAGGCGGTACCAGTAAGCGTTTAACCAGCAGTTTACCAAACGCCCCTACAGAGGGCGGACCAACAAAAAATATCGGGTTTCGTAGGTTATGATCAACTGGGGTTACAGGTGGAAGGGGGCGCTGCGCGCATCCGCGGCAGTGGGCGCCACGATGGGCGCGATGATGACCGTGGCGACGGGGTCATCGGCCTGGGCGGACGTCGGGGATGAAGGGGATGCGCGCGCGGACATCACGGTGACGGCGCGCAAGGTGCCGGAACCGCTGTTGAAGGCGCCCGTGGCCGTCACCAGCATTTCGGGCGACACCATCGTTGCCGCCGGCCTGCAGACCATCACCGACCTGACCCGCATGGCCCCTAACGTCGACATCAGCGGCGGCATCGCCGGGCAGTTGCAGGGCCAGATCTCGATTCGCGGCATATCCACGCTCGTCCGCAACATCGGCCTGGAAACCGGCGTCGGCATCTATGTCGACGGCGTCTATATCGGCCGGCCTGAAAATTTCGTCCAGCATCTGCTCGACGTCGACCGGGTGGAGATCGCGCGCGGCCCGCAGGGCACCGAATATGGCAAGAACACCATCGCGGGCGTGGTCAACGTCCAGACCAAGCAGCCCGACGCCGATCCCGGCGCCTCGATCCGCCTGGATGCGGGCAATTACGATTATCGCCGGGCGGAAGGCGTGCTGGGCGTGCGCCTCGATGACCAGTGGTCGGTGCGTGGGGCGGTCGCCTATGCCCGGCAGGACGGTTTCTACAAGCATCTGTCGGGCGGCAAGGATGCCGGGTCGACCGACCTGCTGACCTGGCGCCTGTCGGCCAAATTCGCGCCGACCGACCAACTGTCCTTCATCGCCCGTTGGGAAGGGCTGCGGGACCGGGGCACGCCCGCCTTTTTCCAGGCGGATGCGCTTGCCGGCTATCCGGCCGACTTTCCGTCGCGTGAACCGCTCCACATCAACAACAACCGGCCCAACCGGCTTCACCGCGACAGCCAGGGCGTTTCGTTGACAGCGGAATGGACGTCGGACGCGCTCACGCTCACCTCCATCACCGCCTATCGCGACTCCTCCTACAATGCGGCGCTGGACGACGATCAGGAGCAGGTCGATTTCGTCGCGGCGGACAATTTCAGCGACGATTCGCATTTCTTCAGCCAGGAACTGCGCCTGGCCGGCAGCACCGGCAGGCTGCGTTACCTGCTGGGCGTCTATTATTTCGACCAGGTGGTGCGCACGGATCGGGGGATAGCGCTGGGCGCCAGCACGGGCGTGCCGGGCGAGCCGATGCTGACCACGAAGGGAAGCGTCAATACGGAAAGCGGCGCGCTGTTCGGGCGGCTGGACTATGAACTGACCGAACGCCTCTCGCTCTCCGCCGGGCTGCGCTATACCCGCGAGAGGAAGCGCGCCCATTTCGTGCAGAATGACGCCAGCGGCACGGGAATCTTCGCCTTTCTGCGCTTCCCCGACCTGACCTTCGACGGCCGTTCGACCGACGACGACCTGTCGCCGAGCGCCACCATCACCTATGCGGTCGCGCCGGACGCCAATGTCTATGCGCGCTTTTCCCGCGGGTTCAAGAGCGCCGCCTATAATGTCGACCTGGCGTCCTCCCTGGGCGGCCTGACCGCCAGTCCGGAAAAGGCGACCAGCTACGAAATCGGTTTCAAGGCGCTGACGCTGGACAAGCGGTTGCGGCTGAACCTGGCGGCTTTCCATACCGATTATGACCGTTTGCAGGTGTCGCAGGTGCTGGGCAGCGGTCTGGCGCTGACCAATGCAGGCAAGGCGCGGGTGGAGGGCGTGGAAGGCGAAGCGTCGCTGCAACTGACCTCCCGCCTGCGGCTGGAGGGAAATGCCGCCGTCCTCGACGCGCATTATAAAAGGTTCGACAATTGCGGCGTCCCCGCGTCCCTCATCCCCTCGGTGGGCAGCAACAGAACGGATTGCAGCGGCAACGATCTGGTATTGGCGCCCCATTTCACCGGCTATGGCGCCGTCAACTATGAGCTTCCGGTCAGCTTCGGCACGATTTTCGCCAGGGCGGACATGGATTATCGTTCGGCCGTCTATTTCGAACCGACCAATTCCGACGCCTTCAAATCCGATCCGCGCACCTTGGTGAATCTCCGCCTCGGCTTGCGCCGCGGGCAATGGGACATGGCCGCCTGGGTCCAGAATCTGACGGACAAGGTCTACAAGACCTATGCCGACGACCGGTCGGGGCTGGGCGTGAGCAGAACCGCGGCTTACGGACCGCCCCGCACCTACGGGTTCAGCCTGTCGACGGCATTTTAGCGCCGCGCTCTCAAGGACTTGCCGGTGGCGCGGATGCAGCCATTAATCAAATTTTAGCCGGCAGATGATGAAATATCGGGAAGGCCCGTCCGGGGGACAGCAGGAGTAGAATGGCGGACCAGATTTCATCGCGGTCACCTGATGAATGGCAAGGCAGGCAGGACCCGATGGATGACGACCAGCAGATACTGGCGTCGGCAGGGGTTTCACGGTGCTCGGTCGATGCGGACGGCCTGTGCAGGCCCGACGCGGTCGCTCGCCTTTTCGGATTGCGCGATGGCCAGCCGCTGTTCCGCTGGCTTCGCGGCGTCCGCCCGATCTTCCGCAAACCGGTCCTTCAACTTGTGCGCGCCGCGCTGCGCGAGGGCAAGGCGGAAGCGACGCTGATTTTGGAAGATCGCGACGGCGCGATTCGGAACTTGCGCGTCGCCGCGCGCATCCGGCGCGATCCGGCGGGTCGCCCGTCCGCCGACATGGTGCTGGTCGACATGACGGGCGAGCAGGCGGAAATCGGCCTGCTCCGCCGCAGCATGGAAAATCTGCGCCTGATCGTCGAATATAATCCCCAGCTTCCCTGGATAGCCGATCCGGACGGCCGGATCATCGACTTCACCGACCGCTGGCTGGAAAATTCCGGCCTGGACAGGGAGGAGGCGGAGGGCAATGGCTGGCTGGCCACGACGCATCCGGACGATATCGGGCCGCTGACCCAGCGCATCACCCATTCGCTCACCACCGGCGAACCCTTCGACGTGCGCGTCCGGCTGATGGTCAACGACCAATATCGGTGGATGCGGGCGCAGGCCTATCCCCGCTATGGCGAGGACGGCCGGATCATCCGCTGGTACGGCTATACCGAGGATATCCACGAAAGCGTGCTGATCGAAGAGCAGATACGCTGGAACGCCGAACATGATTCGCTGACGAAACTGCCCAACCGGGCGATGTTCAACGCCTGCCTGGACAAGGCGCTGGCCGCCGCGATGACCGACTTCAAAAAGGTCGGCGTGTTCCTGCTGGACATCGACAATTTCAAGGACGTCAACGACCTGATGGGCCATCATGCCGGCGACGAACTGCTGAAGAGCTTTGCGTCGCGCCTCAGGGACGTCTTCGCCGAAGACGCGGTGGTGGCGCGGCTGGGCGGCGACGAATTCGCGATACTGGTCCAGGATGTCGAAAACCGGGCGCAGCTTGCCGCCCTCGCCAACCGGATACTCACCATCCGCGAAACCTTCTTCGCGGCGGGCCGGTCGCTCGAATGCCGGGTCAGCATCGGCGTCGCCTCCTTCCCCGAAGACGGACGCGTCGCGACGGAACTGCTCCGCCACGCGGATCTTGCCCTCTATCGCGCCAAGTCGCTGGGGCGCGGCCGCATGCAGATGTTCGAACCGTCGCTGCTGGAGGATATGCAGGAGCGGGTGGCCATGATCAACCGCGCCAGGACCGCCGTGCGCGACGGCACGATCATCAGCTATTATCAGCCCAAGGTCTCGCTCCAGACCGGCGAACTGGTGGGGTTCGAGGCGCTGCTGCGCTGGCGCGACAGTTGCGGCACGATCCGCTCGCCCGCCGAAATCTATGCGGCGTTCGACGATCATGACGTGGCGGACATGATCGGCCAGACCATGACCAGCCAGGTGTTCGCCGACATGGCCGCCTGGCGGGCGCGGGGGCTGACGCTGGGGCATGTCGCGATCAACGTGTCCTCGGCCGAACTGCGGCGGGAACGTTTCGCCGGACGCCTGATCGAGACGATGAACCGCTTTTCCATAGAGCCGGACGCGATAGAGATAGAAATTACCGAGGGCGTCTTCCTGGGCGCCGGATCGGACACGGTCCGCAGGTCCATCGACGAACTGCACCGCTGCCACATCCCCCTGGCGCTGGACGATTTCGGGACCGGCTTCGCGTCCCTGTCGCACCTGCGGTCCCTGCCGGTCAGCACGCTGAAGATCGACCGGTCCTTCGTCAGCGGCGTGACGGCGCGGGAAGGCGACGCCGCCATCGTGTCCGCGCTGATCACGTTGGGCCGCGCCCTGAACATGAAGGTCGTGGCCGAAGGTGTCGAGGAAGCCGACCAGTCGATCAAGCTCAAGGAAATGGGCTGCGACTATGCTCAGGGCTTCTATTTCGGCCGGCCCACTCCTTCGGAGAATATTCCGGCTCTGATCCATAGCTGGAACGAGAACAGCGCCATCGTCACGCTGAACCGCCGCCCGGCATCCTGGCCCCTGCGCGGGACAAGGGGCGAGGAACGGCCCGGCTCGCTCACCGCCTGAAAGGGCGGGCTTCATATCCAGATCGCGCCAATTGGCCCCTTGACCCCGTCATGAAGACCATCATTTAACCCCGGCAATCTTCGCGAACAGGGGCCTTCATGTTGTCAGCGACCCTCGCGCGCCATCTGGGCGCGCGACATATCCATTATGGCTGGGCAGTGCTGGCCGCCACTTTCCTGACCATGCTGGTCGTCGCGGGGGCCGTGGGTGCGCCGGGGGTGTTCATCGCGCCCCTGCAAAAGGAATATGGCTGGAGCGCGGCGGATATTTCGGGCGCGCTGGCCATCCGCTTCCTGCTCTTCGGCGGGATGGGACCGTTCGCCGCCGCCTTCATGAACCGGTTCGGCGTGCGGCGGATGATGCTGATTTCGCTGTCGATCATCGTCGGCGGCCTGCTGCTGTCGCTGGGCATGAGCCAATTGTGGCAACTGGTGCTGCTCTGGGGCGTCGTCATCGGCATCGGCACGGGCCTGACCGCCATGGTTCTGGGCGCGACCGTCGCCACCCGCTGGTTCTCGCACCGGCGCGGCATGGTGATGGGGCTGCTGTCGGCCAGCACCGCCACGGGCCAACTGGCCTTCCTGCCGCTGCTCGCCGGTCTGACCGAGCGTTTCGGCTGGCGCGCCTCTGTCCTGCTGATGTGCGGCGCGATCCTGCTGGCGGCGACGGTCGTGCTGCTGCTGATGCGCGACCGCCCGTCCGACCTCGGCCTGCCGCCCTATGGCGACAGCGACGTCCATCCCGCCCCGCCGCAGCCCGCCAGCTTCGGCGCCCTGCTGATGACGCCGATCCGCACATTGGCCGAAGCGTCGCGCGTGCCCAGCTTCTGGATATTATTCTTCTCCTTCTTCATTTGCGGCGCCAGCACCAACGGGCTGGTCCAGACCCATTTCATCCCGATGTGCGGCGATTACGGGCTGGCGGCGGTGGGCGCGGCGTCGATGCTGGCGATGATGGGCCTGTTCGACTTCGCGGGCACGCTGGCTTCGGGCTGGCTGTCGGACCGGTTCGACAATCGCTGGCTGCTCTTCTGGTATTACGGCCTGCGCGGCCTGTCGCTGCTCTACCTGCCGTTCAGCGATTTCTCGCTCTACAGCCTGTCGGTCTTCGCCATATTCTACGGCCTGGACTGGGTCGCCACCGTGCCGCCGACGGTCAAGCTGACGGCGCAGCGCTTCGGGCCGGAGCGCGCCAATATCGTGTTCGGCTGGATCTTCGCCGGGCACCAACTCGGCGCGGCGAGCGCTGCGCTGGCGGGCGGCCTTTCCCGCACGATCTGGCAAAGCTATATGCCCGCCTTCGTCGCGGCGGGGATATTGTGCCTGATCGGGGCGGGACTAGTGCTGCTGATCAATCGCGGGCGGAGCAAGACCTTCGCCCTCGCCTGACCGGATGAGGAGAAGGATGGATGCCCACAGGAAAGACCGCCCTCGTCACCGGAGCCGGACGCGGCCTGGGCCGTGAAATAGCGCTGGGCCTCGCCGCCGCAGGCGCGCATGTCCTGCTCCACGGCCGCAGCGCCGAACCGTTGGAGGCGCTGTCGGCGCAGATCGCGGCGTCGGGCGGCAGCAGCGAACCCCTGACCTTCGACCTGGAGGATGGAGAAGCGCTTCAAACGGCGCTGCGCCAATGCCGCCCCATCGACATATTGGTCAATAATGCGGGCCATCGCGACCGCAAGCCAATCGAGGAACTGGACCGGACGGCGGTGCGCCAAATGCTGGAGATCAATCTGGTCGCTCCCTTCGACCTGGCCCGAACGATCGCGGCCGGGATGAACGCAGGCGGCCGCATCGTCAACATCACCTCCATCGCCGGGCAGATCGCCCGGTCGGGCGACGCAGCCTATACCATGGCGAAGGGCGGGCTGGACGCGCTGACGCGAGCGCTGGCGGCGGAACTGGGCGGGCGCGGCATCACCGTGAACGCCGTCGCCCCCGGCTATTTCGCGACAGAGGCGAATGGGGAGATGGTGGCCGACTCCGCCGTCGCCGAACATCTGGCCCGCCGCACCTCGCTAGGCCGCTGGGGCCGCCCGCAGGAGATTGTCGGCCCTGTCCTGTTCCTGGCGTCGGAGGCGGCATCCTACGTGACCGGACAGATGCTGGCGGTAGACGGCGGCTACACCGCCCACTTTTAAATTCCTCCCTACGCGAAGCGTGGGGAGGGGGACCGCTCGCGAAGCGAGTGGTGGAGGGGAAATTCGGAGGTCGTGCCCCATTCCCCTCCACCACGCTTCGCGCGGTCCCCCTCCCCATCTATCGATGGGGAGGAACAGGATAGGCCCAACTACACCCACTCAGGCCGCCAACCCCCGCATCCGCAGCAAGGCATCGACCTCTGGCCCCCGCCCGGCAAAGGCCCGGAAATTCTCCGCCGCCGGACGGCTCGCCCCCGCCGCCAAAATCTCCCGCCGGAAAGCCGTCGCCCCGCCACCCGGCACCGCGCCATGGGCAAAAATCTCGAACGCATCCGCCGACAGCAGTTCCGCCCAAAGATAGGAATAATATCCCGCCGCATATCCCCCGGCAAAGATATGGCTGAACGCATGGGCAAAGCGGTTCCACGCAGGCGGATGAAGCACGGCCACCGCCTCGCGCACCTGCTCCAGCACGCCATCGACCCGCGCCCCCAGCGCCGGATCATAATCCCGGTGCAGCAGCAGATCGAAGGTCGCAAACTCGATCTGCCGCAATATGGCCAGCCCCGCCTGAAACTGCCGCGCCGCCAGCAGCCGGTCGAACATCGCCTCCGGCAACGGCTCCCCGCTCTCGACATGGCCGGACAGCCCGATCAGCGTCTCCCGATCCCAGGCGAAATTCTCCATGAACTGGCTGGGCAGTTCCACCGCATCCCATTCCACGCCGCTGATGCCGCCGATGGAGGGCAAATCCACCTCGGTCAGCAGATGATGCAGCACATGGCCGAATTCGTGGAACAGCGTCACCACGTCATTATGCGTCGCCAGCGAAGGCCGGTCGCCCGCGGGCGGCGCGAAATTGGTGGTGAGATAGGCGATGGGCAAATGCAGCCGGTCGGCATCGCGGAAGCGGGACCGGCACACGTCCATCCACGCGCCGCCCCTTTTCCCCGCCCGCGCGAACAGGTCGAGATAGACGCCAGCCACCACCGCGCCGCCCGCGTCCAGCACGTCGTAGAACAGCACGTCGGGATGCCATGTCGACACCCCCTCCCGCACCACCAGACGCACGTCGAACAGCCGCTCGATCAGCGCCTGCGTCCCCGCCAGCACGCGGGGCAGGGGGAAATAGGCCTTCAACGCCTCCTGATCCACGCCATGCAGCGTCCGGCGCATCGCCTCCGCCACATAGGAAAGATCCCAGGGCCGCACATCGTCCAGCCCCAGATGTTCGGCCGCAAAGGCGCGGGCCTCCGCCAGCTCGCCTTCCCCCACCGGCCGCGCCCGGCGCGCAAGGTCGGCCAGAAACGCCAGCGCCTCATCGGCGTCGGCCGCCATCTTCGTTTCCAGCGAATGGGCGGCGGAATCGGCAAAGCCCAATATCTGCGCGGCTTCATGACGCAGCGCCATGATCGCGTCGATCCGCTCGCTATTGTCGTGGCTCTTGTCCTCCGCCTGATCGGAGGCGCGGGTGTTATAGGCGCGATAGACCCGCTCCCGCAGCGCCCGGTCTTTGGCATGATAGAGGATCGCCAGCACGCTCGGCTGGCGCAGCGTGATCAGCCAGCCCGACAGCCCCTTTTCCTGCGCATAGGCAGCCAAAATCGCCTTGTCGCCGTCGGAAACCCCATCCAGTACCGCTTCGTCGGTGACATGCTCGCTCCACGCCTCGGTCGCGTCCAGCACCGCATTGCCGAATTTGGTGCTAAGGTCGCTCAGCGCCACGCCGACGTCCAGGAAACGCTGCCGCGCCTCGCCCTCCAACGCGACGCCCGCCAGATGGAAACCACGCAGCGCCAGATCGACGGCGCGCCGGGCGGCAGAGGGCAGGGCGGCGAAATCGGGCCGGGCGGCCAGCCGGGCCACTGCGTCATGATGGGCGCGGTTTTGCCCCGCCTCCATCAGATAGGCGGTCATCAGCGCCTGCGCGGCGGCATGCGCCTCCCGCAATTCCGGCGTGTCGGCCACGGATGAGAGATGCCCCACTGGCGACCAGACCCGCGACAGCAGGAAATCGGCCCGCTCGGCGGCCAATATGACCGTATCGAAATCATCCTTCCCGCTGGCGGTGATGCTCTCGACGGCGGCGCGATGGGCGGCGATCGCCTCTTCCACCGCGGGGACGACATGAGCCGCCTTGACGGCAGCGAAATCGGGCAGGTCTTGATCGGCAAGAAGGGGGTTGGCAGTCGTCATGATCACTCGCAGCTTGCAGCGCTTAAGGGGGAGAGGAACACCTCCAGAATATCGTACATTAAACCAGAACCGTTCGTGCTGAGTAGGGGCTGAGCGAAGTCGAAGACCCATATCGAAGCATTCGCGCCGTGCTTGGTCCTTCGATACGCCACTTCGAGAATCTCAGTGTCTACTCGGGACGACGGCATGATTCCAATTTAACGCATGATGCCTTAATTGGGCGCTGCGGGCTGGCTGTTCAAGCATTTCCCACCGGCGCCGCATCAAGCGCCCACATCAAGCGAGCGTCAGGTAGATTTCCGCCTCGATCACCCAATCCCCGCCGACCTGCCGCCATTTCGCGCTATAGCTCCCCGATGCGATGGGGTGTTCCGATCCGGCGGAAACCCCCTGCCACCGCCCATATTCCATCGCGATGGGTTCCACGGTGGAGGCGATGATGCTCTCCGGCGTCCGGCAGTAGACGGTTCGCTCCGCCACCGCGAATTCCCGCTTCCACGCCTGAAGCTGCGCCTTCCGCCCCGAAATGACCGCGCTGTCCGATCCGGTGATCAGGACGGCGTGAAGCGCAAGCAACGGTCCAATGGCGTTCAGGTCCGCCTCTGCCAGAGCACGGTTGAAATCGGCGCGGCGCAGGCGAATGGCAAGGTCGGCGGAGGTCGTCATGGACCGAACAGCTAGAGACATTTCCTCAACCCGTCATGCTGAACTTGTTTCAGCATCCATCCCTCCCCAAAAACAGACTCCTCCGAAGGCGCGACGCGCCACCCCGTCACAAACCCTCCGCCTCCACCCAGTGCGCCCCGGTCATCTCCCGCGCCACTTCCCACACCTGGCGCCGTATATCCGGCACGGCGACAATCTCCCAATGCGCGCCCCGCGTCATCGGCCCCACCACGAACAGCCGCTGCTGGGCTGATCCGTCGCGGGCGATGGCATGGCATTGCCGGTCGACATCGATGCCGATCGCCAGCGGATCGGGCCGTATGTCGCCGCGCACCGCCAACTGGCGCAGCAAGGGATCGTCGGTGCGCCGCAGGTCGCCCAGCGGCCCGGTGCAATTGACCACGCGGGCGAAAGGTAACGCCTCCACCCCATCCTGCCCCCGCCTGCGCAGGTGGACGCGCAGCAACCGGCCTTCGGGAACGGCCTCCACCACCTTGGCGGCGCGGATTTCCAGCCGCCCCTCCGCCTGCATCGCCGCCAGCCTGTCCGCGACCTGCGGGGCGATGCGGTGGCGGTGCACATCCCAATAGGACCGCAAATGACGCAGGAAGCGGCTGCGCTCCTCCGCGCTGGCGGCACGCCACATATCCTGGGTGAAGCGGCGCTGCTCGTCCACCGCGCTGCGCCACCCGATCTCGGCTGCCCGGTGGCGCAAAGCCCGGACCAGCGCCGAAGCGCTGCCCGTCGGACGGTCGCCGCCCTCCGCATAAGGGGCCGTCGGAGCATGACTTCGCGGAGCCAGCCCCCGGCGGGAGACAGCGACGATCCGCCCCCGAAACCCCGCGCCCTCCAGACTGAGCGCGCAGTCCACGGCGGTCAGCCCGCTGCCCAGCAGCAGCACCTGATCCGTCTCCGCCAGCCCGTCCGCGACGGTCGCCGCCCATGGATCGTCGACATAGGCCGATCCGTCGCCCGCCAGTCCGGCGAAGGCGGGCAGGTCATGGGGCGGCAGATTGCCGGGCGCGAGGACGGCGATATCGGCATCCACCCCGCCGCCGGATCGCAAGGCGACATGCACAGCTCCTTCCTCCAACCGAAGGTCCACCGCCTCGTCCGTCACGATGGTCAGCCTGCCGCCATCCTCGCCCCGCGCCTCGTCCAGCATGGCGCACAGATAGGCGCCATAGTCGCGCCGCGTGGCAAAGCTGCCCTCCTGTCCCAATCCCTGCCGTTTCAGCCAGTCGGTGAAATGATCCGGGCTGTCGGGCAGGGCGCTCATATTGGCGGCGCGCACGTTCAGGACATGGCCGTCCCGCGCCGCGCCATAGGCCAGGCCCCGGCCCAGCCGGTCGCCACGGCGCTCCACCATCGTCACCCGCGGCGTGCCGTGGCGCAACAGGTTGATCGCCAGCAGCGTGCCGCTGAACCCGCCCCCGACGATGGCGGCGTGATCGACCCTCAGCATCGGTCAAGCATTTCTAATAGTGGGTTCAGCATTGCTTGTGAGACTTATCTCTACTGATAAAATAGATAAATAGGAAATCGATCCCGGAAGGACGAAAATGTCTCTGTTACCTCTCCTAATCACTCATTGGCACCGTTTCCGCGCCGCCGCCCGCCAGGAATTCCTCCGCGACCCCAACGTGATCCTGTTCGAGCGGACGGCAAGCCAGCGGGAAAGCGCCGGTGGTCGCTAAGGACTGGTCGCGGCGCGGTTTCCTGACGGCGGGCGCGGCGTCCGGCCTGCTGCTGTCGGGTTGCGGCGCCAGTGGCGGTTCGCGCCCCCGCCTGCGCGTCTCGACCAACGGCAAGGGGGAATTCAACGCGCGGCTGCTGTTTAAGATGGCGGGGGTCGCGCCCAAGGATTTCGACATCCAATATAATGAATTCCAGTCGGGCCATCTGGTGGTGGAGGCGCTGAACGGCGGCTCGCTCGACTATGGCGCGATGAGCGAGATTCCGCCGATCTTCGCCGCCGCCTCGACCATTCAGAGCTTCCGGCAGATCGCCGTGGCCCATGGCGACGTCAACAATCAGGTGGTGCTGGTGCCCAAGGGGTCTACGGCGCGCTCCATCGCCGATCTGAAGGGCAAGCGGGTGGGCTATGTGCGCGCCACCACCTCGCAATATTTCCTGATCCGCATGCTGGAAGAGGTCGGTCTGGGCTGGGACGACATCACCCCCATCGCCATGGGTGTGTCCGACGGCGCGGCGGCCTTTTCCCAGGGCGCGCTGGACGCCTGGGCGATCTACGGCTTCCCGATCCAGCGCGCCATCGCGACCGAAGGCGCACGGATATTGCGCACCGCTCAGGGCATATTGTCGGGCAATTATCTGGTCGCCGCCCATGTCGACGCGCTGGCCGACCCCGAATTGTCCGGCATCCTCCGCGAATATCTGACGCTGTTGCAGCAGGCCTATGGCTGGGCGGCCGCGAATCAGGACATATGGGCGAAAACCATCGCCCAGGATATCGGAGTGCCGCTCGATTATGTGGCCGACCAGTTCCGGCGCAAGAGCGCCAGCTTCGAACTGCGCCCCGTGACCGACGCGGCCATCGCCTCCCAACAGCAGGTGGCGGACCTCTTCTTCGCGCAGAAACTGTTGCCCAAGGCCGTCGACATCCGCCCTCTCTGGGACCGGCGGTTCAACGATTCCATATCGAAAAGAGGCTGAAAATCATGGCCAGCCAGGCATTTGTTCCCGAAACCCCGTCCTTCGCGCCCATCGGCCCCGAACTGCTGGACCGGATCACCCGCCAGTTGGCGGAGACGGCCGAGTCTTATGACCGGAGCGCCGAATTCCCCCGCGCCAATTTCGACCTGCTGGGGCGGGAAGGGCTGATCGGTCTGACCGTCCCGGTGGAATATGGCGGGCGGGGCGCATCCCTGTCGGAAGCCCTGCGCGTGCTGGGCGCAGTAGCCAAGGGGGAGCCTTCGACGGCGCTGATCCTGTTCATGACCTATCATTACCACGCGACCCCGGCCCGCGCTCAGGACTGGCCGCAGGGCATTTACGAACAATTGGCCCGGCAGGCGGTGCAGGGGCGCGGACTGCTTGGCGGACTGCGCGTCGAACCGGAACTGGGCACGCCGGTGCGCGGCGGCCTGCCCGCGACGGTCGCCCGGCGCGTGGGCGACGGATGGGCGATCAGCGGCACGAAAATCTATTCGACCGGATCGACCGGTCTCGACTGGTTCGCCGTCTGGGCCAAGACGGATGAGGAAAATCCCCGCGTCGGCAATTTCCTGGTCCGATCCGACAGCCCCGGCATCGCGATAGAGCCAGCCTGGGATCATCTGGGCATGCGCGCCACCGTCAGCCATGCCGTGCATTTCACGGACACGCCGGTCCCGCTAGACCATGCGGTCGATATCCGCCTGCCGGAACAATGGGCGTCGGGGACGGGCGATTCCAGCCTGGCGATCTGGAATGCGCTGGCCATCTCCACCATCTATGACGGCGTGGCGCGGGCGGCCCGCGACTGGCTGCGCGCCTATCTCAACGACCGCGTGCCCAGCAATCTGGGCGCTTCTCTGGCGACCCTTCCGCGGGTTCAGGAGAAATTCGGGGAAATAGAGACGCTGTTGCAGGTCAACCGCACCCTGATCCGCGACGCGGCGGCGCGCTATGACGCGGGCGACACCCCCAGCGCGGTGGAGGTCAACAACATCAAATATCTTGCGACGGCCAACGCGATCCGCGCCGTGGAGATCGGGTTGGAGCTCACCGGCAATCCCGGCATCAGTCGCAAGAACCCGCTGGAGCGCCATTATCGCGACGTGCTGTGCAGCCGCATTCACTCGCCGCAGACCGACACGATATTGATCGCGGCGGGCCGAGCCGCGCTGGGGAACTGACATGTCCTTGATCATCGCCAGCCAGTTGGAACCCGATTTCAACCGCAGCCTTGGCCTGCACCCATCCGCCCCGACCCTGATCGACGTGGCGGAGGATGAGCCGTGGACCGCCGCGAACGAAGCGGACATATTGCTGGTCAGGCCGTCCCCCGCCTGGCGGCAATCCGCTCAGCTACGGCCGGATATCTGGCCGGGACGGCTCAAATGGGTCTACAGCGCGTCGGCGGGGGTGGATTTCTACCCCGGCTGGCTGCTGGACGCTCCGCTCGTCACCTGCGGTCGCGGCGTCGCTTCGGAAGAGATCGCCGATTATGTGATCGCGGCCATCTACGCCCATGCCAAGAATCTCCATGCGGCGGAGGCGCATTCGCGGGACCAGTGGATTCCCCGCCCGCTCGGCCGCGTCTCCGGAACGACCATCGGCATCGTCGGCCTGGGCGCGATCGGTGCGGCGGTGGCGCGGCGCGGGCTGGCGCTCGGCGCGCAGGTCATCGGCCTGCGGCGAAGCGGCGCGCAATCGGGCATCAGCGGCGTGCAGCATGTCAGCGATCTGGAAACGCTGGCGGCAGAGGCGGACCATATCGTAGTCGCCGTCCCCGGCACGCCCGAAACCCGCCACCTCTTCAACGAAGCGCTATTCGCGAAGGTGAAGCGGGGCGCGCACCTCATCAATGTGGCGCGGGGTTCGGTGATCGATCAGGAAGCGCTGATCGACGCGCTGGATCGGGAGCGGCTGGGCTTCGCGACGCTGGACGTCACCGATCCGGAACCGCTGCCCGAAGGCCATGCGCTCTACACCCATCCCCGCGTGCGCCTGACGCCCCATATCTCCAGCAACTACAGCCTGATCCGGCACCGGCTGCTGGAAAAGGTCAATGACGACCTGTCCCGCTTCGTGCGCGGCGAAAAACCCAGCGATATCGTCGATCCGGCGCGGGGTTATTAGATTCAGTATAGGCCAGATTGACCGATTTGGATGGAAAACGGACCTCTCCTATTCCTCCCCCATCGAGAGATGGGGAGGGTCGAAGAGAGTCACGTGCCTCTCTTCGACCCTCCCCACGCTGCGCGCAGGGAGGAATTGATGTCCGCTAATGGCCAATCTCGCCTGGGGAAAAGCCCTAAAGCGTCTGAACCGTCTCCCGCGCCAGTTCCGCCAGCCGGTGCGCGGCCTTGTCCAGCTTTTCCCCTGCCCGCAGGATCGCCGCGACCCGCGGCAGGTGCGGCAACCGCTCATGCTCCAGCGCCTGGCTGTCCTCCAGGAACAAATGCGTGCGGCAGGTAATGCCCAGGCCCGCTCCGACAGCGGCCTTCAGCGTCGCCAGATTGGGTGTCTCCACCGCGATCCGCCATTGCAGCCCGCTATCCTCCAGCGCCCGGATCGCCGCCTCGCGGAAACGGCACGGCTCCTCCAGCACGGCCAGCGGGATCACCTCCCGCTCCACCAGCGCCTGCTCGCCATACCAGCTCATCGGCGCGACCGTCACCGCATGCGGATCGTTGGGTGCTGCGAAACCCAGCACGATGTCCAGTTCGCGACGGTCCAGCAGCGTCTGCAACTCCGCCGTTCCCGCAACCCGCGCATAGATTTGCGCGTCGGGATGCAGTTCGGAAAAGCGCGACAGCAGTCCGCTCAACAGGCTGTCGGCGAAATCCTGCACCATGCCGATCCGCGCCGGTCCGGCGAAACGACCCGCGCTGACCGCCGCGACCGCCTCGTCATGCAGCAGCAGCACGCGCCGCGCATAATCCAGCAGCACTTCCCCGGCGGTGGTCAGGTTCAGCCGCCGCCCTTCGCGCAGGAACAGCGTCTGCTGCACCAGTTCCTCCAACCGCTTGATCTGAAGGCTCAGCGCGGATTGGGTCACGAACACCTGCTCCGACGCATTCAGCATCGATCCCGTGTCGACGATGGCGACGAAGCTGCGCAGCAGGTTGGTGGGCAGATTGACCGGCATGGAAACCTCGATGAAAAAGAGAAAGCCGCCGATCCGATGCCGGAAACGGAGTCGCGCTCTTATCGCGAAGGCTTATATATCAATCAAAATAGTAGAGATTTAAAGTGGCCATGAAAATCTTGGCCAATACGGTCGAAGCACGGAAACCCGCCATTTCCGGCGGCAGATGGCGCCGGATTTGCGGCCAAACGCGCCCTATGAGCGCCCCTCATAGATCGACCGAGCAAAACTTAATTGAATTGGTAGAGAATTCATGTTGGGCTTTCCCTCACCACGAAGAGGGCGAGTTGATGACGGTTTTGATGGTGGACAGACGCGGTTCCGGACAGGTCGGCGTGCGGGGATTTTCCCTTTCGCGCTTTGGCGGACGCTGGCTGTCGCCCGTCGTCCTGCTGCTCCTCTGGGAATTGGGATCGCGCAGCGGCCTGATCCCGGAACGGACCCTGGCCGCGCCCTCCGCCGTGATCGGCACGCTGCTGGAAATGCTGCTGTCGGGCGAACTGCCGTCCAACCTGCTGGTGTCCTTCGCGCGAGTCGCCGTCGGCCTGCTGATCGGCATCAGCCTGGGCCTCATTCTCGGCCTCGTAGCGGGCCTCTCCCGCGCCGGGGAACTGGCGGTCGATCCGCTGATGCAGATCAAGCGCACCATCCCCGCGCTGGCGCTCACCCCGCTCTTCATCGTCTGGTTCGGCATCGGTGAGACGCCCAAGGTGGCTCTGATCGCTTTCGGCACCGTCTTCCCCGTCTACCTCAACCTCTACAGCGGCATCCGCAGCGTCGACCTGCGCCTACTGGACGCGGCGAAGAGCTTCGGCCTCAGCCGCTGGGAGCAGATCTGGCACGTCGTCCTCCCGTCCGCGCTGCCTTCGCTGCTGGTGGGCCTGCGCTATGCGCTGTCGGTCGCCATCCTGGTGCTGGTCGTGGCGGAACAGATCAACGCATCGGCCGGTCTTGGCTATCTCATCAATAATGCCCGCGATTTCATGCGGACGGACATCATCGTGGTCTGCCTCATGGTCTACGCCATTCTCGGCCTTGGCGCCGACTGGCTGGTCCGCACCGTCGAAGCCCGCGCCCTGATCTGGCGCCCCAGCATAGTGGAGCAATAAGCATGGACGCCCGTCTCGGATTTTCCGCCCTGCAAAGCGCCGCCGACCATCGCGACCCGCTACATTCCGAACTGCCGCATCCCGAACCGGTGGTCAGGCTGCGCGATTTTACCCGCCGTTTCGGTCCCAACACGATCATCGACGGCCTCGACCTCGACATTGCGCCGGGCGAGTTCATCGCCCTGCTGGGCCGCTCCGGCTCCGGCAAGACCACGCTGCTGCGCACGCTCGCCGGTCTGGACGAGGTGCGGGGCCAGGATGTGGAAGTCCCCGACTCCCGCGCCGTGGTGTTCCAGGACGCCCGCCTGCTCCCCTGGAAACCGGTGTGGAAGAATGTCGCCCTAGGCCTGAAGGGCGACCGGCCCCGCGACCGCAGCGAAGCCGCGCTCAAGGAAGTCGGCCTTGGCCATCGGCTCGACGCTTGGCCGCTGACCCTGTCGGGTGGGGAGGCGCAGCGCGTGGCCCTTGCCCGCGCCCTGGTACGCGAACCCAAGCTGCTGCTGCTCGACGAACCCTTCGCCGCGCTGGATGCGCTGACCCGCTACCGCATGCACGACCTTGTCCTCTCGCTCTGGCGCGCCCATCGGCCCGCCGTGCTGATCGTCACCCATGACGTGGAGGAAGCCATCGCCCTGGCCGACCGGGTGCTGGTGCTTGACAAGGGCCGCATCGTTGCGCAGGAACGGATCGCGGTCCCGCGCGGCGACCGCTCGGCCATCTCCGGTCGCCTGCGCGAAAAACTGCTCTCCTATCTGGGCGGCGACGATCATGGGGAGGGCGTCCTGCCCTTCGCCCCCATCGCCGAGGCTGCCGAATGAACGCAGTCGCAGCCATAGCCCGACCCATCGAACCCGCCACCGACATCGCTCGCCTGCGCGGCTTCGTCACCGCCTTCGCCGACCTGCTGGCGGCGACGCGGGACGAAGGCGCGATCCTGGAAAGCGGCCGCGCCCTGCTGAGCCGCCTGATCGCCAAAGACGACTGGCTGCCGGAGGAATTCACCCGCCCGCATCCGGACCGCTACCAGCAATATCTGCTCCATTGCGACAGCCGCGAACGGTTCAGTATCGTCAGCTTCGTCTGGGGGCCGGGACAGGCCACGCCGATCCACGATCACACCGTCTGGGGCCTGGTCGGCGTGCTGCGCGGCGCGGAAAGGGTGGAACGCTTCCGCCAGTCGCCCGACGGCCGCCTTATCCCGCACGGCGAGCAGCTTCTGCACGCAGGCGAAGTCGACGCCGTCTCCCCCCGCATCGGCGACATCCATCGTGTGACCAACGGCCTGGCTGACCGGCCGTCGATCAGCATCCATGTCTACGGCGCCAATATCGGCGCGGTCGAGCGGGCGACCTACGCCCCCGACGGCACCCCCAAGACCTTCATATCGGGTTACGCCAACGGCGTGATCCCCAACCTCTGGGATAGATCGAGAAACGCATGACCACTGAAACGCTGGACCGCACAAGCGACCGCACCTTGACCGCCACGCCGCAGGACATTCGCCGCGCCCTGCTGGTCGGCAGCGAGATCGCCCTGATCGACGTGCGCGAAGAACATGAATTCGCGCAAGGCCACCCCCTCTTCGCCGCCCAGATTCCGCTGCGCCGCATCGATGAGGAAGCGCGCTGGCGCATCCCGCGCCTCGACACGCCGATCATCGTCTATGACGATGGCGAAGGGCTGGCGCGCAAGGCCGCCGTGCGGTTCGAAGGGCTGGGCTATACCGACGTCCGCGAACTGGAAGGCGGCCTCAACGCCTGGCGCGAAGCGGGCTATGAACTGTTCGAGGATGTGAACAGCTATTCCAAGGCGTTCGGCGAACTGGTCGAACATCGCCGCCACACGCCCAGTCTGGCGGCGGAGGAGGTGCAGGCGCTGATCCGGGAAAAGGCCGACATCGCCATCCTCGACGCCCGCCGCTACGACGAATATAATACGATGAGCATCCCGACCGGCACCAGCGTGCCCGGCGCCGAACTGGTGCTGCGGGCGCGCACCATCGCGCCCGATCCGGATACGACGATCATCGTCAACTGCGCGGGCCGGACCCGGTCGATCATCGGGACCCAGTCGCTGGTCAATGCGGGCCTGCCCAACCCGATCTTCGCGCTGCGCAACGGCACCATCGGCTGGACGCTGGCGGGGCAGGAGCTTGAAACCGGCCAGACCCGCGTCGCGCCGGAGGTCGACAATCGCTCGGCGGAGGAGGCCCGCGCCCATGCCCGCGACGTCGCCTATCGCGCCGGGGTGAAGCGCATCGGCTGGGACGAACTGGAGGAATTGAAGGCGGACAAGGCCCGCACCCTCTATCTCTACGACGTGCGCCAGCCCCGCGAATATGAGGGCGGCCATCTGCCCGGCTTCCGCAACGCGCAGGGCGGCCAGTTGGTGCAGGAAACAGACCATAATGCCCCGGTGCGCGGCGCCCGGATCGTCGTCACCGACGATATCGGCCCCCGCGCCGACATGACCGCCTCCTGGCTGGCGCAACTGGGGTGGGAGGTGTCCGTGCTGGACGTCGACTGGTCCACCGCGACGCTGGAGAAAGGCCCGGACGGCGCGCCTAGCCCACGCGGGCCGGAGGGACGCTACAAACGCCCCTATGAAGGCACCGACAACAAGGCCGCCGCGATGCAGGCCTATCTCGACTGGGAATATGGCCTCGTCGCGCAACTGGAGCGCGACGGCACCCACGGCTTCTTTGTCATCTGATCTTTTGAGAGGCGACCATGAGCGTCAAATTCATCGGCTATATCGGCTTCAACAACGGCTCTGAAACCCAGTCGGCGGTGCGCAGCCGTGCCCTCGACAAGGATTATGTCGAGGCGGCGGCCAAGGCGCAGGAAAAGGGCGGCTTCGACCGCGTGCTGATCCCCTTCGGCTCCAACAGCCCCGAAAGCCAGATCGTCGCGGCCCATGCGGCGGCGATTACATCGACGCTGGGCTTTCTGGTCGCGCACCGGCCCGGCTTCACCCAGCCTACGGTCGCGGCGCGCCAACTCGCCACGCTGGACCAGTTGTCGGGCGGGCGCGTCGCCGTCCACATCATCACCGGCGGCGCCGACGCGGAAATGGCGCGGGACGGCGATACGAGGAGCGTGAAGGCGGAACGCTACGCCCGCACCGACGAATATCTGACCATCCTGCGGCAGGAATGGACGGCGGCCCAACCCTTCGACCATCAGGGCAAGTTTTACGACGTGAAACAGGCGTTCAGCGCCGTGAAACCCGACAATCTGCCGGTCTTCTTCGGCGGTTCCTCGCCCGAAGCGATCGACGTCGCCGGACGCCATGCCGACGTCTACGCCCTGTGGGGAGAAACGCTGGAATCGGTGCAGGACAGCGTCCGGCAGGTCCGCCGCTCGGCGGCGCGCTATGGCCGCAATCCGGGCTTTTCCCTGTCGCTCCGCCCGGTGATCGCCGACACGGAGGAAGCGGCCTGGAAACGCGCTGCGGAGATCGAGGAGCAGGTGCGCGAAAACCGCACCGCCGCCGGGCTGCCGCTCACCGACCATCGCCCGGCCAATGCCGGGTCGCTCCGCCTGCTGGAAACCGCCAGCGCCAACCGGCAGGACAAGCGGCTGTGGACCGGCGTCGCGGCGCTGACCGGCGCGGCGGGCAACAGCACCGGCCTTGTCGGCACCCCCGAACAGGTGGCCGACGCCATGCTGGATTATGTCGACATCGGCATCGATCATTTCCTGATCCGCGGCTTCGATCCGTTGGCCGATTCCATCCTCTATGGCCGGGAACTGCTCCCCATCGTGCGGCGCAAGGTCGCCGAACGCACCCAGGCCGATCTGGCGCTGGCGGGCTGATATGGCGAAGATCAGGGGCGCGATCATCGCGGTGGCATTGGTGGCGGCGGCGGGCTTCGGCCTTGCCGCCGCGAAGTTCAGCGGCGGCGGCGATGACAAGATACTGCGCGTCGCCAACCAGAAGGGACAGGTCAAATCCATGATGATCGCGTCGGGCGTGCTCAAGGACGCGCCCTATACGGTCGAATGGTCCGAATTCCCGGCGGCCCAGCCCTTGCTGGAAGCAGTGGGCGGCGGCGCGGCCGACCTCGGCCTCGCCGCAGACGCCCCCTTCATCTTCGCCTATCAGAGCGGCAGCCCGGTCAAGGCCATAGGCGTGCAGACGCCCGCCGCCCAGGCAGGCGAAGCGCTGGCCATATTGGTGAAGAACGGTTCCCCCGCCCGGTCGGTGCAGGATCTGATCGGCAAGTCGGTCGCGACGACGCGCGGGTCCATCGGTCACCATCTGCTGCTCCAGGCGCTGGAGCGGGCGCATATCCCGGCGGACCGGGTGCGCGTCACCTTCCTGCCGCCCGGCGACGCCAAGGCCGCCTTCGACAGCGGCGCCATCGACGCATGGTCCACCTGGACGCCCTATACCAATGTGGCGATCAAGGAAGGGGCGAGGGCGGTCGTGGACGCGAAGGATTACGGCCTGCCCGTCTATATCGACATCGCGCATGCCGGCTCCATCGCCCCCAAGCGCGCCCTGCTCGCCGATTTCCTCCAGCGGGAGGCGAGGGCCGTCCAGTGGGCGAGGGCGCATCCCGACGAATTCGCGCAGGTGCTCTCGAAGGAGACCGGCCTGCCGCTGGACATCGCCCGCGCCAGTTTCGACCGCAACAACCGCGCCGCCCAACCCATAGATGGCAGGATCGTCGCGCATGAGCAGGCGATCACGCAACGCTTCCAGCGCGCCGGCCTGACCGACGGCAAGCGCCCCGTCGCGGAGGCTTTCGACACCAGCTTCAGCAAGGGCGGGTGAAGCGGATTTCGCCCCTCCATCACTCATTCGATCCCGAAATCCGCCGCAAAGGAGCATCCCCATGGCCACAGTCTTGAAGGACGACCGTTTCCGCCAGTCGGGCGTCAGCGAAGCGGAATGGAAGGTCCGCGTCGACCTTGCCGCATTCTATCGCCTGTCCGCCCTCTATGGCTGGGACGATTTCATCTACACCCACATCTCCGCCCGCGTGCCGGGGCCGGACCATCATTTCCTGATCAACCCCTTCGGCCTGATGTTCGATGAGATCACCGCGTCCAGCCTGGTCAAGGTCGACCTGGACGGCAATGTCATCGGCGAAAGCGACTACGGCATCAACTATGCGGGCTATGTGATCCACAGCGCGATCCACGACGCGCGCGAAGACGCCCATTATATCGCCCATTTCCACAGCGCGGACGGCATGGCGGTGTCCGCCCACGCCGAAGGGCTGCTGCCGCTCAACCAGCGCGCCCTCTCGCTGATCCCGCGCCTGTCCTATCATGATTATGAGGGCGTGGCGCTGAATCTGGACGAACGGGAAAGGCTGGTCGCCGATCTGGGTGACACCAAGTTCATGCTGCTGCGCAACCACGGCACGCTAGCGCTCGGATCGACGCCGGGCGAAGCGTTCAGCGGCATCTATCATCTGGAGGAAGCCTGCAAGGCGCAGGTTCGCAGCCTGGCGGTCGGCCGCGACAATGTGCTGATCGCCCCCGAAGCCGCGCAGGAGGAAGTCCGCCGCCAGATGGGCCGCGATCGCAAGCCGGTAGAGGGCGCCCGGTCGCACCACGACCTCGTCTGGGAAGCCGCGCTCCGCAAGGCGCAACGCCAGTCGCCCGGCTTCGACGCCTGACCGAAAGCTTTGCAAGTCCCGCTGTAGGCAAGTCGCGTAAAATGAACCGCATTTAAAAGAGGGGAGGGGCGTCAACCGCCTCTCCCCCTTGGTTTAGACGCAGCGCCCGGTTATCCACGCAGGATGAGTGGTGAGACCGTGACGACAGGACAAGCAGGGAAACGCTGGCAAGGCGGCAGGCTGCCGCGTGCCGAGGTGGACCGGCGTATCGACCGCCTGCTCGATATCGCGCTGGAGGAGTTCGCCCTTTCCGGCTTCGGCGGCACGAACCTTGATCGTCTGGTTGATCGGTCGGGCGTCAGCAAGACCACCATTTACCGGCGCTTCGGCAGCAAGGAGGGTCTGTTCACCGCGCTGATCCATCGCAGCATGGAAGCGGTGCGTTCCGTCCTTTGGGCGTTGAAGCTGGACGTGAATGATCCGCTCGGAACGATTGAGCGGTTCGTCTCCGCTTATACGCAGGTTGCCGTCTGTCATCCGATGGGGCGAACCCTGCTTCAGATCGCGGTGGCGGAGCGGCGTGACTTTCCTCATCTTGGCGCGATGCTGCTTGCCGATGCCTATGAAGGCATTCGGCCGATCAGCGATTATTTCGGACGGTTGATGGCCGAAGGCGTGTTGCGTCCCGGCGATCCATCGGAGGCAGCCTTCGACCTGCAAGGGCTTATCACCCAGGGATTCCGCGTGATGGTGGATGATATCGCGTTCGTTCACCGGGAGGGACGTGCGCGCGAAATCGCTGAACGATTCCTGCGGGGGTGGTCCTGACACCATCCGACAGGCTTATTGCGGGCGATAGATCATACCCATGATGCATGGCGATCATGACTGATTTTTGCATGCAAATTTAGCTCTCCACCGCGATAGCGGCGCGATGGCCTTCGGGCCCGTCCGGCCATCGCGCCGACAATCCAGATGAGAGGGGAGCTCATGACCAGATTCAATCTTGCCGTGCAATTGCTCGGCACCGCCGCCATTATTGCCGGTATGTCCGGTGCTGCCACGGCGCAGACCGACGCGACGGCGCAAGCGAGTCAGCCGACGGACGACATCATCGTTACGGCGCAGCGCCGTTCGGAACGGTTGCAGGACGTTCCCGTCTCCGTCACGGCGCAAAGCGCAGAGCAATTGCAGAGCGCCAATATCAGCAACGCTCGCGACCTGACGCTGGTGACGCCGGGCCTGCGCATCGAGGCGAACGGCATCAACGCCCAGCCCGCGCTGCGCGGCGTGTCGTCCACCCTGGGTTCGTCCAATGCGGAAAACAATGTCGCCACCTATGTCGACGGCGTTTATCAGCCGAACATCACCGGCGCCTTCTTCTCATTGCCGGATGTCGAGAATGTCCAGGTGTTGAAAGGCCCTCAGGGCTCGCTTTACGGCCGCAACGCGACCGGCGGCGTGATCCTCATCAACAGCAAGTCGCCGTCCTTCACTCCGCAGATGAACCTTGGCCTGTCCTGGGCCCATTATGGCCATGGCAGCGAGGGGGAATTGAACGCCCAGGCGTTCGTCACCGGCCCGATCATCGACGATGTGCTTGCCGCCAGCCTGACGCTCAGCAGCCGGGAACTGGGCAGCTATGTGCGCAACGTCGCGACGGGCCGTAACACGCCGGACAATCACAACCGCTTCCTGCGCGCGAAGCTGCTGTTCCAGCCGACCGACCGGATTCGCCTGGAAGGCGCCTTCAGCTATAATCGCGAAAAGAACGCCATCGACCTGGCTTATGCCAACTACAGGGGCGTGAACGCGCTCGCCGGGGTGCCAGGTGTGGTCATCGCGGATCAACCGTGGCAGACGTCGTCGGACATCGACAGCTATATCGACATCGACATGAAGAGCTACTCGCTCAAGGCCGATTTCGAGACGGACTATGGCACCTTCACCAGCATGACCGGCTATATCGACTATAGCACGCCCATCATGCAGGAGGCCGACTACAGCAATTTCGCGGGTGGCGTGTACGATATATTCAGCTTCTCCAAGTCCTTTTCGCAGGACTTCTATTTCACGTCCAATCCCATCGGTCCCGTATCGTTCATCGCCGGCCTGAACTATTATCGCCGGAAGGTCGGCGACACCCCCGCATTCATCAACATCCCGGCCTTCGGCTATATCGACAATATCTACAATCACAGCGTCAACAGGTCGCTGGCAGCCTTTGTCGAAGTAACCTGGAAGGTTACCGACAGGCTGAAGGTCATCGGCGGCGGCCGCTATACCTGGGACAAGAATAACGGTTTCGCCAACGGCTTCAACGACGCCACGCCGGAAGCCTTTCTGGGTGAGGTCAAGTCCAGGAAGTTCACGCCGCGCGCCGCGATCATGTTCGACCTGACGGACAGCCTGAACCTCTATTATAATTATGCGCAGGGCTTCAAGGCGGGCCTGTTCAACACTATCGCCCGCCAGGCGACACCTGTTCGCCCGGAATTGTTGAAGTCGCACGAGGTCGGCGCGAAATTCAAGTCAGGGTCCATCGCGCTCAACGTCGCGGGCTTCCATTACGACTATAAGAATTTGCAGGCGACGACGACCGTGGGCGGGGTCAGCACCTTGCAGAATGCCGGATCGGCCGAGATTTACGGCATCGACGCCGATGCCAGCCTGCGCGCCAGCGACGATCTGACGCTGACGCTGGGCGCTGCCTGGCTCCATGCGAAATATGACAGCTTCCCCAATGCCAGCCTGGTGGAGATGGTCACGGATCCCGATTTCGACGGAACTCTCGACGGGCGCGCCGATATCAGCGGCCAGCGGATGATCCGCGCGCCCAAGTTCACGCTGAACGGCCTTGTCGACTATCATCATGATTTCGATGCCGGGCGCCTCGCCCTGTCGGTGAACGGCTATTATTCGACCAGGGTGCGCATGGCGCTGGAAAGCCGTGTGTCGCAGAAGGACTATTTCATCGGCAATGCACGTCTTGCCTTCACCCCGGCGGATACCGGCCTTACCCTGTCGGTCTTCACGCGAAATTTCACCAATGCCAAGGTGATCGGGTCGACTTTCGTCAATCCCAGCGCGGACGCGATTATCTATTCGCCGCCGCGCCAGATCGGTCTTGGTCTAAACTATAGCTTCTGACGAATGCGCGTTACCGGCCGGACACACCGGCCGGTAACGCGCCGCATTATCTGCGCGCATCCTTCAGGATCAGCGCGGCGGCGCGGACCGCCATCGCCATCACCGGCGCATTGGTGTTGCCTGACGGCTGCGTCGGCATCACCGAACAATCCATCACCCTGATGCCTTCCAGTCCCAGCACGCGCAGGCGCGGGTCGACCACGGCCATGGGGTCGTCCGCTGCGCCCATGCGGCAGGTGCCGACCGCATGGGCGCAGCTCTGGTCCCGGTGCGCGGCGGCGATGATCGCTTCATCGTCATCAGGCATGGCCGTGCCGGGAAAGCTTTCTTCCACGATCAGCGAAGCCAGCGGCGGCGCGGCCGCCAGACGCCGCATCAGGCGGACCATGTCCACCGTGACGCGGCGGTCATGCTCCGTCGCCAGATAATGGGGGCGGATGCGTGGAGGAAGGCCCGGTTCCGGCGACACGATGTCCACGCTCCCCTGGCTGGTCGGCCGAAGCGGATAGGCGAACATCTGCATGCCGGGAAAGGGTTCGAACCTTATCGTTTTCGCGCCCAGGTCCAGCGAGAAAGCGGAAAAGGTGATCTGAACGTCGGGCCGGTCGAGATCGGGCCGACTGCGCGCAAAGGCGTTGAGGTCATAGGTTCGCGCCAGCGCGCCCCGCCGCAGCAGAGCGTAGGCCGCGACATTGGCCGCCAGCCGCCCGCCGGAAAAGGCGCGATTGTCACCCATCCACTCGCGCAGGCGATGCTGCATCATGACCAGCTTATGTTCGCGCAGATTGCGCCCGATGCCGGGCAGCATGTGCCGCAGGGGTACGCCAGCCGCCGCCAATGTCTCCGCAGGACCGATGCCCGATCGCTGGAGCAGCGCAGGGCTTTCAATTGCGCCCGCGCACAGGATGACCTCGCCAGCGCGCCATGCTCGCCCGCTGGTCTCGACGCCGATCACCCGCCACCCTTCGAACAGCAGCTTGTCGACCAAAACGCCCGTCTCGATGTGCAGGTTGGAGCGGCGCTCGGCGGGGCGCAGGAAGACATGCGCGGCGCTCATGCGCCGTCCGCGATGGATGGTGCATGGCGTTGGGCCGATGCCGTCCCCATCCACCGCATGGCGCGCCCGCCGTTCCGGCAGGCCGATGCTGCGCGCCGCTTCGACGATCGCGCGAGACAGCCGCGTCTCCCGTTTCGGAATCTCGACCGGCAGGGTGCGTTCCAGTTCCTCGAAAGCCGCGGCCATCGTCACGCCGTCCCAACCGGTTGCGCCTTCTGCCGCCCAGCCGTCATAATCCTCACGCTGACCGCGGACATAGATCATGCCGTTGACGGCGCTCGACCCGCCCAGAGTGCGTCCGCGAACCCACATCGGGCTGGCCGCCCCGTCCGGTTCGCCGCTTTCCACCGGATAATACCAGGTCAGCATGGGGTCCGCGAGCGTCCGACCAAATCCACGCGGCATGCGGATGAAAGGCGAACGGTCGGGCGGTCCGGCCTCCAGCAGCAGAACCTTGTTGCGCCCATTGCGGCTCAGCCGCTCTGCCAGCACGCATCCGGCCGATCCCGCGCCCACGATGATATAGTCGAAAAAAGCCGCCGGTTCATTCATGGCATGCGGCGGTCGGCAATGCGGTGATCCATCGCAATTGGAACATTTGGCGCAGTCATGCCCTCGGCGAATTCTTCGACCAGAAAAGCTATCATGGCGCGGATGCGAAGGGGCAGATAATGGCGATGCGGATAGATGATGTAGAGGTCGCTGCCGCCCTCGATTGCGCTTTCCACCTCCCATTCCGGCAACAGTTCGACCAGCGCCCCCGTCTCCAGATGCGGCCGGGCGGCATGGCTGTCGATGACCGTGGGGCCAAGGCTGCTCAGCGCGGCATCGACGACCGCCTCGATTTGCTGCGTGATGATGATCCGGCATTGGGGTTGGACCAGGACCGGAATATGGTCCTGACAGTCCCGGCGGCGGAACAACCAGCTACATTCTGTGTCGCCATGACGCACGTTGATGCAGTCGCGATGCGATAAGTCCTCCGGATGTTGCGGCGCGCCGTGGCGCTCGACATGGACGGCGCTCGCCACGAGTTTCAGCGGCAGCCTGTGCAGCCGGCGACAGATATAGCGGCTGTCGTCGGGTGCGCCGGACCGCACCGCCAGATCATGGCCGTTGGCCACCAGATCGCCGCAATCGTCGGTAAATGCGATCTCCACCCGCAGTCGAGGGTGGCGCTCCAGCAACCGGGGCAACCGGGGCAATAGCTGCGACTTGCCGAATGCGCTGCCCAGGGCGAGGTTCACGGTTCCTTCCACAGTGCCGCGTGCCGTAGCCGCAATGTCCTCCGCGCGTTCCAGTTCGGCAAGGCTGCGGCTGATCGCGTCATGAAGTTCCGCGCCCTCTTCGGTGAGGCTGAGTTGCCTGGTGGTGCGGTTGAACAGGCGGATGCCCAATTCATGTTCCAGCCGCGCCACATTCTTGCTGATCGCGCCGGGTGAACAGCGCAACACTCGCGCCGCTTCGGTGAAGCTGCCGCTTCGCACGGACTGGGCGAAGGCCGAAAGAAGACGTAGATCGTACATCCTGCCCCCTATCCTCCATGCCGTTGCTGGCGGAGGATGCGTTCGGGGCGGGGATGGGGCAAGGG
>NZ_JFHR01000057.1 GCF_000722875.1 Sphingobium chlorophenolicum | reverse complement strand
AAGATTTTGCCGCTATCGTCGCGCGGGAGGGCGTCGACGGCGATGATGCTGCGGGGCACCTTATAGCCAGCGATGGACTGGCGCAGGAAGGTCTGGATGTCGGCTTCGGGCAGGCTGTCCTTCAGGGTCGGGGCCTGGATGACGGCGACGACCTCCTCCCCGAACTCCGCGTTGGGCAGGCCGATGACCGCGCAATCCTCTATGCCCGGAAAGCCGATCAGCGCCGCCTCTATCTCCGCCGGGTAGATGTTGACGCCGCCCGAAATGATCATGTCGGTGCGCCGGTCGCAGATGAACAGGCGGCCTGCCTCGTCCAGATAGCCCATGTCGCCCGTGACCAGCCCGTGACCGGTCGCCAGCGCCTGCCGCTTGGCGTCGTCGCCATGATAGGTGAAGTCGGGCTGGCCGCTCTCCACCAATATGACGTCGCCCGGAACGCCGGTGGGGCAGGGCTGCCCCGCCTCGTCGCGTATCTCGATCGTGACGCCGGGCAGCGGCTTGCCGACGCTGCCGGGATTTTCCAGCCACTCCTGCGCGGTGCAGAAGGTCAGCGGACCCATCTCCGTCGATCCGTAATATTCGGATATGACAGGGCCCCACCAGTCGATCATCGCCTTCTTGACGTCGGGCGGGCAGGGCGCGCCGGCATGCAGCACCCAGCGCAGGGAGGAGAGATCGTAGCGGCTGCGCACTTCGTCGGGCAGGGCGAGCAGGCGCACGAACATGGTCGGCACCGCATAGAGATGCGTGATGCGATGCTGCTCGATAAGCTGGAGGGTGCGTTCAGCGTCGAACCGGGTCTCCAGCACCAGCAGCCCGTCGCGGCGCGAGGTGAAGGAGGCGAAGAGGACGGGCGCTGTGTGGTAGAGGGGCGCTGTGATCAGCGTGCGCATGCCCGCCATCGGGGCGTAGAGCCGGTCCCTGATCCGGGCGACGGTCTCGGCCTGTTCCGGCGTGGCGGGGGCGCGGCGGACGCCCTTGGGCCGACCCGACGTGCCGGAGGTGTAGATCATGCTCGCGACCACCGGATGCGGGTCGCCGGGCATCGGTTCGCTTGCCGTGACTGAGTTGTCCCAATCTGGCTGAGGCGTTGCCTGTCCCACCGTGAAGACCGCCATGCCCTCCGGCAGCGGATCGGTCAGCTTCTCCAGCAGGTCGGCATGGGTGACCAGCACGCGGGCGCCGCAATCCTGGAGGACATAGGCGATCTCCTGGGCGGTGAAGTGCCAGTTCACCGGGACCGGATAGGCGCCGATATGCTGGGCGGCCAGCGTCGCCTCGATCGCGGTCACGCTGTTGCGCAGCAGCAGGGCCACCGTGTCTCCCGGCTGTACGCCGGACGCGGTCAGCAACCCAGCCGCACGACGCACACGCACCCCCAGCGAACCATGGTCCAGATAGGCACCTTCACTCAATATTCCGCTCTGCATTCGCACCCTCGATTTCGCATTGTCTCTGGTGGCCGGACGATCCGCGTGGGGATCAACTATAGCTTCGCTCGTCCCACCACGGGAAAAAGTCCGGCATGTCGCTGGAGACCCGGTCGGAAAAAGCCGCCGGCCGTTTCTCCAGAAAGGCGGTGACGCCTTCCTTCGTGTCCTGCATGCGTCCACGCGCATAGACGCCGCGGCTGTCGATGCGGTGCGCGTCCATCGGTTCGGCCATGGTCAGCCCGCGCCAAAGCATCTGGCGCGTCAATGTGACTGACACCGGCGCCGCCTTCGCGATATCCGCGGCGAGCGCCCTGGCCGCTGGCAGCAAATCCTCCGGCGCGTGAATCGACCGCAACAGGCCCGCCTCCAGCGCTTCGTCGGCGGTCAGTATCTTGCCGGTCATGCACCATTCCAGCGCCGTGCCGATCCCCACGATGCGGGGCAGGAACCAGGAGGAAGCCGCTTCGGGAACGATGCCGCGCAGCGTGAAGGGAAAGCCTATCTTCGCGTTGGTCGACGCCAGGCGCATGTCCATGGGAAGCGCCATGGTGATGCCGATCCCGACCGCCGACCCGTTGATGGCGGCGATCACCGGCTTCAGGCAGTTGAAGACGCGCAGCGACACCTTGCCCCCATTGTCCCGGACCGCGGCGTGGCTGTAGTCGATGGAGCCATCCTCCCGCACGGGCGATCCCAGCGCGGTCTTGTCCGCCCGCTTGTCGAAGTTGAAAGTCTCCGAACCGCCGGAAATGTCCGCGCCCGCGCAAAAGGCGCGACCCGCGCCCGTCACGATCACCACCTTCACATCGTCGTCGGCATCGGCCGCGTCGAACGCCTGGATCAGTTCCGTCATCATCAGGTGATTATAGGCGTTGAGCTTTTCCGGACGGTTCAGCGTCACGGTCAGAACGCCGTCCGCCTTCTCGTAGAGGATCGTGCTGAAATTCATATCCGGACCTCTCCATTCCCATCTGAGAATCATGTGGCATCATTCTATATGATGAATGATTTTCTTCTCTATATTGAATATTCGCGCCATCGGCAATATTCAGGAGGAAATTTGACGGGAGTTTCGATTCGATGGGCATGCTGGAAGGAAAAGTGGTCGCCGTGACCGGAGCGGGACGCGGGATCGGGCGTGAAATCGCCTTGCTGGCGGCGGCTGAGGGCGCGTCGGTCGTGGTCAACGATCTGGGCGCATCCGAAAGCGGCGAAGGCGCCGATGCCGGGCCTGCTGGCGAGGTCGTCGAAATCATCAAGTCGAAGGGCGGCAAGGCCATCGTGAACGGCGCGGATATCTCCGATCCGCTCGGCGCGGAATCGATCATCGAGGATGCCCTTCGCGCCTTCGGGAAGATCGACAGCGTCGTCAACAATGCGGGCGTGCTGCGCGACCGCATCTTCCACAAGATGAGCCGGTCGGATTGGGAAGACAGCATCCGCGTCAACCTCAACGGCTATTATTATGTGTCGAAGGCGGCAGCGCTGGTGTTCAAGGAACAGGGCCATGGCAATTTCGTCCACTTCACGTCGACGTCCGGCCTGATCGGCAATTTCGGCCAGGCGAACTATTCCGCCGCGAAGATGGGCGTCGTGGGCCTGTCCAACTCCATCGCTCTGGACATGCAGCGTTTCGGCGTGACGTCGAACTGCATCGCGCCCTTCGCCTGGAGCCGCCTGACCGCATCCATCCCGGCCCAGACCGAAGCCGAGATCGAGCGGGTGGAAAGGCTGAAAACCATGTCGGCGGACAAGATCGCGCCGCTGGCGGTTTTCCTGGCCTCCGACCGGTCAAAGGAAGTCAGCGGCCAGATCTTCTGCGTCAGGAAGAATGAGATATTCCTCTTCTCCGTACCGCGCCCCGTCCGGTCGATGCACCGCGCCGAGGGATGGACGCCGGATTCCATCGCCGACGAATTGCTGCCCGCCTTCAAGCCGAGCTTCCACGATCTGGCCCGGTCAAGCGACATCTTTGCCTGGGATCCGATTTGACGCTAGGGAAATAACGGGTTTTCAAACCAGGCGCGCTGAAGGACGGCATGATCCGGGCGGCCTCGATCGTGGGAGAGAATATTGGCTGATCTGTTCAACCTGGCGGGCAAGACCGCCTTCGTGACCGGCGCTTCCGGGGGACTGGGCGCGCATTTCGCCGAAACATTGGCGGGCGCGGGGGCGAAGGTGATCGTCGCGGCCCGCCGCGTCGACGCGCTGGCCGGTGTGGCGGAACGGATTCGGGCCAGCGGCGGAACGTGCGAGACCGTCGCGCTCGACGTCTCCAGCGCCGCCAGCATCGCTTCGGTCGAGCCGCTGCTGGCGGAGGTCGACATCCTCGTCAACAATGCCGGGGTCGCGGCGGACAAACCCTTCCTCGACCAGAGCGAGGAGGATTGGGACCGGGTGCTCGACACCAACGCCAAGGGCATGTTCCTGCTCAGCCAGTCGGCGGCGCGGGCGATGAGGGCGCATGGCCGGGGCGGGTCGATCATCAATATCGCTTCGATCCTGGGTTTGCGCCAGGGTTCCCGCGTGTCGACCTATGCCGTGTCCAAGGCGGCGACCATCCAATTGACCAAGGTCGCCGCGCTGGAACTGGCGCGCTTCGGCGTGCGGGTGAACTGCATCTGTCCCGGCTATATCGCGACCGACATAAACCGTGACTTCTGGGAAACGGAGGCAGGCGCGGCGATGCTGCGCCGGGTGCCGCAGCGCCGTCTGGGCGAACCGCGTGAACTGGACGGGCCGTTGCTGCTGCTTGCGTCCGATGCCTCTTCCTTCATGACCGGATCGGTGATCGTCGCCGATGGCGGCCACCTTACCAGCACGCTTTGACAGGAGCCACCGCATGACCGAGCGTGCCCAAGCGATCGCCGCCAAGGTGGAGGCCTTCGTCCGCGAAACCGTGATCCCCTATGAGAAGGACGAGCGGGCGACGTCGCACGGCCCCACCGACGAACTGGTCCAGGAAATGCGGGCCAAGGCGAAGGCGGCGGGCGTGCTGACCCCGCACATCCTGCCCGACGGATCGCACCTGAACCAGCGGGAGACCGCGATCGTGCTGATCAAGTCGGGCCTGTCGCCGCTGGGGCCGCTGGCGGTCAACACCATGGCGCCCGATGAGGGCAATATGTATCTGATCGGCAAGGTGGGATCGCCCGAGCAGAAGGCCCGCTTCCTGGAGCAGCTCGTCAGCGGGGAAAGCCGGTCGGCCTTCTTCATGACCGAACCGGCGGCGGAGAATGGCGCGGGTTCCGACCCGTCGATGATGCAGACCACCTGCCGGCTGGACGGCAACCATTGGGTGATCAACGGGCGCAAGGCCTTCATCACCGGCGCGGCGGGCGCGAAGGTGGGCATCGTCATGGCGAAGTCGCAGGACGGCGCCTGCATGTTCCTGGTCGACCTGCCCGATCCGGCGATCCGCATAGAGCGGGTGCTGGACACCATCGACAGTTCCATGCCGGGCGGCCATTCCATCGTCGTCATCGACAATCTGCGCGTGCCCGCCAGCCAGATGCTGGGCGCGAGCGGAGAGGGCTTCCAATATGCGCAGGTTCGCCTCAGCCCGGCGCGGCTGTCGCACTGCATGCGCTGGCTGGGCGCGGCGATCCGCGCTCAGGAGATCGCCAGCGATTATGCCTGCCGTCGCGAGGCGTTCGGGAAGAAGCTGATTGACCATGAGGGCGTCGGCTTCATGTTGGCCGAAAATATGATCGACCTGCAACAGTGCGAACTGATGATCGACTGGTGCGCGTCCGTTCTGGACAGCGGATCGCTGGGCACGGTGGAAAGCTCCATGGCGAAGGTCGCCGTGTCGGAGGCGCTGTTCCGCATCGCCGACCGCTGCGTGCAGGTGATGGGCGGCATGGGCGTTTCGGGCGACACCATCGTGGAGCAGGTGTTCCGCGAAGTGCGCGCCTTCCGCATCTATGACGGCCCGACAGAGGTCCATAAATGGTCGCTCGCCAAGAAGATCAAGCGCGACCATGGCAAGGCGCATGCCGGATGAGCACGGGAGTCGGCCAGGGGGAAAATAGCGGCACCACCCAGGTCCGCGCCGGATTCGCCTTCGACGAGGGCGCTCTGGCGCGCTGGATGGAGGCGAACGTGTCCGGCTATGCCGGGCCGCTGTCCGTCGAGCAGTTCAAGGGCGGGCAATCCAACCCGACCTACAAGCTGGTGACGCCGGGCCGATCCTATGTGCTGCGCCGCAAGCCGCCGGGCCAGTTGCTGAAGGGCGCCCATGCGGTGGAGCGCGAGGCGAAGGTGCTGACCGGCCTGGAGAAGGCGGGCTTTCCGGTCGCCCATGTCCATGGATTGTGCACCGACGATGCGGTCATCGGCACCTGGTTCTATGTCATGGACATGGTGGAGGGGCGCATCTTCTGGGACGCGACCGTTCCGGACGTGTCGACGGACGAGCGGCCCGCCTATTTCGACGCGATGAACGCGACCATGGCCGCGCTGCACAATGTCGATTATCAGGCCGTGGGGCTGGGCGACTATGGCAAGCCCGGCAACTATTTCGAACGGCAGATCGGCCGTTGGTCCCGGCAATATCATGACGATGTAGAGGCGGGGCGCGATCCGGACATGGATCATGTGATCGACTGGCTGCAAGCGAACATCCCGGCGGGGGACGAGACCGCCATCGTCCATGGCGATTTCCGCATCGACAACATGATCTTCCACCCGACGGAACCCCGCGTGCTGGCGGTGCTGGATTGGGAATTGTCGACGCTGGGCCATCCGCTGGCCGATTTTGCCTATCATGCGATGATGTACCACATGCCGCCGCACATCGTCGCGGGTCTGGCGGGGGCCGATCTGAAGGCGCTGAACATCCCTGCGGAGGAGGATTATATCGCCGCCTATTGCGCGAGGACCGGCCGCGCCTCCATCCCCGATTATCGTTTCTACGTGGCGTTCAACTTCTTCCGGCTGGCGGCGATCTTCCATGGCATCAAGGGGCGGGTGATCCGCGGGACGGCGAGTTCGGCCCAGGCCGAGACCCGCGCCAAGCTGTTCCCCGAACTGGCCCGGATCGCCAGGGCGCAATTGGGATGAAGCGTCTATCCGGCGTGGAATTCCTCCGGATGGATCAGGCGGACGAACATCCGGCCCATTTCGGCGGGCGGCGGGGGATCGCCGGACTCCAGCCATGAAAGAAGAAGCGCGCTGATGCCGCCCGCATGGAAGCTCTGAACGAATGTCGCGTTATGGCCGTCAAGGGCGGAGGCGGGCCATCGCCGCGAAACCGCCGCCATCATATGCGCGATCTGCATGCGGAACAGCCGCAGAGCCTTGTCCCCTGCCTCTCCGCTCAGGATCAGCCGGTAGAGTTGCGGCTGCTGCCCGGCCCGTTCGAAGGCGAAGGTGGCGAGACGCTCTATCCAGCTCCACAGTTCGCCATCGGCCATGGTCGCTTCGGCGATGGCCCTCTGCTCCTCCAGATCGAGGCGCAGCTTTTCCTGGAGCATGGCATCGATGCTCTCGAAATGGCGATAGAATGTCTGCCTGCCGACGCCTGCGCGCTCCACCAGGTCCAGGATGGTGAGGTCGGAATAGCGGCGTTCGCCCAGCATCGCGTCCAGCGCGTCGAACAGCGCATTCCGCGATTTAATCTGCCGCGCATCCATTTTGTTCAGGCTGGCCACTTGACGTTCCTGTCTTGTGCGATGATATGGTACATGTGTCTCATAACTTATCAGCGATGGAGTGTCCAGCAATGTCGGGAAGCGTGACGGAGGAATGGACGGATCTGGCGGCGTTGCGGCAGGTGAGCGATGCGCTGGCCGACGCGGCCATCGCCGAAGCGACGGCTGCGGGCGCGCAGGGCAATATGCTGCTGGATCGCGCCGTGCGGCATGGCGTCGAAGCAGACACGCCCCCGGCGGCGAGGGCGTTGATCGAGGATGCCCAGCGGCTGGACTGGGCGGATCGCGAACGGTTGAAACGCGGATCGGACGCCTATCTGGCGATCGGCACGACCTGGCTTGGACTCGCGCTCGGCCCCGGTTCCCTGACCCATACCTACAGTTCCCCCTCCATCGCCCGCGTCCTGGTCGATACCGCCAACCTGACGCGCATGGCCCGCCGCCGGTTGCTGGAAACCGGTTCCTGGAACATCGCCACCGCGCTTCCCGACGGATTGCTGCCGGGCCATGACGGTTATGTGCACAATCTTCAAGTCCGTTTGCTGCATGCCCGCGTGCGCCATGGCCTATTGAAAAAGGGCTGGAATACCGAAGAACTGGGCCTTCCGATCAACCAGTTCGACATGATCCGCACCTGGCTGGACTTCACCTATGTGCCGTTCGGCGCGTTCGGCAATCTGGGCGTCGACTTCACGGAAGCGGAACTGGCCGACCTCTATCATCTCTGGCAGGTGGCGGCGCATATATTGGGCATAGATGACGCCATCGTGCGCGCCATCACCGATCAGCGGAGCGCGAAGCGGCTGCTCGACGCCATTCATGCGGAGGAAGGGCAGCCCAATGCCGATTCGCGCAGGCTGACGGCGGCCATGCTCGACGCGCTGAGCGATCTGCTGGCGCCGGGCCTTGGCGTTTCGCCTGCCTTGGCGCGCAAACTGGCGGCTGCGACGCTGCGTCGCCTGCATGGCGGAGAACTTGCCGAACAATTGGGTGTGGGTTGGAACTGGACATCGCTCGTGCTCCCGTTCATCGCCGCCGCGAACAGGTTCCGCCGCTGGCGGGAGCGCCGCAACCCGGCCCTGCGCGCCGCCACCATCGCGGCCGCGATCCATACCCACCATAATCGTGAGGAGGTCTATAGCGGCCCGACGACCTATGAACGGGCCGCCTCGCAAGACGCTTCGCTCGGCCTTCCGGAAACGCAGGACGCTTAAATCCTCCCTGCGCGAAGCGTGGGGAGGGGGACCGCTCGCGAAGCGAGTGGTGGAGGGGAAATTCGGAGGTCGTGCCCCATTCCCCTCCACCACGCTTCGCGCGGTCCCCCTCCCCATCTCTCGATGGGGAGGAATAGGATGGGTCCGACCGACATCCTTCGCTAAATCTCCAGCCGGAGCGTGGCCGACAGCGTCCGCGGCTGGCCGATCTGGATCCAGTCCTGCACGAACTGATGGCTGCCGGTATAATAGCGTTTGTCGAACATATTCTTCAGGTTGATCTGCGCCGTCGCGGTCGATCCGCCCAGACGGAAGCGATAGGCGGCCATGGCGTCGACCCGGACATAGGCGGGCAGGATGAAGCTGTTGCCGATATCACCGAAGCGCGCGCCCTGATAATAGACGCCCCCGCCGATCAACCCATTGGCGATGATAGAATAGCGCGCCGAAAGGCTGGCGGCATGGGTGGGCGCATTGGCGAGGCGCAGGTCGTTGCCGACGGAGCTTTCGTCGACCTTGGCCACGGTATAGGCGTAGGCGCCGATAATCGACAATTTGGGCGTCAGGTCGCCGATCATGTCGAATTCGATGCCGCGTGACCGGGCGCGTCCGATGGTCTGGATGATCGGAAACAGCGAATAGTCGGCGCGGTTGGTCTTCACCAGATCGAAGGCGGCGAGCGTTGCGGTCAGCTTCCCGTTCGCGCTTTGATATTTATAGCCTATCTCATATTGCCGCGACTTTTCCGGAGGGAGCGGCGTGCCGTCGAAATTGCGGCCGTTATTGGCGGCGAGCGAGCGCTGGAACTGGCCGTAGAAAACATGGCCGGACGCCGCTTCCCACACGAATCCGACGCGGGGGGCAAGGAAACCGGCCTTGTTGGGCGCCGTTCCCGGTCGCGCGTAGATCGCGCTGGTCCAGTCCTGACGCAGGGCCAGGACCGCATGGAAGCCGCCGCCAAAGTCGATCTGGTCCTCGCCATAGACGCTGTACCAGCGATTATGATCCGCCCTCTCCAGGGGGATGGCCGTGGCGACATCCAGCGGCGGCGTGAGGCCCAGCACCGGATTGCGGACATCCACCGGCGCCAGCCGCTGCAAATAGGTCGTGCCGCTCTTGTCGTCGCGATAATATTCGAAACCGAAGGCGATCTTGTGGGAGAGGGGGCCGGTTTCCACTGTGCCCGTCACGTCTGCGGTGAACTGGTCGATCTTATACCGGCCGTCGGGCCGCATATAATAATAGTTGCGGCAAAGCTGCCCTCTGGTCGCCAGGCAATCCTCGCCCGTCGCGATGTCGCGCCGGTAGGGCATGACGTCCACGTCCCGCGTGTCGGCGCGCAGATGGACGCCGCGCAGCTTGATCCGCCATCCAGCGCCCAGCCGCTGGGCGACATCCAGGCGAACGGAGCGGGATTCGCTGCGGGACAGGACGGGCGCGTCATTATAGGCGGTGGAGCGCGGAACGTGCGCCGGACGGCCCCCCTCTGCGGGAATGCCGTAATCGTTGCGATAGCGGTGATCGGTATAATCGACGGTCAGGCCGACCCGCGTACCGCCGCCCGGCAACCAGGCGAAGGACGCATTGACCGATCCCAGCCGGTCCACGACATAGTCCCGGAACGATCCCGCATTCTGATAGGATGCCGAAATCCCCCCCAGTAGCTTCCCCCCGCCGTCCAGCGCTCCGCTGGCATAGCCGGAGGTGCGGAACAGATCATATTGACCGACCGTCTGTTCGAAATCGAAACTGGGCCGGGCGGTCAGCGGCCGGTAGCGGACATTGACCACGCCGCCCGGCTCGGACCGGCCGAACATGACGCTGTCCGGCCCCTTGATCACCTCGACCGCCTCGACATTGGCGAGGTTGACCGGCAGGCCCTTCACCCGCATGCCGTCCAGATAATAGGTCGACGTGCCGGTCATCGAACCGGCGGCTGTCATCGATGTCGATGGAAAGCCGCGCAAGATCAGCAGCGGTTCGGTCGACCCGTTGAACCCGAAGTCGGATGAGACGCCCGCAACGTTGCGGACCGCGTCGGTCAGGGTGATGGCGTTCTGGTCCAGCAGCACCTGCCGCGGGATGACCTGCACCGACTGCGGCGTCAGCAGGATCGGCTGGCCGGTTTTGGTCGCGCTGGATGTCGTCGGCTCCCCATAGGGTGCCGTCACCACTATGTCGGACTTTCGTTCTTTACCGGGCGCGTCATCCGCCGCCTGCGCGTAACCGGTGGCGGCGGACGGCAACAGCAGCATTGCAATGGCCTGGAGCGGCCTTTGCGCGATATAATCCGTGATCATTCTGATTTCCTTGAAGGGACGGCATGCGCCGACCCGCATCGCTCGCGCCCCGGTCGATGACCGGCGGGCCGAACGGCGTCGTTCACGTCAGTGGCGAAGGATCAGGCGGTGACGGGCGGGCCGCGCAATGGCGGCCGCAGATGATCGATGGAGGAGAGGGCGAGCGGCCGGGCAGCGCGCAGGCCCATGGCGACAAGGAACAATATCGCCCCGGCCAGTAGTGCTGGGTCGGCGCCCGACAGGAAAGGCGCCCCCAGACCGGAAAAGGCGCAGGGGCTTTCGGCCTTGCCCTTTTGCGCGTCATGCGGGGTCGGCACGCCGGGGATGGTCATCGTCACGGTCGCCGGTCCCGTGCCGTTGCAGATCTGAACGACGATATGCTTGCCGGTCGTCACCGGCATGAAGCCGGACGGAATGACGACCCTGGCGAACAGGACGCAGGCGACCAGCATGAATGCCAGCCACCTATGTTCCCGTACAAGATCGCGCGCGAACGTCATCGCGAAGCGGCTAGTCCAAACGCCATCCAAAGTCATGCGAAAAGACTATATCCCTTTTCAGGCCGCGTCCGTCAGTCCTGCGCCCGAATAGAATAATTGCCACAGCAAAGCCTTCGTCTCTTCATGGGTGCCCACCGTGAAGACGCGATAGAGACAGACGAGACGGATGGTATGATGGGCGAGTATGTCGGGCGTGGTGAGCGGCGTAATGGTTCCATCCTTCTGCGCCCGCGCGATGATCAGGCTTCCATGATGATGCATGGTGCCGATGCCGATGCCCGGCGCCATGTTGCCGCCAAAGGTCTGGCGGAAATCGTCCATCATCGGGGCGGCGATCTCCGGCGTCACCATATTGTCGAAGACGAAGTCGATGAAGTGCCGCAGCAGCTCTACCGCCGGAATGTCGCCGAGCGTGTTTGCATGGATTTCCCACGCCTCTCCCATTTGCAGGCTGGCTTCGCCGACCAGGGCCGCCTTTTCGGAGAAATGGATGAAAAATGTTGCGCGCGATACCGATGCTTCGGCGCAGATGTCGCCGACCGTCGTCGCCACATAACCTTTGTGCCCAAAGAGTTTGAGCGCGCAGTCATAGATATGGCGCCGGGTTCGCTCGCGCTTTCCAATTGTCGCTACCGCTTCTCGCACTACATGCTCTTCCTTGTCACACGGGCGTAACAACCCATTTTTAGACACCGGTCCAATTCGAATCGGATCAGGGAGTTCTATAGCCATGAAAAGCTTATTCAAGGTCGGGAGCGCGATAGCGCTTCTGGCGCCGGGGATTGCTGTCGCACAGGTTCGCGATGGGGGCGGCAGCGAAATCATCGTCACCGCGCAGAAACGCGAGACGCGCCTGGCGGACATTCCCGCCGCGATCAACGTCGTGACCGGCGCCCAGATCGCCGACAATGGCGTGTCCAATTTCGAAGACCTGACGTCGCAGGTCGCGGGCATGAGCATCACCTCCAACTTCGGCGGCGTCGCGTCCACCACCGTCAGCATTCGCGGCGTCGGCGGGCAGGACGATTACCGGCCCAACGGCAGCCCCTCCGTCGCCTTCCATGTCGACAATATCTATCAAAGCTCCAACGTCTTCCTTTCCGTGCCCTTCTTCGACATCGAACGGGTAGAGGTTTTGAAGGGGCCGCAGGGCACGCTGTACGGCCGCAACAGCACGGCGGGCGTCGTCAACCTGATCACGCGCGGTCCGGACGGCAAGTTCGACGGCTATGTGCAGGCGGACTATGCCAGCTACAATCGTTTCCGGGCCGAAGGCGCCGTCAGCGCGCCGCTCAGCGACCGGATCGGCCTTCGTCTGGCCGTGCTGACGGACCAGGGCGGCGGCTTCATGGACGGCAAGGGCGCCGGTCCCGCCGCGGGTACGCAGATGCGGCCGCAGGTGCCCGCGCTGCCCGATCCGGGCGTTCGCGACAATTATGGCGACCGCAACCTGTGGGCGGGCCGCGCCACCCTGCGGGCGGAGACCGATGGGGGCGACCTGACGCTGAAATTGTGGGGCAGCCGCGACCGTTCGGAAAGCCAGCCGCAGGATTCCGTCGCGGGCGTCAGCAATGGCGGCTGGCTGGAACCCGACAATGATCCCTTCACCTTCTATGCCAACCGCTATCCGCGCCGGAAAACCGACCTGTTCGGCATCAGCGGCACGCTGACCAAGAAGCTGGGCGACGCGCTCCGGCTCGATCTGGTGGCGGGACATGAGGAATCCGACCGCACGCTGGACGGCGCGCCGGGCGCCCCCTTGCGCATCAACCAGTTCATCTTCACCGATCAGGTCAAGCAGACCTCGCTGGAAGCGCGCCTGTCCAACGCCAAGGATGGCCGTTTCAATTGGGTGGTCGGCGCCTATTATCTGAAGGACAAGACCGATTTCGGCACGACGCTCTTCTACGAAGACAGCCGGTTCACGCAGATCGAGACGGACTATCATCAGAAGCGCGACAGTTTCGCGATATTCGGCCAGATCGACTGGCGCTTGTTCGACCGGCTGACGCTGACCGGCGGCCTGCGCTATACTACGGAATCGTCCAATTATTTCGGATCGACCATCGACGCCAATCCCTATGGCATCTCGCTGGGCGTCGGCCTGCCGCTGCCCGTCTTCTTCGACAATGATTTCGACGACGACAATCTGTCGGGCCGCGCATCGGCCAAGTTCGACCTGACCCGGTCGCTGTCGATCTACGGCGCTTATGGCCGTGGCTACAAGGCGGGCGGCTTCGACGGGACGAGCATCTTTTCCGCCCCCGAAGCTTTGTCCTTCAAGTCGGAAACGGTGGATTCCTTCGAAGGCGGCATCAAATGGTTCCCGGCATCGAACCTGTTCAACCTGTCGATCGACGGCTTCCATTATTCCTTCAAGAATCTGCAATCGAGCACTTCGACGCCGAACGGCAACGTCCGCACCAACATCGCGGCGGCCAAGCTGAAGGGCGTGGATGTCACCGGGACGCTCAATCTGGTGCGGACGGAAACGCAGCAACTGACGTTCGATGCCGGCGCGACCTTCCTCGACAGCGAGATCACCAAGTTCGAATCCAGCAACCCGGTTCTGGTGACGCTGAACCTCGGCAATAATCTGCCCGCCGCACCGAAGGCGTCGGGCCATGTGCGTCTTGCCCACAGTTTTTCCATGACGCCCGACTGGCGCTTGCGGTCGAGCGTGGACGTCACCTACAAGGGCAGCGAATATAAGCGCCTCGACAATTCCCTGTCGGCGAAAGCGGCGGCTTACACGCTTCTGAACCTGCGTCTGGAACTGCAAAATGCCGCCAGCGGGATTTCGGTCTATGCCTATGCCAGAAACGTCACGGACAAGCGCTATTATGTCGATATCGCCGGTCCTTCGCGGCTGGTGGGCGCTCCGCGCACATTCGGCGCAGGTGCGCGCTTCGCCTGGTAACCATTATCATTTCGAGGTTTGTATATGAAACCGAACCATCTCCTCCTTGCCACCGCGGCCTCGCTTCTTGCGATGGCCGCGCCCGGCATGGCGAAGGGCTCCGATCAAAGCTTCACCATTGCGGTCATTCCCGACACGCAAAATTATCTGGACTATAGCCATCAGAGCGAGGCGGGTTTCCCCATCGACGCCAGGGAAATTTTCATCGACCAGATGGAATTTATTGCCCGCAACGCTCGTTCAGCCGGCGGCGACATCGCATTCGCGACCTCCGTCGGGGACGTGTGGCAGCATGGCAGCCGGTCGATGGACGCCGAACATGTGGCGAAGGGGCTGAAGGCGATCCCCAACCCGGTCTTCGGCAATTATCTGAAGCCCGAACCGCGCACCCTGACCGTGGAGATGCCGACGGCGCGTGCGGGCTACAGCATATTGGCCGGAAAGCTGCCCTTCTCGGTCGTGCCGGGCAATCACGACTATGACGCCGTATGGTCGGATTCGCGCTGGCCCGCGACGATGAAGGGCGACGATCCGATGCGATACGGCATGCTCCATTATGGCGGGCTGGACAATTTCCGTTCCGTCTTCGGCAGCGATTCCTCCTTCTTCAAGGGCAAGCCCTGGTATGTTGCCTCCTTCAACGGAGGCGCCAACAGCGCCCAGATTTTCGAGGCGAGCGGCTATCGCTTCCTGCATATCGGGCTGGAAATGGCGCCGGAAGATGACGTGATCCAATGGGCGCAGGGCGTGCTGAAGGCGCATCCGGGCCTGCCGACGATCATTTCCATCCACGATCACCTCAACATTGCGGGAGAGCGCAAGCCGATCCCGGCCGTGGATTTCCATGCCGTCCACAAGGAGCATAATTCGCCGCAGCTATTGTGGGAAAAGTTCATCGCCCAAAACGATCAGATCTTCATGGTCCTGAGCGGTCATCAGCATGGACAATCGCACGCCGTCGACAAGAACGCCTTTGGCCATGAAGTCTACCAGATATTGGCGGACTATCAGGATCGCGGCCAGATCTTGCCGATGATTGCGCCGAATGCTCCGAAAGCGGCGCTGGGCGATGGATGGTTACGGCTGATGAAGTTCGATTTCTCCGGTGCGGTGCCGACAGTGGGCGTATCGACCTACTCCACCTATTTCCACACCTCGTCGGACCGTATGCCGAGCTATCCCGCTTTGTATAAGGAGCATGAGAAACCCGCCGACACCGACGCGGCATTCGGGGCGGAGGATGTTTTCACCCTGACGCTCCCGGATTTCAAGGAACGCTTCGCGCGCGCTACCGTCAAGGCGAAATAATCGGGCCTATCGGGCCAAGTTATCGCCCCATATCCACCGTCATGCTGAACTTGTTTCAGCATCCATCGTGCCTCTAAGCACCTTCCGCTCATGGGGAGAGATGGATGCTGAAACAAGTTCAGCATGACGTTTCATAAAGGCCATACGCGGCTTACGCTACGGCAATCCCTTCAATCGCACCCCAAAGGCTCTTCGCCTGGTCGAGATAGGGGCGCGATACAGGCACGCTCAGGCCGTTGCGCAATTCCAGCCGGGCCGTTCGTCCAGACCGTTCCAGCCGGACCACGGCGCTGCGCGACACCCACCAAGAGCGATGGACCCGCTGTCCATCGATAGCCGAGACCCCGCCCAAAGCGTCGGCAAAACGCATGAGGATCAGCGTGTTGCCGACCGCTGTGTGCACGCGGACATAATGATCCTCATTCCCCAGGCAAATAATCTCTCGCCCCAGTTCCGGCGGCAATCTGTTCAGCAGCAGGCCCTGGATCGGCGCGCTATCGACTTGGGGCTGCTCCATCGCGCGGAAGGATTCCGCCGTGCCCGGCCTGATCGGCGCAGGATATGGCCTGGAAGACAGCTTTTCCCAAAGGAACAGATAGGCGCCGCCGATGATCCAGATCGCGACGATCAGTTGGAATATCTCGCTGGGAACCGGCGTCCATGTTCCCACCGACATGGATGCGGCGGCGGTGACGAAGAACATCGGGACGGACGTGATCGCCGCGCCTATCGCGACGCGCTGTCCCATGGTGCGCGCGCTCAACAGGGGCCAGACCCGCAGCAGCGGCATGGTGACGACGGCTAGCGCATATTGCGCCATGAAGATGACGGTCCAGTAGCCGATACGCGCGAACGGTTCGAATTCGCTGGAACCGAAAGCGCCCAGCCATGCCAGCGTCACCGCGAACAGCAGCGCGATTCCCGCCAACAGGCCCTGCCGCCGCACCCATTCATCGCCATGCCATTTCGCGAATTCGCGCATCGTGAGTCGTCCATAGTGATGCGTACAGTGTAAATTTACGCGGCAAATTGTGCAACCGCGAAAAACGCTTTGCGGCGAGCGGACGCCCTCTTTTAGCCCGATGTCCAACCGGCGGAAAACCACCGTCGCCCAGGAGATCACGCATGAAACAATCATTGATCCGGCCCCTGCTGGCTCTGCTGACCGTCACCGCCACGCCCGCCGCCGCGCAGGAGGCGCTGGACGGCGAGGGAGGCGAGGGCGTTTCGGGCTTCATCGCGCTCGGCCCCGGCGTCACGCCCGCCTATGACGGCGCGAAAAGCTATCAGCTCATCCCGTTCGGCATCGCCGACGTGCGCTGGAAGGGGATGGAATTCGAACTTCGCGGCCTGCGCGCCCGCCTCGACCTGCTGGGCGACAGCCCGCTCCAGGTCGGCCCGGCCATCAACCTTCGCTTCAAGCGGAACAGTTCGGCTGACGGCGACGACCGGGTGAAGCTGCTGGACGATGTGGGACAGGCGATCGAGGTCGGCGGCTTCGTCGGCTATCGCTTCGGCGGCGATGAAAAGGGCCAGGGCGAAGTGACCGTCGACCTGACGGTGCTGAAGGACGTCAACAACGGCCATGACGGCGTGGTCGCGACCGGGCAAATTTCCTACGCCGCCTATCGCAGCCGCCGCGTCTTCGTGAATGTCGATGCGCAGACCAACTATGGCGACGGCAAATATATGCGCAGCTATTTCGGCGTCACCGCCGATGAATCGCTGCGGTCGGGGCTTCCCGCCTACCGGCCCGGCGGCGGCATCCGCGATGTCGGCGCGGGCGCAACCGTGGGATATCAGTTCAGTCCGCGCTGGGGCCTGATCGCGCGCGCCGGGGCGAACTATTATGTCGGCGACGCGAAGGACAGCCCCATCGTCGACGAGGGTTCGAAACTTCAGGCCATCGCCGGTCTCGCCCTCTCTTTCCGTTTCTAAGCTGCCTTCCCCCTATTGAAGTGGCTCGATGACCTTTTCCCCCCCCTTTGGTCCATTGGCCTTCAATCTGCGTGTCCGTTGGCTCGTGCCTCTGGCGATTTGCCTCATGGCCCTGCCGCTGTGGGGCTGCGGCGGCGCGCAGGGTGACGACACGGAACCGGCCGCCACGCCGGTCCGTGTCGTCGCCGCCTTACCTGCCTCCAAGCCGCAGAGCATCGGCGGCTCCGGCACGGTCGCATATGAGCGGCAATCCACCCTGTCGTTCCGCGTCGGCGGCGTCCTTTCCCGCCTGACGGTCGACGTCGGCAGCCGCGTCGGCACGGGTCAGCCGCTGGCGCAGATCGCCGGGATCGACCTGCGGGAACAGCTTGCCTCGCGCAATGCGGAACTGGCGCGCACGACGCGCACGCTGGAACGGCTTGAGGCGCTGTCCGAAACCGGGTCCGTCGCGTCGGCGGCGGTTCAGGACCAGCGCGACACGGTCGAACAGGCGAGGGCAGCAGTGGCGGCTGCACGCTACGACCAGCGGTCGACTACGCTCGCTTCGCCCTTTTCCGGCGTGGTGCTGGAACGCCTGTCGCAGGTGGGGGAGACGGTCAGCGCCGGTCAGGCAATCCTGCGGGTCGCGGATCAGGACAGCCCGCTCATCGTCCGGGTGCCGCTCCCCGCGCAGGATGCGGACCGGATCGCAATGGGCGCTCCGGCGGAGGTCCGTTTCGAAGGGCGCCCGCCGCTTTCCGGACGCGTGGCGCGCAGCCAGCCGCTCGTCAGCGGCGCGACGGGCACCCGCACGGTAGAGGTGCAATTGCCGCCCCACGCCGCCGCGCAGAGCGGCGCCATCGCCGCCGTCCGTTTCCTGCCCACCGGCACGCCTGCCCAGTCGGCCCTGACCGCCGTCCCCGCCGAGGCTTTCGTGCCCCGTTCAGGCGATACGGGCGGGGTCTTCACCATCGCGGCGGGCAGGCGGGCCAAATTTCTCCCTGCCCGGCTGGTCCGGTTCGAAGCCGACAATGCCATAGTCGCCGGACTTTCCCCCGGCGCGCGCGTGGTGACGGCGGGCGCGGGCTATCTGAAGGATGGCGACCCCGTGCTGGTGGCGAGCGGGAACTGAACCATGGGCTTCAACCCGGCCGCATTCCTCATCCGCCGAAGCCGACTGACCCTGGTTCTGGTCGGCTTCGCCCTTGCCATCGGCATCGCATCCTGGTTCAGCGTGGCGCGGTCGGAAGACCCGCAATTTCCGGTTCCGGGCATGAGCATCCGCATCGCCATGCCGGGCGCCACGCCCGCCGACCTCGAACAACTGGTGATCAAGCCGGTCGAGGACATGCTCTACGGCATAGACGACCTGAAGGACGTCAAGGCGAACGCGACCGACGGCGCGGCGACGATTCAGGTCGAATTCGACTGGTCCAGCAATGCCGAGCGCAAATATGACGAGGTCGTGCGGGAAGTCACGGCCCTGCGGCCCAGGCTGCCCAACGGCGTCACCCGGCTGGACGTGATCCGCGCCCGGACCAGCGAGACGGTGATCTTTCAGGCCGCTTTGGTCAGCGACCGGCTGCCGATGCGCAGGCTGGAGAAATTCGCCGACGACATAAGGGAGGATATTGCCCGCATCCCCGGCGTCCGGCGGGCGGAATATTGGGGAGCGCCGTCAAGCGAAGTGCGCGTGTCGCTCGATCTGGGGCGTCTGGCGGAATTGCGCCTGCCTGCCTCGCTGGTGGTCGACGCGCTTGGCCGGGCGAGCGACGAAGCGCCGGTCGGATCGGTCAATGCGGGGCAGCGCCGCCTGATCGTCCGGACCGGCGGCGCCTTTCATTCGCTGGATGACGTGCGGCGGGTTCCTGTCCTTTCCCGCGATGGAACCGTCGCCCGCGTCGGCGACCTCGCGCAGGTCGAATGGGCGAGCCGGGAAGCGGAGCATGTCACCCGCTTCGACGGCAGGCGCGCCCTTCTGCTGACCGCGACGGCCAAGGACGGCGTCGATGTCGGCCTGCTGACGCAGGCGATCCAGACGAAGCTGGCGCGTTTCGAACGCATGGTGCCCGGCGGCGTGAAGCTGGAATATGGCTTTTTCCAGGCACAGAATGTGGAGCGGCGGCTGAACGGGCTTTTCCAGGATTTCCTGCTGGCGCTGGCCATCGTCGCCATCACCTTGCTTCCCCTTGGCCTGCGCGCCGCCGGGGTGGTGATGTTCGCCATCCCGCTTTCGTTGCTCACGGGCCTTGCCATCCTTCAGGCGCTGGGATTTGGGCTGGACCAGCTTTCGATCAGCGGCTTCGTGCTTTCGCTGGGGCTGCTGGTGGACGACAGCGTCGTGGTCGTCGAGAATATCACCCGCCGCCAGCGATCCGGCGAGGATCGCGTCACCGCCGCCATAGAGGGCAGCAGGCAGATATTGCTGGCCGTCGCGGGCTGCACGGCCTGCCTGCTTCTGGCTTTCCTGCCCCTGCTGGCCCTGCCGGAAGCGTCGGGCGCGTTCATCCGCTCCCTTCCGGTCAGCGTGATCGCCACGGTCGCCGCATCCTTCGTCATCGCGCTCACCATCATTCCCTTCGTCGCCAGCCGCGTGCTGCCCGTCCATGAGGATAAGGAGGGCAACCGCATCCTCCGGATGATCGAGGGCGGCATCCATCGCTTCTACGCGCCGCTGCTGCACCGCGCGCTCGACCGGCCCGGCCGGGCTATCGCCATATTGGGGGCGCTCTGCCTGCTCATCGCGCCGCTGATGGCGGCCATCGGCACCAGCTTGTTCCCGCCCGCCGACACGCCGCAATTCCTGATCCGCGTCGAACTGCCGAGGGGGGCTTCCCTGCCCGCGACGGAGAAGGTGCTCGGCCATGTCGAACGGCGGCTCGCCAAGGCGCCGGAGGTCGACTGGTTCGCCGCCAATCTGGGGCGCGGCAATCCGCAAATCTATTATAATATCCCCCAGCATGATCCCGACCCGGCCTTTGCCGAAGTCGCCGTGTCGTTGCGCGACGGGCAATCGGCCCACTCCGCCCCGCTTCTTTCGGACCTTCGGCGCGAATTCGCCGCCTTTCCGGGGGCGCGCATCACCGTCCTCGGCTTCGTTCAGGGCCCCCCGGTCACCGCCCCGATAGAGATACGCATCGCGGGCGAGGATCTGACCACCCTGAGCAGTCTGGCGAAGCAGGCGGAGGCCGCCATGGCCAAAACGCCGGGCATTCGCGACATCGACAATCCGCTCCGCCAGGACCGCGCCGACCTGACCTTGGGAATAGACGATGCGAAGGCGGCCGTGCTGGGCGTCCAGGCGGGCGCGGCCCGGCAGGCCGTGCGCCTTGCGCTGGACGGCGAAGTGTCGGGCAATCTCCGCGATGCGGACGGCGACGATTATCCGGTGCGCGTTCGCCTGCCCATGGCGGACCGCAACGCGGTCGAGGTGCTCGACCATATCTATGTGCCCTCGATCGGGGGCCAGGCGGTGCCGCTCCGCGCCCTTGCCAACCCCAGTCTGGAAACGGGACCGGCGCGCATCGAACGCTATGACCGGGAACGGTCCGTCACCCTGACCGCCTATGTCAAGGCCGGCCACCTGACGGGAACGGTGACACAGGCCGCGCTGGACCGGGTGCGTCAGGCCGTGAGCCTGCCCGCAGGCTACAGCATTGGGCTTGGCGGCGAAGCGGAGGAGCAGGCCAGCGGCAATGCGGGCATGATGACGGCGGCGATCGTCGCCTTCCTTGGCATATTGGCCGTGCTGGTCATGGAATTCGGCCGCTTCAGGCTGGTCGCGGTGGTGGCCAGCATCATCCCGCTCGGCCTGCTCGGCGCGGTCGCCGCGCTGTGGCTGACGGGCCATTCGCTCAGCTTCACGGCCATGATCGGACTGATCGCGCTGATCGGCATAGAGATCAAGAATTCGATCCTGCTGGTGGATTTCACCGAACAGTTGCGCGGGGAGGGGATCGGCATGCGTGAGGCGATAGAGCGGGCGGGCGAGATGCGCTTCCTGCCCGTGCTGCTGACGTCGGTGACGGCCATTGGCGGACTTCTGCCGCTGGCGCTCGGCGGATCGGGACTATACGGCCCGATGGCGATAGCGATCATCGGCGGGTTGATCGCGTCCACGCTGCTTTCGCGGGTGGCGACGCCGGTCGTCTACCTCCTGCTGGCCCGCAGCGGAGAGAATCTGTGAGAGCGCAACTCGGCATCATGGGCTTGCTGCTCCTCGGCGGATGCACGGTGGGCACGGAGTATAAGCGGCCTGCCGCGCCGCTGCCCGCATCCTTTCACAATGCTCCAGAAGCTGCCCGACCGAGCGGCAGGCCGTGGTGGCAGGATTTCGGCGACCCGTTGCTGGACGATCTGGTCGCTCGCGGTCTTCAGGGCAGCTTCGACGTGGAGGCGGCGCTGGCCAGGGTCGACCAGGCGCGTGCCGCCGCCGGAGGAGCGCGGGCGGCGCAGATGCCGTCAGGCTCGCTGAACGGCTCGGCGGTCCGCACGCGCCAGTCGCTGCGGTCCGGACTGGGGCAGATCGGCAATTATATCCCCGACTTCGACCGCACGCAGGACAGTTTCGAACTGACCGGCGGCGCGAGCTGGGAACTCGATCTCGCCGGGGGCCTGAAACGCGGGCGCGAGGCGGCGGTCGCGGGGCTGGAAGCGGCGGTAGCCGATAGCCAGGCCGCCCGCGTCACCGTCGCCGCTGAAATCAGCGACGCCTATATCCTCCTCCGGTCCGCCCAGAAAAGGCGCGCCATCGCCATGGATCAGGCGGCGGCGGCCGAAAGCCTCGAAAATATCGCCCGCGATCGCTTCTCCCATGGCGCCGTTCCGCGCTTCGAACTGGATCAGGCGCGCGCCTCCACGGCCGCGATCCGCGCCGTCATTCCCGAATGGGATCAGGCCGTGCAGGCGCAACTGGCGCGCCTTGCCGTGCTTGTCGGCGGCATGCCGGAAAGTATCGCCGGAAGGCTCGCGGTTCCCGCCCCGGTGCCCGTTTCCGGCTTCGCGGCCATGGGCCTTCCCGCCGATCTGCTCCGGCGCAGGCCGGACCTGATCGCCGCCGAGCGGCGCGTCGCGGCCAGCCATGCGCAACTGGGCGTCGCGCTGGCGGAATATTATCCGAAATTCACCCTGTCCGGCCTGCTGGGCTTTCAGGGCAATGACGCGGGCAAGCTGTTCACCGGACCGGCCAGCGTCCTGCAGGGCGGGCTGGGCCTGCGCTGGCGGCTCTTCGACTTCGGCAGGGTGGACGCCGAAATAGGCCATGCGAGAGGGGCGGAGAGGGAGGCGATAGCCCAATTCCGCAACGCCGCGCTTCGCGCCGCCGAGGATGTCGAACGCGCAGTGGTCGGCTGGCGAACCGCGAAGGAGCGCGAAGCCCTTCACGCCGACGAACTCCGGCTTGCGACCGCAGCCAGCGATGCGGTCGGCCGCGCCTATCGGGCGGGGCATGTCTCGCTGGCCGAAGTGGTCGAAGCGCAACGCCGCCTTCTTCAGGCGGCCGACGCCCTCGCGCTTGCCCAGGGCGACGCTTCGCGCGCGGCGGTCGCCGGATGGCGAGCCTTTGGCGGCTGACCCGGTCGCCCGGACCTTCCTGTTCCGGCCATTTCCACTGCTTTCCAGTGAATTTTCGCAGGACATCGGAAGAAACAATTGCGAATTCGCGGCGCCACGATCCGCATATAGAGGTTTGAGTGATAGTTTCCCTTTTGGCGCTGGCATGCGCCGGCAGCGCTTTCGCAGCCCTTTTCGCCCGATGGATGCCCAGGGCGTTGCTGCCCGCGCTGGTGCTGGAAATTGCCTTCGGGATCGTCATCGGCCCCAACTTCATGGGGTTGTTGACGCCCGGCCATTCCATGGAACTGCTGGCCAAGGCGGGTTTCGCGATATTGATGATGATCGCGGGGCTGGAGATCGATCTTGCCATGCTGCTCGCGCGCGGGCGGCAGGGGGAACGGGCAAGTCCGCTGATGCTGGCCATCGCCATGTCGCTGCTGATGGTCGTCATGGCCGCGCTGGGCGCCTGGCTGCTGCTGGACCCGGCGACGCCGCCTCTTCATCTGGCGATCTATGCGGTCATCCTGTCGACCACTTCGGTCGGCATCGTCGTGCCGACCATCCAGGAACGGCGGCTGGCCGACAGCGCCTATGGCCAGACGATCCTTTCCACCGCGCTGCTGGCGGATTTCTTCACGATGATCGCCATTTCCGCTCTGGCGGGGATCGTCGTCAGCGGCCATGCCGGGGGCGCGTTGGGCAGTTTTGCGCTGGTCGCTATCGCCGTTCCCGCGATCTGGCTGCTGCCCAAGCTGTTGAAACGGGTGCCGGTGGCGCGTCTGGACAGCCGGACCAGCCTGCCGCTGATCCGCCTCAGCCTTGCGCTGCTGTTCCTGACGGCATGGCTTGCGGAGATGCTGGAGTCCGAACTGGTGCTGGCGGCTTTCCTTGCCGGACTGCTGCTTGGACAGGTCATTCCCCGCGACAGCCACAGGCGGGAGACGCTGGAGGCCATCGGCTACGGCTTCATCGTGCCCTTCTTCTTCATCAATGTCGGCCTGAAATTCGATATTCCCGCGCTTTTGGCATCGCCCAAAGCCCTGATGCTGGTGCCGGGTTTCGTCATGGTCGCCTTCGCCAACAAGATCATCCCTTCGCTGTTGCTGCTTCCGATCCACGGGGGGCGAAAGGCGTTGGCGGCGGGCATATTGCTGAGCGCTCGCCTCAGCCTGATCGTCGCGGCGTCGGACATCGCCACGCGGATCGGGGTGCTGGATACCGCCACCAACGCGGCGATGGTGCTGGTCGCGATCATCAGCGCGGCGCTCGCCCCGCTGCTGTTCAATATATTGGCGGGACAGAACAGGACTGCCTCGGTCAAGGCCATCGCCTGACGCTTCGGTCCCGTCTGCATGGGACTGGTCCGGCTGGCCGGTCCGCTATGCTGCCCGGCGGACCCGGCCGATTGGCCGGGCCGTATGGATTGCTGAGCCGGATCGCTGGGATGATGCCATGATGAAGTTTTTCGTGTTCGGCCGTAACAAGCCCGATTGGACGACCGAGGATTATCATCGGACGTTGCTGTTCGACCATGCGGAGCTGGTCAAAGGCTGCGACGGGTTCGTGCGCCACTGCGCGGGCTATGTGCAGAACCATGTCCAGTCGCTGCATGCCGTCGGCTTCGGCGATGGTCCCGTTCCATTCCCCGATTTCCGGAACTGTTCCGAATTCTGGTTCGAAGACCAGTCGGCGCTGGCCAACGCCTATGATAATGACGACTATATGCGCATGCTCCGGCCGGACGAGCAGCGTTTCGGCAATGCGGCCGAGCGGGTCGCCTATGGCGGACGGGGGGAGGCGGTCCGGCAGCGGGTATCCATCGCAACAGGCGGCGCGAAGCTGATGGTCCTGCACGACGCGCCCAATGACGAAGCCGGGATTCCGGCAGACGCGACGCGAAACGCCCTGCGCCATTCGGCCCATCGCCTGACGCAGGCGATGGACTTCGTGCGGCTCGTCTTCGTGGAGGACCGCCCGCTGCCCTTCCGGCGCTGCGACGAATATTGGTATGCCGACGCCGCGACGCTGCTGGAGGCGATGTCCGCCATGCAGCGCGACGGCGGACCGGCGACGCCCATGATCATGGCCCATGTGGTGGAGCATTGGGTGCTGCCGCCGGACGAATATCGCCGCCGGCCGGTTTGAGGATCAGCTCAAGCCGTTCGCCGACAGGAAAAGTTCTATCGTCCTGTCATACAGGTCGCTGCAATTCGTCGTCTCGCCAAGCAGATTCCTCAGTTCCAGGCTGACCACGCCGTGCATCGTCGCCCAGAGCATCTGGGAGATTTGCCTCGATTCATCCCGCCGCTCTTCGGGGAGGCAGGCCGCGACCGTTTCGCGTATGGCCTGGAAAGTCGACCATGCCTGCCGACGGCTGTCGAGCGGCGCTTCATAGGCGCGCCCCAGATCGCCGAACATGACATTGTAGAATGCCGGTTCCGCCTGCGCATAGGCGCGATAGGCCCTGCACATCGCCTTCAGCCGATCGATCGGCACCGGTTCCACCCGGCAATTCCCGAATTCGCGGCCAAGCCCGTCGAAACTATGGATGTAAAGCGCGTCCAGAAGCCCCGCCTTGCCGGAAAAGCAGGTGTAGATCATCTTGGTCGAGGCGTTGACCACCTCTGCGACGCGCCTGACAGTAAGCGCCTCCGGCCCTTCCTCGCTCAATATCCGCGCGGCGGCGGCGAGGATGGCGGACCGTGTTTCATCCCGGTAGGTGGCGCGGACCTGTTGCAGGTCGACGCCACCGTCCCGACGGGCCGTGCCGGAGGGCATGTCGCTTACGCTGCTTCCAGCGCACCGCTCATGGAGCGGCTGAGGCGCTTGGAGATGATCTCATCGGCTTCGCTCATGATGCGGTCGACCAGTTCCTTCACGGTCGGCACGTCGTGGATCAACCCGACGACCAGACCGCAGCTCCATGCGCCGGCTTCGACCTGGCCTTCGACCATGACCTTGGGATAGACGCCCGCGACCTGCTCGAAAATATCGTCGATCTTGATCGACGCGCCCTTTTCCTGCTCGATCTGGCGGATTTTCTCCACGCCCGTATTGTTGAGCACGCGCTCCGTATTGCGGAGCGGCCGCATCACCAGCCGCGTATCCAGTTCGGTCGCGTCGACCAGCGCCTGCTTTACATTTTCATGGACCGGCGCGTCCTTGGTCGCGACGAAGCGGGTGCCCATGTTGACGCCCTCCGCGCCCAGCGCCAGCGCGGCCACCAGACCGCGACCGTCGCCGATGCCGCCCGACGCCACGAAGGGCACGGTCAGCGCCTCGGCCGCCAGCGGCAGCAGGATCATGTTGGGGATGTCGTCCTCGCCCGGATGACCGCCGCATTCGAAGCCGTCGACGCTGACCGCGTCGCAGCCGATCCGCTCAGCCTTCAGCGCGTGACGTACGGAGGTGCATTTGTGGATGACCTTGATGCCGGCCTGCTTGAAGAGCGGCATATATTCTTCGGGGCTGCGTCCCGCGGTTTCCACGATGCTCACGCCGTTTTCGGCAATCGCCTGGATATATTCGGGGTAGGGGGGGGCGCTGAACGTCGGGAGGAAGGTCAGGTTCACGCCGATCGGCTTGTCGGTCAGTTCCCGCGCCTTCGCGATTTCCTTCGCCAGCAGTTCCGGCGTGCGCTGCGTCAGGCCCGTGATGAAGCCGAGGCCACCCGCTTCCGAAACGGCGGCAGCCAGGCTGGCGAAGCCGACATAGTGCATCCCGCCCTGCAAGATGGGGTGTTCGATGCCGAAAAGATCAGTGATCCGCGTCCGCATTTCCATTCTCCTCACAACGTCCAAATTCCGTGGAAACATTGTTACCAATGAAAACATTGTTGTTCAAGGGGAGACGATGGAAAATTAAATGCCCTGAAAACAGCATATTATGTAAATGCGCGCCGGACCGACGCCGATGCCGGCCTGCGAAGAGGATGTTTTCGCGATTCGCCGGGAGGGGCGCTCACGGCCAAAAAGGGGAAGCGCGCCGCATCGAAATCCGACGCGGCGCGCTTCCCCTTTCGCATGGGCTGTCGCTGAAAAGCGGCGCCCTTAAAATTTCGCGTCGAAACTGACCCCATAGGTACGAGGATCGGCGAGATGGGTGTAATCGAATCCATTGCCGGACAGGTCCAGCGAATAACGCGCATAATATTTATTGAATATATTCTTGCCCCACAGGCTGATGCCATAACGATCGTCGGCAAATCGATAGGTAAGCTGGCTGTTGACCAGCGCATATCTCTTCTGCGCGGTGCGTTCCGTGTTGAACAGGTCGAAATATTGTTTCGATGTGAAACTGCTGTTCACACCCCAGCTCAGCTTTCCGCTGCCGGTCTCCACTATATCCCAATCGAAACCCGCCGATGCGCTGAGCTTCGGCGCGTTGGGCAACTGGTTCGCCCGCAGGGACGTGCCGTTGAGCGTTCCTTCCTTGATCTTCGTGTCCAATATGCCGACGCCGACATTGATCCGAAGCGCCTGGACCGGGTGCACCGTCAGTTCGAATTCCGCGCCCATGATGCGGGACTTGGGAATATTGATCAGCGTCTGGATATGCGTGACGGAATTGACGCTGATCGCCTGCTGATCGCGATAATCATAATAGAATGCCGCTCCGTTGAAGGTCACGGCGCGGTCCAGGAACTGGCTCTTGAAGCCCAATTCATAGGCGTTGACGGTTTCCGGCTTGGCCACGTTCAATTCGTCCGGCGAAAAATAGGCCTGCGCGTTGAAGGCGTTGGCGCGATAGCCGCGACTGAAGCTGGCGTAGATCAGGTCATTGTCGGCGGTCTTGAAATCGACGCCGACCTTGCCGGTGACCGTGCCTTTCTTGAAACGAGCGCTGGTCGACGCATCGAAATTGAACGGATCGTCCCCAGGGATCGTGTTGACGATCGGAACGCGGTCCGGTCCTTCGATCTGGGCGCGATAGCCGACCACCTTGCCGCGGTCCTGCGTATAGCGGATGCCGCCGCGCAGGATGAGGTGATCCGACAATTTATAATTCATGTCGGTATAGACGGCGGCGCTTTTCCTGACCTGCTTATATTGATTGCGATAGATGCAGGAAACCGCGAAGCCGCTGTCGACGCAATCTTCCGCAGTCAGCGCGCCGTCGCCGTTCACGTCGATATCGCTATAGAATCCCGCCGACGTTTCGTTCCACAGATTTTCGACATTATAATAGGCGCCGAAGATGAAGTTGAACGGCCCATCAAAGTCCGAAGACAGGCGGAGATCCTGCGAAAACTGCTTGCCGCGTCCCTTGAGGTCGGCCTCCAGCACCCGCAGCGGCGTGCCGTCCGCCTCGTCGACCACGCGCAGCCGTCCATAGTCGTAGGACGTCACCGACGTGACGGTCATCGCGTCCGTGACATGCCAGTTTCCAGTCAGGGACGCGCCATAGGTGCGGTGCCGATGCCGGCCGATATTGTCCGCCTCCATCTCCCGCCGTCCAAGGCCGGTCCTGAAATAGCTGGACGCGCCGAACGTCTCATAGACCCCGTTCCCTATGCCCAAAGACCCGACCGGTTCGCCCAGCACGCCATATTCGATCGGATTTTGCAGGCTGGTCGTCAGCCGCAGGATGAAATCCAGCTTGTCGTTCGGTTCGAACAGCAGGGATGCGCGGATGCCATATTGGCGCACAGCGCTGCCGTCGGGCTTGCCCGGCATCAGATTCTTGAACCAGCCATCGGCGCGGGAGAATGTGAAGGCGATGCGCGCCGCCAGCTTGTCGCCCAGGCCCGCCTGCACCGCCCCGTCGGCGTCATAGCGATTATAATTGCCATAGCCCAGTTTCAGATAGGCTTCGGAATCATGCCCCGGCTTCTTGCTGATGAAGTTGATCGCGCCGCCGGTCGTATTCTTTCCGTACAGGGTTCCCTGCGGTCCCCGCAAGACTTCGACGCGTTCCAGATCGAACATGCCCAGTCCCAGCAGAGGGAAACTGCCCTTATAGACTTCATCGAAATAGGTCGCGACCGGCCCCTGCTGATTGAAGCTGAAGTCCGACATCGAAACGCCGCGCAGCGAGAAGATCGGAAGTCCGTCCCCGGCGACCGTCGACGCCTGAAGATTGGGGACGGATCCGGCAAGATCGCTGACCTGCTGGAGACGCTGCTGCGACAGCGCCCCGCTGCCCAGCGCCGTCACCGACACCGGCACGTCCTGCAACCTTTCCGACCGGCGGAGAGCGGTCACGACGATGTCGCTGTTGCTGACCGATCCCGACGCGCTTCTTTCCGGCGTGGCCTGATCCGGACCGCTATCCTGCGCCAGGGCGGGTTGGGCCAATGCGAAGGCGCAAACGCCGTATAGTAGCTGGTACCCCAATCTGTTCATTTTCTCTCTCCTTGATTTGCCGTAGAGGAGTTTGCCTCCTTCTTGGCAGCGCTTTTGATGGATCGAAGCCTTCATTCCCTCCCTAGGGCGCCTGGTTGGACAGGATGAGGGAGGCCGCCGACCAGAAGAGCCCGCCGACCCCCTGGACGAAGCTGAGTTTCATGTCGGGCACCTGCACCACGGCTTCGCCGCGCAACTGGCGCACCGCTTCCTGGATGGCGTACATCCCGTACATGCCGGAATGGGTGTAGGACATGCCGCCGCCATTTGTGTTGATGGGCAGGCGACCGCCCGGACGCGTGTGCCCTTCGGCATGGAAGGCGCCGGATTCGCCGAAGCCCACGAAGCCGGTATCCTCCAGCATGTAGAGGGGCAGGTGCGCGAACGCATCGTAGAACATGGCATGGTCGATGTCGTCATGGGTGACGCCGGCCGTTTCGAACGCCTCCGCGCTGGCCCGGCGGAAGGAACCGAAGGAGGTCAGGTCGTCCATCTGCGACACCAGCACGCTCTCGCAAGATTCGCCGGAACCCATCAGATAGACGGCGCGGTTCGCGCTCGGCAGGTCGCGTGCCCGCTCCGCGCTGACCAGGACGAGCGCACCGCCGCCGTCGGTGACGACGCAGCACATGTCGCGGGTAAAGGGATAGGCGACGCGCGGCCCCGTCAGAACCTCATCGACCGTCACTGGCGTCCGGCGCTGGGCGCGTTCGTTGGGGATCGCCCATTCGCGCTGCGCCACCACCACTTCGGCCAGGTCGCGCTGCCCCATGCCCCGCGCCTCCAGGAAAGCCAGCGCGGGGAGGGTGAACAGGGAATAGGGGGCGATGGCGCCAAAGGGCTGTTCGAACTGTCCGTCCGGACCCCTGGGGTTCATCGAATAGTTGGGCATGCCCACCCATGACCGGCCGGATTCGCCATGGGTGATCAGCACGACGCTGGCCTGCCCAGTGGCGATCGCGGCGGCGGCGTGGCGGACATGGGCCATGAAGCTGCACCCGCCGATGGTCGTGCCGTCCATCCAGCGCGGGCGGATCCCCAGCATGGCGGCCACTTCGATGACCTGCGTCTCCGCCGTGGCGATGCCGTCCACGTCGGCGGGCGTCAGCCCGGCATCCTTCAGCGCCCGCCGGGCGGCGTCGGCATGCAACTGGATCATCGACATATCGGGAACGACGCCGACACGTTCCGTCTCCGAAGCGCCGACGATGGCGATATTGCCTCCATTGGGGGAAATTAAGGGCATGCTCATATCCTGACGGGCTTGAAGACGGGCAGGAACTGGTCGCCGCGCGGTTCGAACGCGACCTGGAGTTCCATCCCCAGCCGAAGATTATCCGGTTCCGGTTCGACCCCGACGATATTGGTGCAGAGGCGCGGGCCTTCCTCCAGCGTCACCAGAGCGATGATCTGCGGATCCTTGCTTTCGAATTCCGGCGATGGACGATAGTTGATGATGTAGGATGACAGCCGCGCCCGCCCCGACACTCGTTTCCATTCGACCTCGTCCGAATTGCATTTCGGGCAGAAGGGACGCGGATAGAAATAGAAGCTCTCGCAACGGATGCAGCGTTGAATGCGCAACTCTCCTTCCGCCGCGCCCTGCCAGAAGGGCGCGGTTTCCGGAGTAGGTTCGGGGATAGGCCCGATCGACATCATGAATCTCCGTAAGTCATGGCCCGGTTCACATCTGGGAATCGAAGTAGACGCTGGGCGCCAGCCCGTCCGCGAGCGGGCGGAATTCCTTTTCCACCATGGCGGCGAAGGTCGCGGCGTCGAGATCGGCCATGCCCTCCACCGTCTTGATCATCTCCGGAATATTGTAGAGCATCAGCTCTCCTCCCGCCGCGCCGATGGTCCGCCCGGACATCCAGCCCGATTCCTTTGAACCCAGGAAAACGGCGATGGGGGCGACGCGGTCGGGCGTATAGGGGTCGTCGGCCCGCGCCGGGCCGTCCACATTCTTGTCTTCGGGCGCGGTTTCGGTGAGCCGCGTCGTCGCGCCCGGTGCGATGGCGTTGACCGTAACGCCATAGCGGGCAAGCCCGTTCGCCAGCGACATGGTCAGGCCGACGACGCCCATCTTGGCGGCGGCGTAATTGGGCTGGCCGGGCGACCCGTGCAGGCCCGAAGCGGAGGTGAAGTTGATGATCCGGAAATCGCCGTGCGGATTGCGCAGCGAACGCCAATAGGCGGCGGCAGGCTTGATGGTCGAATAATGGCCCTTCAGGTGGACGCGGATGACCGCATCCCAGTCCTTCTCGTCCAGATTGAAGATCATCCGGTCGCGCAATATGCCCGCCACATTGACCACGATGTCCAGCCCGCCGAACTTCTCGATGGCCAGGCTGACGAGCCGTTCGCCGGTCGCGACGTCGGCGATGTCGCCGCCGTCGGCAATGGCCTGGCCCCCGGCGGCGATGATTTCGCTGGCGACCGCTGCCGCCGGTCCCACATCGCTGCCTTCGCCCGTCGTATCGCCGCCCAGATCGTTGATGACGACCTTCGCGCCCTCCGCCGCGTAGCGCCGCGCTATCGCCGCTCCGATGCCGCGTCCGGCCCCGGTGATGATCGCGACCCGTCCTTCCAATGCACCCATGACATATCCTCAACTTGTTGCTTGTGGTTTCGTTGTTCCGTCGCCCTAGGCCGCCGCCCGCCTTGGGGGCGCGTAGAGAAGCTGGATGTCGGTGAAGCCGTGCAGGCCCCATGGTCCGTTTTCGACGCCGATGCCGCTCGACTTCAGCCCGCCGAAGGGGAGGTGGGGTTGCAGCCCCATGGCATGGCCGTTGACCTGCACCTGCCCGGCTTCGATCCCCAGCCCGACATTGGCGGCGCGGATCGGGTCGGATGACCAGACCGACGCGGTCAGGCCGAACGGACCCGCATTGGCGCGGGCGACCGCATCGTCGACATTGCTGTAGGACAGGATCGGCAGCGCCGGTCCGAACTGCTCCTCGCTCACGATCCGCGCTCTTTCGTCCAGATCGGCAAGGATCGTCGGCTGGAAGAAGAAGCCGGGCCGATCCATCGGCGCGCCGCCCGCCGCGACCCGCGCTCCCATGCCGATGGCTTCCGCGACCAACTCCTTCACGCGCTCGAACTGCGGCCTGTTGCAGAGCGGCCCCAGCAGCGCGCCTTCCTCGTCCCAGGCGCCGACCGCCACGGAACGGGCGCGCTCCGCCAGCGCCTCGACCAGTTCGTCATGGCGGCTTTCATGGACATAGATGCGCTTGATGGCGACGCACACCTGCCCATTATTGGCGAAGGCGCCCCAGAACAGCTCGTCCGCGATGGCGGATATATCGGCATCGTCCAATATCACCGCCGGATCGTTGCCGCCCAGTTCCAGCGTCACGCGCTTCAGGTCGTTGGCCCCTGACGCCATCACCTTCCTGCCGGTCGCGGTCGACCCGGTGAAGGTCAGCTTGCGCGGCGTGGCATGGGCGGTCATCGCCGCGCCCAGCGGGTCCGGGCCGGAAATGACGTTCAGCACGCCGGGCGGCAGGATCGATTGCAGCGCCTGCCCGACCGCCAGCGTCGAAAGCGGCGTATAGGGCGACGGCTTCAGCACCAGCGTGTTGCCGGCGCGCAGGGCGGGCGCGATCTTCCAGAAGGCGAGGGCGATGGGATAATTCCACGGCGTGATGCCCGCCACCACGCCCAGCGGCCTGCGGACGATTTCCGCATAGGCCGTCGCATCGTCCTGCACGATCTCTCGCGGCAGTTCGAGATCGGCATAATAGTTCAGCCATTCCGCCGACGCCTCAAACTCTATGCCCGTGTCCGCCAGCGGCTTGCCCTGTTCCTGGGCCAGTATCGGTCCCATTTCGGCGGCAATCTCCATCACCAGACCGGCGGCTTCCTTCAACGCCCTGCGGCGCAGTCCTTCGTCGCGGCTCCATGAACCGAAGGCGTCCTGCGCGGTCGCCATCGCCTCCTCCAACTGTTCGGGGCTGGCGGCGGGGGCCTCGGCAAAGGCTTCGCCCGTCGATGGATCGATCACGGAGAAGGTGGCCCCCGTCTCCACGGATCGACCATTTATGGTCATTGCGATGGCGTTCACGGCTGCTTTTTCCTTATGCTTGCGATCCGAGGCTCAACGATAGGCATGGGGCAATATCTGCGGCATGGGTCCGCCGACCGCGACGGCGCGGCGTTCGATCAACTGGTCGATGGTCGCGGGATCGATCCCCGCATCCTCCAATATCCGGACGCTATGCTCGCCGATCCCCGGCGGCTTCAGCACGCCCCGCCATTCGGTCCTGCTGAAGGAAGCGATGCGCCCCGGCGTGGCGATGAAACCGCCATTGTCGGAAGGATAGACATGGGCGAAGCCCGCCTCGCAAAGCCGGGGATCGCGCAGCACCTCCGTCACCTTCCTGACGGATGCAGACGGCACGCCTGCCCGGTTGAGGCGACGGGTCGCTTCCTCGCGGTTGAGATTGGCGATGGCGGCTCCGATGGCGGCGATGGCTCCGTCCTTGTCCGCCAGCCGTTCTTCCGGAATTTCCAGGGAGCTGGCGATTTTCGCCGGGGCGTCGGGCGCGGCGATCCGGACCCAGCCGTCCGCCGCCCGGTACATGCGGTCGAACGCGCCGTCCCCCTGAAAGTCCACGCCGCCGACGATGGCGGGCGGGCGGCCTTCGAACCGGATGATCTCCGCCGACTGGAGGTAGGTTGCGGTGCCCAGCAGCGTGTCCCACGTCCGCTGGCCTTCCCCGGTCCGCAGCCTGTGGAACAGGGCAAGCGCGATGGTGAGGGAGGACATGGAGGCCGTGCTGATGTCGCAGACGGATATGGTGTTGACGATGGGTTCGCCGTCGCCGCCCTCCGCCGACATCATCCCGGCCATGCCCTGCAACACCATGTCCACGCCGCCGCGCCCGCCCAGCGGGCCGGTCTGGCCGAAGGCGGAAAGGGACATGGTGACGATGCCGGGGTTGATCGCCTTCAACGAGTCATAGTCGATGCCCAGGCTCTTCGTCACGCCGGGGCGCAGGCCGTCGATGAAGACGTCCGCGCCCTCGATGATCTTGTGGAAAGCCCGGATGCTGTCGGGATGCTTCAGGTCGATGGCGATGCTGCGCATGCCCCGGTTCGCGCCATAAGCGGGTTTGCGGAAGGGGTCGCCCTCTCGCGGTTCCACCTTGATCACGTCCGCGCCCAGCGCGGACAGCAGGCATCCGGCATAGGGGCTGGCCAGGAACGGCCCGCTGTTGACGACCCTGATGCCCGACAATGGGCCGGAACGCATGAGCGGGCGCGCCTCGGCAGCCGGACGGGGCTGGGCGGGCCATGGCGCGACCTTGCTGCTATGCTCGCCAAGGGCAGGGGCAGGGCCGCGAACGGTTCCGGGCGTCGCGGTCAGGTTGATCGGGACGCCCGGCATGACGACAGTGCCGCGATCGGGATCGTCGACCTCGACCCGCATGCCCATGGCGGCGACCTGCGGATGGTCCAGCCATCCGTCGCGCTCGTCTATCGGCCCTGAGGGGATGCCGACGGCGTCCAGCCGGTCCAGCCAATATTGACGCGGCTGCTTCAATACCGCTTCCTCGACGGCCTTCTGCACCCAGCCGATATTCTCCGGCGCGACCATGTTCGCCAGGCTGCCGCCCAGCCGTTCATCCTCGACAATCGAGCCAAGCCCGATCACCTCCATGAACATGGCTTCGAACCGGGGGCCGAGAGCGCCGCTGGTGAACCATTTGCCGTCGCCCGCGATCATCCGGGAATAGGTGGGATGCCGCCCCGCGCCCCCCACGGCCGTGCTGGGGTCAGGTGCGTTCGGATCGACCACCAGCGATATCATGGTAAGCTGCTGAAGCGCGTTGATCCCGGACACGGTGACGCGCTGCCCGAAGCCCGAACCCTCCCGCTCTATCAAGGCCGCCACCGCGCAGACCGACGCCCACAGGCCATGCGCATAGAGCAATGTCTGATAGACGGACTCGACCGGCTCCCCCGATACGGAGGACTGGCGGGCGAACTGGCCGCCATAGGCCCCCAGCAGCGCGGCGGATTCGACGCCGCCCGCCCAGGGGACATGGCCGGGAAGATAGACGGGCATTTCCAGCAGGATCAGGCGGGGATGCTCGGCCAGCAATGCCATGGCGTCCAGCCCGAAAGCCGCCAGTTCGTCGTCGCCCCTGACGATCAGCATGTCCGCGCCGCCGATCTGCTTCCGCAGCCAGGCGCGACCGTCGGCCGTTCCGGGATCGATCACGACGCTGCGCTTGCCCCGGTTCCACATCGGAAAACCGGGACGGTCGCGTTCCGGATCGCCGTCCGGCGTCTCCACCTTCACGACGTCGGCGCCGAAGTCGGCACAGAACATGCCGACAATGGGGCCGGCGACGCCGGTCGCCAGTTCGATCACGCGAATATCGCCAAGCGCATCCATCTTCAGTCAAAGCTCCCGAAAAATGATCGTTCTTGCGGCAAGGTTCATGCGCGGGACGGAACCGCCACGATGGCGCGCCCCGGCGAAGTGCCCTTGCCGTCCTGATTTTCCACGTCGATCTGCAGGTGGATGAGGTTGGACCCGTCATCCGCGACCGATTTGTCCACGACCGTGGCCTTGGCCGACAATATGTCGTCCTTCTGGTTGATGGCGCGGAACTGCATGGCCAGTTCCTTGATCTCGCTCTCGTCGCCCGCCCAGTCGCGCAGGGCGTTCAGCATGTACGCCCAGCGCAGATTGCCCATGCCGAACGCGCCCGGCTGGCCCGCCGCCCGTCCCGCCTCATCGTCCATATGGACATAGACGAACTCCTCGTTCACCGCGGCGAAGCGGCTCCATTCCATCATGGTCGTCTTGCGGGTGAAGGCCGGAATCTGGTCGCCCACGGCGATGTCTTCGAAGAAAATGGACAAGGCGAAGCTCCTAATAATGAATGAGGGTCATGACGCGGGACTTCACCCATTCACCGCGCTGGTTCGTCCATTCGGTCTCGTTATAGGTGTAGAGCGTCAGGCCGTTGCGGCCCTCCCGCTCCTCCCATCCGGTGAGGCGGGAACGGCTGGAGATCACGTCGCCCGGACGCATGCGCGCGCCGAAACTGTCGACCTGACCGCCGTTCAGGATATTGTCGCCCTTCTTCGTTTCCTGACCGGGGATCGCGCCCTGAAGCCGCAATTCCTCCTCCGTCAGTTCGCGGGGAAGCTGCCAGGCGAAGGGATTGAAATCCTCCGGCGCGACGATGCCGCCCCACCGCGTCGTTTTGGCATAATCCTCGTCCCAGAAGAGACGCGGCGGCATCTCTCCCCAATAGGTCGCTATCGCCCAGCGGCGTATGTCGGTGGCCGTGATCGGAAAGCTCGTCTCGAACGAATGCCAGACGCCTTTCGATGCCACCATCTGCGGGGTGACGAGAGTCGTCGCCTCTTCCATGCCATGTCCCTCCATCGGTTTTTAGAGCGCCACCGGCAGCCGGGCGATGCCGTTGATGCTCGCATGGCTTTTGAAGCTGATGTCGGCCGGATCGGTCGCCAGCCGCAGGTTCGGAATCCGCCGCAGCAGCGTTTCGAAGACGATCTGCAATTCGATGCGCGCCAGCGCCTGACCGATGCACTGATGCATGCCATAGCCGAAGGCGACATGGTCCCGCGCGCCCCGGCGAATGTCGAACTTCGCCGCATCGGGGAAATGCCCGTCGTCGCGGTTCGCCGCGAAATTGAGCGGGATGATCCCTTCGCCCGCAGGGATCGTCACTCCGCCAATCTCTATATCCTCCGTCGCGATGCGCAGGATGATGAGATGCACGACCGTCAGATAGCGCAGCAGTTCCTCGATGGCGTCGTGGATCAGGGCCGGGTTCGCCTGAAGCTCCGCCAGTTGATCCGGATGCTCCAGCAGCGTCAGCATGCCCATGCCGATCATGTTCGCCGTCGTGTCATGGCCCGCGACCAGCAGCAGCCACGCGGTGTTCAGCACGTCCCGCCGCTCGATCTGGCCTTCGTTGCTTGCCCGCACCAGATCGCCCAATATATCGGTGCCCGGATCGTCCAGCTTCTCGCGTTCGGCGATCAGCCGGTCGACATAGTCGTTGATGTTCGCAAAGGCTTCGGTGGCGCGCTCGATCGCTTCTTCCGTTCCCAGGCTGGCGGCCAGCAGCGCCTCCGTCTCCCGGTTGAAGAAGGGGTGATCCGACGGCGGCACGCCCAGCAGCCAGGCGATCACCGTGGACGGGACGGGCAGGGCGATTTCCTCCACGAAATCGAACGGCTCCGACCGGTCGATGATATGGTCGATCCGCTCGTCGACCAGCGCCTGGATGCGCGGGCGCATGACCTCCAGCTTCTTCACGATGAAATGCTTGGAGATGAGGCGCCGGAACAGCGTGTGGCGCGGCGCGTCCATGTTGAGGAAGGTTGTTTCCTCCTCGCTGGGGCGGGGGACCAGTTCGATCTGGGGAAAGCCCGGCAGATTCTGGTTCGAACTGACCCTGGGATCGGCCAATATGCGCCGCACGTCGTCATAGCGGGTGACGAGCCAGGCCGGTGTGCCGTCGTGCAGAACGACGCGCCGGACTGGCTCGTTCTCGCGCAGCCAGGCATAGGCTGGCGGAGGATCGTAGGCACCGCGTTCCCAGGGGAAGGTGGTTTCGGGGACGGGCTTTTCCTGGATTTGGGTTTCTGTCGTCACTGGCTTGTGCCTTCTTTAAGGTTGGTGTCAGCGGTTCACCGCGTCATCGGCCGGGCAGCAGGACCGGCTTGATGACCGATCCGGACGCAAGATCGCGCTCCGCATCGTTGATCTTTTCCAGCGGATATCGGGTGATCAGCCGGTCGAAGGGGAACAGCCCCTCCGACCAGAGTTCGATCAGTTGCGGGATCAGCAGTTGCGGAACCGAATTGCCTTCGATGATGAAGGACAGTTGCTGGCCCTTCATCAATGCTTCCTGGGGCAGGTCCAGCGGCGCGCCGCCGCCGCCCACCAGCCCCAGCTTCCCGCGTGCGCGCAGGGACGCCAGGGCGGCGGTGATGACGGCGGGCGCGGCGGTCGTGTCCAGCGCATGGGTCGTGCCGCCCCCCGTGATGGACATGATCTGATCGACCAGTTCCGGATCGCGCCCGGAGATGCGATGCGTCGCCCCCAGTTCCTGGGCAAGCTGAAGACGGTTTTCATGAAGGTCGACCGCGATGACCTTCCGCGCCCCAGCGATGCGCGCCGCCATGATCGCGGCCATGCCGACCGCGCCCGTCCCGAATATGACGACGCTGCTGTCGAAACGGACCTGCAGGGCGTTCAGGATAGCGCCCGCGCCGGTCTGGATGCCGCAGCCAAGCGGCCCCAGCAGTTCGATGGGCAGGTCCGGCGACACCTTGATCACATTGCGTTCGGTCGCCAGCGAATGGGTGGCGAAGGACGACTGGCCGAACCAGCGCGTCTGCAATTCGACCCCGTCCGAATCCCGGCCCGACCGATGCGATCCGGGCCGCAGCCCCAGTTCGTTCCGCTCGCTGAATTCGGAGCAGAAGGAGGGCGTGCCGCTATGGCAATTCTCGCACCATCCGCATGAATCATAGGTCAGGACCACATGGTCCCCGACGGCAAATCGCGTGACGGAGGGGCCGACCGCCTCGACGATGCCGGACCCTTCATGGCCCAGCACGGCGGGCAGGGGCGCCCATTCGGCGGGCAGGTGCCGCACCACCAGATCGGTGTGGCACATGCCGACTCCGGCGACGCGGACGAGAATCTCGTTCCCGCTGGGTTCGGGCAGGTCCAATGGCTCTATGGCGAAAGGCGCTTGCGCATGGCGCAGGATCGCGGCGTTGGCGTGCATGTCTTCCGACACTCCTCCTGGAAGTGGGAACCGGCCTGAAAGTCAGGCCTTCTGGTTCGCCGAGAGTTGGGCCGAGAGCCGGATCGCGGCGGCGGGGCAGACATTGGCGGCAGATTTGACCGCGGCGGCGGTGGCTTCGTCGCCATCATCGACCGTGTCCCGCAACAGCAGGACCACGCCATCGTCATCCTGATCGAAAACCCCAGGCGCCAGCATCACGCATTGGCCTGATGAAACGCACCTCTCCGGCAAGGTTTTTACCTGCATCGTTCATGCCTTGTTTTTGTGTTGTGTGAACTTGAACAGAATCGACAATTGCCAAGTTAAATGTTCGTTTTTTTAAATAAAGAATAATATTTATCATCCTGAGTTACAGAGGTTTGGATGAATTGATAAAGTTGTTCTGTCTGACGCTGGTTACGCATCATGGCCATGGTTATGACCCATAACTTTCGCGATGCCCGGTTGCCGGGGGGCGGGCCGTTTACCCTAAAATACGCGGCGACATCGACATTGCCGGGGCCGTCTGCTATATGGTTGAAACCGTGTTCTGGTATTGGCTTGGGCGCGCTTGAAACTGTTTATAAACGCCTCATTGTCGTTGAATGCCAAGTAAAGCCCGAACACTAAAAAGAATATCGGGAGAGGAGATGATAAAAATACGAGCTTTCCCCATGAGCGAGTCTCATGTCGTTCCGTTGCGCGAACGCCGCAGGCAGGAAACCATCAATGAGATTCTCGATCTGTCGATCGAGGTCATACGGCAACAAGGCGTTGCCGGACTTAATCTGACGACGGTGGCGCGGCTGTTGGGCGTGCAGCCTACGGCGCTTTACAAATATTTTCCCTCTTTGATGGCCGTCTACGACGCGCTTTACCGCCGCGCCGAAAATGAAGTGTTGCACGAGGTCGAAAGCGCCGTCGCGAACGCGGAGCCGGGCATGGCGGCGATCCGGGACGCGATGCTGGCCGTGGACCGGTGGGCGACGGCGAACCCGGAAATGGCCCAGCTTCTGATCGGCCGGCCCATTCCCGGCTATATCCCCGCGCCGGACGCGCTGGACCCCAGCATCAGGATATTGGAGATTTTCCGCTTCACGCTGGATCAGGCGGTCGTGCGGAAGCAGTTGGATCCGGGCGCGTCAGGGACGCGGCATGTGCTGATGCTGGCGGCGTTGATGACGGGCGCATCGACGCTGCGGATGCTGCATGCGGATGAGCCGCCCTGTCAGGCGGATATAGAAGGCCTGATCCCCGATCTGGTCAGCATGTTCTTCAGGGCATTTTCGCCCAAAGACGCGGAATCAAGCAATCCCGACAAGGCCGAACATAATCCCTGTCCGAATGCATCGTAGTGGCTGTATTCCGCCATCCCTCTCCCGCAAGGAGGGGGGTGCGCTTCCGGTACCCGGAATTCGTAACCCAAAGGCAACAGCCGCCGCAAAAAACATCCTATCGATGCAGCAGGCGCTCATTTCAGCCTGTCCTATTCCGCGCCTGCCACTCTATCTCGCATCCCTCTTTGAAACGTTCGATGAAATCCCGCTTCGCATACGCGCGCCCAGGCACGCGCGCGCATACACTGTGAACTTCAACGCAAAACTGCCATTTTTCGGCATTCCAGATGGCCTATGCCGTCTCGGCCAACGCTTTGTCGGAAGGGTCGACACCCATCTTCAATAGGTGTATCGCAACAGGATGAGCGCCTTTGGACCCATCGCGTTCCTGGAGGAAGTCCGGAACACCCCTCATATCTGCCTTGCGGAAGGGCTGCGAGCGGCCAACCGGGCGATCATGAAACATTATGTCGACGGCATGGCCGGGTCGCCGGTCAATCCGGTGCAGATGTCGCTCCTGATGCGCGTATATTATCTGCGCAACGCGACGATGCAGACGCTGGCGCGGCATATGGAAACCGACCGGACCACCACGACGCGCAATGTCGAGATTCTGGTCAGGGACGGCTTTCTCGATGTCAGCGAAGGGGCCGACAAGCGCCAGCGGCTGGTGCGCCTGACGAAGCGCGGCCATGAAGCGCTTGAAGAAGCGATTCCCAAATGGCGCAAGGCTCAGGAATCGCTGAAAGAATCGCTGGGCGACGAATTGTGGGATAATATTCTCCGCGACACCCGGCTGCTGATCGAACTGGGCGGTATCGCATGCGACCGCAACGCCGTGGCGGCGTAGAAGCGGACAGCTAAAAGCAAGGCGGTCAAAAGGAACGGAAGCGTGCAGGCCGCACGCGTTCCGCCCTCATGATGTTGATCGGCCCTAAATCTCGCAAGTTCGTGATGTGAACTTCCATGTGCCGTCGTTGCATATGAACTGATCGGAGTATTTTCCAACGACCTTGAGCTGCGGCGGTTGGCCAAAGGGCGTTGCATAGACGCGCATATAGCTTTGCGCCGAAGCGGTGGTTGGCGAGTGGAGGGTGACGAGTGGCTGGCTGACCACATGGAACTGGATGGCGGGGTTTCCCTTGGGGAGGGAGAAGTGGTGGAGTTTTTGCCGTCCCCTGAACACCAGCCTGTCGCCCTGAAGTTCGGCGCCTGCGCTCAGGCCCTGTTCCTTCCAGGGGATACCTGCGTCGACATCGGTTCGGTCGGCATAGAG
>NZ_JFHR01000056.1 GCF_000722875.1 Sphingobium chlorophenolicum | reverse complement strand
GCCGAACGGCCTCGGTCCCCAACTTTACCGGGAAGCACGGGGCGAACCCGCTCCCACTGCTCGTCGCTTAATCCGTGTCGATCCAAGATGGCGCTCCCTTCGCCAGTCTTGAATCCGATCCGCGCGGAAAAAGGAATCCCTTAAATGTCCACACGCCTTAAGAACGAGGCAGAAATATATGTCGAAACCATATCCGCAAGGCGGCACATATAGTATACCGAGGTAACATGTTTGATACCGACACAGCGCATCGTCCGACGAACGAATGCCTCAAGATTACCGAGGTTCTGGCCCGCGTCGGGGACAAGTGGAGCATCCTCGTCATCGGCCGGCTGGGCGATCGGAGCATGCGATTCAATGAATTGCGCCGTTCGGTGGAGGGCGTGTCGCAGCGCATGCTGACCCTGACCCTGCGCGGTTTGGAACGCGATGGCCTGATCACGCGGACGGTGACGTCATCGATCCCGCCCCGCGTGGATTATGAGCTGACCGGCTTGGGCCGTTCCCTGCTGGTCCCGGTCGAGCAACTGGCGCGCTGGGCGCAGGAACATCGGCCCACGGTCGAGATTGCGCGGCGCGAATTCGATTCGAAGATGACGGCCGATACGGTCTAGGCGGTGGTGGAGGGGAAATTCGGAGGTCGCGCCCCATTCCCCTCCACCACGCTTCGCGCGGTCCCCCTCCCCATCTCCCGATGGGGAGGAATAGGACAGGTGCGCTAACCACCCAAAACCACCCAGTCCGACGGGACTACCTTACCCGTAAAAATAATGATTTTCGGCGATAGGCGCGCGATCCGTGCGCGTCTGATTTGCCGGATGATTGGGGTCTTCGAACCCGAACGCGATGCCGAAGAGCAGCCTCAATTCCTCATCGACGCCAAGGACGCGCTTCACCACGTCCGCATGATGGCTGAGCGCGCCCTGGGCGCAGGAAGCCAATCCTTCGGCCGAAAGGGCGAGCATCAGCGTCTGGGCATACATTCCCACATCGGCCGCCTCCCGCCAACCGGCCCATGGAGGCAGGAAGATGAAGGCGGCATGCGGCGCATCGAAGAATCGGAAGTTCCGGATGAAGCTGGCGCGCCGCGCCTGCCGGTCTTCGCGCCCCACGCCGGTAGCCGCGAACAGCGCCTTGGCGGCGTCGATCTGCCTGGAGCGATATATGCCCGCATATCCCTCCGTCAGTTCGAAATCGGGCCGCACCTCGCTGCGATCTGTGGCTGCTCCTTCCAACGCCTGCCGCATTTCCGCGGCTTTCCCGCCGGAGACGATGTGCACGATCCAGGGCTGGACATTGCAGTTGGACGGAGCAAGCTGCGCGTTGGAGAAGATTCGCCGCATCTGATCCGCCGGCACTTCGGCGGGCATGAACCCCCTGACGGAGCGGCGTCGCGCAAGCAGCGCCGTCAACATCTCGTCCATGTCCGACATCCTTTTTCTCCCTTGACCGGCGCGATGGCCTGTAATCGATTTCGGGAGGCGGAGCCAAGAGCGGATTGAGCGCAGTGTCCAATTACTGTGCTATGGATCAGTATGCCTCAAGGCCCTGTATGTTCGGTCGGACGGTCATCACGCGGGCCCGTCGGTCGGCAGCATGGCGCTATACCATTCGGCCGTGGGGCGCAGCCAATGGGCCTCCGCCGGTTTCGCCAGCAGGCTGGGCAGCGTCCGTGCATAATCGGCGCGATAGGGCTTTACGGTCTCCTCCCGCATGAAACGCTCGCGGGTTCCCGCCCAGATTTCGTAAAGGACGACATCGTCGGGATTTTCGTCGTCCGTATGCACGATGATCGTCTTGCAGAGGGGGTCGGACGCAATGCCTTCCAAAACCGGTTTGACCAGCGCGAGATATGCCTCCCGCATGCCTGGCTTCAGGGTGAAACGTACATAGATGACGAAATGGTCGCCAGCGATCCGGCGTCCGGACAATGCGCTCATGATGGACTCGCCCGATTGGTTGATGGTGCGGAACGGCGCGAAGGATTGGCCTGTCCCCGCGCAGTTCCTATCCAATCCGCCGGAACCGCACAAGGCGGTGCGTCGCAGCCCCCTGGACACGTCGCCGACATTATTCCTATCGACACCCCATAGAAACTGTGCAAAAGATCAATAAATAAGACGGCGATGGCCGGAATGCCGAAGCGGGAGGATTGATTGAACAGCGCTTCTACCCAGATTTTCATTGCCGGGGCGGGTCCCGTCGGCATGACGCTTGCGCTGGAACTGGCGCATCATGGCGTCCGGTCGGTCATCGTCGAGCGCAATGCGACGACCACGCGCCACCCGAAGATGGACCTGACCAACGGCCGCAGCATGGAGCTGTTCCGCCGGCTGGGCGTGGTCGATGACCTTCGCGCCGCCGGCGTGCCGCCCAGCGAAGCCCTCGACGTCATCTGGGCGACAAAGGGCACCGGCCATGTCCTGCACCGCTTCGCCTATCTTTCTCCGGACGAATATCGCCAGCGCGCGCGGACGAACAATGACGGCACGGCGACGCTGGAGCCGCCGATGCGCGTGTCCCAGGTCGTGCTGGAGCCGGTGCTGAAGGCGCAGATCGAGGCCAATCCCCTGATCGACGTGCGATATGGATGGGCCTTCGAATCCTTCGATCAGGACGGCGACGGCGTCACCGTGACCATCGCCAGTTCCGCCACCGGCGAAAAGGCGACCGTCCGCAGCGACTATCTGGTCGGGTGCGACGGCGGCGGCAGCCGGGTGCGGCAGCAGGCTTCCATCGCGCTGGAGGGGCAGCATGCGGTCGCAGAAGCCTATATGGTCCATTTCCGCTCGACCGATCAGGAGGTTCTGGGCAAGTTCGGGGCATTCTACCATCTCCAGACCGGTCTCGGCACGATTGTCGCGCAAAATGGCAAGGATATCTGGACCCTTCAGTCACTGGCGCCGCCCGACACCGATCCTCATGACATATTGACGCGGTTCATGGGCGCTGAGTTCGATTATGAGCTTCTGGTCGCCAATCCGTGGACGCCCCATGTGGTGCTGGCGGAAACATATCGGAACGGCCGGGTCTTCCTGGCGGGCGACGCCGCGCATCAGGTCATTCCGACCGGCGGCTACGGGATGAACACCGGCATAGGCGACGCCATCGATCTGGGCTGGAAGCTGGCGGCGGTGGAAAATGGCTGGGGCGGCGATGCGCTGCTCGACAGCTATGATGTCGAACGGCGTCAGATCGGCGAGCAAAACCGCGCCGCGGCGATGCGGCATCTGGAACTGAGGCTGGCCATCACCGAATGCATCGAGCAGGCGGAGGCGGCGCACGATCTGGACGCGCCCGGATCGGCGGAGGCGCGAGAGGCGCTGGGCGCGCGGATCGCCGCGTTCGGCAATGCCGAAAATGAAAGCTGGGGCATCGAATATGGCTTCCGCTACACGGGTTCGTCGGCCATCGCGGACGAAGGTTCGGCGCCGCCTTTCGATCCGCTTGCGTGCCCGTCCTTCGCGGTCGTCGGCGGGCGGCTCCCCAGCTATTATCTGAGCGACGGGCGGCCGTTGCTCGATTGCCTGGGCCGGGAAATGACGCTGCTTTCGATCGGGAAGCATGATCTGGGCGATCTGGAAGGGGCGGCGGGCGAACTGTCCATTCCCCTGCAAATCGTCAGGCTGGACAATGAAGCCATCCTCGAACGTCTGGGCGCCGGTCTGATCCTCGTTCGGCCGGACCAGCATATCGCCTGGTGCGGCGACGACGCTCCGGCCGACTGGTCCGGCCTGTTGCGCCAGCTTTCCGGGCAACCGCTCCACCAGCGGTCGAGGGAAGTCGCATGACGGACCTGGCCATATTGGAAGCGCGGCTTGAGTGCGCGCGCATCGTCGCGGCATTTGCCTATCATGTCGATCATCGCGAATTCGACCGGGCGGCCGCGCTGTTCGCCGAGGACGGCGTTTTCGAGCGCCCCGATCTCCTGGCCACGGGCCGCGCCGAAATCGCGGCGATCTGGGAAGGGCGTCCCGCGCATGTCGTCACGCGGCATTTGTGCGGCATCCCCCATTTCGCCGCGATCGGCCCGGAAGAGGTCGAGACGGTGACCTATTTCACGCTCTACCATCTGGAACATGAGGGCGAGGGCCTGCCGAAGGCGGGACCGACGGCGGTCGCGCAATTTCACGACCGCTTCCGCCTGACGGCGGAAGGGTGGCGAATTGCGCATCGTCGCGGCGTTCCGGCGATACTGGGCGCCTGATCGAGAAATACCATTCCTATGATGTCGAAGCTTTGAGAGGAGGCGAAATGGCTGCTGATGGGAGGGCCGAGGCTCTGGCGGTTGCCGAAGCTATTACCGCGGCGTTTGCGCGCAAGGATGTAAAGGCCTTTGCCGATCTCTATGCGTATGACGCGACCGTCTGGCACAATAATGACGGGCTGACGCAGGGCAGGGAAGAAAATCTGGCCTTCGTCGCGTCGATCGTCGGCCTGTTCGAGGACATCCACTATGCCGATATCAAGCGGCTGTACACGGATGAAGGCATCATCCAGCAGCATGTCGTCAAGGGCGTTCTGGCGGATGGGCGCAAAATGGAGGTTCCGGCCTGCCTCATCATGCGGATCGTGAACGGGAAGATCGCCCATATCGACGAATATGCCGATCCCGCCCCCTTTCATGCGCTGCTACATAATTGACCATTAGCACAGTAGTCATTAGGTGGGGCGCGAGCGCCTGTGCTCTGATCGGGCGGATGCTCCGGGAGACGGGCTGAAACGGAGAGATGGTGGATAGGGTTCCTGTCCGCTCTTGAACCGTTTTTTGATCGAGATGGATGGATATTGGCCCGCGGGCTTACGGGAGATAATGATGATTTCGGCACACCCGAACAGGAATTTGCGCATAGCTCCGGCCCGGATGGCGCATTTCGTCATTCGCACCAATCGTTTCGAGGAAACCCTCCGCTGGTATGAGAGGTTTTTCCTGGCCGATACGGTATATTCGAAGAATAATCTCGCCTTCCTCAGTTTCGATGACGAGCATCACCGAATTGCCATCGGCGATCTCAATGGATTGGGGGATTCGGTCGAGAGCGCTTCGGCTATCGATCATGTAGCCTTCTCCTTCGACAGCCTGCATGATCTCATGTATAATTATGAAAGGCTGCGCGACGACGGCATCGCGCCCATTTATGCGATAAACCACGGCCCCACGACATCGATCTATTATGCCGACCCGAACGGCTGCAAGATCGAACTCCAGGTGGATAATTATCCCACCTCAGCGGAGGCGCGGGACTTCTTCTTCTCGCAGGCGTTCCATGACAATCCCATCGGCGTCTTCTTTGACCCCGAAGCCTTGCTCGCCAAGTTCAAGGCGGGCGAGCCCGTTGAGGAACTGCTCAAGCAGGGATCTGTCCCCGCGGTAAAGCCGGCCCTCTGATCTCGGGCGGGCCGTCCTCGCGCCGGTGCGCGGATATGAGGCGGCCCGGCCTTGTTCCAGGAAAGGGTTCGGAACGTTCCAGCGCGGCGCGCATTCGGCCAAAAGGGGTTTCTTCGTGCATTTCGCGGAAATCTCGCTAGAAATGCGTCGAATTTTTCTGTGTTTGGAGCGATTATTCTAGATGAGCAGCGGTAAGGCACGCGCCCCCATCGAACAGGGGACCGAGGAAGCGGAAAAGGCGGCTCATCCGGCGAAAACCAAGCGGGTTCGGCGGCGGCAGCCCGAAGAGGTGAGAGCTCGGATCCTGCGGGCCGCGCTGAACGCCTTCGCCAATTTCGGCTTCGATGGCGCCTCCACCCGCGCCATCGCCGCCGACGCGCATGTTTCCATATCCCTGCTGCTTTACCATTTCAGCTCCAAGGACGAGCTGTGGAAAGCGGTCATGACGGATATCATGGACCATATCCGGCAGGCCCGCTCCCCCAATGGCGACATACCGGGCGCGACCGCCACAGAGAAGTTGAAGCTCCTTATCGATCGCACAGTACGATTTTTTGCCGAATATCCCGCTCTCCACCGTCTGATGACGCTGGAGGGGCATCAATTGAGCGATCGGCTGATCTATCTGTGCGAATCTTACGTGAAGGATGAGTTTCGCATGTTGTGCGGGCTGATCCTGGATGCCCAGAAGGAGGGCACCGTCATCGACGTCGATCCCGCCAGGCTGCGGATCGCCATCACCGCGGTGGCGGCCGTGCCCTTTTCGGTCGCGGCGGAATATCAATATCTGACGAAGCAGAGTCCATTCACGACCAAGGAGATTGAAGGCACGATCGACATGATCAATCGCCTAGTCTTCAAATCACCGGAACATATCGTCAATATGTAGGCGGGCGAGCGGTTCTGGCGGCGTCAGCCCCGGGTCCGACGGGCCGCCAGGGCTGAAGTTGATACAGCCTAGGCTGTGTGACAAATTCAAGACTCGCTGGCTGAGTGATATGGGTGGTTTGCCGTTATTCCCCCTACCGCAGGCGGGAGGGGGTTAGGGGGTGGGCTGGCGCGACATTCGCGTTGTTTGCAACGGCTAAGCCAGAAGCTCGCTTCGCTCGCGCCCACCCCTAACCCCTCCCGTTTACGGGAGGGGAATGTCTTGGATCGTCCACGCGCCCTATTCGATGCCCAGGTTGCGCCTGAGCCAGCCATGGGCGGCGGGCGACGTGGGCAGGTGCGCCATGGTGCCGCCGTCGACGGGCAGGCAGTGGCCCGTGACGTAACGGGCATCGTCAGACGCCAGGAAAGCGACCGCAGCCGCAATATCCTCTGGCTGGCCGAGATAGGGCGTCAGGCAATTTTCCTCATGAATGGCTTGCAGTTCGGGGTGCATGGCCGTTTCCACGATCGGCGTCATCACCAGGGCCGGGGCGATGGCGTTGCAGCGGATTCCCTGCTTGCCGAAATGCGTGGCCACATATTTGGTGAGCTGGATCACGGCTGCCTTCGACGTGCCGTAGGATACCTGCCATGCTTCGCCGCCTAGGCCCATGGTGGAACCGGTGTTGATGATCGATCCGCCGCCATTTTCCAGCATGACGGGAATGGCATATTTGCATCCCAGCATGACGCTGCGCACGTTGACGGCCATGACCCGATCCCACAGATCGGCCGGGATGGTGACTACCGACAGGTCCAGCGGCGTGATTTCCGGGTCCAGAAGCGCCGCGTTGTTATGCAATATGTCCAGCCGGCCGAAGCGGGCGACGCTTTCGTCCACCATGGACTTGATCGCCGCTTCCGATTCGACGTCCACCGCCATCGCAGCGGCCGTGCCGCCGGCTTCCCTGATCGATGCCGCGGTCGCCTCGGCCGCCTCGGCCCTGAGGTCGGTGACAATGACGCTCGCGCCCTCCTGAGCCAGGCGGCGCGCCGACGCCCGTCCAATGCCGGAACCGGCAGCGGTGACGATGGCGACTTTTCCAGACAGTCTGTTCATTGTCTCTCCTTGTGAATTTCGGCTCTGATCAAGCAGGGGCGGGGCCGCGCACGATCTGCACGGCGGGGTTGAAGGCGGTGCCGGGGGGCGCAAGCTCGCCATGATGCTCGACGGACAGGGTGACGTGCGCCAGCGCCATCAACAGCTTGTAGAGGTTGGCGGCCTCCTCCGGCATGTCGTCCAGCGGGACGGTGTCGAGATAGGCCATCATGTCCGTGGCCCTGGGCGCCAGGGCGTCGTAAAATGCCTGCACGCCGTCCATGCCGGCGGCGAAGCGTTGCCGGTGCCGTTCCTGAACATCATCCTTCGCCCATTGCGCGACAAAGGGCAGAAGATCGGCAAAGCCGTCGGGAAGAAGAGCCATGATTTCCTCTTATTGCAGGGCGTCGGCGACGGTTTCGGCGCGCAGCCATTTTTCGATCTGTTGAACGGAATGGCGGATCGACACTTCGCTTTCCGAAAGCTGCATGCCCTTGGTCGCGCCGGAATCGATGCCGCGCTGCGTGCGTTCCACATTGCCCAGATCTTCGTAGATGACGTCCACGAACCAGGCCATCATATATTCCAGTTGGAAACGTTCCCGGATATTGGTCGGCTTCGGAAAATAATAAGTGGCGCGGTGCAGGCATTCGTTGACGCTGACGGGCCAATATTCATGCGTGAACTGTCCGTTGAAGCCCGCATCCAGGTTCAGATTGGGGAATATGGTGCTGGCGTCCATCGACCAGCCCGGCTGCTTCGTCGGATTGACCGCCGGATGGCTCATATATCTGGCCGAAGCCTCCAGCACTTCGGGTCTGTAGATTGACGGATCCCTGGCGAGCGCGACGATCGGCTGGTCTTCGCGAGGGGTGTCCTCCGCATTGCCGAACATGGAAATGGTGCGATGCGGCCCGAAAAATTGAGCGTCCAGCAGACGCCCAAAGGGATTTTCCCGATTCGAGAACATCGATTTGATGGTCGTGCGATGGATGGAGGGGATATGATAAGCTTCCACGAAGGCGTCCGCGACCACCTTCCAATTGCATTTCAGCCGCGTTTCGATGACGACTGAACAATCCAGGTTGATGGCCTCAACGCCGTCATAATAGTCTTTGAAGCTGCCGAGAAATTCATCCAGGGAGACTTCGGGCTTTTCGGCCAGGTTGATGAATATCCAACCGTTCCAGATCTCAAGCGCGACCGGCGGAAGGCCGCATTTCGACTTGTCCAGTTCCAGGAACATTTCCTGGTCCGGGACGCCGCGAAGCGATCCGTCATTGTTGAAGCTCCAGCCGTGATAGCGACAGACCAGCGCCGGGGCGTTGCCCTCTCGGCGGGTTTCGACCAGATTGGCGCGGTGCGGGCAGACATTGTGAAAGGCGCGGACCTGCCCGTCCTTGCCCCGGATGATCAGTATCGAGGCGTTGCAGATCTCCACTTCCCGGACGAGGAAATCGCCCGGTTTTGCGACTCGCTCGACCCGCCCCATGAACAGCCATGCGCGGCGGAACACCCGCTCGCGCTCCAGCGCGAACAGTTCGGGAGAGCGATAGGATTCCAGGGGGACGGGTCCATTGTCCATGCCCCCCCTGGCTGCGAAGGATGCGGGTTGCTCATTTCCTTCCAGCGGCAAAATTTCTGCTTGGCCCCTCATATCGGCTCATCCTCTCCATTGGCGCGTCGCGTCGATGATGCGTGGTCGCGGCGGATTCGCACATTTTCATGTCTCCGCCTGCTGATTGATCGAGTCCGGCCATCCCGGAAAGGACGTACCTGTTCACTAGATCAATACATGGGCCCGCGTGGCGTGACAAGCCGGATATGCTCCCGATCATCTTCATGCGGCGGAAAGCCCATGGGGAATGGCTTGCATTTTCCTCATTCCAAAGGAGAATGCCGCTGATGGGACCGGGGCTCCCGGAATCGAATTCCACTGCTCCAATAATTTATCTTGATTCATAACTGATCGTATGCTCAGTATATGGCCATCGGCCGGCACAAGGCCTGGGCTGTGCAATTATCATTCCGCCAATTCGTAAGGCGATAAAAAATTGGGGAGGAGTTAAGGTAATGTACCACATCGGTATGGTTCGAAGCGCGCTCGCCGCATCGATTTCAGCAATAGCTTTGGCCGGTTCGACCATGGCCTGTGCGCAGGAGGCATCGGCCACCGACGGCGCGTCCCAGAATACCGGCATCACCGATATCGTGGTCACCGCGCAGAAGCGGTCGCAGTCGATCAACTCCGTCGGCATGTCCATCACCGCCGCGACGGGCGACGCGCTGGCCGATCGTGGCGTGCGCAGCGTGGACGATCTGGCGAAGGTCGTGCCGGGCTTCACCTATCAGCCGTCGCCTTATTCCACCCCCGTCTACACGATACGCGGCGTGGGCCTCTACGACAGCGGGCTGGCGTCTTCCCCCGCCGTTTCCACCTATGTGGACGAGGTTGCCCTTCCGTTCCCGGCCATGACGCCGGGCGCGACGCTGGACGTGGAGCGCGTCGAAATCCTTAAAGGTCCGCAGGGCACCTTGTTCGGCCAGAATTCCACCGGCGGCGCGATCAACTATATCGCGGCCAAGCCGACGTCCGAACTGGCGGCCGGCGGGTCCATTTCCTATGAGCGTTTTGGCCTGGTCGACGCCACCGGCTATCTTTCCGGGCCTTTGAGCGACACCGTCCGCGCTCGCGCCTCCGTGCGCGTCGTGGAGGGCGGCGCATGGCAGTATAGCGTCACGCGCCCGCAGGACCGGCTGGGCGACAGCCATCAGCTTTACGGTCGCCTCCTGGTCGACTGGGACGCTTCGGATCGCCTGACCTTGCGGCTGAACGCCAATGGTTTCCGCGACAGATCGGACCCCCAGGCGCCCCAGCTCGATCAGAATCTGATGAACATCGTCGCCGCGCCGACGACGGCCAATCCCTTCGCCATCGTCGATCCGGCGGCCTTCGCCGTCCGGACCAACCCGGCCAGCGCGGGATATGACACCAGTTTCCTTGCGCGCCAGCAACTGCTCTATGCGCGAATGGCCGGGGCGGAAGGCCCTGCTCTGCAGGCCGGAACCATCAAATATCTGGGGGCCCCCACCGTTCCGGAAAATGCGCGGGCCGCGGACTGGACGCCGGAATATCCGCAGTCCATCGACCGGAAATTCTATCAATTGTCGTTGCGCGCCAACTATAATCTGACTGACAATATCGACCTGATCTCCATCACCGCCTATCAGGATCTGCGCAGCAACCTGTATCATGACATGGACGCGACGTCGGTGTCCGCGCTCGACTATCATCAGTTCGGGTCGGTCAAGGCTTTCAACCAGGAAGTGCGCCTGGTCGGGTCCAGCTCGGCCTTCAACTGGATCGTCGGCGCGTCCTACGACTATAGCAAGCAGGACGAGAACGCCAATCCGACCATTCCCTTCCTGTCGCTGGCGGAGGCCGTTCCGGGCCTGCCCTTCTACACGTTCAACGCGAATCTGAAGCAGCGCGTCAACAGCTATGCCGCTTTCGCCAATGGCGAATTGAAGCTGACCGACAATCTGACCTTCCAGGCCGGTATTCGCTATACCGAAAGCAGGAGGACGGCGGATTATTGCTCGGCCGACATCAGTCCTGAGCAAAATCTGTCGACCACCTTCACGGCTCTCCAGCAGATCTTCACCAGTCTGGGATTGAAGACGACCCCGGTCGTTCCCGTCGGCTTCGCCCAATGCTATCAGTTGAAGGCCGATCTCACGCCGACGATCACGCCCGACAAGCGGCGTCTGAACGAAGACAATGTTTCCTGGCGGGTCGGCCTGAACTACAAGTTCGACGGCGGCGCTCTCGTCTATGCGAACGCCAGCCGCGGTTTCAAGTCGGGCATGTTCTCGCCGATCGCGGGATCGACCGTCTCGCAGTCCGAACCCGCCGTGCAGGAGCGGCTCGACGCCTATGAGGGCGGTTTCAAACTACCGCTGCTGAACCGCCGGCTCCAGTTGAACGGCGCGGCCTTCTACTACGACTATCGCAACAAGCAGATACGCGCCCGCAAGCTCGACAATATCTTCGGCCTGCTGGAAAGCCTGGTCAACGTTCCCAAGTCGCGGGTCTGGGGTCTGGAAGGCGAAATCGTCGCGCAGCCCTTCACCGGCCTCAACCTCTCCCTTGGGGCGACCTATCTGAAGTCGAAGGTCAAGGGCAGCAACGTGACCTTCTACAACCAGAACGGCTATATCGGATCGTTCGAGGGGTCGCGCCTGCCCTATACGCCGACATTCACCGGCGTCGCGGACGCCCAATATGAATGGACGCTGGGCGATCTGAAGGCGCAGATCGGCGGAACCGTCAATCGGCACAGCAGCAGCAACGCCACGCTGGACACGGATACGCTGCCGGGCGATCCCTATGCCCTGGACGCCTATACCACGCTCGACCTTCGCGCGGGGCTTGGCGCGGCGGACGATAGCTGGCGGGTTTCGATCTTCGGCCGGAACGTCACGAACGAATATTACCGGACGACGGTCGCCTTCTCCAGCGACGCCCGGTATAGATATGCGGCGCGTCCGGTCACCTATGGCGTCACTTTCACCGCCAAGATCAAATAAGGGGATCGACCGGCGTCGCGCCTGCGCGATGCCGGTCCTTTCCGGACGCAGCTACGCAGGAAGCGGGCCGCCCGTTTCCTGCGTAGTCGCGCAAATATGAATTTGACAGCATCACCGAAGGAAGGAACGTTCATGGCAGGCCCGCTCTCCGGCTATCGCATCATAGAGATGGGGGGCATCGGGCCGGGACCGTTCGCAGCCATGATGCTGGCCGATCACGGGGCGGAGGTCATAAGGATCGATCGCCCCGGCACGATCTGGGATCCGGGCGACACGATGCTGCGTTCGCGCAAACGCCTGATCCTCAACCTCAAGAATCCGGACGATGTCGCCGCGCTGCGCGAACTGGCGAAGACCGCCGACGCGCTGATAGAGGGATTTCGTCCCGGCACGATGGAGCGCCTGGGTCTGGCCCCCGAAGCGCTGCTGGCCGACAACCCCCGGCTCGTCTACGGGCGGATGACCGGCTGGGGCCAGACCGGGCCATATGCCCCCTATGCCGGGCATGACCTGAACTATATCTCCCTGTCCGGCGCGGCCCATTCCATCGGCACGGCCGCCGCGCCCGTTCCTCCGCTCGCATTGACCGGGGACATGGGCGGCGGGGGCATGATGCTTGCCTTCTCCATCACGGCGGCATTGCTCAATGCGGCCCGGACGGGGGAAGGGCAAGTCATCGATTGCGCGATGACGGAGGGGTCGGCTCTGCTGATGACGGCCTTCTACGGTCTTCACGCGACCGGCGGGTGGAGCGATGAGCGCGAGGCGAATCTGCTGGACGGCGGCGCGCCCTATTACCGCCCATACCGCACGGCCGATGGGAAATTCGTCAGCATCGGTCCGCTGGAGCCGCAATTTTATCGCGAACTGCTCGAACGGCTCGGCCTCGTCGATGACGAGCTATTTGCCGATCAGGATGATCGCGCCCGCTGGCCCGCCATGCGGGAGCGGCTCGACGCCATTTTCGCCGGGCGGACGCAGGCCGAATGGCGGTCCGCGCTGGAACATACGGATGTGTGCTTCGCGCCGGTGCTGTCGATGGCCGAAGCGCCGGATCATCCGCACAATGTCGCTCGTGGCGCCTTCGTCCGGCTGGAGGGCATCAACCAGCCCGCCCCGGCGCCGCGCTATTCCCGCAGCCTGCTGAACCATCCGGTGCCCCCACGCGATGTTTCGATCGCCGAACTGATGGAGGACGGGCGAGATGCAGACCGTCGAAATAGATAGGCCGTCGCCCGAAATCGCGGTGGTGCGTCTCAATCGCCCGGCGGCGATGAACGCGCTGTCGATGAGGATGCGGCAGGAGTTCGTGCAATGCATGGCGGATGCCGAGGCTGATCCCGACTGCCGTATCGTCATCCTGACAGGCGCGGGCAAGGCGTTCTGCGCCGGGCTGGACCTGGCTGAACTGGGGGAGAACGCCGAAGCCCTGCTGCCCATGGGGGCGGACGATCCCGTGGCGGCGGTGGAGTGCTTTTCCGGTCCCGTCATCGCGGCGATCAACGGAGCGGCAGTGACGGGTGGGTTCGAACTCGTGCTGGCCTGCGACGTGCTGATCGCCAGCGAGCGCGCCCGTTTCGCGGATACGCATGCTCAGGTCGGCGTCATGCCGGGGTGGGGCCTGTCGCAGCGGCTCAGCAGGGCCGTCGGCGTCTATCGCGCCAAGGAGATGTCGCTGACCGGACGTTTCGTTAATGCGCTGGAGGCGGAAAGATGGGGACTGGTCAATCGCGTGGTTGCACCGGACGATCTTCTGCCATCGGCCCTGGAGCTGGCGAAGATGATGCTGGCCGCCGCTCCGGGCATGTTGGCGCGTTACAAGAATCTGATCACGCAGGGCTTCGGCGATACGCTGGCCTCTGCGCTGGCGGAGGAGAAAAGGCGGGCCGACGATTTCAACCATGGCGTTGAAAGCGATGCGATCGCGGGACGGCGGGATGCCGTGCAGGCCCGCGGGCGCGGCGGTTGATCCCACTTCCCCGATGGAATGAGAATTTGACGCTTGATACTATTCAAGTGATCAGTAAATTGAGGACGGTCGGATCGGAAGGACCGATTTCGCCGGGAGGATAAGATGAAGCTGGCACGTTACCGGAAAGACGGACAAACGGCGATCGGACTGGTCGAGGGGGACGCCGTCACCCGTCTGTCGGGTCGCATCGACGGGATCGGCGAAGACATGATCGCCCTGATCACGCAGTGGGACGCGCTGCGCGCCCGCATCGAGGGGGTGGCCGGCGGTCGCGATGTCGGCCTGCCGGATGTGGAACTGCTCGCTCCCATAAGCCGTCCGGGGAAGATCTGGGGCATCGGTCTCAACTATGCCGACCATGTCGCGGAAGCCGCCATGGAAACGCCCAGCCACCAAAGCTGGTTTGTGATGGCGCAGACCACGGTGGCCGGTCCCTTCCAGCCGATCGAGCGGCCCAGGGCTTCGGGCGCGCTGGATTATGAGGCGGAGATGGTGTTCGTGATCGGCAAGGGCGGCCGCCATATTTCCGAGGAGGACGCCCCTAACCATATCTTCGGCTATTGCGTCGGCAATGACGTCAGCGTCCGCGATTTTCAGTTTCATTCCGGTCAATTCTCCATCGGGAAATCCTTCGACACCCATGCGCCCTTCGGCCCATGGATCGTGACGCCCGATGAGATCGACGCGAAGAACCTGCCCATCCGCAGTTTCGTCAATGGCGAGAAAAGGCAGGAATCGAACACGCGGCACCTGATCTACGACCCGGCCAAGCAGATCGCCTATCTCAGCCAGGCGATGACGCTGGAACCGGGTGACGTCTTCTTCACCGGAACCCCCGGCGGCGTTGGCGCGGCGATGAAGCCGCCCCAATTCCTGGCGCCGGGCGACAGGGTTCGCGTGGAGATAGACGGCATCGGCTTCATCGAAAATATCGTCGTCGAGGAAGCGGCGTGAGCGTGGAAGCGATTGCGGCCTCCGTCGAGGAAGGCCAGTTGCTGTGGGAGCCGTCCCGCGCCTTCGCCGACGCGGCGCAGATCACCCATTATCTGGAATGGCTGGACCGGACGCATGGCCTGTCTTTCGCCGATTATGACGGGCTATGGCGCTGGTCGGTTTCGGACCGGGACGCCTTTTGGCGGTCGATCTGGGACTATTTCGACGTCCGGTCGGACAGCGGGATAGAAGAGGTCGTCAGCCCCGGCCCGATGGAGGGCGCGCGCTGGTTCGCGGGCACCCAGGTCAATTACGCCGAACATCTCCTGCGCCATGAAGCCGTCGCTGCGCCGGGCGAAACGGCGCTCTGTCATTCGACGGAAATCCGCCCCGTCGCGCAGATGAGCTGGCAGGAACTGGGCGGCAAGGTCCGCATCCTGGCGACCCGGCTGCGCGCCATGGGCGTCGTGCCCGGCGACCGCATCGTTTCCTACATGCCCAATGTGCCGGAAACCGTGATCGCGATGATGGCCACTGTCGCCATCGGCGCGACATGGTCCTCCGCCGCGCCGGAATTCGGCGTGAAGACCGTGGTGGAGCGGTTCGGCCAGATCGCGCCCAGGATCGTCTTCGCGGCGGACGGCTATACTTTCGGCGGCCGCCCCTTCGACCGGCGGGGCGAAGTCGCCGCCATCCTGTCCGAACTGCCGAGCGTGGAGGCCGTCGTCTGGCTGCCCTATCTGGGCCTGCCGGTTCCGGAGACGGAACTGCCGCTCTTCCCGTTCGAGGATATGCTGGCGGGTCCGGCCGTGTCGCGGGAGGAATTCACCTATGCCCGCGTTGCGCCCGACCATCCGCTCTGGGTGCTCTTCTCCTCCGGGACCACTGGCCTGCCCAAGGCCATCGTGCACGGTCATCAGGGCATGGTGGCCGAACATCTGAAGGTCATGACGCTTCACTGCAATCTTGGCCCCGGCAAGCGGATGTTCTTCTATACGACGACCGGCTGGATGATGTGGAACGCTGTCGTTTCCGCCCTGATCACGGGCGCGTCGGCGGTGCTTTACGACGGCAGCCCTGTCCATGGCGGCATCGACATGCTGTGGCGCATGGCGTCCGACACGCGCACCACCCTGTTCGGCGCAAGCCCGACGCTGGTGCAGAGCATGCGGAAGGCGGGCGTCCGCCCCGGCGATCTTTATGACCTGTCGGCGCTGGACTCCGTCCTTGTCGGCGGTGCGCCGTCGACGCCCGAAACCTTCCAGTGGTTCTACGAAAATGTGCGCGAAGACCTGTGGGTGACATCGCAATCCGGCGGGACGGAGGTCTGCACCGGCCTTGTCACCGGATTGCCGACGCTGCCGGTCCATGCGGCGGAAATCCAATGCCGTTGCCTCGGCATAGACGTCCACGCCTGGGACGAGGATGGGCGAGAGGTCATCGATGAAGTGGGCGAACTGGTCGTCACTGGCCCCATGCCCTCCGCCCCCTTGTTCTTCTGGGGCGACAAGGATGGCGAGCGCTATCATGAAAGCTATTACGCCACCTATCCGGGCATATGGCGGCATGGCGATCTCGCCAAGTTTACCGCGCGCGGCGGCGCTTATATCTATGGCCGGTCGGACTCCACGCTGAACCGCTTCGGCGTGCGCATCGGCACGGCGGAAATATATGGCGTGGCGGAAAAGGTGCCGGGCGTGCTGGACAGCCTAGTCATCTGTTGCGAGGTGCCGGGCGGCGGCTTCTACATGCCGATGTTCGTGGCGCTGGAACCCGGCAGACTGCTGGACGACGCATTGAAGGCGGAACTGGCGGCACGGCTGCGGGAAGACGCCAGCCCCAGGCATGTGCCGGACGAAATCCACCAGGCGCCCGCCATTCCCTACACGCTCACCGGCAAGAAGATGGAGCTGCCGATCCGGCGGCTTATCATGGGCCATCCGGTGGAGAAGGTCGTCAGCCGCGACGCCATGGCCGATCCTGCGCTGCTCGACTGGTATCTGGACTTCGCCAATCGCGACGACGTGGCGGCGCGCCGAACGCAGGTCGCCTGATCCTTCCACCCATATTCCCTGTTTCCACCCTCTCAAAAGGACCATTTCATGGCAGAAGCCTATATTGTCGATGCAATCCGCACGGCCGGCGGCCGTCGCAACGGCAAGCTTTCAACCTGGCACCCCAATGATCTGGCCGCGGAGGTTCTGAACGGCCTGCTGGACAGGACGGGCATAGACCCCGCCGCTGTCGAGGATGTGATCATGGGCTGCGTCACCCAGGGCGGCGAGCAGTCGACCGCGCTCGGCCGCAACGCCGTGCTGGCCTCGCGCCTGCCGCAGACGGTTCCGGCCGTGACCATCGACCGCCAGTGCGGATCGTCGCAGCAGGCGATCCAGTTCGCCGCCCAGGCGGTCCTGTCGGGCACGCAGGATGTGGTCATCGCGTCGGGCGTGGAGATTATGAGCCGCGTCCCCATGTATTCCAGCGTCAACCTCTACGCGCAGGCGGGCATGGGCACCGGGCCGTGGAGCAAGCGGGTGCTGGATCGCTATTCCGTCCCCGAATTCAGCCAGTTCAAGGGCGCGCAGATGATCGCGGACAAGCATGGCTTTTCCCGCGCGCAAATGGATGAATATGCGCTGGAAAGCCACCGCCGCGCCGCCGCCGCCGTCGAAGCGGGCGCGTTCGACGCGGAAATCCTGCCCGTTCCGGTCGATACGCCGGACGGCCCGGCGCTCCACCGGGTCGATGAGGGCGTCCGTTTCGACGCTTCGATAGAGGCGATTGGGTCAGTCAAGACGCTGGAGGAAGGCGGTTCGATCACCGCCGCCAACGCCAGCCAGATTTGCGACGGCGCGTCGGGCGTGCTGATCGTCAACGAAAAGGCGCTGAAGGCGCACGGGCTGACGCCGCTGGCCCGCATCCATAATCTGACCGTCACCGCCGGCGATCCGGTCATCATGCTGGAAGAGCCGCTGGAGGCGACCCGCCGCGCCCTTTCACGCGCAGGCCTGACCATCGGCGACATCGACCTTTATGAAGTGAATGAGGCGTTCGCGTCCGTGCCGCTCGCCTGGCTGAAGGCTGTCGGTGCCGATCCGGCGAAGCTGAACGTCAATGGCGGCGCCATCGCGCTCGGCCATCCGCTCGGCGCTTCGGGGACGAAGCTGATGGCGACGCTTATCCACGCCTTGCGCGCAAGGGGCGGCCGCTATGGCCTGCAGACCATGTGCGAGGGCGGCGGCGTCGCCAATGTGACCATCGTCGAACGGCTCTGACCGGGCCATGGCCGACGTCCGCATCTTCAGGGATCGGGTCACTCTCCGCCTCGACAAGGGGGTCGCGGACGTCCGGCTGGCGCGTCCGGAGCAATTGAACGCGCTGGACGGCCCCATGTTCGATGCGCTGGCGGAGGCGATTGCCGCAATCCCCAATTCAGGCGCGCATGCGGTGGTTCTGTCGGGGGAGGGGCGCGGCTTCTGCGCCGGGCTGGACAAGGCGATGTTCGCGCAGATGCAGGCCGGGGAGCGCCCCAGCGGCATCCCCACCGATCTTGCAGAGCGGACGCATGGCGACGCCAACCTGCCGCAGCATGTCGCCACGGGATGGCGGTCGCTGGACGTGCCGGTGATCGCCGCCGTCCATGGCGTCGCCTTTGGCGGCGGTTTGCAGATTGCGCTGGGGGCGGACATCCGCATCGTCGCGCCCGATGCGCGGCTTGGACTGTTCGAAATGCGTTGGGGGCTGGTGCCCGACATGGGGGCCATGGCGCTGCTGCCTGCCCTGATGCGCGACGACGATCTGCGCGATGTCCTCTATACGGGGCGAGAGTTCGATGGACAGGAGGCGAGGGCGATGGGCATCGCGACGCGCCTCTCGCCTGATCCGCTTGCGGCCGCGCTGGACATGGCGGGCGCCATCGCCCGGTCCAGCCCCGCCGCGATGCGCGCCGCCAAGCGCCTGGTTAATCTAGGCTCCGGCTCCATCGCCGCCATTCTGAAAGCGGAGTCGGAAGAGCAGCAGAAGCTCATAGGCGGCCCGGATCAGCGCGATGCGATAGCGGCGCTGCTTGCAAGGCGTTAAGTTGAATCATGTTCCTGCGTAGGCAGGAACCCAGTCCAGACGTCGGAACTAGGCTCCTGCCTTCGCAGGAGCACGTGGGCATATAGCGCTCAAATCAAGCTTTAGGACGGATCAGTCCATTTGCACGAAGGTCGGTTCGAAGAAGCTCGCTTTGTCTATCGTGTCCGAGAAGGAATATTCCTTCACCGCCGCGAGCGCTGCCCCGGCATTGGCGGCGAAATCCTCATAATCGTCGGTCTCGAAAGAATAGAGCGAGCAATATTGCCATTCGCTGTCGCGGGCGAAGTCATAATGTTTGGGAACATCGGCAATGCGATACCGCCCGTGATGGACCAGACCTGGGATCGTCTTGTAGGCGGGGACGGCGATTGTGTCGTACCAATGATGATATTCCGCTTCCCGGCCCTCGATCGGATTGGTGAAGGCCAGAATGATGTAGCGCGCCATGCGTCGGGTTCCTCTTGCTTAAATGCCCAGACCGCCGTCGACATGATAAAGGCCGCCGGTCACGTAACTTGCCTCGTCTCCGAAGAGCCAGGCCACCATATTGGCCACCTCGGCAGGAGAGCCGACCCGGCCGAGGGGCAGGGCGACATTGTCGAATATCCCCTCATCCTCGCCCGCCGGGATCTGCCGGGTGGCGCGGAAGGCGGGCGTGTCGGTCAGGCCGGGGGCGATGGCGTTGACGCGGATATTATCGACGCCAAGCTCGACGGCGGCGGTCTTCGCGAGCGCGACGAGGGCCAGCTTCGAAGCGGCGTAGATGCCCAGGCCGGGGGAAGGGCGAACGCCGCCCACCGACGCCGTGATCACGATGGACCCGCCGCCTTGCCGCCGCATTTCCGGAACGACCGCCCCGATCATCAGGACGGCGCTGCGGACGTTGACGGAAAATACGCGGTCGAAATTCGCGGCGCTCGCCCCGGCTATGGGGCCTGGTTCACCGATGATGCCGGCATTGCTGTGGAGAAGGTCGATCCTGCCGAATGCCGACAGGGCGGCCTGCGTGGCGCGCTCGACATCGGCGGCGTCGGAAATGTCCGCGACGATGGCCGTCGCCCGCGACCCGATCTCGCCCGCCAGCTTTTCGGCGGCGTCGCCGTCCATGTCTACGATGCAGACCTTTGCCCCGGCGGAGATCAGGCGGCGTGTGCTCGCCTCGCCTATGCCGCTGGCGCCGCCGGTTACGATGGCGACCTTGTCCTCAAGCCCAAAGCTCATATCCTTCTCCCCATATTTTTCGCAGCGGGCCGCGTTGCCGGACGGCATTCCGATAAAATGGGCGGCCTTGTCCGCTCTTCCCATTTACCGGACGCAGATTTATAACTGATCATATGATCAGTGGTGGACAGTGTCAATCGCTGGACGCCGGTTGCTTTCAGCCCACGACCGTTATTTCGCGGGACAGGAAGCCGCTCATTTTGCTCATGTCGCAAAATTCCGCTTCATCGGCGGCGAGCGCGGCGTTGGCGGCCTGGCCTTCGGGAGTCGACAGGGCAGCGATCATCGCCTCATGCGATTCCCACCACACTTCCGCAATGCCGTCCGGCGGGGACAGCCATCCGCGTCCGGCCAGGGCATTGTCCAGCAATTCATCCTTGATCCCGTGCGTCTGGACATAGCGGACGATGTTGAGCGTGGGCGCCAGCCGCCTCATCAGTTCGGCATGACCCTCGCGCCACCGTTCGGTGAACTGTTCGGGTGTCAGGTCCGGTCTCCGCCAGACGGTCGCGACGAATTTGATCATGGGAATTCCTCTCCGGTTGTAGATATTATGTTGGGTTGCATCATTGGGCCGTCGCCTCGCCGCCGCTGACGGGCAGGGTGACGCCGGTCAGGTGCGCCCCGGCGCGGGCCGCCAGATAGATGGCAGCAGCGGCGATATCCTCGCTTCGTCCCGCGCGGTTCCCCAGCGGCAGGTCCGGCGGCGGTTCATGCAGGGGGTGCGAGGGATCGAATATGAAATCCGTCATGGGCGTTTCGAACAGGCCGGGCGCGATGGCGTTGACGGAAATATGCTCCGCCGCCAGTCGTCGGGCGAGATGGCGGGTCAGCATGATCAGCCCCGCCTTGCTGGCGGAATAGGAATAGCTCTCCCTTTCGGGCGGCCGCAAGCCGTCGATCGAACTGACGTTGATGATCCGCGCCGGATCGCTTTCCCGCGCCGCCGCACGAAGTTGGGGAAGCAGCGCCTGTATCAGGAAGAAGGGAGCCGTCAGGTTCAGGCCCAGAACCTTCTCAAAACCCTTTGAAGGAAAATCATCCAGCGGCGCTCCCCAGGACGTCCCGGCATTGTTGACAAGGATGTGGAGTTCGCTTTCCCGCGCCGCGATGGCAGATGTCAGCGCGGCCCGATCCTCCTCCGACGAAATGTCGCAGGCGATGGGAATGCAGGGACCAAGAACATCCAGCCGTTCCGCAAGCGCTTCAAGAGGCTGCATCTTGCGCCCGCAAATATAGACGCGGGCGCCCGACCGGATGAACCCTTCCGCGATCATCGCGCCCAGACCGGAGGAGGCGCCGGTCACCAGCGCCACCTTGCCGTCCAGCCTGAAGAGCGTTTCGACGTCCATGCCCGTCAGAGTGTGCGCGCGATGAGCAGCTTCATGATTTCATTGGTGCCGCCATAGATGCGGTTGATGCGGGCATCCTTGAATGCCTGGGCAATGGGATATTCGCTCATATAGCCATAGCCGCCATGAAGCTGGAGGCACCCGTCGACCACTTCCCACAGCGCGTCCGACACCCAATATTTCGCCATCGACGCCGTCGCACTGTCCAGCTCTCCCTTGATGTGGAGGGATACGCAATGGTTCACGAAGACTTTGGCGATGGTGGCCTGCGTCTTATATTCGGCCAGCTTGAACTGCGTGTTCTGGAAGTCGATGACCGCCTTGCCGAAGGCCTTGCGCTCACGCACATAGTCCACGGTGATGCGTAGGATATATTCCATCGCGGCCGCAGCCTGCACCGCCAGGATCAGCCGTTCCTGCGGCAGTTTCTCCATGAGCTGGAAGAAACCCTTTCCTTCCTCCGGACCCAGCAGGTTCGATGTGGGCACCCGCACATCGTTGAAGAAAAGCTCCGAAGTGTCGGCGCAGTCGCGCCCGATCTTGTCCAAATTCCGGCCGCGCTCGAAACCCTGCGCGTCATCCGTTTCGACCATGACGATGGAAATGCCCTTCGCGCCCAGCGCCGGATCGGTCTTGGCGACCACCGCGACCAGATTGGCGTTCTGGCCGTTGGTGATGAAGGTCTTCGATCCGTTGATCGTATATTGATTGCCTTCCTTTTTCGCCGTGGTCTTGACGCCCTGAAGGTCGGACCCCGCGCCCGGCTCCGTCATCGCGATGGCGGTGATATATTCCCCCGACGCGATCTTCGGCAGCCAGCGCTGCTTTTGCTCCTCAGTGCCGTAGGTTTCGATATAGGGGGCGACGATGGCGTTGTGCAGGGTGACGTCCCACCCCTCTATGCCGCGTCGGCCGATCTGCTCCATCAATATGACCTCGTGGCGGAAATCCCCGCCGACGCCGCCATATTCGGTCGAGGTGGACAGGCCCAGCAGCCCGGCCTCCGCCGCCTTTTCCCAGAAGCTGCGGGGAACGATGCCCTCTTCGCGCCAGGACTGGACGGTTTCGGGGGAGGCGTGGGTGTCCAGGAAGCGGGCCACGCTGTCCTCGAACATCTCGAATTCGCTGTCGGCCAGGAAGTCGGGCTTGGGAATGGAGAGCGGCGTCATGAAATCCTCTCGCGATGCGGCGCCAATTGCGCCTCGTGACGATCCGTGCCATATGGAAAAATGAAACATGTTTCAATAAAATTGATGAAAGCGCAGCGATGAATCTGATCGACTATGCCTGCCGCGACGATGTCGCCACGCTCACCCTGAACGATCCGAAGACGCTGAACGCCCTGTCGGCCGACATGGTCGAACAGTTGATGGCGGCGCTGGACCGCGCCGAGCGGGAGGCGAGGGCGGTGATCCTGACGGGCAGCGGCCGGGGCTTTTGCTCCGGCGCCAACCTGTCGGGCGGCGATGTCGATCCGGCGGCGGAGGGTTATGATGCGGGCCTGCTGCTGGAGACGCATTATAATCCGCTGATCCTGAGGATGCGCGACCTGAAGCTGCCCATCGTCGCCGCCGTCAACGGAGTTGCGGCGGGCATAGGATTTTCCATGGCGTTGGTCAGCGATCATGTCATCGCGGCGGAATCGGCCTATTTCTACCAGGCGTTCCGGCATATCGGCCTGGTTCCGGACGGCGGGTCGGCCTATCTGCTGGTCCGCGCCATCGGGCGGCTGCGCGCCGCGAAGATGATGATGGCGGGTGAACGCGTGTCGTCCGCCGACGCGCTGGCCGCCGGTCTCGTCAATTCGGTCAGCGCTGGTGATGCTTTGCTTTCGGACGCTTTCGCCTTCGCGACCGGGCTGGCGACCGGGCCGACCGTCGCCCTGCATCTGATCAAGCGCCTGTCATGGGAAAGCGACGGCCTGGATTTCGAGCAGGCGTTGCGATTGGAAAGGCAATTTCAATTCGAGGCTGGACGCACGGCCGATCATAGGGAAGGGGTGGCGGCGTTTCTGGCGAAGCGGACGCCCGGCTTTATCGGCGCCTGATGGGGAAGGCATGAAGGATTCGGAACTCTATGCGGTCGCGGGCATGTCGAGCAGCAGCCCGGCGATGTTCGAGCGCCGCCGGCGGATATTGACCGAAGCCAGCAAGCTGATCGGGCGCGGCCAGGTCGACGGCTTCAGCGTCAGGGAACTGTGCGAGCGGGCGGGCGTCGCGCCGAACACCCTCTACAACGCCTTCGGCAACAAGGAAAATGTGATCGCGCTGGCGATTTCCCAATATTTTGAGGATTTCCACCGCAATGTGACCTTCCGGCACGCGCCGCACAGTTTCGACGGCGTGCTGGAGCGGGAATTCGCGACGATCGTGCGGAACCTGTCCATTCCCGCCTATGTCCGGGCCGTCGCCGCGCTTTATTTTTCGCCTTCTTCTCCGTCGAACCTGCGTGCCGCGCTCGTGTCCATCGCCGGGCGGCCGTACCTGCCATGGCTCGGCGAGCTGCGGGCGTCGCGGCAATTGGAGAAAAATGTCGACCTCAGCCGCGTGGCCGTCAATCTCGCGGCTTTGTCCTACGCGCATGTGCAGGAATGGCAGGCGGAAAATCTGGACGACGACGCCTATGTGACGACGCGCATGGATGCGGTGCTCTCTTATCTGGGAGGCGTCACGAAGGGCGATGCGAGGAAGGCTGTGCGGGCGCTTTACATGGATCTGCACGGGTCGCGAACGATGATCGACGCGCAGGTCGCCAGTGCGCGAGAACTGCTGAAAAGTTCGAGCAGCTTCAGAAAAAAATAAGAACATGTTGCAGAAAATGGCCCTGCGACATATAGGGCCTGCCCATGGGCGGCGGCATGATCCGCCGCCGCGCGGGAGGGAATCTGCATGCGCCTCGAAGACCTCATGTTTCGCACCGACCTTCTGTCCGGCCACAGCATCGTGGTCACCGGCGGGGGAACCGGGCTGGGGAAGGAGATGGCGGAAGCGCTCCTCATCCTGGGCGCCAGGGTGGCCATCGCCGGTCGCCGGGAAGATGTTCTGCGCGAGACGGCGGACAGTCTGATGGCTGTCCATGGCGGCGAAGTGTTGCCGGTCGCGTGCGACATTCGCGACGCCGATTCCATCGCGCAGATGGCGGATCAGGTCTGGGAAGCGTTCGGCAGCCCGACCGGCCTCATCAACAACGCCGCCGGAAATTTCATCAGCCGCACCGAAGACCTTTCTCCACGCGGTTTCGACGCCATCGCGAACATCGTCTTCCGGGGATCGTTCCTGACGACCCTGGAATTCGGCAAGCGCTGGATCGCCGGGGGGCATTCCGCGTCCGTGGTATCCATCGTGACCACCTGGGTCTGGAACGGCAGCCCCTTCGTGGTCCCCTCGGCCATGTCCAAGGCCGGGGTCGCGTCGATGACGCAGTCGCTGGCCGTCGAATGGGGCGGAAAGGGCATACGCTTCAACGCCATCGCGCCGGGGCCTTTCCCGACCGAGGGGATGACGAAGCGCCTGCGGCCGAACGAGGGCGACGACGCCTATGCCGACATGAGCGGCAATCCAATGGGCAGGGTAGGGCGGATGCCGGAACTCGCCAATCTGGCAGCGTTCCTGCTGCATCCCGGCGCTGAATATATCAATGGCCAGGTCATCGCCATCGACGGCGGCGATTATCAGGCGACGGGCGGCAATTTCTCCGCGCTGCGCTCATGGTCGGACGAGCAATGGTCGCAGGCGCGCCAGTCCATCAAGGCGACGACCGGATCGGAAAAGGGAGCGCGGTCATGACGAATTCCACTTCACCCCTCATCGTCGAGGAACGGGGAGCCGCGCTCCACGTCACGCTCAACCGGCCGGAGCGGCTGAACGCGATGGACCCGGTTCTGGTCACGGAATTGCGCGATCTTTTCACCAGTCTCTATTGGCGTCACGACTTGCGCGCAGTGGTCCTGACCGGCGCCGGGCGGGGCTTTTGCGCCGGTCTCGACATCGTGGACGCGGATCGCGCCGCCGGGAACGACGTGGGCGAAGTGCTCATCGCCCAACGGCGCATCAGCGAAATCGTCATCGCCATGCGGCGCTGCCCCCAGCCGATCGTCGCCCTTATCAATGGTCCGGCCAGCGGCGGCGGCTTCGCGCTCGCGCTGGCGGCGGACATCCGGGTGGCGACGCCCGCGCTGAAAATGAACGCCGCCTTCATCCGGCTCGGCCTTAGCGCATGCGACATCGGCGTCAGCTATTTCCTGCCCCGCATGGTCGGCAGTTCCGTGGCGGCGGACTATATGCTCACCGGGCGCTCTTTCGATACGGACGCGGCGCTCAGGCATGGGCTGGTGAGCCGGATCGTGGAACAGGAAGATCTGGCCGCGACTGGCGATGAAATATTGGACAGCCTGTTGCATGCGACCCCATTGGGGCTGCGCCTCACCAAGGAAGCTCTGAACTTCGCGATTGATGCGCCCGGCCTGGAAGCCGCCGTGGCGATGGAGGATCGTAACCAGGCGCTGACCGCCCAGGGGCCGGATTTCGCCGAAGGAATTGCGGCGTTCCGCGAAAAGCGGAAACCGAAATTCGCGGGGTCAAGGCGAGCGTTTGCCACAGAATGAATTGTCGAATTGCCGGCCATTTTATCCGTCATGCTGAAACAGGTTCGGCATGACGGGTTTGGGGCCAGCCGGGATCGAACAGATCAATACGGCAGGGTATGTTATTGAGCGGTTTTCGCCAATATGGCTTCGATACGGCCCGCCATGGCGGGGTCTTCGTTCGCCATCATGTCGGCGGCGCTGCGCATATAGGCGTAGACGATGAAGGCGTGGGCGCGGGCCGACGCTTCGTCATGGCCGATTTCGATGTAAAGGCGGCTGATATAGCGCAGGCGCAGGTCGTCAATCTCGTCGATCGCGGCGCGGGCGCGGCTGTCTTTGCGCCCCCATTGGCGGATCGCCTCCTCGATATGCGCGCCGTGCGGCGATCTGGCGCGGAACGGTAGCTGGAGCAGACGGATCAACCGGTCCTTCGGCACGGTGCCGGTTCGCTCGATTCGATCGATCACGGCCAGCGTCGCTTGCCGCCGCCAGTCGTTCAACATCGCCTCCAGCAGCGCGTCGCGATCCTTGAAATGCCAGTAGAAGCTGCCTTTGGTCACGTTCAGCCTCTTGGAAAGCAGTTCGACCCGAACGCCGTCTATGCCGCTCTCCGCCAGTTGATCGGCGGCCGCGCTCACCCATGCGGACGCGTCCAGCCTGTCTTCCTTCTTCTTTCCGCGCGGCTTGGGTTGGGAAACTGTTTCCATCCGCCCGATCTATCGGAGCAGCGGGCATGTGCAAGCCAAATCATCACCCAGCGATCACGTCAAATCATCCATATCAATACCAGAACGTATGCCGATGAAAGGCCGCCTCCCCGGAATGCGCTCCGTTCCACTTGCTTTATATGGGGGAAAATCGATCCATCCAGACCGGCGATATGATAATACAATACCAAACCGTATTGACATGACCATGCCGTTGCGCCAGCGTCGGATGGAAAGGTCGTCACCGTCGGAAATGCCGATGGGATGGCTGGCGAATGAAAAGGGGAAGGGCAGCGATGCGCAGTGTGAAGAGAAAAATGAGATATGGCGGCGGCCTTCTGACCGGCGTAGCGATCAGCCTGATCGTCTCCCCCGCCTGGTCTCAGGATGCGGGGCAGGGCGTCAAGGCGGACGAAGGCGGGCTGGGCGAGATCGTCGTGACCGCCACGAAGCGCCCCGAAAAGGCGAGGGATGTCCCCATCAGCATCACCGCGCTTGACTCGGCCCAGCTCAAGAAGCGGGCCGTCACCAATGTGGCCGATGTCGTCACCGCCATTCCGGGCGTCGCGATGGACGAAAGCGGGCAGGCGCGAAGCACGCCCATCATTCGCGGCATCGCGTCCAACACGCGGAATGCCGGTGTGGAATCCGGCGTGTCGGTCTATGTCGATGGCGTCTATACCGGCCGTCCGGAAACCTTCAACCAGGCGTTGGAAGACGCCACCGCCATCGAAGTGCTGCAAGGCCCGCAGGGCACGCTATTCGGCAAGAATTCGATTGCGGGCGCTATCAGCGTCACCACGGCGGACCCCGCATTCAACTGGTCCGGATCGGTCAAGGGGCGGATCGGCAATCTTTCCGACCGGCAGATCGGCGGCACCGTCAACGCGCCGATCATCGACGACACCGTGGCGCTTCGGCTGAGCGGTTTCTACAATGACCGCGACGGCTTCGTAAAGAATCTGAACGGCGGCCCCGATCAGGGGTCGAAGACGGAATATGGCTTCCGGGGCAAGATGCTGCTCAAGGGATCAGACAATTTCAAGGCCGTCCTCGCCTTCGACTATAGCCGGGAAAAGGACGATTATTATTACGGCGAAAACCGGTCCGGCACGGCGTCGAACCGCCCCAATCCCAAGCCCGTCACTGCGCCCGGTCCCTTCACCGTCAATGTCGATCCGGGCATATTCTACCGCCAGCTCTGGGGTTCCTCGCTCACGCTCAATTATGAACCGGCGGATGGGTATGAGGTCACGTCGATCACCGCCTATCGTCACAATAAATTTTATGCGCAGGACGATCAGGACTGGGAACCCGCCGACCTCATCGCGGTGGACTTCCGCGACAGCCAGTCGCAATTTTCCCAGGAAATCCGCCTGAAATCGCCGGATGACAAGCCGTTCCGCTATGTGGCTGGCGTCTATTATTTCTCGCAGGATTCCGACACCAACCATACCGGCATATTGGGGCGCGATTTCGCGGTCCCCGGCCTGGTCGCACCCGGCGAGCGTAAATATATCGCGCCGCTCGGTTCCGTGGCGACCCGCAGCTATGCCGCCTATATCGACGCGAGCTATGCGATCACCCGCCGCCTGACGTTCCTGGCCGGTCTTCGCGTGACGCATGAAACCAAGCGCGTCAATTTCCAGGTGATCACCGACGCGGCGGCGCAGCCGCTCTTCTACGCGATCCCGCTCCAGGCGGATACCCAGAAGCAGACGGACCTCTCGCCGACGGCGGGCCTTCGCTATGCGATCACCGACACGGCCAACGTCTATTTCCGCTATGCGCGCGGTTATAAGTCGGGCGGCTGGAACATCGATTTCGCAAGCCGTTCGGCGGCGGGCGCCCCGACCATCCAGTCGCTCCGTTTCAAGCCGGAGACGCTGGACAATTTCGAGATCGGCCTGAAGGGCGATTTCTTCAACCGCCACTTGCGCACCAACGTCTCGGCCTACGTCATGAAATATGATGACCTGCAAGTGACGCAGTTCTTCGGTTTCAACGGCGGCGCCATCACCAGCAACGCGGCGAAGGCGACCATCAAGGGTGTTGTCGGCGATGCCAGCCTGCTGCTGACCCGTGGTCTGACCATCGGGGGCAATGTCGGCTATAACGACGCCCAATATGATAATTATGCAGGCGCGTCTTCCGGCGGCGCCAATGCCGACGGAAACAGGCTCCCCGGCCCGAAATGGACGGCCGCTGGCAATGTCGACTATAATCTCAGCCTCGGCGACTTCGGATCGCTCGATTTCTGGGGTGAAGTCTCCTATCGCGGCGGACAATATACCGACCCGCTCAATCTGGAACGGCTGAAGATACCCGGCCGCACCATCGTCAACGCCAGCGTGACGCTGACGCCCGCCGACGATCGCTGGTCGGCCAGCCTGTGGGCGCGTAATCTGTTCGACAAGACCTATATCGCGCAATTGTATAACGACACTTTCGCGTTCCGGGGAACGACCGACGAAATCGTCAGCTATGCCCTTCCGCGCACATGGGGACTGACGGTCGGATATAAATTCTGATGTCGGGCCGCGGGCGGCCGCCTGAAGCCGGTGACGGCAGGCGCGTTCGACCCGCGGCGCATTTCATGCAAAGGGAAACCATGTCGCGCTTCTTTTCCATCGGGGCTTCCCTTGCGCTGCTCCTGGGCCTCTGCCTGCCGTCGGCGCAGGCGTCCGAACCGGCGGCGGGATGCGAGAGGCTCCAGTCCCTCCACCCCGCCAACGGCGCAGAGCTGACCGCCGCCGCGATCGAGGATCGGGGCGACGAGCGCGGCCCGCGATGCGTGGTGCGCGGCCGGATCGTCACCTCCCCCCGGTCGACGATCAATTTCCGCGTCGATCTGCCTGCCACCGCGACGTGGAGCGGCGATCTCACCTTCATTGGCGGCGGCGGCTTCGATGGCCTCGTCCCCACGGAGGAGCGCTACTGGAAGCAGATTCTTCTGTTCCTGGGCCGTGATGGACCGCTTTTGTGGACGTCGGCGGTGATATCCTCCGACTCCGGCGATCAGGGGAAGGGCGCGGCCCCGTCGCATGATTTCAGTTGGGCGCTGGACAATCCGGACGCCATCGCGAACCATGCGGCGGAGGCCAATCACCTCGTTCTGGGCGCCGCAGCCGACATCGTGCGCGACTATTATGGCAAGCCTGCGCGCCATCGCTATATGGTGGGGCATTCGAACGGCGGGCGGGCCGGGATCATGGCCGCGCAGCGATATCCGCTGGACTATGACGGCATATTGTCCTTCGCGCCCGCGATCAGCCAGCAGGCCTTCGCCACGAACCTCGTTCCCTTCTACCAATATGTCTATGCATCGCCCGATCATTGGGTCAGTCCGGAACAGACGGTCCTGTACGAGCGCGCCCAGCTTGCCGCCTGCGACACGCTCGACGGGCTGGCCGACGGGGTGATCAGCCGTCCGTCGGCATGCCGCTACGACCCCGCACCCCTGATCTGCGCGCCCGGCGTGCCCGCCGGTCCGACCTGCTTGAGCGAGGGGCAGGCCGAAAGCATCCGCCGTGTCTTCGCGGACAAATATGTCGACGTTCCGCTGGCGAACGGCATGATCGGCTATCCGGCATGGGGCCGGGGGGCCGAAAGCGCCGAATTCAAATATATATTCGGGTCCAGCTTCGTCGCCCGCGACGGCACGGATTTCGTTTTTGCCGACAATATCGTCCGCTACGGCATCGTCGGTGATCCCAATGCCAGCATCATGACCCACGATCCGGTCAAATATCGCGACCGCTACCTTGCCCTGTCCACGCAGATTGACGCCACCGATCCCGACCTGTCGGCATTCGCGGCGCGCGGCGGCAAGCTGATCGTCTGGTACGGCACTTCGGACGACTGCGTTTCCTTCGCGCAGTTCGCCAGATATTATGAGTCCGTCAAATCCAGATTGGGAAACCGCATGAACGGCTTCGCGCGCTTCTATGTTTCCCCCGCGCTGACCCATCTCAACAGGGGACCCGGCGCGAACCGGTTCGATCTTCTCCGGACTCTCCATGGCTGGGTGGACAAGGATGCGTCGCCCGGTCCGGTCGTTGCGACACGCGCCGCCGATGCCAATGCAGGGCTTCCCGCCATCGCGAGACCCCTTTGCCTTTACGGCCATTACCCCCGATATAAGGGACGCGGCGATCCGGCCAGGGCGGAGAGTTTCGAATGCGCGCCGGACACGCCGGAAGCAAAGCCATGAGCAGCGGCATGACGCGCAGATGCAGGGCGATGATTTTCCCTGCCTGCGCCCTCATGACGATGTCGTCGCTGCCAGCGGCCCTGCCTGCGAAAGCGCCTGCATCGAAAAGCCAATGCGCCTATCCGTCGGTGCGGCTGGTGACTGACCTCGGCGCCATTTCGATAGCGGTCGACCGGCGGCATGCTCCCGGATCGGCGCAGGCTTTTCTCGACCATGTCGAGAGCGGCGCTTTCACGCGGCACGGCAGTTTCTACCGCACCGTCCGGAAAAACGACAATGATCGCGGCAAGCCCGAAATCGACGTCATCCAGGGCGGATGGCTTGACGCCCCCGCGTCGATACCGGCGATCGAACATGAATCCACGACGCAGACAGGGCTGACGCACCGGGATGGCGCGGTCTCGCTCGCCCGATGGGCGCTGAACAGCGCGAACGGCACGGCCTTCTTCATTGCCATTGGCGACCAGCCGGCCTTGGACGCGGGCGGCGGCCGCGACGGCGGGGATGGCCAGGGGTTCGCGGTATTCGGCTATGTCGTGAAGGGCATGGACGTCGTGAAGCGCATTCACGCGCTCCCGACGTCGTCGACATCGGCCAATCCCTATATGAAGGGGCAGATGATCGATCGCCCTGTTCTGATCCACAAGGCGGTGGAAGAGTGCGGAAGATATCGATGATCGACGCCGCTGCTTTCCTAAAATCCTCCCCATCGATAGATGGGGAGGGTCGAAGAGAGGCAGGTGACTCTCTTCGACGGCCGGAGGCTGGTGGAGGGGAAATACGCAGGTCGTGCCCCATTCCCCTCCATCATGCTGCGCATGGTCCTCCTCCCCACGCTTCGCGTAGGGAGAAATCCACACGTCCTAGTTGATCTCAAAGAGACCAGCAGCGCCCATACCGCCGCCGACGCACATGGTGACCACCGCATAGCGGGCCTTGCGCCGCCGTCCCTCGATCAACGCATGGCCGACCATGCGCGCCCCGGTCATGCCATAGGGGTGGCCGATGGATATGCCGCCGCCATTGACGTTGATCAGTTCGGGATCGATGCCCAGAACGTCCCGGCAATGCAGCACCTGGCAGGCAAATGCCTCGTTCAGTTCCCACAGGCCGATGTCGTTGACGCTCAAGCCATGCTTGGCCAGCAGTTTCGGGACGGCGACGACCGGCCCGATGCCCATTTCCTCCGGAGCCACCCCGGCGACCGCCATGCCCCGATAGATGCCCAGCGGCTCAAGGCCGCGCTGCCGCGCCAGTCCGGCGTCCATGACGACGCAGGCCGACGATCCGTCGGACAACTGGCTGGCGTTGCCCGCCGTGATGAAGCCGCCCTCCAGCACGGTGGGCAGGGCGGCCAGCCCCTCCGCATTGGTGTCCGGACGATTGCCCTCGTCCTTCGAAAGCGTCACTTCCTCGAACCGGACTTCGCCGCTCTGCTTGTCGGTCACGGCCTTGGTCGCGGTCACGGCGATGATTTCATCGTCGAACCTTCCGGCTGCCTGGGCGGCTGCGGTCCGGCGCTGCGATTCCAGCGAATAGGCATCCTGCGCCTCACGCGAAATGCCGTAGCGCCGGGACACCAGTTCAGCCGTCTCCAGCATCGGCATATAGGCATGTTCAGCATGCGCCTTCACCTGCGGGTCCGCTTCCTGAAGCCCCCATTTGAACAGCGGCCCGTTCAGCGCGGAGATATTCTCCTGCCCACCGGCGACGACGATGTCCATGCCGTCGACCATCACCTGCTTCGCGGCGGTCGCAACGGCCATCAGTCCGGACGCGCACTGGCGATCCAGCGTCTGTCCCGCGATCGAATGGGGCAGGCCGGAGGCAAGCGCCGCAAGCCTGCCGATGTTGAGACCGGCCGTACCGGCGGCAAGGCAGGTTCCCAGGACCACGTCATCGATTTCGGCGGGGTCGATTTTGGCCCGGTCCACGGCGGCGCGAATGGAATGCGCCATGAGGGTGGGCGATTTCGTGGCGTTGAAGGCGCCCTTGAACGCGCGGCCGATCGGCGTGCGCGCAGTTGAAACGATGACGGCTTCGCGCATGGTCATGCCACTCCTCTATTCCGATTTTCCGTTTGTTGATCGAGATTGATGGCCTCTTCGACTTCCCAGAGCCTGTCCTTGCCGAAGTAGATATGATCATTGACGAAGAAGGTAGGCGACCCGAAGGCGCCGCGCTCGACGGCGGCATTGGTGTTGTCGATCAACTCCTGCTTGACCCCGGGATCGTTGACCAG
>NZ_JFHR01000055.1 GCF_000722875.1 Sphingobium chlorophenolicum | reverse complement strand
ATGGTCATGCCACTCCTCTATTCCGATTTTCCGTTTGTTGATCGAGATTGATGGCCTCTTCGACTTCCCAGAGCCTGTCCTTGCCGAAGTAGATATGATCATTGACGAAGAAGGTAGGCGACCCGAAGGCGCCGCGCTCGACGGCGGCATTGGTGTTGTCGATCAACTCCTGCTTGACCCCGGGATCGTTGACCAGCCCGGCCAGTTCATCCGCGGGCAGCCCGGACTCGCGCAGCGCATCCATCAGCACGCCCAGATCGTCCATCTTCCTGTGGTCGCGCCACATATAGCGGTACATCTCGTCGACATAATCGGCGAACACGCCCAGCCTCTGGGCCGCGACCGCGCCGCGCATCAGCACCAGCGTGTTGATCGGGAAGAAGGGGTTCATCCCATAGCCCTCGATCCCGTGGCGACGGGTGAAGCGCTCGATCTCCAGCGTGTCATATTCCGGCTTGTTGCGGATATGGGCGAAGGCCTCCACCGGGGACTGGTTGCCGGTGGCCTTGAAGATGCCGCCCAGCAGGATGGGGACATAGTCGAAGACGACGCCGGTGCGATCCTCGATGGCGGGGATCACGCGATGGCACAGATAGGCGTTGGGGCTTCCGAAATCGAAGAGGAACTCAACCTTGGTCGCTGGCTTGGTCATCGGCGTCACCATGTCTCTCCATAGGGGCGGATTTCCTGTTCGAAAGTCCATGCGGCAGGCGACTGCTGGAACAGCGCCCAATAGGCTTCCGCCACGGCGGAGGGCGGCATCAGCTCATCGGGCTTGAGATTGCCGAGCGCGTCGCTTCTCTGGCGCTGTTCGATGATCTGGCGGACCCATTTGGTGTCGACGCCCGCATCGATGATGAGATGGGCGACATGGATGTTGGAAGGCCACAGTTCACGCGCCATGGACTGTGCGACGGCCCTGATGCCGAACTTGGCCGAAGCGAAGGCGGCATAGCCCGCGCCGCCGCGCAGCCCTGCGGTCGCGCCTGTGAAGAAGATCTTGCCGCGCTTGCGGGGCAGCATGATGCGCGCCGCCTCCCGCCCGGTAACGAAGCCTGCGAAACAGGCCATCTGCCAGACCTTCTGGAAGACGCGGTCTGTGGTTTCCAATATGGGGAAATGGACGTTGGCGCCGACATTGAAGATCGCCAGTTCCAGCGGGGCCCTGGCTTCCGCTTCAGCGAGGAAGGCGGTGACGTCCTCCGGCTCGCGGGCGTCGAGCGACCGGCCGCTTGCCGAACCGCCTGCCGCGTTGATCTCGTCGATCAGGGGCTGGAGCTTGTCGCCGCCCCTGCGACCGAGATGGACATGAAACCCTTCGCTTGCGAATTTCTTCGCGATCTCCGCGCCGATATAATCGCCAGCGCCGACGATGGCCACCGATTGGCTGCCTCCTGACATCCACTTGTTCCTTGATGATGACTCACAGCGCATCAAAAACGCCGCAAACCAATGCCTCTCCCATATCGCGCCGGATACGCGCCGGG
>NZ_JFHR01000054.1 GCF_000722875.1 Sphingobium chlorophenolicum | reverse complement strand
GCCCCTGCGACCGAGATGGACATGAAACCCTTCGCTTGCGAATTTCTTCGCGATCTCCGCGCCGATATAATCGCCAGCGCCGACGATGGCCACCGATTGGCTGCCTCCTGACATCCACTTGTTCCTTGATGATGACTCACAGCGCATCAAAAACGCCGCAAACCAATGCCTCTCCCATATCGCGCCGGATACGCGCCGGGCGAATCTGTGTATCTACACTTTTATTTATCCGGTCAATCCCGAAATGCCCGCCGGGGCGGGCAGGGGGGAAACCTCAGTAGCCGATGACCGATCAGATCTCGCAGGTTCTGGTTTTAAATTTCCACTGATCGTTGTTGCATATGAACTGATCGGAGTATTTTCCGACGACCTTGAGCTGTGGCGGTTCGCCATGTGGCGTTGCATAGACGCGCATATAGCTTTGTGCCGAAGCGGTGGTTGGCGAGTGGATTGTGACGAGTGGCTGGCTGACCACATGGAACTGGATGGCGGGATTTCCCTTGGGGAGGGAGAAGTGGTGGAGTTTTTGCCGTCCCCTGAACACCAGCCTGTCGCCCTGAAGTTCGGCGCCTGCGCTCAGGCCCTGTTCCTTCCAGGGGATACCTGCGTCGACATCGGTTCGGTCGGCATA
>NZ_JFHR01000053.1 GCF_000722875.1 Sphingobium chlorophenolicum | reverse complement strand
CCGACCGCCACAGCCTCCTGACCGATATAGAGGTGGCAGAAGCCGCCGATCAGGCCCAAACCATATAACTGCCCCGCCTTCTCCTCAAAACGCCGGATCAGCACCATCTGCCGGTAAAATTCCCGCAACTCTTCCACCGTCGGATCATAAGCGACCGGGGCTTCTGGGCGTTTGCGGTTATGGTCGGCTGGCGGGGGCGCTTTGCGCGCGGAACGGGCAGTCTTGTTCGTCATTTCCTGTCCCTTGTTCCAGCGGGGGCTGGACTGTTATCGCTATGCGCGACAATGTGGCGAACGGAATCAATTAATACCAATAATTATTTCATTGGATTTTTCATAGATATTGCCGATGAATCGTATCGCCTTCTATCATCTTGAAACCCTGCTCTGGATTTCGCGCCTCGGCACGTTCGGGGCCGCCGCCGACCGGCTGAACGCCAGCCAGCCGACGATTTCCGCCCGCATCAGGGAGTTGGAGGGGCAGGTCGGCTTTCCGCTGTTCCAGCGCGAAGGCCGGAACATGATGCTGACGGTGCGCGGCCGGGAATTCGTGCAGCAATGCGAGATGCTGTGGACCACGCTTCAGCAAACCCTGCTTTCGCCCGATGAATTCCGGGGGGCTTCGGGCATCGTGCGCGTCGGTTCCGGGGAGATCGCGGCGGCGAGCTGCCTTCCCGTATTCACCAACGCCATTCGGGAGAGCATGCCGAAAATCTCCCTGGAGATCGAAATCAACCTGACCGCTCATCTGATCGACGATCTGCTCAGCGGCCGGGTCGACATGGTGTTCGCCATCGGACCCATCGCCATGCCGGGGATCGTGGCGAGCACGATTCAGCAGGTCGACCTTGTATGGCTGGCCAGCCGGGAGCTTGGCGAACGCCTGATCGAGAAGGGCGGCGGCATAGGACCGGCCGTGCCGCTCTGGTCGGTGGCGCGTTCGTCGCCCATGCACGATCTGATGGCGACGATGATCCGCAAATCGTCCTTTCAGCATCCGCAGGTCCATACCTGCAACAATGTGCGGTCGCTGATCGACATCGTGGAATCCGGCGGCGGGGTCGGATTGTTCCCGCTCAACATGGTGGAGGAGAAGATCGCCGCGGGGTCGCTGGTCAAGCTGGACGAAGAGGTGCCCGCGCCGATCCTGCTCCAGTCGGCGATGCGCAGCAACGAACATGACCCGATCATATCCGAACTGTTCCGCCGGTCCTGCGAGATCGCCTACGCCTGAAAGGCGGCGGCGATCAGGAGAAGCCCGCATTGTTCCATCGCCCCGGAACAAGTAGATATTCGCCATGAGCTTGTTTTCGGCGGCCCTTCTGGCGCTTGCTATCGTCCTGCTGCTGTTCGGGATCGCCGCCTTCGTGGAAAGGCGCGGCGGGCTGGCGTTCGGCCGCCATGACGTGCGCCACGCCGCCTATGCGCTGGCGCTGGGCGTCTATTGCTCCAGTTGGACCTTCTACGGCGCGGTGGGCAGCGCCGTGCGCGACGGATGGCATTATCTGCCCATCTATCTTGCGCCCATCTGCCTGCTGATCGTCGCCCCCCGATTCCTGCGCCGCCTGGCCGAGGCGGTCGCGGAGGAGCGGGCGACGACCGTTTCCGACTTCATCGCCGCCCGTTTCGGCCATGACGTGGTGGTGGCCCGGCTGGTCACGATCATCGCCCTGCTGGGGACCGTTCCCTATGTCGCGCTGCAATTCCGGTCCATCGGCGGCGCCATATCCATCGTCACGGGCCGTCCGGTCGCGACCATGGCCATGCTGACCGCCGCCTGGCTGCTGTCGCTGTTCGCCATGCTGTTCGGCGCGCGGCGGTTCGAACTGGCGGGGCGCAGCGAGGGGCTGGTCTATGCCATTGGCCTTGAATCCCTGCTGAAGATCGTCGCGCTGACGACCGTGGCCGTGCTGGCCATCGTCCTGCTGGGTCAGGCGGACGCGGCGGGCCTGTCGCGGGGCATCGCCATATTGTCGGCCAATTTCCGGCCGGAGCGGCTGTCGATAGAGGTGGGCGTCATCTTCCTCATCTCCGTCATGGCGATCATCGTCCTGCCCCGGCAATTCTATATGGGACTGGTCGAGGCGCGGGAACCGGGCGACCTGGCGGGCGCGCGCTGGGGACTGGCCGCCTATCTCGCGGCGATGGCGCTGATGGTGCTGCCCGTCGCGCTGGCCGGGGCGAGCCTGCTGCACGGGGCGCAGCCTGACCTCTACATGCTGCAACTGCCCGAAATGAACGGGCAAGGCATCGTGCTGGCCCTGGCCCTGCTGGGCGGGATCGCGGCGGCGGCGTCGATGGTCGTGGTGGATTCCACAGCGCTGGCGACGATGGTTTCCAACGACCTGCTCTTCCCCACATTGCTGGCGCGGGAGAGCGGGGCGGAGGCCGGCGCGGGGACGCTCGGCCGCCGGATGCTGCTCGTGCGGCGCTTCTCCATCGTCGCGATCATGGCGGCGGCGCTGGCCTGGGCGCTGCTGGTTTCGGCGGAACAGTCGCTCGCCTCCATCGGGCTGGTCGCCTTCGCCGCCATGGCGCAGTTCACGCCGCACCTGATCCTGGCCACCTATGCGCCGGGGCGGGACGCGCTGGCGGCGCGGGCCAGCCTGGCCGTCGGGCTGGTCATCTGGTTCTACACCCTCGCCCTGCCGCCGATCCTGCCTTCCGAATGGCTCGCGGCGCTGGCGGGCAGTCCGTTCGATCCCCTGCGCCTGTTCGGCATCGGCGCAGCCGCCCCGCTGGTGCATGGCGTGGCGTGGAGCCTGGGCGCCAACCTGCTGGTTTTCGGGCTGGTCGCGGCGCGCAAGGTGAAGGCCCCTGCCCTGCCCAGCCCTGGCGGCCGCCCGATCACCGATCTGGCCGAACTGGCGCAGCTCACCGCCAGCTTCGTCGGCGAGGAGGAGGCGGCCCGGGAATTTCCGGCGGCGGGGCGCGGCGCGGCCATCGACCGGCGGTCGGCGCAGCGCGCCCGCGAGCTGATCGCCCGCGTCGTCGGCGCGTCGTCGGCCCGCGCCTTGGTCGCGTCGGCGCTGGCGGGCGGGCAGATGAGCCTGTCCGACGTCACCCGCCTGCTGGGCGAGCGGGGGCAGTCGCTGCGCTTTTCCCGCGAGTTGCTGGCCGCGACCTTCGAACATATCGACGCGGGCATCAGCGTCGTCGACGCGGACATGAATCTGGTCGCGTGGAACAGCCAATATCTCGACATGTTCGATTTCCCCCCCGATTTCCTGCGGGTGGGGACGCCCATCGCGGACCTGATCCGCCACAATGGCAGGCTGGGCGATTTCGGGGGCGAGGATATCGAGTTCCACGTCAAGAAACGCCTGCGCCACATGCGCCGGGGCCTGCCGCACAGTTTCGAGCGGCGGCGCAGGGACGGCCGCGTCATCAAGACCATCGGCGGGCCGATGCCGGGCGGCGGCTATGTCACCAGCTTCATCGACATCACCGAAGATGCGCGCATCCGCGACGAGCTGAGCCGGACGCTGGCGGAATTGGAGAATCGCGTCGCGGACCGCACCCGCGAACTGAGCGACGCCAATTTGCGGCTGGCCGAGGCGACGAAGGACAAGACCCGTTTCCTTGCCGCCGCCAGCCACGACCTGCTCCAGCCGCTGCACGCGGCGCGGCTGTTCACCGCCGCCCTGCAACGGGAGGTCGAGGGGACGCCGCACATGCTCGCGCAGCGGGTCGACAGCGCCATCGTCGCGGCGGAGGGGCTGCTGCGCGCCCTGCTCGACATCAGCAAGCTCGATGCGGGGGGCGTCCAGCCGAGTCCGGAGCCGATCGACCTTGCGCCTTTCCTCGCCAATCTGGCCGACGGCTTCGCGCCGATGGCGAAGGAGAAGGGCCTGCGCCTGCTGACCGGGCCGCTGGCCGGTCATGTGGAGACCGATCCGGGGCTGCTCCGCTCCGTGCTTCAGAATTTCGTTTCCAACGCCTTGCGCTATACCCGGCAGGGCGGGATATTGCTGGGCGTCAGGCGCAGGGGCGGCATGATCCGGATCGACATCGTCGACACCGGGGTCGGCATCGCCGCCGACCAGATCGAGACGATATTCGGGGAATTCACCCGTCTGGGCGCGCTGGACGTGGAGGGATTCGGTCTGGGACTGGCGTTGGCCCGCCGGATCGTCCGGCTGCTGGGCGGCAGCATCGAAGTGCGTTCCGTGCCGGGAAAAGGCAGCCGGTTCAGCCTGATCATGCCCGAAGGCGCGGGACGGGCCGCGCCGCGACCGGTTCCGGAAACCGAGGGGGCCATGCCGAATGCGCGGAACCTGACCGTGCTGGTGGTCGATGACGATCCGATGATCGTGGCGGCGACCGGGGCGCTGCTCGCCAGCCTTGGTCATCGGGCGCTGACGGCCGGGGACGGCGAGACTGCCCGGAAGCTGGCGGCCGAAGCGGACGCCGCGCTGGTGGATTTCCAGCTTGGCGGGGAGGAGGACGGGCTGAGCCTGATCGCCGCGCTGCGCCGGGAGCATCCGGGTTTGCCCGCCGCGCTGGTTACGGCGGAGGATGCGGGGAATTTGGCCGCACGCGCTGCCGTGCTGGAGGTCGCCTTCATTGCGAAGCCTGCCGCGCCGGAGGTTATTGCGGCCTTCCTGGACAAATTCGGGAATGTCGGGTGATGGTCAATCCAAGATATTCCCCTTCCTTAAACGTTCAAACGAGTCACGCGCCTCGTTTGAAGGGTTAGGGGTGGGCGCGAGCGTAGCGAGCTTCTGACTTAGCCGTTGCGAAACAGCGCGGATGTTGCGTCAGCCCACCCCCTAACCCCCTCCCGCCTGCGGGAGGGGGGATGACGGCTTTCCACCCAAATCACTCCATCCGGCGGGTCTTGAATTTGTCGTCAGTGCTTGAGATCGAGTCCCAGCGAGCGCGCCACCAATGCCGCTTGGGTGCGGTTCTGCACGTCCAGCTTGCGCATGATCGCCGTCATATGCGCCTTCACCGTCGCCTCGCTCATCATGAGGTCGTGCGCGATCTGTTTGTTGAGCTTGCCGTTCAGCACTTCCAGCAGAACCTTCAACTGGGTTGGCGTCAGGGAGGCGACCTCCTTCTGCACCGCATCTTCGGGCCGTGGCGGGGCGGGCGGAAGCCTGTGGCCGCTCAAGGCGCGTGCAATCGCCGTCTCTATGACGGACAGGTCGCTGTCCTTCGAGAGGAAGCCGACCGCGCCCAGCGCCTGCGCCTCTTCCGCCGCCTTCGCGCCGTCGGCGCTGGAAACGACCAGGATCGGCACGCCCGGCCGCTCCGCATGCAGGAGGGCGATGCCGGAATAGCCGACCGCGCCCGGCATCTTCAGGTCGAGCAGGATGAGGCGCAAGGCAGCCGCTTCGCCCGCCACCCGGACGGCGGCGGCGAGCGTGCCCGCTTCCACGATGCGGGCTTCGGGCGCGACCTTCATCACCGCTACCGTCAGCGCCTGCCGGAAGAGCGGATGGTCGTCAGCGATCAGGATCGTCTCTATTGCGCCTGTTCCAGCCATGGTCTGTTCGCCAGCAGATTATCGACCACGGACGGATCGGCAAGCGTCGATGTGTCGCCCAGGTTGGAAATATCGTTTTCCGCGATCTTCCGCAGAATGCGCCGCATGATCTTGCCGGATCGGGTCTTGGGCAGGCCGGGAGCGAACTGCACCACGTCCGGCGAGGCGATGGGGCCGATCTCATTGCGCACCCAGCGGATCAGCTCGGCCCGCAGGGCGTCGTCCGGCTCCACATCGGCGTTGGTGGTGACATAGGCGTAAATGCCCTGCCCCTTCACCTCATGCGGCATGCCGACGACCGCCGCCTCCGCCACCTGGGGATGGGCGACGAGCGCGCTCTCTATCTCCGCCGTGCCCATGCGGTGGCCGGAGACGTTGATGACGTCGTCGATGCGGCCGGTGATCCAATAATAGCCGTCCTCGTCGCGGCGGCATCCGTCGCCGGTGAAATAGCGCCCGGCGAAGGTGGTGAAATAGGTCTGGAAGAAGCGGTCGTGATCGCCCCAGACGGTGCGCATCTGGCCGGGCCAGCTATCCGCCAGGACGAGGCAGCCTTCGCCCGCCCCCTCGATCAACCGTCCCTCGCCATCGACCAGTTCGGGCTTCACGCCGAACATCGGCAGGGTCGCGGAGCCGGGCTTGAGCGCCGTGGCGCCGGGCAGCGGGCTGATCATCGCGCCGCCAGTCTCCGTCTGCCACCAGGTGTCGACGATGGGGCAGCGCCCCTCTCCCACGACATGATGATACCATTCCCAGGCTTCGGGATTGATCGGCTCACCGACGCTGCCCAGCAAACGCAATGACTTGCGGCTGGTCTTTCGCACCCATTCGTCGCCTTCGCGCATCAGGGCGCGCAGGGCGGTGGGCGCGCCGTAGAAAATCTCCACCCCGAACTTGTCGACCACCTGCCAGAAGCGGGATGCGTCGGGGAAATTGGGCACGCCTTCGAACATCACGGTCGTCGCGCCGTTCATCAGCGGGCCGTAGACGACATAGCTGTGGCCCGTGACCCAGCCGATGTCGGCGGCGCACCAGTAGATTTGGCCGGGGCGGTAGTCGAACACATATTCATGCGTCATCGCCGCCCACAGCGAATAGCCGCCGGTCGTGTGCAGGACGCCCTTGGGCTTGCCGGTCGAACCGGAGGTGTAGAGGATGAAGAGCGGGTCTTCGGCGCCCATCTCCTCCGGCGCGCAGTCGGCGGGCTGGCTTTCGACCGCGGCGTTCCAGTCGATGTCGCGCCCCTCGACCATCGGCACCGCCGCGCCGGTGCGGCGGAGCACGATGACGGTGTCGACATCCGGGCAATGGGCGAGCGCGGCGTCGACATTCGCCTTCAGCGGAACCTTCTTGCCGCCGCGCAGCCCTTCGTCGGCGGTTATGACGATGCGGCTCGCGCAATCCTCTATGCGGCCCGCGAGCGCTTCGGGCGAGAATCCGGCGAAGACGATGGAGTGGATGGCGCCGATGCGCGCGCAGGCCAGCATGGCGACCGCCGCCTCCGGCACCATGGGCAGATAGAGGGTGACGCGGTCGCCGCGCTTCACCCCCCGCGCCTTCAGCAGATTGGCGAAGCGGCACACCACCTCATGCAGTTCGCGATAGCTGATGCGCCGTTCCGGTTCGGACGGATCGTCCGGTTCCCAGAGGATCGCGATGGCGTCGCCGCGCTCCGCCAGATGGCGGTCCAGGCAGTTGGCCGACAGGTTGAGCGTGCCGTCCGCGAACCAGCTTATGCCGAAATCCTCCGCCGAAAAGCTGGTCGCCTTGACCTGGCTGAACGGCCGCATCCAGTCGAGACGCTGCGCCTGATCCGCCCAGAAGCGCTCGGGGTCGGCGATGGAGCGCTCGTACATCTCCCGATATTGGGCGGCGTCGACCAGCGCCTCCTTCGCCCAATGGTTCGGAACGGGATAAACGCCCTGGCTCATAGTCGCACTCCTCTCCTCGATCGCTGCCGATCCGTGGAGGACATTCTAGATGCGCCGGGCGCGCATCGGACCCTAGACCAAGGTCGAATATCTGCGACCATGGTTCGGCTGTCGCCCCGCGCCGCCATGCGCGATCCTTTCCGCATACGGACAAGAAACCGGGCCATGGAGAGGTCGATGCCAAAGCAAATCAGGCCATTGTTGCGCGTCCTTCTGGGCGCGACGGCGCTTGCCGCGCCCCAACTGGTTCATGCACAGAGCGGGAAGGAAGCGGATCTGGCGGCGCGTCTGGAACGGCTGGAGAGCGAAGTCACGCAGTTGCGGACCGAACTTGCCGCCGCGCGCAGCCGGCAGGACGAAACCGCCGCCACCGCCGCGACCGCCGTCCGCAAGAGCGACGAGACCTCCGCGCAGGTGACCAGGCTGGCCGACAACACGCCCAAGCTGGGCTTCCGGTCCGGCAATACGACCGTCGTCCTGTCCGGCTATGTGAAGCTGCTCGCCAGCAACGCCCGGTACAGCGGCGGCGACGATCCCAGCAACACGCTGGGCCGCGACCTTTACCTGCCGCAGTCGATTCCGGTCTTCAATCCCGCGAACCCGACATCGCCCACCCACGTAACCGATTTTTCCGCCAAGCAGACGCGCTTCTGGGTGGACGCCACGTCCAAGCTGGGCAAGCATGCGCTGAAAGCCTATATCGAGTTCGATTTCCAGGCCGCTCCCGGCACCCCGCAGGCGCTGGGCCAGGGCACGCAGCGCACCACCAACGCCTATGACCTGGCGATGCGGCGCGCCTTCATCCAGTTGGACCGCTGGACCTTCGGCCAGGATTTCACCAATTTCTCCAACCCGGCGGTCTTCCCGGAAAGCACCGACTATGTCGGCGGCGTCGACGGGCTGATCTTCGTGCGTCAGCCGATGGTGCGCTACAGCCTGCCGTTGAGCCATGGCCTGACCCTTCATCTGGCAGCGGAAAATCCGGAGACCGCTTCGGCCACCGCAGGCGCGCCCGCGCTGATCGAAAATGGCGAGGATCATGCGCCCGACATGACCGGGCGGCTGGAATATGCGGGCGGGTTCGGTTTCCTGGATTTTGCACTATTGGGCCGCCAGTTGCGCGTCGACAATGCGAAGACGGGCGCCGCCCATATCGTCGATTCCCGCCTGGGATGGGGCGTAAGCGCCTCCGGCAAGATATTCCTGGACGACAAGCATGGCAGCGATATCCGTTTCCAGGCGACCTATGGCGAAGGGATCGGGCGCTATCTGGGCCTTAACTTCGGGCCTGACGCGGTCCTCCAGACCAACGGGCAGCTCGCGGGCGTCCGCAACCTCGCGCTGTTCGGCGCGGGGCGATATGCGCTGAACGACCAGTGGCGCGTCAACCTGATCGCGAGCTACCAGCGCATCTTCTACGCCGACACGCTCGATCCCGCGACGACTGCGGGTATTGCCATGTTCAATCGTCAGGCATGGAGTGTCGCGGGCAACCTCTTCTACTCTCCGCTGAAGAATGTCGACCTGGGCATCGAGTACCGACATGGCGAGCGCAGGCTGGTCAACCATCTCAACGGCCACGTCGACCGTTTCGACGTCGCGGCGAAATATAATTTCTGACAGGAGGGACTGTTATGGCTTCGACATATGACGGACTGCCAAAACATCACCAGGCGACGCGAAGCGAGAAGCTGATCATCACGGCCAGCTCGCTCGGCACTGTGTTCGAATGGTATGATTTCTATCTCTACGGCCTGCTGACCGCGATCATCGCGGCGCAGTTCCTCACCGGGCTGAATCCCACCACATCCTTCATCATGGCGCTGCTGATCTTCGCGTCGGGCTTTATCGTCCGTCCTTTCGGCGCCATCGTCTTCGGCCGCATCGGCGACCTGTTCGGGCGGCGCTATACCTTCATCATCACCTTGCTCGTCATGGGCCTTTCCACCTTCCTGGTGGGTTGCCTTCCCACCTACAAGTCGGTCGGCGTCGCCGCGCCGATCATGCTGGTGGTGCTGCGCATGTTCCAGGGCCTGGCGCTGGGCGGCGAATATGGCGGCGCGGCGACCTATGTCGCGGAGCATGCGCCCCACAACAAGCGGGGCTTCTACACAAGCTGGATTCAGATCACCGCGACCGCCGGTCTGGCGATGGCGCTGCTGATCGTCATCGGCGTCCGCTCGCCCATCACCGGCGTCGGCGAAGAGGCGTTCAAGGAGTGGGGATGGCGCATTCCCTATCTGGTTTCCGGCCTGTTCCTGATCGTCGGCCTGTGGCTGCGCCTGAAGCTGCATGAATCGCCCGTCTTCCAGAAGATGAAGGCGGAGGGCACCGGCTCCAAATCCCCGATCAAGGAAGCGTTCGGGCAGTGGAAGAATCTGAAGATCGTGTTCATCGCCTTCTTCGGCGCCATCGCGGGCCAGGCTGTGGTCTGGTATTGCGGCCAGCTTTACGCGCTGTTCTTCCTGGAGAAGATGCTGAAGATCGACGGGCTGACCGCCAACACGCTGATCATCATCGCGCTGTTGATGGCCGCGCCCTTCTTCCTCTTCTTCGGTTGGCTTTCCGACCGGATCGGCCGCAAGCCGATCATCCTTGCGGGCTGCGCGCTGGCCGCGGTGACGCTGTTCCCGGTCTTCCACATGCTGACCGACGCCGCCAATCCCGCGCTCGCCAGGGCGCAGGCCGCAGCGCCGGTGACGGTGACCGCCGATCCCGCGCAATGTTCCTCGCAATTCGATCCGGTCGGCGCGAACAAGTTCGACAAGACGAGTTGCGACATCGTCAAGAATGCGCTGGCCAAGGCGGGCGTCAACTACACCAATGTCGCCGCAGCGCCGGGCACTGTCGCCACCGTCGCGGTCGGTGACAGGCGCTTCACCGCGCCCGATCCGGCCCGTCTGTCGGGCGAGGAGAAGAAGGCGGCCATCGCGGCCTTCACCGCCCAACTGATCGGCGCGCCCGCCAGCGCTGACAAGCCTGCGGTGACGGGAGAGTTGGCCAGGGTCGGCTATCCGGGCAAGGCGAACCCGGACGAGATCAACCAGCCGCTGGTCGTCGCGCTGCTCTTCTACCTCGTGCTGCTGGTGACGATGGTCTACGGTCCGATTGCGGCCATGCTCGTCGAACTATTCCCCAGCCGCATCCGCTATACCTCCATGTCGTTGCCCTATCATATCGGCAACGGCTGGCTGGGCGGACTGCTGCCCGCCATCGGTTTCGCGATGGTCGCCGCGACCGGGGACATTTATTACGGCCTCTGGTATCCGGTGGTGGTGGCGGCGGGGACGGTCGTCCTGGGCCTGATCTTCCTGCCCGAAACCTTCCGGCGGAATATCGACGAATAGTAGACGGCGGGTGCGTCGGCGGCGTTCTTTTCTAGCCCAGAAGGCGGAAGCTCGCTCCGCTCGCACCCACCCCCTAACCCCCTCCCGCCTGCGGGAGGGGGAATGCGGCTAGCCGTCCAAATCGACAAGCCATTGAGGTCGACCGTGGGAACAATCTCCAGCAGTTCATTCGTGCCGGAATACGGCCACGATCTGCGCGGCAATTTCGCCCGGCGTGAGGCGGCCCGGCCGGTACCAGTCGGCCGTCGCGTTGAGTTGGATCAGAAGCAGGTTGCGGTAGACGGAGCGGTCGATATGCGGCGGCAGCGGAAGCGCCTCCACCAGCGACCGGAACAGCCCTTCGAACCGGTCGCGCCGCGCGATCAGTTGTTCGCGGACGGGTTCCGGGACTTCCCGGAAATCGTTCATCATCGGCGTCGTCAGCGAATCGGGGGCAAGCTGAATGTCCAGCAGGGTCGCGCAGGCCGCCAGCAGCCTGGCCCAGGGGCCGGACTGCGCGCGGACGGCTTCCGCTATCCGTTCCTCCGCTTCGTCGAGCGCGGCATTATGCAGTTCGATGAACAGCGCGTCCTTCGACTTGATATGATGGTAGAGCGAACCGCCCAGCACGCCCGCCTGTTCGCCAATGTCCCGCATCGACGTGCCGCGATAGCCCTTCCGGGCGAACAGGCGGGCCGCGATCTCCAGAATCTGGCGGCGGCGAGCCGATCCTTCATCATTCTGTCCGGGCGATAGGTCGATCTTCGTCATCGCGATTGGCGCTAGCACATCCTTGAAAGTCCGCGAAGAGTCTGTTCCGGGGGAACAAGCCGCTACGATTCCAGCCAGTCCCCGCTCAGGAGGATCGCGTCGGGGCGGGCCAGCACGGCAAGCGGCAATCCCGCCCCCGCCGCCCGCTCAGCCGCCAGCCGCGTCGGCGCGGAGATCGTCGCCAGCAGGGGGCAGTCCGCCAGAACGGCCTTTTCCACCAGTTCGTAGGAACAGCGCGAGGAAAGCAGGGCGAAGCCGTCGTCCCATTGCCATCCGCGCCGCCGCATCGCGCCGATCAGCTTGTCGAACGCATTGTGCCGCCCGACATCCTCCCGCGCCAGGCGGATGCTGCCGTCCGCCGCCGCCAGCGCAGCGACATGGACCGCGCCGGTTCGCGCATTCAGCGGCTGATGCCGCGCCAATTCGTCCAGCGCCCGGAAGATCGCGCCCTTGTCCGCCAGCGTCCGGCCCGTGACGGGGGGCAAGGGGCGGATCGCCTGTTCCAGATTCTCCACGCCGCAAATGCCGCAGGAAGATTCCGAGGCGCGATGCCGCACCCGGCTCAACAACGCCTCCGTCCGTTCCTGCGGCAGGGTCGCCCTGGCGACGATGCCCTGTTCCGTCGCATGCGCGTCGACATCGAACGGCGCGTCGTCCCGCCCGATCAGGCGCTCCGCCAGCGCGAAGCCCAGCACCAGGTCCGCCACGTCGGCGGGCGTCGCCATCAGCACGGCATAGCCGATGCCGTTATATTCGATGGCGACCGGCACTTCCTCCGCCAATTCCCGCACCGCCGGCGCGGCGCTGCCTTCGGGCGTGACCCGCGTGAAGAGGGCGGGCCTGCCTTCCGGCGCGTCGCTCAAGGGATCGCGACCCGGCCGATGGCGGCGGCGGCGATGGGGGTAAGCGCCTGCGGGCGCGCCGCGGCCAGCGCCGCGATGCGCCGCTTCATCGCCGGATCCCAGAAGGCATGGATATGATCCGCCGTCATCGCCGTCGCCTCTTCATCGCCCAGCGCCGCGAGGTTGCGGGCGATCTGGTTCGCCATGTAGATCAGGCGGTCCTCGGTCGACATGACCTCATTTTCATCGCTCATGCGCCCGATCCTATTCGGCTGCTTCCACGGGCGCAATGCGTCGGCTGAGGCGCGCCTGCTGCGCATAGTCGCGCTGCCAGTCGCTTGGCCCGTTGGATCGCATGACCTGCACCGCCGTCACCTTATATTCCGGGCAGTTGGTGGCCCAGTCCGAATAGTCGGTGGTGATGACGTTGGCCTGCGTGTCGGGGTGGTGGAAGGTCGTGTAGACCACGCCCGGCGCGACCCGTTCCGTGATGAGGGCGCGCAGGCTGGTTTCCCCGGCCCGGCTCTTAAGCGAGACCCAGTCGCCGTCGTTGATCCCGCGATTTTCCGCATCGGCCGGGTGAATTTCCAGCCGGTCCTCCGGATGCCAGGCTTCGTTCGCCGTGCGCCGAGTCTGCGCGCCGACATTATATTGGCTGAGGATGCGCCCGGTGGTCAGCAGCAGCGGGAAACGCGGCCCGGTCTTTTCATCGGTGGGGATATAGTCGGTGACGACGAACTTGCCCTTGCCCCGCACGAAGCCGTCGATATGCATGGTCGGCGTGCCGTCTGGCGCGGCGTCGTTGGCGGGCCATTGCAGCGACCCTTCCGCCTCCAGCCGGTCATAATGCACGCCCGCGAAGGTCGGGGTGAGCGCGGCAATCTCGTCCATGATCTGGGAGGGGTGATCGTAGCGCCAGTTAAGACCCATGGCGTTCGCCACCAACTGGACGATTTCCCAATCGGCATAGCCGTTGAGCGGCGCCATCACCTTGCGCACGCGCTGGATGCGGCGTTCGGCGTTGGTGAAGGTTCCGTCCTTTTCGAGGAAAGTCGATCCCGGCAGGAAGACATGGGCGTAATTGGCGGTTTCATTGAGGAACAGGTCCTGCACCACCACGCATTCCATTGCCGCGAGGCCCGCCGCGACATGATGGGTGTTGGGGTCCGACTGGAGGATATCCTCGCCCTGAATGAAGATGCCCTTGAACGTGCCGTCAGTCGCCGCGTCGAGCATGTTGGGGATGCGCAGGCCCGGCTCGGCGTCCAGCGCCACGCCCCAGGCCTGTTCGAACTGGCCGCGCACCGCATCGTCGGAGACATGGCGATAGCCCGAAAATTCATGCGGGAAGCTGCCCATGTCGCAGGCGCCCTGCACATTATTCTGGCCGCGCAGGGGGTTCACGCCCACGCCCTCCCGCCCGACATTGCCGGTCGCCATGGCCAGATTGGCGATGGCCATGACGGTCGATGATCCCTGGCTATGTTCGGTGACGCCTAGCCCGTAATAGATCGCGGCATTGCCGCCGGTCGCATAGAGCCGCGCCGCTGCGCGCACCTCTTCGGCCTTGACGCCGGTCAGCGGTTCTACGGCTTCGGGCGAGCGTTGCGGTTCGGACACGAAATCGGCCCATTCGGCGAACTCGTCCCAATCGCAGCGGTCGCGGATGAAAGCCTCGTCATAGAGCTTTTCCGTCACGATGACATGCGCCAGCGCCGTCAGCATGGCGACATTGGTGCCGGGCCGCAGCGGCAGATGATGCGCCGCCTCGATATGGGGCGACTTCACCAGATCGATCCGGCGGGGGTCGATGACGATCAGCTTGGCGCCCTGACGCAGACGCTTTTTCATGCGGCTGGCGAATACCGGGTGGCCGTCGGTCGGATTGGCGCCGATCACCAGGATGACGTCCGCATCCATCACGCTGTCGAAATCCTGCGTGCCCGCCGAGGTGCCGAACGTCGTCTTCAAGCCGTAGCCGGTGGGGGAATGACAGACCCGCGCGCAAGTATCGACATTATTATTGCCGAAGCCCTGGCGGATCAGCTTCTGGACGAGGAATGTCTCCTCATTGGTGCAGCGGCTGGACGTGATGCCGCCGATGCTGCGCGTGCCATATTTCGCCTGGATGCGGCGGAACTCGTTGGCGGTGTGGGCGATGGCATCCTCCCACGACACCTCGCGCCAGGGTTCGTCGACGGAGGCGCGGATCATGGGATGGAGAATGCGGTCGCGATGCTGGGCATAGCCCCAGGCGAAGCGGCCCTTGACGCAGCTATGCCCGCGATTGGCCTTGCCGTCCTTCCATGGCACCATGCGCACCAGCTCCTCGCCCCGCATCTCGGCGCGGAAGGTGCAGCCGACGCCGCAATAGGCGCAGGTGGTGACGACCGCACGGTCCGGCGTGCCGACCTCCACCACCTTCTTCTCGGTCAGGGTGGCGGTGGGGCAGGCCTGGACGCAGGCGCCGCAGGATACGCATTCGGACGACAGGAAATCCTGGCCCTGAGAGGGCGAGACCTTGGAGTCGAAACCCCGCCCTTCGATGGTCAGCGCGAACGTCCCCTGCACTTCGTCGCAGGCGCGCACGCAGCGGGAGCAGACGATGCATTTGCTGGGATCGAAGTCGAAATAGGGGTTCGACTGGTCCTTCGCCTGCCCCATATTGGTCGCGCCGTCATAGCCGTAGCGCACGTCGCGCAGGCCCACCGCGCCCGCCTGTTCCTGCAATTCGCAATCGCCATTGGCCGGGCAGGTCAGGCAGTCGAGCGGATGGTCGGAGATATACAGTTCCATCACTCCGCGACGAAGCTGCTTGAGCCGTTCGCTTTGGGTGCGGACCACCATGCCCTCGGATATCGGCGTGGTGCAGGAGGCGGGGTAGCCGTTCCGTCCCTCGACCTCGACCAGGCAGAGGCGGCAGGAGCCGAAGCTCTCGACATTGTCAGTCGCGCAGAGTTTCGGGATCGAGCAGCCAGTGAGCGACGCCGCCCGCATGATCGACGTGCCCTCCGGCATCGTCACAGCCTCGCCGTCGATGGTGAGGGTGACGCTCTTGCCCGTCGCGATGGCAGGGGGCGTCCCATGGTCGGTTTCGCGTGTGTAGCTCATTCCGCAGCTTCCTTGATCGGGGCCGGAGCGCCGAAATCTTCGGGAAAATGGTCGAGGGCGCTCAGCACCGGATAGGGCGTGAAACCGCCCAGCGCGCAGAGCGAACCATATTTCATCGTGTCGCACAGGTCGCGCAGCAGGGTGGTTTGCGCTTCCAGTCCGGTATCGATCCGGTCAGGCGTGCGGGAATGGAGGGCCTTTTGGAGATACCCCTCCCAATGCCGCTCTGCGGGGACGGCGGGTGCGCTGTCCCGCGCCGCGATGATCCGGTCCATCACCTCTACGCCCCGCGTCGATCCGATCCGGCAGGGGGTGCATTTGCCGCAGCTTTCGACGGCGCAGAATTCCATCGCGAAGCGGGCCATATGCGCCATGTCGACGCTGTCGTCGAAAACGGTGATCCCGGCATGGCCGATCAGCCCGCCAGCTTGCGCGAAGGCTTCATAGTCGAAGGGCAGGTCGAACATGCCGGGCGGGAAATAAGCGCCCAGGGGGCCGCCCACCTGCACGGCGCGCACCGGCCTGCCGCTGGCGGTGCCGCCGCCGATGGCGTTCACCAGTTCGCCAAGGGTGATGCCGAAGCCGATCTCATACAGCCCGCCATGTTTCACATTGCCCGCAAGCTGTACCGGCATGGTGCCGCGAGACCGTCCGAAACCGATGGTCGCATAAGCCTCCGCTCCTTCGGCCAGGATGAAGGGGACGGCCGCTAGGCTCAGCACATTGTTGATCACCGTGGGTTGGCCGAACAGCCCCTGCAACGCAGGCAGCGGCGGCTTCGCCCGCACCTGTCCCCGCTTGCCCTCTATGCTGTCGAGCAGGGCCGTTTCCTCGCCGCAGACATAGGCGCCCGCGCCGACGCGCACCTCCAGCGTGAAGGGCGCGATCCGGGCGGCGGACAATGCGATGGCTTCTTGCATGGCGGCGATGGCGAAGGGATATTCGCTGCGGATGTAGATATAGCCATGGCCCGCCCCAACGGCATGGCCGGCAATCGCCATCCCTTCGATCAGGCAGAAGGGGTCGCCCTCCATCAGCATCCGGTCGGCGAAGGTGCCGCTGTCGCCTTCATCCGCATTGCAGACGATGAACTTGGCGTCGGATGCCGCCTCCAGCACGGTCTGCCATTTGACGCCGGTGGGAAAGCCCGCCCCTCCCCGTCCGCGCAAGCCGGATGCCTTGACTGCGTCCACAACTGCCTGAGGCGGCATCGCCCGCGCCGCGTCCAGTCCGCGCCAGCCGTCATGTTCGGCATAGTCCTGAAGGCTGAGCGGGTCGATGATCCCGCAGCGGGCGAAGGTGAAGCGTTGCTGCCCGGCGAAGAATGGAAGGTCCGCCACATTGCCGAGGCGGGCTTTGTGGCTGCCGTCCAGCACGGTTGCTACGTCGGCGGGGCCGACCGGGCCGAAGCCGATCCGTTGGCCTTCGTTTTCGACCTCGACCAGCGGTTCGATGGAGAAGAGTCCCCGGCTTCCGGTGCGCACCACTTCGCAACCGGCGGCTTCGAAGGCGCGGGCGACATCGTCCGCGCCCAAGGCGACCGACGCCATGTCGCGGCTGATATAGACCCGCGTCATGCCGCGATCTCCTGCGCGATCCGTTCAAGCGCGGCGGTGTCGATCCTTGCGACGGGGCGGCCGTCGACCAGGGCGTTCGGGCCTATGGCGCACAGGCCCAGGCAATAAATGGGTTCCAGCGTCACCTGCCCGTCGGGGCGGGTTTCGCCCATCGGGACGCCGAGCCGTTCGGCGGCGGCCTTTTCCATCGCGGCGGCGCCTCTGGCCTGGCAGCTTTCGGCGCGGCAGAATTTTACGACATGGCGTCCGGCGGGGGCGCGGCGGAAGTCGTGGTAGAAGGTCACGACTCCATGAACGTCTGCGCGACTTAGGTTGAGGTTTTTGGCTATGGCCGGGATGGCTGCATCATCGATAAAGCCTATCTCTTCCTGGAGCATGTGGAGAAGGGGGAGCAGGCGGTCGCGGGTGCGGCCGTGGGTTTTGGTCCAATCCTCTATCAGCCGGACTGTGTCTTCTTGTTGCATCTTCCCTCGCCTTTTCGCGGGCTATGGTGCGCCTTGGCGAAGGAGGCGTCAAATCGAAGAGCATCATGTTTGATAGAGATTCTCTATCAAACTGCTATCATGGATCGGCGTCGGGCTGGGCGGAGGGATGGGCTGCGGCGAAGGCGTCCAGCGCCCGCGCCTTTTCCCCCGCCGCGACGAGGGCCGGGAAGGGCGAGAGGTCGACATGGAAACGCTCCGCCGAATAAAGCTGCGGAACCAGATAGCAGTCCGCCAGCCCCGGCCGGTCGCCATAGGCGAGGCCCCGGCCGTGGCGCGCCACCCATGTCTCCAGCGCGGCGAAGCCGTCCGTGATCCAGCGGGCGATCCACTGGTCGAGCGCGGGCTGGTCCGCGCCGAAATCGGCCTTCAGCGCCTGCAACACGCGCAGATTGTTGAGCGGATGGATGTCGCAGCCGATCAGCGCCGCCATGGCGCGGACCAGCGCCCTACCCTGCGCGTCGGCGGGCAGCAAGGGCGGCTGCGGCCAGCGTTCCTCGATCCATTCCAATATGGCCGGGCTTTGCGTGAGGGTGAAATCGTCCGCCTCCACCGCCGGGACGAGGCCCTGCGGCGCGATGGCGCGATAGTCCGCTTGCCCCTGCGCGCCGGTGCGCAGGTCATGCGTGACCTGATCATAGGCGACGCCCTTCAGGTTCAGCGCGATCCGCACGCGATAGGAACTGGTCGAGCGCCAATAGCCGTGGAGCGTCAGCGCGCTCATCGGGCTGGCGCGATCAGGGCGCGGCATTCGCCGAAGCCGATGGACACATAGCCGTCCGCCCGCGCCACCGCGCTCAGCGCCAGTTCGTCGCCATCCTCCAGAAAGGCCCGTTCCTCGCCAGTGGGCAGAACGATCTTCGCCTTGCCGCCTCCCGTCAGTTCCATGAGGCTGCCGAAACTGTCCGGCGTCGGGCCGGAAAGCGTGCCCGTGCCCAACAGGTCGCCGGGATTGAGGTTGCAGCCGTTGGATGCGTGATGGGTGACGATCTGCTGGGCGGTCCAGTACATGGAGGAGGCGGGGCCGCGTGAGAGGCGCATCGGCGGCATTGCTTCGGCCCGCATTTTCGCGCTCGACAGATGGACCTCCAGATCGATGGCCAGCGCGCCATGGGCCTGATCCGCCGCGTCCCATAAATAGGGCAAGGGTTGCGGGTCGCCATCCGGCCGGGGAGGCTGGGCGATGCGGAAGGGGGCCATCGCCTCCGCCGTCACCACCCAGGGGGAGATGGTGGACTGGAAATTCTTGGCGAGGAACGGGCCAAGGGGCACATATTCCCATGCCTGGAAATCCCGCGCCGACCAGTCGTTGAGCAGGCAGAAGCCCGCTATATGGTCCGCCGCATCGGCAATCGGCACGGTTTCGCCCAGCGCATTGCCCGCGCCGATCCAGATGCCGAGTTCCAGTTCATAGTCCAGCCTCTGGCTTGGCCCGACCACGGGCGCGTCGGCTTCGGGGGGCTTTCGCTGGCCCTTGGGACGGACGACCGGGACGCCGGACGGGCGGATGGAGGAGGCCCGGCCATGATAGCCGATGGGGACATATTTATAATTGGGCAGTAATGGGTTGTCGGGGCGGAACAGCCTGCCGATATTGGTGGCGTGGTGAATGCCGACATAGAAGTCGGTATAGTCGCCGATGGTCGCGGGCAGGTGCAGCGCGCAATCGGCCGCCCGGTGCAGCAGGGGTCCGATGGCGTGGCGCTGGGCTTCGTCGCTGAAGAGGGCGCTCAGCCAGCGGCGCAGCGCCAGACGGTCGGGCGCCGGGAGCGCCATCAGGGCGTTCAGCGCCGGTTCGCCAAGGACGGCGGCGGCTGCGGCGGGCAGCAGGCCCGATTGCGCGGCGGCGCGCAGGTCGAATATCCGCTCGCCAATCGCCACCCCTGCCCGCGCCGTGCCGCCGGGGGGCGAGAAAATGCCGTAGGGCAGGTTCTGGATCGGGAAGGCGGGATGGCCGTCCGCCCCCTCCACCCAGCTCGACCGGGCGGGATCGTGGGTTTCGTCGATCTGGGGGAAGGTCATGCCTGTTCCTCTCGCGGCAGTTGCGCCTTGGTAAAGCCGGACCAGCAATCGTCATAATCCAACTGGCCAAGCGGCGTTTCCATCGCGAAGCGGGTCGGACGGAAGGGGTAACGGCTTTCGAACATGAAGGCCATGGTGTCGGCGATCCGGTGCGGCTTCAGTTCGGCGGCCAGCGCGGCTTCATAGCTTGCCCTGTCCGGGCCGTGGCCCGCCATGCAATTGTGCAGCGACGCGCCGCCGGGGGCGAAGCCGCCTGCCTTCGCGTCATAGACGCCGTGGATCAGGCCCATAAATTCGCTCATCACATTGCGGTGAAACCATGGCGGGCGGAATGTATTCTCCGCCACCATCCAGCGCGGCGGGAAGATCACGAAGTCGCAATTGGCGGTTCCGGCGCGCTCGCTGGGGGAGGTCAGCACAGTGAAGATCGACGGGTCGGGATGGTCGTAGCTGACCGTGTTCATCGTGTTGAAGCGGCGCAGATCATAGCGGCAGGGCGCGAGATTGCCGTGCCATGCCGCCACGTCGAAGGGGGAATGATCCTGCGTCGTCGCCCATAGCTGACCGCCATATTTCTGGACGATTTCGTGGGGCGTGTCGTCATCCTCATATCGTGCGGCGGGGGTTTCGAAATCGCGGGGATTGGCGAGGCCGTTGGAGCCGATGGGGCCAAGGTCGGGCAGGCGGAACAAGGCTCCGTAATTTTCGCAGACATAGCCCCGCGCCGTTCCGTCGGGCAGGTCGACCTTGAAGCGGACGCCGCGGGGGATGAGCGCGATCTGTTGCGGGGCGATGTCCATCACGCCCATTTCCGTGGTGAGGCGCAGCCTGCCCTGTTGCGGCACGATCAGCATTTCGCCGTCGGCATTCGTGAAGGCGCGCTTTTCCATCGGGCGGTTGGCGGCGTAGAGATGGACGGCCAGCCCCTCCCCCGCCGCTGGATCGCCCGCGCCGCAATAGCTGACCAGACTGTCGATGAAATCCACCGGCCGTTCGGGGATCGGCAGGGGATCCCAGCGCAGGCGGTTGGGGGTTGGCGGGGCTTCATCGAACGGGCCGCTGCGCAGGAGCGTGTCGCCTTCATAGGGGCGGTAGGGCGGATGATTGGCCGCCGGGCGGAGGCGGTAGAGCCAGCTTCGCCGGTTTTCCGCCCGTGGCGCGGTGAAGGCGGTGCCGGATAATTGTTCGGCATAGAGGCCATAGGGGGCATGTTGGGGGGAGTTGCGGCCCACGGGCAGCGCGCCGGGCACAGCCTCCGTCGCGAAATGATTGCCGAAGCCTGCCATCATGGGGGCTTCGGGTGCTTTGCTCTCTCCCATTTCGGCGCGACTCCCTGATGGTATCAATTGTTACCATCATAGCGCTTTGCGGATAAAGTATCAAATGTTACCAGTTGGGGATGACTGACAAAGTGCTACGCCTGGATGCGTTCATTCCCTATCGGCTGTCCTTCACGGCGGCGTTGCTGAGTGACGCTATTGCAGAGAGTTATGAGGCTTTGTTCGGCATCGGCATATCCGAGTGGCGGGTGATTGCCTGGGTGGCGGAGCGGGAGAGGATCACGCAGCAGCAGATTTGCGCGCTGAGCCGCATGGACAAGGTGACGGTGAGCCGGGCGGCAATTGGCTTGACCGGGCGGGGGGTGCTGCGGCGCCTGCCCAATGCGGAGGATCGGCGGTCGCATCTGCTGGCGCTGACGGAGGAAGGGGAGCGGCTGCATGCGGCCATCGCGCCAAAGGCGCTGGAGCTGGAGAGCGGGGTGTTTTCGCACTTCAGTGATGCGGAGGTGGAGGCTTTTGTGGGGATGTTGCGGCGGATTGATGCGGTGGTTTTGGGGAGTTGATCTTCTTATTCCTCCCCATCGGGAGATGGGGAGGGGGACCGGCCGAAGGCTGGTGGAGGGGAATGGGGCGTGACCTCCGAATCTTCCCCTCCACCATCGGCTGCGCCGACGGTCCCCCTCCCCACGCTTCGCGTAGGGAGGAATTGGGGGTTTAGGCTATGTTCGGGATGTCGCGGGCGATGTTCAGGACTGCTTGGGCCAGGGGGCCGAGGGGAGCGCGGTCGGAGACGATGACGCCGATGCGGCTGCCTTCGTCCGCTTCGGGGAGGGCGAAGGTGCGGACCCAGTCGAGGCCGTCCAGCAGCATCGCGTGGCTGTCCGGCACGATGGAGCATAGCCGCCCCTGCCGCACCAGCGCGAACAGGGCGACATAGCTGTCCGCCGTCACCACCGGGCGCAGCGCCAGTCCGCGTTCGCCCAGGCGGGCGTCCAATATGCGGCGGTTCTGCATCCCCTGATGCAGCAGGCAGAGCGGCAGGGCTGCCACATCCTCCCATGTCAGCGTCCGCCCTTCATCCAGCACGCCCTTCGCCGCCGCGAGCATGTAGCGTTCGACGTAGAGCGGCGCGGCAAGCATGTGGGAGGGCGGCTCGAAATCCAGATAGGTGAGGCCAGCGTCCAGTTCGAACGCGGTCAGTTCCCGCTCGATCTGGCGGGAGGTCAGCGCCCGGACGGAGATGTTGAGGCCGGGATGCCGTTCCAGCAGCGCCTCCACCAGCGGGCCGACGGCGGGCATCGCGGCCGGGATCGCGCCCAGCCGCAATTCGCCCTGCAACGGCCCCTTGGCGACCGCCGCCGCCTGCATCAGATTGTCGGCCGCCGCGACCAGTTGCTGCGCCCAGGGCAGGATCGCCCTCCCCTCCTCCGTCAGGCCGGCATAGCGGCGGTTGCGCAGGATCAGCCGCTTGCCAAGTTGCGCCTCCAGCGCGGAAATGCCCGCCGACAGCGTGGGTTGCGACACGTGGCAGGCCGTCGCGGCGCGGGCGAAATGCCCCTCCCTCTCCAGCGCCAGGAAATATTGAAGTAGCCGAGTCTGCATGCGCTTTGCCTTGTTTTCCCGGTTGATAGGGCAAAGTCGCCTTTCATGTAAGCCGGGTCTGGACGGCGGGCATGCGGGTTACTATATACCGGTCGGTATGGAAACACAGACTCAGGTAGCGCGGGGCCGCCCGCGCGAGTTCGATCCGGAAGAAGCGCTCAGCGCTGCGTTGACCGTTTTCTGGCGGCGCGGCTATGAGGGCGCGTCCATGGCCGAGCTGACCGAGGCGATGGGGATCACCAAGCCCAGCCTCTATGCCTGTTTCGGCAATAAGGAATCGCTGTTCCGCAAGGCGCTCGACCTCTATGAGCGGGACAAGCTGTGCTACATGAAATCCGCGCTGGAGGCGCCGACGGCGAAGGGCGTGGCCGAACGGCTGCTGCGCGGGTCGCTGGCGATCCAGACCGGGACCACCGATCCCCATGGCTGTCTGGGCGTCATCAGCACGGTGGGGTGCACCATCCAGGCGGACTCGATCCGCGACGATGTGATCGCCCGTCGCGTTTCTTCGGACGCGGCGTTGCTGGCACGGCTGGAGCGGGCGCGGGATGAGGGCGACTTTCCCGATACGATCGAGCCGCAGGCGCTGGCCACCTATCTGACGACGGTGATGCAGGGCATGGCCGTGCATGCGAGCGCGGGCATGTCCCGCGAACTGCTGGAGCAACTGGTGGACACGACGCTGGCCGTTTGGCCGGGAAAGTGACGGAAATCCGGGGCTTTCCGGATTAAATACCAAAAAATTACCGATCGGTATAAAAAGATCGTTGACCCCGCCGCCGCTGTTCATTATATACTGATCAGTATTAAATGGACCTGCGATCAAAAGGGGTCGTAAGATGCGGATATTTATCGAAACCTGTCGTCGCTGACGGCTTGAGCGGCCAGCCTAACAGGGCGCCGTGACCAGACAATCATAGCAGCCTGAATGCGCGGCCGCCGGTCGCGTTGGCGGAGAGATTTTTTTCACGTTCGGCCGGGATGGCTCGCAGCGGACGATCCTGCATCGGCCCGATCCCCCGGTTTTGCGTCATTCACAGGGGAATAGTCATGGCATTTCTGCAACTTGCCACGCTTGCCGACGACGGCGGGACTATTGGCGTCATGAAGGCGGCGGCGACCCCCGGTTTCGCGCCGGTGGAATGGCAGATCATCCAGCTTGCGCGGCGGGACGGGTTGGACTCGTTGCGCGCCCCGGACCGGTGGGACCGGGTGAAGGGCTGGATCTTCGGACGGCGGGCCAATCCGCGTCTGGCCAATATAAGGCTGGAGAGCCTGCGGCGGCTGGCGGTGGACGCCTGGCATCGCGGCTATGCGGTGCGTCCTTCCTTTCTCAAGGCCTTTTTGAAGGCCGGTTTCAACGAGGGCCAGCTTGAAACGCTGCTGGCCAGCATCAGCGCGCAAAGGCGCTTTCGCGCTTCCCGGAGCAGATCATCATGAACATGCATGCACCCATCGACGTCGACACGCGGTCGGCGACCCCCCTCTCCCGCTGGCGCAAGCGCCATGTTTCGCTGGGCGTGATCGCCCTTGTCATCCTGGGCGGAGTCGGGTGGAAGATCGTCGACAGGCCGGAGGCGCAGGCGGCGGCTACTCCGCTGGTGACTGTGGGCATCGCCGCTCCGCTGAGCCGGGCGGTGACGCAGTGGGACGATTATGTCGGCCGCTTCGCGCCCAGCCAGACGGTGGAGATCCGGCCCCGCGTCTCCGGTTCGGTGACGGCGATCCATTTCCGGGACGGCGATTATGTGAAGGCGGGGCAATTGCTGTTCACCATCGATCAGCGGCCCTTCCTGGCGGCTTTGGCAGAGGCGCGGGCCAGTACGGCCAGTGCGCGCAGCGCGTTGCTGTTGGCGCAGAATGATTATGGCCGGGTTCAGCGGCTGACCGGCGACGAGGCGGTTTCGGCGAGCGAGGTGGATTCGCTGCGGTCGCGCTTGCAGGCGGCTCAGGCCGCGCTGGCCGGGGCGCAGGCGCGGGAGCGGCAGCGGGCGCTGGATATGGAGTTCACGCAGGTGCGCGCGCCGATTTCGGGGCGGGTTTCGGACCGGCGGGTCGATATCGGCAATCTGGTTTCCGCCGGCGAGGGCGCCGGGGCGACCTTGCTGACGACGGTCAACAAGCTGGACCCCATATATTTCAACTTCGACGCTTCCGAGGCGCTGTATCTGAAGTCGCAGCGGGACAAGGGCGCAGGCGGGACCGTCGAGGTCCGGTTGCAGGATGAGGCCGATTATCGGCACAAGGGGCGGCTGGACTTTACCGACAATGGGCTGGACCCGCGGTCGGGCACGATCCGGGTGCGGGCCGTGTTCGACAATCCGGACATGTTCCTGACGCCGGGGCTGTTCGGCAACATGCGGCTGGCCAATGGCGGCAAGGTCGACGCCTTGCTGGTGCCGGACGAAGCCATCCAGTCCGATCAGGCGCGCAAGACCGTGCTGGTGGTGGCCAGGGATGACAGCGTCGTGGCGAAGCCGGTGGAACTGGGGCCGGTGGTGGACGGGTTGCGCATCATCCGCGCCGGGTTGACGCTTGGGGACCGGGTGATCGTTTCGAATATTCAGGCGGCCATGCCCGGTTCGAAGGTCGCGACGCGGACGGTGGCGGTCAGGGCCAGTCCGGCGCCGGTTGCGGCGGCGGGGGCGGCTGTTCCGGCGGCTGCTCAGGCCACTTTTGCTCGGTGATTTTCTAGCGTCCTGCCATCCGGCGAGCCCCCACCCCCGGCCCCTCCCCTGAAGGGGAGGGGAGGAAATAGCTTTCATGCCATCGAGGAATTTGTCCGATGCGCCTTTCCCGTTTCTTTATCGACCGGCCGATCTTCGCCGCCGTGATCGCGGTGGTCATCGCCGTGGTCGGCGCGCTTGCCTTTGTCGGCCTGCCCGTTTCGCAATATCCCGATATCGTGCCGCCGACGGTCACGGTTGCCGCCCAATATCCCGGCGCGTCGGCGGAGACGGTCGCGTCGACCGTCGCCGCGCCCATCGAGCAGGAGATTAACGGCGTCGACAATATGCTCTACCAGAGCAGCCAGTCGACCGGTGACGGCAAGGTGACGATCACCGTCACCTTCAAGGTCGGTACCGATCTGGACGCCGCGCAGGTGCTGGTGCAGAACCGGGTGGCCATCGCCGTTTCGCGCCTTCCGGAAGAGGTGCAGCGGCTGGGCGTCGTCACCCGCAAGACGACCCCGGATTTCCTGATGGTCGTCAACCTCCAGTCGCCGGACGGGACGTTCGACCGCAATTACCTGTCCAACTATGCGCTGACGCAGGTGCGCGACCGGCTGGCCCGTCTCGACGGCGTGGGCGACGTGCAGCTTTTCGGGTCGCGGGACTATGCGATGCGCGTCTGGATCGATCCCGACCGCGCCGCCGCGCTGAACCTGACGGCGGGCGAAATCGTGCAGGCGCTGCGCGCCCAGAATGTGCAGGTGTCCGCCGGTTCCATCGGTCAGCCGCCCTATGAGAAGGGCGAAGCCTTCCAGCTTGGTGTCGAGATGCAGGGCCGTCTGACCGAGCCGCAGCAGTTCGCCGACATCGTCGTCCGCACCGACGCCGACGGCCGTCAGGTCCGGGTGGGCGACGTCGCCCGCGTCGAGCTGGGCGCGCAGGATTACGGCACCAACACCTATTTGTCGAACAAGCCCACCGTCGTCATCGCGACGATGCAGCGCCCCGGATCCAACGCGCTGGACGCGGCGGAGAAGGTGAAGGCGGAGATGGAGCAACTGTCCAAGCGCTTTCCCAAGGGGCTGGAATATAGCATCATCTACAACCCGACCGAATTCATCAGCCAGTCGATCGACGCCGTCTATCAGACGCTGTTCGAGGCGGTGCTGCTGGTCGTGCTGGTCATCCTTGTCTTCCTGCAGAACTGGCGCGCCGCCATCATCCCGATCATCGCCATTCCGGTGTCGCTGATCGGCACGGCGACGATCCTGGCGGTGCTTGGCTATTCGCTCAACAATCTGTCGCTCTTCGGCCTTGTCCTCGCCATCGGCATCGTCGTCGACGACGCCATCGTCGTGGTCGAGAATGTCGAGCGCAATATCGAACATGGCATGACGCCGCTGGAGGCCGCCCGCACGTCCATGGACGAAGTGTCGGCCGCGCTGGTCGCCATCGTGCTGGTGCTGTGCGCGGTGTTCGTGCCGACCTTGTTCATCACCGGCATTTCGGGCGCCTTCTACCAGCAGTTCGCCGTCACCATTTCTACCGCGACGATCATTTCGCTGATCCTGTCGCTGACCCTGTCCCCGGCGGCGGCGGCGCTGCTGCTGAAGGCGAAGCATGGCGGGCATGATCTGGATGGCGCGCCGCGCTGGCGGCGGATCGCGGCGCAGGCGGCCGACCGCTTCAATCGCGGTTTCGACCGGCTGAGCGCAGGCTATGCCCGCCTCACCCGCTTCCTGGTGGCGCGGCCGAAGCAGATGCTGCTGACCTATTCGGGACTGATCGCCGCCACCATCGCCCTGTTCTGGGTGACGCCCGGCGGCTTCATTCCCGCGCAGGATCAGGGATATTTCCTGGCGGTGGTGCAATTGCCCTCCGGCGCTTCGCTGGAGCGCACCGACAAGGTGACGCGGGAGATCGCGGCGAAGATATTGCCCATCAAGGGCCTGCGCGGCGCGGTGATGTTGGCGGGCTTCCATGGTCCGTCCCAGACTCAGGCGCCCAACAGCGCCGCCGTCTACTTCCCGTTCAAGACCTTCGCGGAACGGAAGAAGGAAGGCGTCACCTATGCCGACATCATGGATCAGGCGAACAAGGCCGTCGAGGGTTATGACAAGGCCCGCATCCTGATCGTCCCGCCGCCGCTGATCCAGGGCATCGGGTCGGCGGGCGGCTATCGCCTGATGGTGCAGGACCGGGAGGATCATGGCTATGCCGAACTGAACCGGCTGGCGCAGGACTTCATCGCCAAGGCCAACGAGACCCCCGGCCTCAACATGGTCTACACCCTGTTCGATGTCGGCACGCCCCGCATCTATGCGGATGTGGACCGGCGCAAGGCCGACCTGCTGGGCGTACCGCCGGAGCGCGTGTTCGAAGCGATGCAGGTCTATCTGGGTTCGGCCTTCGTCAACGACTTCAACCTGTTAGGACGCACCTATCGCGTGACGGCGCAGGCCGACGCGGGTCATCGCGGCACGGTGGCGGACATCGCCAATCTGAAGACCCGGTCGAACAGCGGCCAGATGGTGCCGATCGGTTCGGTATCGACCTTCAAGGACGAGACCGGTCCCTATCGCGTGGTGCGCTACAATCTGCTGCCCGCGGTGGAGATCGATGGCGACACCGCGCCGGGCTATAGCAGCGGCCAGTCGCTGACGATCATGGAGAAGCTGGCCGATGCCAGCTTCCCTGCCGGGTATAGCAGGGAATGGACCGGGGTCGCCTATCAGCAGGTGATGGCGGGCAATACGGCGGGCATCGTCTTCGGCATGGCGGTATTCTTCGTCTTCCTGGTGCTGGCGGCGCAATATGAAAGCCTGACATTGCCGCTGTCGATCATCCTGATCGTGCCGATGTGCCTGTTCGCGGCCATGCTGGGCGTGAATTTGCGGGGGATGGACAATAATATCCTGACCCAGATCGGGCTGGTCGTGCTGATCGCTTTAGCGGCGAAGAACGCCATTCTGGTGGTGGAATTCGCTAAGCAGGCCGAAGAGGAACAGGGCCTGTCGCCCGTCGACGCCGCCGTGCAGGCCGCGCAGACCCGTCTGCGGCCGATCCTGATGACCAGTTTCGCCTTCATTCTGGGTGCTGTGCCTCTGGTGATCGCGAGCGGGGCGGGTGCGGAACTGCGGCAGGCGCTGGGCACCGCCGTCTTCTTCGGCATGACCGGCGTGACGGCGTTCGGCCTGCTCTTCACCCCCACCTTCTATGTGGTGTGCCGCGCCTTGGGCGACCGCTTTTCCCGCAAGGGGAAGGGCGGAGCCTCCGCCGCGCTGCAACCCGCCGAATAAGGAACGGCATGATGATCAAGACCCTTCTTCCCCTATTGCTGGGCGCGTCGGCATTGACGGCCTGCGCCGCCGGGCCGGATTTCAAGGCTCCGGTCGCGCCCGCCGCCGCTGGCGGGGCCTTTATCGGCAGCGTCGGTCCGGCGGTGAGCGCCGCCGAGGCCGACGACCATTGGTGGCGGCTCTACAGCGATCCGGTGCTGGACGGGCTGGTGCAGGATGCGTTGAAGGCGAACACCGACATCCGCGTCGCGGTGGCGCGGCTGGAAAAGGCCCGCGCAGGGTTGCGCGGCGCCCGTTCCGACAAATTGCCGCAGACGACGCTCAGCGGTTCGCCCAGCTATGGCCGGGCGTCGGCGGCGCAGAGCCTGCCGGGCATCGACCGGGAGAATTGGACCGTCGATGCGGGGCTGAACGTCGCCTATGAGGTCGACCTGTTCGGGCGCGTGAAGCGCAGCATCGAGGCGGCGAAGGGCGATGTCGGCGCGGCGGCGGGCGATGTCGACGCGGTGCGGGTGGCGGTGGTCGCGGATACGGTGCGCGCCTATGTCGACGCCACCAGTTCGGCCGAGCGGATCGCGGTGGCGCGGCAGACGGTGGCGCTGTTGGACAAGAGCATCCGCATCACCAACGCCCGGTTCGAGGTGGGCCGTTCCGACCGGCTGGACGTGATCCGGGTGACGGCGTTGCGGGACCAGCAGGCGGCGGTCATCCCCAGCCTGATCGCGGATCGGGACGGGGCGCTTTTCCGGCTGGCGACGCTGACCGGGCGGACGCCGCAGGATTTGCCGGGCGCGGTTCGGGAACGGACGGTGACGCCGGGCCTGAGCCAGCCCATTCCGGTGGGGGACGGGCGCGCTTTGCTGGCCCGACGTCCGGACGTGCGCGCCGCCGAGCAGCGGCTGGCCGCCGACACGGCGCGCATCGGCGTGGCGACGGCGGACCTTTATCCGCGCATCACTTTGGGCGGGTCGATCGGCACGACTGCGGTCGGCGGCGGCGACATTTTCGGGGGCGGGCCGTTCCGCTGGCTGTTGGGGCCGCTGATCAACTGGGCCTTTCCCAATCAGGAGGCCAATCGGGCGCGGATCGCGGCGGCCAAAGCGGATGCGGACGGGTCGCTCGCGGCCTTTGACGGGACGGTGCTGCGGGCGCTGGAGGAAACGGAGACGGCGCTGTCCGTCTATGCCCATGCGCTGGAGCGGCGCGATACGCTGAAGGCGGCGCGGGAGGCGGCGGACCGGGCGGCGCGGATCAGCCTTGCCCGGCAGCGCGAGGGGCAGATCGATTTTCTGACGGTGCTGGACGCGCAGCGGACGCTGGCGGCGGCGGAGAGCGATTTGGCGACGGCGAACCGGGCGGTGGCCTTCGCGCAGGTGGATCTGTTCAGGGCGTTGGGGGGTGGGTGGTCTGTGGCTTGATTGGGGTGTGCGCGAGCGGAGCGAGCTTCTGACTTAGCCGTTGTAAGACAACGCGGATGTCGCGCCAGCCCACCCCCTAACCCTTCAAACGAGTCACGCGCCTCGTTTGAACGCCTGCGGGAGGGGGAATGATGGCTAACCTAACAGCTCCCCTCTTGCTTGCAGTGTAAACATCGGCGTGATAGGGCATGCCCCAAGATGGAGCATCCCGGAGAAGGACAAGGCGCCCTGCGCCACACGCTGATGCGGACGGCCATGGCCATGCTGAAGGCGGACGTGCCCGACATCAGCCTGCGCGCCGTGGCGCGGGCAGCCGGGGTTTCGGCGATGGCGCCCTACCGCCATTTTCCCGACAAGGCGGGGTTGATGGGCGCGCTGGCGAGCGAGGGATTCGCGATCCTGACCGCCGATCTGCTCGCGGTGGACGCGGGCGCCAATCCCCGCGAGCGGCTGATGCGGCAGGGCCTGGCCTATATCCAGTTTGCGCGGACGCATCAGGCGCTGTTCCGGCTGATGTTCGCCGACCGCCGCATGGTGCGGCGGGAGGATGAATGCGAGTCGCAGGCCTATCAGGTGCTGACCGACTCGGTCGCGGCGATATTGGACGAAGGGATCGAGCGGGCGACGCTGGCAAGCTGGGCGGTGGTCCATGGGCTCGCCATGCTGGCGCTGGACGGGCAGTTGGAGGATACGGACGAAGCCGACATGCAGGAGGTGTTGCAGCTCTTCGCCTTTTCGCTGCGTTGAGCCGCCCCTCTCCTATTTGATCAAATCATAGAAGGCTGATCGATGCGCGTTGGTCGGCGCGGATCGCGGGGCTTAGATTTTCTTGCGCAACCTATTCAGCGAGAAATCCATCATGCCCCAAAATCGTCACATCAAGCTTGGCTTCATCCTGCATGGCGTCGGCCGCACCTGGAACGATTGGCGCCATCCGGACCGCGACGTCAACGCCAGCACCAGCCTGGCCTTCTATCAGAAGCAGGCCGCCATTGCCGAGCGCGGCAAGTTCGACTTCCTCTTCATCGCGGACAGCCTGTCGGTGACGGAAAAGTCGAGTCCGCATTATCTCAACCGGTTCGAACCGATTACCATATTGTCCGCGCTGGCGGCGACCACGTCGCGCATCGGGCTGGTGGCGACGCTGACCGTCAGCTATTCCGAGCCGTTCAACGTGGCCCGGCAGTTCGCCTCGCTCGACCATCTGAGCGGAGGGCGCGCGGGATGGAATATCGTGACGTCCTGGCTGGGCGACACGGCCGCCAATTTCAGCAAGACCGAACATCCGCCCCATTCCGTGCGCTATCGCATCGCCGGGGAATATCTGGACGTGGTCCAGGGCCTTTGGGACAGTTGGGAGCAGGACGCCCATGTCGGAGACAAGGAAAGCGGCCGGTTCGTCGATCCGGAACGGCTGCACCGGCTGGATCACAAGGGCGAATTCTTCCAGGTACGTGGGCCGCTGAACATCAAGCGGACGCCGCAGGGGCAGCCGGTCATCTTCCAGGCGGGCGCTTCGGACGACGGGCGCAATTTCGCGGCGAAGCGGGCGGAGGTCATCTTCGCCGGCCCAGAGGACGAGCAAGCGGCCCAGGCCTATTATGCCGACGTCAAGGCGCGGGCCAAGGGTTTCGGCCGCGATCCGAACCAGTTGTTCATCCTGCCGGGCATCGCGCCCATCGTCGGCGAGACGGACGAGGATGCGGAGGCGCGCTATCGCGAACTGGCGTCGCTGGAATCGATCGAGACGGGCCTGGGCTTCCTGTCGCGGACCTTCAACGACCATGATTTCCGCCAATATGATCTGGATGCGCCCTTCCCGGATGTCGAGCATATCGGGTTCAACAGCCAGCAGAGCGGGGCGCAGCGCATCCTGGCGCATGTGCGCGCCGACAATCTGACGCTGCGGCAGGTGGCGGAACGGCTGGCGACCCCGCGGGGCGCCTTTGTCGGGTCGCCGGAAACGGTGGCGGACCGGTTGCAGCAATGGTTCGAAAGCGGGGCGGCCGACGGTTTCGTCATCTTCGAACCGCTTCCCGGCCAGCTCGACCTGTTCGTGGACAAGGTGATCCCGATCCTTCAGGCCCGGGGCCTGTTCCGCACCGATTATGAAGGGACCACTTTCCGCGAGCATCTGGGCCTTGCGGAGCCGGACAACCGGTATAGCAAGGTCGCCGAGAAGAGCGCGGCCTGATCGATGGCGGGCGTCGGCGGCCATTGCCGCGACGCCCGCTTCATCATTTCCTATTTCCGAGGATCTGGACATGACGGAAGCCACGCAGCGGCAATTGCATCTGGGCGCGATTTTGGAAGGGGTCGGCGCCGACCATAGCAGTTGGCTGGACCCCGACCTGCCCGGCGACGCCAGCATCGACATCGACTGGTATATCGACAATGCCCGCGCGGCGGAGGCGGCGAAGTTCGACCTCGTCTTCATCGTGGATTCGCCCTACATCACGCCCGACACCGCGCCGCATTTCCTGAACCGGCTGGAACCGCTGACCCTGCTGTCGGCGGTGGCGGCGTCTACTTCGCGCATCGGGCTGGTGGGCACGCTCACCACTTCCTATTGGGAACCCTATAATGTCGCCCGGCAGTTCGGGTCGCTGGACCAGATCAGCCGCGGCCGGGCGGGATGGAATGTCGTCACCACCGGGCTGGAGGGCGCCGCCCGCAACTATGGGCGAGATGAGCATTTCGATCACCAGCTCCGCTATGCCCGCGCCCGCGAATTCGTGGATGTCGTGCAGGGTCTGTGGGACAGTTATGAGGATGACGCCTTCCCCCGCGACCGGGCGGCCGGCGTCTTCCTGGACAAGAGCAAGCAGCATCGGCTGGACCATAAGGGAACGCATTTTTCCGTCGCCGGGCCGCTGGCGCTGAGCCGATCGGCGCAGGGGCAGCCGGTGATCTTCCAGGCCGGGGACAGCAATGAGGGCCGCAATCTGGGCGCATCCATCGCCGAGGGCACCTTCACCAGCGCCGAGGATTTCGAAACGGGCCGCGCCTATTATGCCGACATCAAGGCGCGGGCGGGCGCGCTGGGCCGCAATCCCGACCATCTGAAGATCTTGCCGGGGCTGGTGCCGATCATCGCGGAGACCGACGAGGAAGCGCAGGCCATCGCCGCCGCGCAGCAGCGGACGCTGGATATCGGCAAGCTGCTGGTGCAGGTCGGGCGGGCGTTCAACTATCATGACTTTTCCCGCTACGATCTGGATGCGCCCTTCCCCGACCTGTCCGGCGTGACGCTGAACAGTTACAAAGGCCATGCCGAGCGGATCATCCGGGTCGCGCAGGAAGAAAAGCTGACGCTGCGCGAGGCGGCCTATCGTTTCGGCCAGTGGCGGTCGGACTTCGTGGGATCGCCCGAAACCATCGCCGATCAGATCGAGCGCTGGTTCACCGGCCGCGCCGCCGACGGTTTCCTGCTGCGCGTGACGCGGCCGAAGGATTTCGCCCGGTTCCGGGAGCGGGTGGTGCCGATCCTGCAGGAGCGCGGCCTGTTCCGCGCCGATTATGCGCATCGGACGTTGCGCGGACATCTGGGCCTGCCGGTGCCGGACAACCGTTATGCGCGGGAGCCGCAGGCTATCGCTGCTGAATGAGGGGGGTCATAGGCGGGGGCTTGGCGGCGTGATGGTGGACAGGGGTTCGTCGCGGCACCAGCGGCGGCCACAATCATTGGTGGGTGGGGCGCGACCTCCGAAATTCCCCTCCACCATGCTTCGCATGGTCCCCCTCCCCATCTTTGATGGGGAGGAAATAAGAAGACTGGGCTTCTGCCTTTGTCAGTCGCGATTCTGGTCGATATGGTGCAGGATCGTGTCCGCTTCCGGACGGTCGAGCCAGTCGGGGCTGACCTGTAGCCAGCGCACGACGCGCCCCGCGCCCACCAGCAGGACGGCGGGCTGGGGCAGTTCCCAACTGCCCGTGCCGGTCACTTCGCCGATCCAGCCGGATGGCGGCGGCGACGGGCGGTTGTCGGGCTGGAAGCTGATGTTCAGCGCGCGCGCCAGACTGTTGTCGGCGTCGGTCGCGACATGGAAGGGCAGGTCGTGCCGCGTCTTGATCTCCCGCAGGGGAAGCGGCGGCTGTGGGCTGAGCGCCACGAGCGGGACGCCCCGCTGCCTGAGTTCCGGGAACAGCGTATCGGCATAATAAGGCAAGGCGATGTTGCAGGCCGGACAGCCCGCATAGCGGAAGAAGACGAACAGCGCCGCGCCGTCGGCGGTGAGTTCGTCCAGGGTCAGCGCGCCGCCATCCACCTCAGCGAAGGACAGGGGCGGCAGCACCGTGCCCGGCTGGGCCACGGCTGCGGGGTCGAAGCGCTCCAGCAACAAATTGCGTTGCCGCGCATTGCCCTCCAACTGGGCGGGGGGCCAGGTCCGCTCGCGCTCTGCCTGCAGGGCGGCGTAGCGGGACTTGAGCGTTTCGGTGACTGTGGTGGCCATGATGATCTCCTTCGCCGTAAACGCCCTTTTTTGGCGACGGCTGCGGGCCGCCGCCAATGAGACTTTTCCCGTCAATGACGAAGATTGTTCATAGGTCGGTTCCTTTTGCGAACGCCGCTCCGGTCGGGGCAAGGGCGCATCATCATCGGCTCCGTGATGGTCGCGGCTTGCTCTTGTCGTCCGCTGATGTCCGGCATTACCGCTACGCGCTTCCCACCTGGGGCGATAAGGATGACGAGCATGCGCGAAGACAGGAAAAAGGCTTTCCGAAATGCTTTGGGGAATTTTGCGACCGGTGTGACGATCGTCACGACGCGTGACGGGGATGGCAGGCCGGTGGGGTTGACGGCAAGCAGCTTCAACAGCGTTTCGCTCGATCCGCCCATGGTGTTGTGGAGCCTCGCGCTGGACAGTCCGAACATGGCGGCCTTTCGCCAGGCGGGTGGATGGGCGGTCCATATATTGTCGGCCGACCAGGAAGAGCTATCCAATCGCTTCGCGACGCGGGGGATAGACAAGTTTGCCGGGGTTGTGTGCGTCAAGTTCTGCAAATAGCGGCGGGCATGCTGGCTAGGCGGCTTGACGTAGATCGGCTTTCTTCATCTCCTTAAGGTCGTTCATGTTGAGATAGCGGTTGGCTTCGAGCCAGTTTTCGTGGGTCTCGACAG
>NZ_JFHR01000052.1 GCF_000722875.1 Sphingobium chlorophenolicum | reverse complement strand
ATCGACGATCTGTTGCCGTACAACTGGGTCGACACCAATGCCGCGCAAGCTTCGTTCGAACTGAACGGCATCGCAAGCGCCGCCTGACCATCCCAAATTACAGAACCGCCTCAAATGCCATGTGGGGGATTTTTACCGCTTACATTACAGAAAGTCGTATCGGGAGTTGGTCGCTATCGGGCGGTTGACAGAGGATGTCGCCCGCGAATTCGCCGAACAATGGGGGTTGCGATTTCGTCGTAGATCCTCAGCATTCGGCGCTTATTCAGCCGGTCTTCTGGACCCCGGAAATAGACCCCGCGACGCTTCCGTTCATCGCCGGGCCAAGCCCTGCAGGAAGCCTCCGCGTTAGCGCTGAGACGCTTCACGCGCACTCCATTATCGAGCTTGATGAGACCGTGCTTCGCCTCACTCTGCACGGCGAGCTCTACGACGTCGCCATAGCGGATGCGCCAGACACGCGCCCTCTTGGTGCATTTGTCATCTTCGACGAAATGACGCCAGACCGCCTCACCGCTATCGAACGACTTTGGCATGCGATGTTCGGCAAACGAGTTCCGCCCGATCCGCGCATTACACGGCAGAGGCGCGGACGCGCGCGCCAGATGTTGCGCGCCGTTGACGCGCGCGAGCTAGGGGCGACTTACCGGCAGATTGCGGAACAGCTCTTTCCCAACATCAAGCACGACGCAAAGACGTGGATCGAAAGCCCTATTCGCGAAACCACGATCCGGCTCGCCAGGGACGGCATGGCATTCGTGCGCGGCGGATACCGCAACATTCTCCGTCGCCCCAGACGCTCTCGCTGAAGCGGCCTTGGTGTCGAAAATAACTATCTAACTTCGTTTCTGTCGCAGGCGCCGACGCCTCGCCACCGTGCTCGCAACCCGCCGCTCCCTTTCAGCGGCCGCCCGCGAGACCACGGAGGTCCTATCATGGCCGAAAACGCCGCCAATCTACCGACACGATACTTGAGAACCCAGGAAGCCGCCCGCTTTCTCGGTCTTTCAGAGCGCACCCTCGAAAAGCATCGCACTTACGGCACCGGTCCGACGTATCGGAAGCTCGGCGGTCGCGTGGTCTATTCCGTCGACGACCTCCAGGCCTGGGCGGATCGCGGTCTCGTCACCTCTACTTCCGATCCGCGCGGCGGCACCGTTTTGCCGGCCAAGCGCCAGGCAGCTTCGCCCGCCGCTGCCGGCCGCTTCCCACGCTGAGGCAACCGGCCGTGTTGTCTCGCCACAACCATCACGATGAGCGCGCGCAGCTCGATCTGTTCCGGGCGCTGCCCGGCGATCTCGCGCCGCGCGATGCGCAGGACCTCATGGCCTACCCCTTCTTCTCGCTCGCGAAGTCGAAGCGCCTCGCGCCGATCGACTTCAAGGCCGGCTCGGTGAAGATCCGCGTCGAAGCCGTGCCCGAGCACGGCATGGCCACAATCTGGGACGCCGACGTCCTGATCTGGGCTGCCTCGCAAATCGTCGAGGCGCGCGACGTCGGTCTGCGGCCGTCGCGGCTGATGGCGACAACCCCGTACGAAATCCTCAACTTCATCGGTCGCGGCGTGTCGCTTCGCGACTACGACCGTCTGAAGGCCGCACTCGACCGCCTTCAATCGACCACGGTGGCGACCTCGATCCGCCAGCCGACCGAACGGCGGATGCACCGCTTCTCCTGGATCAACGAATGGAAGGAGCGCGCGGACCATCGCGGCCGGCCGCTCGGCCTCGAGCTGATCGTCCCCGACTGGTTCTACGGCGCGGTGCTCGACGACGCGCTCGTGCTTACCATCGACCGCAACTATTTCGGTCTGACGGGCGGGCTGGAGCGCTGGCTCTATCGCCTCGTGCGCAAGCATGGCGGCAAACAGGAGTTCGGCTGGAGCTTCGATTTTCCGCACCTCCACGCCAAGTCCGGCAGCCTCTCGCCGCTCAAGCACTTCGCCTACGACCTGCGCGACATCGTTCGCCGCCAACCGCTGCCCGGCTACAGGCTGACCATCGAGCAGTGCCTCGGCGGTCCGGAAATCCTGTCCTTTGTGCCGACCGATCCCGACGCGCTCGGCATCCCGCGCCGCCGTCGCCGATCGACAACTCGCCCTGGGGATAAGCTGTGAATCGTCTCGTGCTATCAGGGACTGGCACTATCGTGCCATCGGGGACCGGACTCTCGTGCTATCGGGGACCGGAATCGTCGATTCCTCGCGCTGAATCAGCAGCTTGCGAGCCCCGTAACTTATCTAACCTAGATTCCTACGGAATCTTTCTAACGCGACCGCTGTTTTCGGCCGCTGTGGACGAGTCCCCGATCGCCGGGAGACCGTCATGATCGTCGCGCTGCTCAACCAGAAGGGCGGCGTCGGCAAGACGACGCTTGCCCTTCACCTCGCCGGCGAATGGGCTCGCCGTGGACAGCGCGTCACATTGATCGACGCCGATCCGCAGGGCTCGGCGCTCGACTGGTCCCAGCAGCGTAGCCGGGAGGGGCTGGAGCGGTTGTTCGGTGTCGTCGGCCTGGCCCGCGACACGCTGCACCGTGAAGCGCCGGAGCTGGCCCGCGACGCCGACCATGTCGTCATCGACGGCCCGCCGCGCGTCGCCGGCCTCATGCGCTCGGCACTGCTCGCGGCCGACCTCGTGCTGATCCCGGTGCAGCCGTCGCCGCTCGATGGCTGGGCCTCGGCCGAGATGCTCGCGCTGCTCGGCGAGGCGCGCATCTATCGCCCGCAGCTCGCCGCCCGCTTCGTGCTCAACCGCTGCGCGGCGCGCACGGTCTTGGCGCGCGAGACTGCCGAGACACTGGCAGACCACGACCCGCCCTTGCTCTCGACCACGATCGGCCAACGCATCGTCTTCGCGGATGTCGTGCAGACCGGCCGGCTCGCTGCCGAGCAGGACGAGGATTGCCCCGGCGCGCGCGAGATCGCTGCGCTCGCGGCGGAAGTCGCGAGGATCGGCGCATGAGCGAACGGTCCCCGAAGCGCAGCTTTGCGGCCCGTCCCGCCGATCCCGAAGACTGGATCAAGGCGCCCGACCGCCACGCCGCCCGCGGCCAGGCGGCCGAGGATTACTCGGCCCGGCTGACGATCGACGTCACCACCGACATGCGCGGTCGCATCAAGATCGCCGCCTTTCAGCGCGGCCAAACGGTCGCCGACATGTTGCGCGCGCTGTTCGAGCGCGAATTCCCACCCCCGTCAGGAGAAGGACAATGACCGGCCTTGTCGCCGCGCCAATGCGCGCCGGCGGTGCTACCGCCGAGCCGCCGCCCGAAGCGCTCACCCAGGTCGAACTCGTCTGGATCGAGAAGCAGACGGAGCACTGGATTCGCTTTGGCCGCGAGCGGCGCGAGCAGATCCTCGATCGCCGCCGCCGCATCCTCTTCTTCCTTCCCGGCAGCGTTTTCGCGCTGGTGCGTTGGGCGGCGAACGAGCACGGCACCGTGCTGTCGCGGCTCGACATCCTGCGAACGGTCGAGCGTGGCGCGCCCTGCCAGACCGTCGCGACGGTGACGCCCGGCGCAGAGGTTCTGCTGCATGTCGATGGCTGGCCGAAGGTGGAGCGCGTGCTCCAGGTCGTCGATGCCATTGAGGCGCGCGGCATCGACCCGATCGAGGTCTCGCCGGACCATTGGCGTCACGTCCATAACCGTCTGACGGTCGGCGAAGCGCCGCGCGCTTATGGTCCGCGCCAGCACCGCGCCTTCCTGCTGCGCCGGGAGATCGGCGCATGACCCGGCTCTCCTACGCCATCGTCACGACGGCGGCCGTGTCCCTTCTCGGCTTCGCCTCGATCGCTTCGTTCGCGCCGCGCCTGATCTGGAACGCGTCCGCCAGCACGCCGGTCGGCTTCTACACGATCGGCGATGCAGGCGGCCTCGACGTGACCGATCTGGTGGCCGTCGACGCGCCCGAGCCGCTCGCAACCTTCCTGTCCGATGGCGGCTACCTCCCGCGCGGCGTGCCGCTGTTGAAGCGCGTCGCCGCGTTACCGGGACAGCGGGTCTGCCGGACCGGGCTTGCCCTCACGGTCGACGGCGTGCCGATGGGCGACGCGCTCGATCGCGATCGTCACGGCCGCCCGCTCCCCGTCTGGCAGGGCTGCCGACTGGTCGCGGCCGGCGAACTGTTCCTGATGAACTGGCAGGTCCGCGACAGCCTCGACGGCCGCTACTTCGGCCCTCTTCCGGCCTCCACCGTAATCGGCCGAGCCACCCCTCTCTACACCGACGAGGACGGCGACGGCCGCTTCGTTTGGCGCGCGCCGACGCGGTGACGGCGCGCCCATGACCCTGTCCACCGCGATCTGAAGGAGACGACCAATGCCCGTAATCGGTCAATTTGCGCGCGAGAATGATGGCTTCATCGGCCACCTCACGACGCTGTCCTTGCATCAGGACATCATCATCGTCGCGGCCGAGCCATCAGATGCGGAAAACGCACCCGACTTCCGCGTCCATGTGCTTGACACCATGAGCAACGAGACCGGCGCGGAGATCGGCGCGGGATGGAAGCGCACCGGCGAGAAGGCCGGCGAGTATGTCTCGCTGCAACTCGACGATCCGACCTTCGCCCATCCGATCCGCGCCAATCTGTTCCAGTCTGCGGACGACAAATCCGCCTGGGGTCTGCATTGGAATCGCCCGCCGAAGCGCGGCGAGCGGGACTGAACGGTGACCATCGCGCGCCATCAGTCTGTCGTCGGAGGGAGGATCACCCTCCGACGTGCAGCCCTCCTTCTCCTTGCCGGCCTGGTCCTCGCTGCGCCGGCCGTGAGCACTGCCCACGCCCAGCAGACGCAGGTCGAGCGGCCGCCACGCAGCGATCCCTATGGCGCCTTTATCGCCGAGGCGGCGCAGCGGTTCGGCGTTCCCGAGGCTTGGATCCGCGCCGTGATGCGCGTCGAAAGCGCTGGCGATGTGCGCGCCATCTCGTCGGCCGGCGCGATGGGCCTGATGCAGGTCATGCCCGCCACTTGGGCTGACTTGCGCATCCGCCACCGGCTCGGCAGCAATCCCTACGATCCGCGCGACAACATCCTGGCGGGCGCTGCGTATCTGCGCGAGATGCACGATCGCTATGGATCGCCCGGCTTCCTGGCGGCCTACAACGCCGGTCCGGGCCGCTACGAAGAGTATCTCGCTGGCCGCCCATTGCCTGCCGAAACGCGTGCCTATGTCGCGACGCTCGCGCCTCTGGTCGGTGGCGGTGAACTCACCAGCCCCGTCACGGTGGCGGCCGCTGATCCGCTCGCTTGGACGCGAGCGCCGCTCTTCGTCGTGCAGTCGGCTGGCAGTGGGCCTGCCGTGCCGTTGCATTCTGAGGGCGAGTCAGACGCCACCACGGCGGCGGCCCCGGAGCGCAGTCAAGGTGCGGTGGCTTCGCGCACCGATGGCCTTTTCGTTGCCCGCAGCGTCTCCGGTGGCCCGCGATGACCGCGTTCGCACCCCTTCGCATTGTGGCGTGTTCTGGCGGACTAAGGGCGGTCTGGAGAGGAGAAGCCGACAGCACAACCGCACGATGGCGAGATAAAAGCCGGCGATGTGCGGCTTGGTGCGGTCGTGTTTTTTCAGAGACTTATGGGGCACTGGCGCGCGGTGCGCTCGATGGGAGCAGCCTGCGCATCAGTCATTTCGCCAAGGATATCCGCGCGATCGCGCGATGTGCGGGACTTCGGCCATGAGCGGCGAAGACGATTTCCGCATCCGGCCAGGCCGCATCCGCTCGACCCGGGCGCAGCAGGCGCGGCCCTTCATCGCGCAGGCGTTGGCGGCCGCGCAGCGCGCCGGCGGCAGCGTCTCGCGCTCCGGCAAGATCAGCTCGGGCAACCGGTCGCGCTTCGGGCGCGGCCAGCGCGCGACCGTCCAGGCCAACCGGCTGCTCACGAGCCGATCGCGCAACACGGTCATCAAGACTCGCGTCGTCCGCCATGGCGCTCGGGCCGCGCCGCTCAGCGCGCACCTCAGCTACCTCAAGCGCGAGGGCGTGACGCGCGATGGAGAGAATGCACGGCTATTCGGTCCCGAGACCGACGATGCCGATCCGAAGGCGTTCGCCGAGCGAACCCAGGACGACCGGCATCATTTCCGGTTCATCGTCTCACCCGAGGACGCGACGGAGATGTCCGACCTCAAGACCTATGCCCGCGACCTGATGGGGCAGATGGAGAAGGACCTCGGCACCAAGCTCGACTGGGTCGGCGTCGATCACTGGAACACCGACAATCCCCACGTCCATATCATCCTGCGCGGACGCACCGATGATGGCCAGGACCTCGTCATCTCCCGCGACTACATCAAGGAAGGCATGCGCGCCCGCGCGCAGGATCTAGTCACCCAGGAGCTCGGGCCGCGCACCGATCACGAGATCCGCCGAAACCTCGAACGCCAGATCGAGGCTGAGCGCTGGACCAACCTCGACCGCCAGCTTGCCCGCGATGCCTATCGCACCGGCGTCGTCGATCTTGCCCCGCACCCCGACCGCCAGCCGGACGAATTCCACGCGATGAAAGTCGGCCGGCTGCGGAAGCTCGAGACGCTCGGTCTCGCTGATCAGGTCGGCCCCGGCCAATGGGTCGTGTCCGAGAATGCCGAGGCTACGCTGCGCGAGCTCGGCGAACGTGGAGACATCATCAAGCGCATTCATCGCGGCCTGACGGAACGCGGTATCGAGCGCGGCGCCGCCAGCTATGTGCTAGCCGGCGAGAGCATCACCGATCCTGTCGTCGGCCGACTGGTCGATCGCGGTCTCGACGACGAGCTGAAGGGCACCGCCTACGCCGTGGTCGACGGCACCGACGGGCGCACCCACCACATCAAGCTGCCCGATCTCGACGCTGCCGGCGATAGTGCGCCGGGCTCGATCGTGGAGCTGCGCAAGTTCAACGATGCACAGGGGCATCATCGCGTCGCGCTCGCCGTCCGCTCAGATCTCGACATCGAGCGACAGATTCATGCCACCGGCGCCACTTGGCTCGACAGACAGGCGATCGCCAGAAATCCGCTGGCCCTAGGTAGCGCCGGGTTCGGCGCAGAAGTGCGCGAGGCGTTGGACAAGCGCGCCGAGCATCTTGTGGGCCAGGGTCTCGGCGAGCGGCAAGCGCGCGGTGTCAGCTTCTCGCCCGGCCTGATCGACACGCTCAGACAGCGCGAGGTGGAGGCTCTCGGAGAAAAGCTCGCTGCCGAGACCGGTCGCCAATTCTCCAAAGCCGGAACGGGCGAGTATGTGGCGGGCACCTATCGCCAGCGCTTCGCACTCGCGTCCGGCCGCTTCGCCATGATCGACGACGGACTGGGATTCCAGCTCGTGCCCTGGTCGCAGTCGCTCGAGCGACAGCTCGGTCAGCATGTCTCCGGCGTCTCGCGTGGCGCGGGCGGCGTCGACTGGAGCTTCGGCCGCAATCGCGGTCTGGGCATGTAGTTCAATCAAGAAAGGAGGGCGCCATGTCGGCGACCAAAATTCTCTGGGGGCAAATCCTCACGGTCTTCCTGATCGTGCTGATGACCACTTGGGGCGCGACGGAGTGGACGGCCTACCGGCTCGGCTTCCAACCTCAGCTCGGCATGCCGTGGTTCGAGATCGCCGGATGGCCGATCTACTATCCGCCGGCGTTCTTTTGGTGGTGGTATGCCTATGACGCCTACGCCCCGCCGATCTTCGTCGAGGGCGCCTATATCGCAGCGTCGGGTGGCTTCATTTCGATTGCGGTTGCGATCGGCATGTCGGTCTGGCGAGCGCGGGAAGCCAACAACGCGGAGACATTCGGCTCTGCGCGATGGGCGGGGGCTGACGAGGTTCGTTCGGCCGGCCTGCTCGGCGCCGATGGCGTCGTCCTCGGCAAGTTCGATCGAGACTATCTGCGACACGACGGACCCGAGCATGTGCTCTGCTTTGCCCCGACGCGATCAGGCAAAGGTGTCGGCCTCGTCGTTCCGTCGCTCCTGACCTGGCCAGGCTCCGCGATCGTTCACGACATCAAGGGCGAGAACTGGACGCTCACAGCCGGCTATCGCGCTCGCCATGGCCGCGTGCTCCTCTTCGATCCGACAAATGCGAAGTCGGCCGCTTACAATCCGCTGCTCGAGGTGCGCCGCGGCGAGTGGGAGGTCCGCGACGTTCAGAACATCGCCGACATCCTGGTCGACCCGGAAGGCTCGCTGGAGAAGAGGAACCACTGGGAAAAGACCAGTCACGCGCTGCTGGTCGGCGCGATCCTGCACGTCCTCTACGCCGAGGCCGACAAGACCCTGGCCGGCGTCGCCGCCTTCCTCTCCGATCCGAAGCGGCCGATCGAATCGACGCTCGCTGCAATGATGAAGACAGCTCACCTGGGCGAGGCGGGCCCGCATCCCGTGATCGCGAGCGCCGCCCGCGAGCTACTGAACAAATCCGACAACGAACGGTCGGGGGTGCTTTCGACCGCCATGTCGTTCCTAGGTCTCTATCGCGATCCCGTCGTCGCCGAGGTCACAAGGCGCTGCGACTGGCGGATCGCCGACATTGTCGGAGGCAAGCATCCGACGACTCTCTACCTCGTCGTCCCACCCTCAGACATCAACCGCACCAAGCCGCTCATCCGTCTGATCCTCAATCAGGTCGGGCGACGGTTAACTGAGGATCTGCAGGCGAGGGGCAATCGCCACCGCTTGCTCCTTATGCTTGATGAATTTCCGGCGCTTGGCCGTCTCGACTTCTTCGAAAGCGCTCTCGCCTTCATGGCCGGGTATGGGCTGAAAGCGTTCCTCATCGCGCAGTCGCTGAACCAGATCGAGAAGGCCTACGGACCGAACAACTCGATCCTCGACAACTGCCATGTGCGCGTCAGCTTCGCCACCAATGACGAGCGCACGGCCAAGCGTGTGTCCGACGCCCTCGGCACAGCGACCGAGATGCGAGCCATGAAGAACTACGCCGGACATCGCCTGTCGCCCTGGCTGGGCCACATGATGGTGTCGCGCTCGGAGACGGCGCGGCAGCTTATGACACCCGGCGAGATCATGCAGCTTCCTCCAACGGATGAGATCGTCATGGTAGCCGGGACGCCGCCGATCCGCGCGAAGAAGGCGCGATACTATGAAGATCGCCGGTTCCAGGAGCGCATCCTGATGCCGCCGAACGCCGCCAAGCCGACCACGGCCCGACCTGACGACTGGAGCACGCTGCCCCTTCCAGCCAGGCCGACCTTGTCGACGGCGACGAACGGAGATCCCGTTTCCGAAGAGGAGGACACCACGGACTCCGAGCGCCGGCACCAGCCTGAACTCAGTCGAGGGACGCCGGCCGAGCGAAAGGCGCCGATCGAAAACGAGTTCGAGATCGATCCTCGAGATGACGCCGATGAGGATTCCGCGCGCCTCAGCCGGATGAACCAGACCATGCGCCAGGTCGCCCGCCAAGCCTCGCTCGATCCGGGCGATGGCATTGAGCTCTAGGGAGGCAGGGATGGCGAAAGCGCCCAAGAAGCAACGGCTCTCAGTCTATCTCGAACCTGACGTCATGCGGGCACTTGCCGCTCATGCCGCCCGAGGCGGGCACTCACTGTCGTTGATCGCGGAAGCCGGCATCGCCTCCTTCCTTTCGCCGGATGCCGCCGAACGGCAGGAAGCGGCAATCACGAAACGTCTCGACCAGGTCGATCGACGCCTTAGCCGGATGGAGCGCGACCTCGGGATCGCGGTCGAGACACTGGCTATCTTCGTGCGCTTCTGGCTCAGCACAACTCCGGCGCTGCCGGAACCTGCCGCCCAGGCAGCGCGCGCGAAAGCCGGCGAACGCTACGAGGCGTTCGTCACGGCGCTTGGCCGCAGGCTCGCGAACGGACCCAAGCTCCGCCAAGAAATATCCGAAGAGATCGACGGGCCGCCGAGCACTGACTGACGCCGTGGTCTAAGCCCTTTCTGCGACCGACATGCATCGGAGCACCTCTTGACCAAGAGCAGTTCGCTCAAATACGTATGGTACTGTACATTACCATACCTCATACACCGCGACAGCCATGCCACCCTGAGATCAACCTCTATCCATGAGGACTACCCATGCCGGATACGCTCGAAACATTAAGTGCATCAGAGATTGGGCGACGTGTGCGCGCCAAGGATCTCTCCCCGACAGAAAGCGTCCGCGCGGCGCTTGATCGCATCGAGACACGCAACCCCTCCCTCAACGCCTTTGTCCACGTCGATCCCGAAGGTGCCCTGGCCGCCGCCAAACGCCTTGAGGAACGCATCGCCAGGGGTGAAGACGTCGGACCTCTCGCCGGCGTACCTGTCGCGATGAAGGATCTCTTCAACAGCTATCCCGGCTGGCCCTCGACCCTCGGCGGCATCCGCGCCCTCCAGGCTCTGCCGCAAAAGTCGGCGTCCTATTTCCCGACGAAGATGGAGCAGGCCGGCGCGATCGTGGTCGGTGCGACCAACAGCCCGGTTTTCGGCTTCCGCGGCACCTGCGACAACCCCGTGCACGGCCCGACGCGTAATCCGTTTGATCCCGCCCGCAACAGCGGGGGATCGTCCGGGGGCAGCGCGGCCGCAGTGGCCGATGGAATGGTGCCGATCGGTGGAGCCACCGACGGTGGGGGCTCGATCAGGATTCCTTCAGCCTGGTGCAATACCTTCGGCTTCCAACCGTCGTACGGCCGAGTCCCGAGCGCGGCGGCCCAGCAGAACGCTTTTGAACTCACCAATTTCGCCTATACCGGCGCGATCACCCGCACCGTCGAGGACGGCGCTCTCGCCTTGCAGACGCTCATGGCCTTCGATCCGGCTGAGTTGTTCAGCCTGCCCGCCGACATCGATTTGCCGGGCGCGAAATCTCGCTCAATGGCAGGCGTCAGGATCGGCTTCACGCCTGACCTGGGTATCTATCCAGTCAACCGCGAGATCGCCGAGCATGTCCATGATGCGGCAAGCGCGCTCGCTACGCTCGGGGCGGAGATCGTTCCGATCGAAGTGCAACTTCCGTCCCATCGAGCCCTCACAGAGCTTTGGTGCCGCCTCGTCGGCATGCGAATGGCCGGTGCGATCGAGCGCTTCAAGCGCAACGGACTGGATCTCGCCCGCGATCACGGGGCCGAGCTCCCCGAGCAGATTTGGATGTGGATCGATCGCGCCAATGCGCTGACGGAGCTCGACCTCCGCCAAGATCAGCTTACGCGCACTGCGGCGTTCGACGGATTGCAGCGGGCGCTCCTGAGCGTCGATATCATCGCTTGCCCGACCGTTGCCTGTTTGCCCGTGGAAAATGGACCGCACGGCGAGACCTTGGGCCCTGACCGTATCGACGAGGTCGAAGTCGATCCGCTGATCGGCTGGTGCCTAACTTACCTCACCAATCTCACAGGCAATCCGGCGGCATCACTTCCCGCTGGCCTCGTTGGTGGACTGCCTGTCGGCCTGCAACTCATCGGCCGACGTCTGGACGACGCGAGACTGATGGGAACTTGTGCGGCCTTCGAGCGCGTGCGTCCATGGGCGCAGCACTATGATATCTGCCAGCGCCGCCGTGTGTAGATGAGGCGGCGATTGGTCGAATGCCCGGCGTTGATGGCGCCTACGCGCTGGCCGTCGCGCCGGGCCGAATATCATGCCGCGCTTTGCCGACGCGCGACGTCCGCCACGAACTTGCCTTGCGCTCTGGCGAGACCGAGCTCGCGAGCGCTCGGTTGGCGTTTGTTGTCGGTCCCGGACAGCGTGCTGGCGCCGTAGGGCGTTCCGCCGCTCACCTCGTCAAGCTGCATCAAGTCCGTGTTGCTGTAAGGCAGGCCGACGAAGATCATACCGTGGTGAAGGAGCGTGGGAATGCTCGTCAAGATCGTCGCCTCCTGACCGCCGTGAAGCGTCGCCGATGAGGTGAAGATCGAAGCGACCTTTCCGATCAGCTTTCCGGTATGCCAAAGGCCCCCGGTCTGATCGAGGAAGTTCCGCATCTGCGCGGCCATCCCTCCGAATCTCGTCGGAATCCCGAAGACGATCCCATCATAATCGGCCAGTTCGTCCGGCACGGCGACCGGAGCCGCCTGATCGAGCTTGAAGCCGTGAGCTGTGGCCACGTCGATTGGCACGATCTCCGGCACCCGCTTGACGATTGCCTCGGCACCGCCTTCGCGCGCGCCTTCAGCAACGGACTCGGCCATCTGCTCGATGTGCCCGTAGCTGGAATAGTATAGGACGAGAATCTTCGGCATCACACGCTCTCCGTGATCGATGGTGGTTATGGGGGATGGAAAATCGGGCCGCGTCAGTTCAGGCGGCGGCCTGCTGAAGCAGCGACACTGCGAACGCGGCGATGGCGATCATGCCCACCAACCATGAGAGCGAGCGCAGCATATTGATCTTGAGCCAATAGCCGAGACTGAAGGTCGTCCGGACGACGATCCAGGTGAGCGCCGACCAATAGGTGACGGGCGTCGACACCTGCATGGCGACCGCGACCGCGGCGATCGGCACGTACATCGCGACGGACTCGATGTTGTTACGCAACGCGCGTGTGGCTCGACCAGTCAGCCCGTCCTCGGAAAGAGGAGACGACCGATCGCTCATCAGAAACTGCGCGCCCCGCGTCTTCATGTTGTTCACATGCTGCACAAGGACCGAAACCCAGATGAGAATACCTGCGAAAATTAGGGACTGCGCTTCCAACGATATCTCCATCTATTGACTAAAACTTGCAGATCGTGCGCCGGATGATTGATCATTTGGATTTCGTTGGGTAGCCTGCTCAGACAACTAGATGAAATCCGGATTTCGAATGACTGATAGGCTGGGCGCGCTATATCTCCTCGGCCGCGTCGCTCGTACCGGGAGCTTCGGCGCCGCGGCGCGCGAAGTGGGCCTGTCGCAACCCTCCGTCTCCCGCATCATTGCGACGCTGGAAAAGGAGGTCGGGGTTACGCTGCTGACCCGCTCGACCCGCGCCGTGACTCTCACGGAGGCGGGAGCTCAATATCTGGCTCGTGTGGAACCTGTACTGACGGTCCTCGAGGAAGCTGAGCACGAGATACGCGGAAACGGCGAGCTTCGAGGTGTGCTGCGCGTGGGAGCGACCACCAGCTTCGCGATGCGCGAACTCATTCCGCGGCTACCCGCGTTTATGCGGACCCATCCAGCGCTACGAATAGATCTCGTGCTTGTTGATCGCCGCCAAGATCTTATCAACGAGGCCGTCGACGTTGCTCTCCGATTTGGCGTCCTTGAAGATTCCGGCATGATGGCCAGAAAGCTCGGGACTTCTCCGCGGATGCTAGTGGCGTCTCCCACCTATCTTGAGCGAGCGGGCGCGCCCAGAAAGCCAGCCGATCTCTCTTCACATTCGGTCATCCTCGGCCCCTCGGGCATGCGGCCGGATGGCTGGGTCTTCCGCTCGCATGGGAAGTCTGTTTCCGTTCGTCTCGACGCCTCTCTCAACATCTCGGTCAATGAAGCAGCCATCACCGCCGCCGTGGCTGGCCTCGGGATCGCGTCGACATCGACCTGGGGATGCTCTCCGGAACTGCAGCACGGCAGCCTCGTCCGCGTTCTGGCCGATTGGGAAATGGGAATGGTCGATGTCCACGCCGTTCTCCCCGCCGGTCGTGCATCAAAGCCAGCTTCACGCGCGTTTGTCGACTTCCTTGCAGAGACGATGAAGATCTGAGGCATGCCCTCCGCGATCACCCGCGACTCGGAATAGTCCTCCCGCCCAGGCCGGTAGGATGTCCGGCTCGGGCGGCAAGTAACTCATCGTTCCGCCGTTCGCCTGTCTTTGTACGCCAGAGTACGACGACCACATAACGGTTGTTGTCAGGCCATGATTTCTGACTCTTCTACTCGTCCCCGATCCAGGGCCGCGCATCGCGGACCCGCAAGAGAACGGGGACGACGTGGCGGCCAATCACCAGAAATCGGAGGCGATTCTTCGCGGCGCGCGCATGCTGCGCACCGCCCTCGGCCCCGCCATCGCCCGGTATCTGGAAGACCCCGCGATCGTCGAGGTGATGCTCAACCCCGATGGCCGGCTCTGGGTCGACCGGCTTTCCGAGGGGCTTTCTGACACGGGCGAACTGCTGTCGCCATCCGATGGCGAGCGTATCATCCGCCTGGTCGCCCACCACGTCGGCGCTGAAGTGCATCCCGGCGCCCCGCGGGTTTCGGCCGAGTTGCCCGAGACGGGAGAGCGGTTCGAGGGGCTGCTGCCTCCCGTCGTCTCAGCGCCGGCCTTTGCGATCCGCAAACCCGCCGTCGCTGTCTTCACGCTCGACGATTATGTCGCCGCTGGGATCATGGCCGCGGGCCAGGCCGAGACGTTGCGCCAGGCCGTCGCCGACCGACGCAACATCCTCGTCGCCGGCGGCACCTCCACAGGCAAGACAACTCTCACCAACGCATTGCTGGCCGAAGTGTCCAAGACCTCGGACCGCGTCGTCCTGATAGAAGACACCCGCGAGCTGCAGTGCGCGGCGCCCAATCTGGTCGCCATGCGGACCAAGGACGGCGTCGCCTCGCTCTCCGATCTTGTTCGCTCCTCGCTTCGCCTGCGCCCCGACCGCATCCCGATCGGCGAAGTGCGCGGCGCCGAGGCTCTCGATCTGCTGAAGGCCTGGGGCACCGGCCATCCCGGCGGCGTCGGAACCATCCATGCGGGGACCGCGATCGGCGCGCTGCGCCGCATGGAGCAGCTCATCCAAGAAGCCGTCGTCACCGTCCCGCGCGCGCTGATCGCCGAGACGATCGATTACGTCGCCGTTCTCTCGGGCCGCGGCGCATCGCGCCGCCTGGCCGAACTCGCCCGCATCGAGGGCCTCGGCCCCGACGGCGACTACCGCGTCACTCCCGCAATCCAGCCCCTCACAGGAGACCCGTCATGATCAAGCATGCCCTGCGCATCCGCCGCCACATCGCAACGGCCGTGTCCGTCACCTTCCTCACGCTGGCGCTCGCGCCCGCCGCTCACGCGTCCGGTTCGTCGATGCCCTGGGAAGCTCCGCTGCAATCCATCCTCGAATCCATCGAGGGGCCGGTCGCCAAGATCATCGCGGTGATGATCATCATCATCACCGGCCTGACACTCGCCTTTGGCGACACGTCGGGCGGCGCGCGCAAGCTGATCCAGATCGTCTTCGGTCTTTCGATCGCCTTCGCCGCGTCCAGCTTCTTCCTGTCGTTCTTCTCGTTCGGCGGCGGAGCGCTCGTCTGATGGCCGATGGTGCGGACCATGGCGGCGAGCTGCCGGGCTTCTCGGTCCCAGTCCACCGCGCGCTAACCGAGCACATCCTGCTCGGCGGCGCCCCGCGCTCGCTCGCCATTCTTAACGGCACGCTGGCCGCCGCGCTCGGCCTTGGCCTGCGCCTCTGGCTGGTCGGTCTCGGCCTTTGGGCCGTCGGGCATTTCGCGGCTGTCTGGGCGGCCAAGCGCGATCCGCAGTTCGTCGACGTCGTGCGCAAGCATCTGCGCATTCCCGGCCACCTGTCGGTTTGAGGAGCGACGCCGATGATGAACCTCGCCGAATATCGCAACCGCAACACCCGGCTCGCCGACTACCTCCCTTGGGTCGCCTTGGTCGGGGAAGGCATCGTCCTGAACAAGGACGGCAGCCTGCAGCGCACCGCGCGCTTTCGTGGCCCAGATCTCGACAGTGCAGTACCGGCCGAGCTGGTCGCAGTCGCCGGCCGGCTCAACAACGCCTTCCGTCGCCTCGGCTCAGGCTGGGCGATCTTCGTCGAGGCGCAGCGCCATGGCGCCGCCACCTATCCCGCCAGCATGTTCGCCGACAGTGCCTCCGGCCTCGTCGACGCCGAACGCAAGGCCGACTTCGAGGAAGCCGGGGCGCATTTCGAGTCCAGCTACTTCCTGACCTTCCTCTATCTGCCGCCGGCCGAGGATGCGGCGCGCGCCGAGACCTGGCTCTACGAGGGCCGCGACCACGCCGGCGTCGATGCGCATGAGATCCTGCGCGGATTCGCCGATCGCACTGATCGCATCCTCCAGCTCATCGACGCCTTCATGCCCGAATGCGCCTGGCTCGATGACGGAGAGACGCTCACCTACCTGCACTCGACGGTTTCGACCAAGAGGCATCGCGTCCGAGTCCCCGAGACGCCGATGTACCTCGATGCGCTTCTTGCCGATCAGCCGCTCACCGGCGGCCTCGAGCCTCGCCTCGGCGATACGCATCTGCGCATCCTCACCATTGTCGGCTTCCCGACCGCGACCACGCCCGGCATCCTCGACGAGCTGAACCGGCTGGCCTTTCCCTATCGCTGGTCGACACGGGCCGTGCTGCTCGACAAGACCGACGCCACCAAGCTGCTGACCAAGATCCGGCGGCAATGGTTCGCTAAGCGCAAGTCGATCGCGGCCATCCTCAAGGAGGTGATGACCAACGAGGCTTCAGCCCTGGTCGACACCGACGCGGCTAACAAGGCTGCCGACGCCGACATGGCGCTGCAGGAGCTGGGCGCCGACTACGCCGGTCAGGCCTATGTGACGGCGACGATTGCAGTTTGGGACGACGATCCCCGCATCGCCGCCGAAAAGCTTCGCCTCGTCGAGAAGGTCATCCAGGGCCGCGACTTCACGGCGATGCCCGAGACCATTAACGCCGTAGACGCCTGGCTCGGGTCGCTGCCCGGCCATGTCTACGCCAATGTTCGCCAACCGCCGATCTCGACACTGAATCTCGCCCACATGATCCCGCTGTCAGCGGTGTGGGCGGGACCGGAACGGGACGAGCACCTTGCAGCACCCCCACTGCTGTTCGGTAAGACCGAAGGCTCGACCCCGTTCCGGCTTTCCATCCATGTCGGCGATGTCGGCCATACGCTGATCGTCGGCCCAACCGGCGCCGGCAAGTCGGTGCTGCTGGCGCTGATGGCGCTGCAATTCCGGCGCTATCCGCAGTCGCAGGTCTTCGCCTTCGACTTCGGCGGTTCAATCCGGGCCGCAGCCCTCGCGATGCGGGGCGACTGGCATGATCTCGGCGGCGGACTGACCGAAGGCGCCGACGACAGCGTGTCGCTCCAGCCGCTGGCCCGCATCGATGACGTCGCCGAGCGCGCCTGGGCTTCCGACTGGCTGATCGCGATCCTGGGCCGCGAGAGCGTACCGGTCACGCCCGAGGTTAAGGAGCACCTCTGGTCGGCGCTGTCGTCGCTGGCCTCCGCGCCCGTCAGCGAACGGACCCTGACGGGCCTGTCCGTTCTCCTTCAATCCAACGACCTGAAACAGGCGCTGCGACCTTATTGTGTCGGCGGCCCCTATGGCCGGCTGCTCGATGCCGAGGCCGAGCATCTGGGCGAGGCAAATGTTCAGGTCTTCGAGACCGAGGGACTGATCGGCACCGGCGCTGCCGCCGCCGTTCTCGCCTATCTCTTTCATCGCATCGAGGACCGTCTCGACGGACGGCCGACGCTGTTGATCGTCGATGAAGGCTGGCTCGCACTTGATGACGAAGGTTTCGCCGGGCAGCTCCGCGAATGGCTGAAGACGCTGCGCAAGAAGAACGCCAGCGTCATCTTCGCCACTCAGTCGCTGTCCGACATCGACGGCTCGGCGATCGCGCCGGCCATCATCGAGAGCTGCCAGACGCGCATCCTGCTCCCCAACGAACGCGCGATCGAGCCGCAAATAACCGCCATCTATCGCCGCTTCGGCCTGAACGATCGCCAGATCGAAATCCTCGCGCGGGCGATGCCTAAGCGCGACTATTACTGCCAGAGCCGCAGGGGAAACCGGCTGTTCGAGCTGGGCCTTTCGGACGTGGCGCTCGCGCTCTGCGCCGCCTCTTCGAAGCAGCATCAGGCCCTGATCGCTGAGGTTCACGCCCGCAGCGGCACCGATGGCTTTCTCGCCGAGTGGCTTGCCGAAAATCGGCTCGCCTGGGCCGCCGACCTCATCGCCAACCTCACCAACGTCACCCCTCAAACCGATCTGGAGGCACGCCCATGACCCGTTCCGTTCGTTCCCGCTCGCGCGCGCTGCGCATGACCGCCGCACTCCTTGCCGCGCCGCTCGCGCTGTCGCCGATCCTCGCGCCGCCCGCGGCCGCGCAGTGGATCGTCTACGACCCGACCAACTATGCGCAGAACGTGCTGACGGCGGCGCGCACGCTCCAGCAGGTCAATCAGCAGATCACCCAGCTTCAGAATGAAGCGACCATGCTGATCAATCAGGCCCGCAACCTGGCGAGCTTGCCGTACTCCTCGCTCCAGCAACTTCAGCAGTCCGTCCAGCGCACGCAGCAGCTTCTGCAACAGGCGCAGGGCATCGCCCTCAACGTCCAGCAGATCGACCGTGCGTTCCAGACAACCTACGGCAACGCCTCGATGTCCGCCTCCGATCAGGCGCTCGTCACGCAGGCGCGCGAGCGCTGGCAGAACACCGTCGGCGGCTTGCAGGACGCCCTGCGCGTGCAGGCCGGCGTCGTCGGCAACATCGACACCAACCGCAGCGAGATGTCGGCGCTGGTCGGCCAGAGCCAGGGCGCGACGGGCGCGTTGCAGGCAACGCAGGCCGGCAATCAGCTCCTGGCGCTCCAGGCGCAGCAGCTCGCCGACCTCACCGCCGTTGTCGCTGCCAACGGCCGCGCCCAGAGCCTATCGGAGGCCGAGCGCGCTGCCGCTGCCGAGCAGGGTCGCGAGCAGCGCCGCCGCTTCCTCACACCGGGCAGCGGCTACCAACCCGGCAATGCCCGCATGTTCCCGAACGGCAACTGAGGGCACGGCGATGGACGGGAAGATGCTCGCCCGACTCGGCGCCGTGGTGTTCGTCGCTGTCGCGGTCACCGCGACCGCGATCGAGATGACCCGGAAAGAGGAGGCGCCCGAGACCTGGCGGTCCGGCCGCGCCGCGGAGGCGCCGGCCAATCCCCTGCGGGACGCCTTAATCCGCTGCCAGGCGCTCGGCGAAGAGGGACCGCGCGATCCGGAATGCCGCCGTGCCTGGGCGGAAAACCGCCAGCGCTTCCTCGCGCCCGGCGCCCGTCCCGCCGAGCGGTTGCCGGACATGCCACCCCCACCGCGCGATGGCCTCACACCTCAGTCGCAGCGGACCGAAGCGCCGACCGCGACACCCTCCGCACCGAACACTCCGCAACTCGACGAGGCGCGATAGCATCATGGGCGGCACCGGCGTCATCGACCACTTCCTCGAGGTCTTCACCCGCTACATCGACAGCGGGTTCGGCCTGCTCAGCGGCGAAGTCGCCTTCATCGCCACGACGCTGATCGTCATCGACGTGACGCTCGCGGCGCTGTTCTGGAGCTGGGGCGCCGACGACGACATCATGGCGCGGCTGGTCAAGAAGACCCTGTTCGTCGGCGTCTTCGCCTACATCATCGGCAACTGGAACAACCTCGCCCGGATCGTTTTCGAGAGCTTCGCCGGCCTCGGCCTGAAGGCGAGTGGCACCGGCTTCTCGACCGCTGATCTCATGCGCCCCGGAAAAGTTGCGCAGACGGGCCTCGACGCCGGCCGACCGCTGCTCGATTCCATCTCCAGCCTGATGGGATACTGGAGTTTCTTCGAGAACTTCATCCAGATCGCCTGCATGTTCCTTGCCTGGGCGCTGGTCCTGCTCGCCTTCTTCATCCTCGCCATCCAGCTCTTCGTCACGCTCATCGAATTCAAGCTGACGACGCTCGCCGGTTTCGTGCTGATCCCCTTCGGCCTCTTCGGCAAGTCCGCCTTCATGGCGGAGCGCGTGCTCGGCAACGTCATCTCGTCCGGCATCAAGGTTCTCGTGCTCGCCGTCATCATCGGCATCGGTTCGACACTTTTCTCCGAGTTCACGTCCGGCTTCGGCGGCCAGAACCCGACGATCGACGAGGCCATGGCGATCGTGCTCGCCGCGCTGTCGCTACTCGGGCTCGGCATTTTCGGCCCCGGCATCGCCAGCGGCATCGTCTCCGGCGGTCCCCAGCTCAGCGCCGGCGCCGCGGTCGGAACCGGCCTCGCCGCAGGCGGAATGGTCGCGGCAGGCGCTGGCGTCGTCGGCGCCGCTGCATCCGGTGGCGTGGCTCTGGCCGGCGGTGCGGCCGCGGCCGCTCGCGGCGGCGCAGCCGTCGCAGGCGGCGCCTCTACCGCTTACAGCCTCGGCGCAGCCGGCCAATCTGGTGCGGCCGGGGTTGCTTCCGGTCTCGGGGGAGTCGCCCGCGCAGGTGGTAGTGCTGCTGTCTCACCGCTCCGTCGCGCCGCTTCGCGTGCCGCCGAGAGCATGCGCTCCAGCTTCAACGCCGGCGGTAAGGCCGCATTCGAAGCGACGGGCGGCTCATCCACCATGGGCTCGGCCGGTGGCGATGGCGCCGGTGACGGAGCTGCGTCCCCCGGGTCCGCGAACGCTGGCGGGCCGCCGGCCTGGGCCCAGCGGATGCGCCGCTCGCAACGCATGACCCATGCCGTCCAGGCCACGGCCCATGCCGTCCGTTCCGGCGACGCGCATGGCGGCGGCTCTTCCGTCAATCTTTCCGAAGGTGATCGCTAATGTTCAAACGACCCTCCACTCACTACGGCAAAGCCGCCGAGCCCGAGACACCCTATCAGCGTGCCGCGCAGGTCTGGGACGAGCGCATCGGCGCATCGCGCGTGCAGGCAAAGAACTGGCGGCTGATGGCCTTCGGCTCGCTGATCCTGTCAGCCGGGTTCGCTACCGCGCTCGTCGTACATTCGGCACGCGGAACGATCGTCCCTTGGGTGGTGCAGGTCGATCGGCTTGGACAGGCTCAGGCCGTCGCGCCGGCCGAAGCCGACTATCGTCCGACCGATCCGCAGATCGCCTTTCACCTGGCGCGCTTCATCGAGCAGATCCGCTCGATACCCGCCGACGCCATTATCGTTCGGCAGAATTGGCTGCGCGCCTATGATTTCACGACCGATCGCGGAGCGATGGCGCTGAACGACTATGCGAGGTCAAACGACCCGTTCACCAAGGTCGGCCGCCAGCAGATCGCCGTCGACGTCTCCAGCGTCATTCGAGCGTCGCCCGACAGCTTCCGCGTCGCCTGGGTCGAGCGCCGCTATGAGAACGGTCAGCTCGCCGAGACCACGCGCTGGACCGCGATCCTGACGATCGTGTTGCAGATCCCGCGCAACGCCGACCGGCTCAGGGCGAACCCGCTCGGCATCTACGTCAACGCCATCAACTGGTCTCGGGAGCTTGGGCAATGAAGCCGTCTTTCCGTACAGCCGGAAATCCGGCTTCACACACACTCGTATTCCCGGCTCTCCGCAGAGCCGCAGTCCCGATGGTCCTGCTGGCAACGACCGCGCTCGCTGGCTGCGCCACCACCAACCCGCCGCCCGAGATCTCCTACGATAACGCGGCTCCCGCCGTGCAGACGGTCGAACCGCCAGCGCCCGTCACCGTAGTCGAGCTGCCGCGGCCGCTCCCGCTGCCCGGCCAGCTGCAACGGGTCGAGCCCTCCCGACGCACGCCCGAGCCCACAGATCCCACCGCGAGGGTTAACCAGGCCAACGCCGCTGCGCGTATCCAGCCAGTACGGGACGGCTTCATCAACTCCATGCAGGTTTATCCCTTCACGCAGGGCGCGCTCTATCAAGTCTACACCGCCGTTGGTCAGATTACCGACATTGCCCTTCAGCCGGGTGAACAGCTCGTCGGGTCCGGCCCCGTCGCCGCCGGCGACACCGTCCGCTGGATCATCGGCGATACCGAAAGCGGTTCGGGTGCGACGCGCCAGATCCATATCCTCGTGAAGCCCACCCGCGCAGAGCTGATGACAAACCTCGTCATCAACACCAACCTGCGCACCTATCATATGGAGCTTCGCTCTACCGAGCGAACCTATATGGCTTCGGTCTCTTGGCAGTATCCGCAGGACCAGCTCATCGCGCTGCGCCGGCAGAACGCCGAGGCAGAGGCCGCGCAACCCGTGGCGAGTGGCGTCGATCTCGCCAACGTCAATTTCCGATACGCCATTGATGGCGACCGCGCGCCCTGGCGGCCGCTGCGCGCCTTCGATGACGGCCGACAGGTGTTCATCGAATTCCCGCGCGGCATAGGCCAAGGCGAGATGCCGCCACTCTTCGTCGTCGGACCGGAGGGCAATACGTCCGAACTGGTGAACTTTCGGGTCCGCGGGCACCACATGATCGTCGATCGTCTCTTCGCCGCGGCGGAACTGCGCTTCGGGTCCGGCGATCGCCAGAGGCGCGTCCGTATCACCCGCACAGACGGGAGGCCGGCCTCGTGAGCGACAACGAACCCCGCAGCGAAGAAGCCTCTGACAACGACACGAAGCCGTTGAGCGGCGAGCCGGCCAGCACCGCGCCAATGCGGCTACGCGCAGAACCGCCCCGCGTGACCCGGCTGTCCCGAAAGGTTCTCGCCGGCGTCGGCCTGGTCGCCAGCGTCGGACTCGGGGGCGCCCTGATCTACGCTCTGCAGACCCGCGACGGCGGCCGCCCTAACGAGGAACTCTATTCGACAGAGAACCGCTCGACCGCCGACGGGCTCGCAGGGCTGCCGCGTGACTACAGCGGCGTGCCTCGCCTTGGGCCGCCACTGCCTGGCGATCTCGGACGACCGATCGTCGGTGCACAGGACCGCGGCCGGCCCGTGCCAGCACCGGGCATCGCTACCCCCAATCCAGGCATCAGCCCGGAGGAGCAGCGCAGGCTGCAGGAGATCGAGACCGCGCTTACCAGCCGTCTCTTCTCCGGATCGGAAAGCCGGGGCGCACCCGCTGCGGCGGGAGCAGCGCCGGCGGGGCCGCCGACGACCGACCTGGCCAGCCTCGGGCTGGCGCCGCCACCGACGACACCTTCGGCACAGGACCGCCAGAACGCCTTCCTGAACGCAGCGGCAGACCGTCGGACGGTTGCGCCCGATCGCGTCGCCGCTCCGGCGTCACCTAACATCCTTCAGGCGGGCGCGGTGATCTCGGCGGCGCTGATTACCGGCATCAGATCCGACTTGCCGGGCCAGATTACCGCCCAGGTCACCGAAAACATCTACGACAGCCCGACCGGACGCATCCTGCTCGTACCCCAAGGCACACGCGTCATCGGTCAGTATGATAACAACGTGCAGTTTGGGCAAAGCCGCGTGTTGCTCGTCTGGAACCGGCTCATTTTTCCAAATGGCCGCTCCATCGTTCTCGAGCGCCAGCCGGGTGCGGACGCCGAAGGGTTCGCCGGCCTTCAGGACGGCGTCGACTATCACTGGTGGGACTTGGCAAAGGCGGCAGGACTCTCGACTTTGCTAAGCGTCGGCGCGGAGCTGGCGACCAACGATGATGATCGTCTGATTAGCGCGATCCGAAATGGCGGGCAGGACACGATCAACGATGCCGGTCAACAGATCGTTCGCCGGCAGCTCAATGTCGCACCGACGCTGACGATCCGCCCGGGATTCCCGGTGCGCGTCATCGTCACCCGCGACATCGTGCTCGAACCCTATGGAGGCTGACCCATGGCCAAGTTGAAGCTGGGGCCCGTGGCCGACGAGAAGCCGGTCAAGGTCTCGATCGAATTGCCTGCGGCCCTTCATCGCGACTTGCGGCAATACGCGGAGATCCTCGCGCAGCAGGAAGGTGGGACCGTTCCCGAGCCCGAGAAACTTGTCGTGGCGATGGTCCAGAGGTTCATCCAAACGGACCGAGGATTCGCGCGGGCTCGCCGAGACAAGACTGGGTGAGGCTCTGGAGTCCAAGCAAGAAAACCGCGACTTTCCCCGCTTCCTTGCGGACCAATTGCGGCAGACGCCCGGACGCCACTTCCTTCACGAGAAAAAGCAGACGCTGAAGCGCGGGGTTCGAATTCCGCGACATCCAAACAGCGGTCAGGGCAAGCTGCTCCGGATCACCGCCGATTGGCCTGAAGACTATTCCGGGCGGGCTTCCAAGATTGGACCCGCTGGCCAGCGTGATCCCGTAACCCATCGCGACGATATTCATCAGGCTTTCGCGACTGACGTCGTGGACGTCGATTTGAGGGCTGAAGCCAGGGCTGGAAAGCTTGCGGATGAGGTAGTCTCGGATTTCCGGGCCAACGCCTTGCTGGCTCACAACGAACAACTCATCCTTGAGATCGTGCCAATGCGCTTCGTCGCACTCGGCAAGCCGATGGTCGCTCGGAAAGGCCACATAGATGCTCTCGGTCCAGAGCAGCGCCGAAGCGTGTCCCGACAGCCTCGGCTTTCCGGGAAGGAACGAAACATCCAGTTCCCCCGTCGTCAGCCGCGCAAGGTTCTGGTCCGACGAGCCCTCGTGCAGGCTCACACGAATCTCGGGATGTCGCCGGTGAAATTCCTTCAGCGCCACGTGCAGGCGCCCGGCCGCCAAGGGCACGAGGACGCCGGCCTGAAGCTCGCCCCGCTCGCCCTTGTGGACCGATGCTGCGAGTTCGACCGCTTGTCCCAGCTGTTGCATGCCGGTCGAAGCTTCTTCTAGGAAAAGTTGGCCCGCCCGCGTGAGACGAACGCCGCAGGGGCTGCGGTCGAAGATGCGAAAGCCGACCCGGTGCTCGAGCAGCAATATCCGGCGCGTGAGCGTCGATTGAGCGACGTTGAGGAACGCAGCCGCGCGCCTGAAGCTACGATGCTGCGAGGCCGCCAGCGCATATCGCAAATATCTCAGATCGAGCGATAGGTCTGGCATAGCCCTCTCAAGTTTTGGGAACCTCTACGCGGTCCGATCGGGCGCAAAGACCGCCGATCGTCAGGGCTCCTTCGAGCTACGGCCCAGCGTCGCGCGCATGACTGGGGGAAAGGCCTGGGCAAGCCGAAGAACGAGCCGGAACATACGCCGAGGAAAGCCCGCCTCGGAACTCGCGTTCTCGGCATTCCTGCGCGACAGCCCGACCGCCCTATTCGCGTAGACTCGCATCTCGGACTCATAGCGGCCGACGGCATCGACAATGGAAAGCCTGCCGGCCGCGGCATCAATCAGGGCGTCACGCAGGACACGCGCATCCCGAAGAGCGGTGTTGGCGCCAATCCCAGCCATAGGTGTCATGTTGTGGATGGCATCGCCGATCAGCGTGACGTTGCTCGGCGCCCACGCGTCTAGGTGCGGCATGGACCGAAGCGGGACAGGGGCTACGGTTTCCGGATCGGCGCCACGCACGAGCCTGCTGAGGTCGGGGGACCAGCCTTTGATCCGCTGCAGCACAAAATTCTGCAAGGCCGCTGGGCCTCTGTCCTGAGGAACATCGACCAGCTCGGACCGCGGCGTGACATAAGCCCACATCACATAATTCTGGGCGTCCTGCTGTTTGCCCCCGACGTCGGCGGAACGAGAGCGCCAGGCCGCAACGAACATCCATCCTGGACCTGCAGGAACGACGTTGTTGAGGGAACCGTCGGTCAATTCGGGAGGCAGCGCTGCTGTTTGCACGTCGTCGAGGAGATACCGGCCCGCGATCGCCAGGATACCCAACTCAAGGCGACGAACATCGGGGAGATATTGCTGCCGGACCTTCGAATGGCTCGCGTCGGCACCGACCAGCAGGTCGCCTTCCGCAGCGCTACCGTCGTCGAAGTGCGCGCGGACGCGATTGTCGGCGATAAGTTCGTAGTGCGTGAAGGTCTTGCCCCAGTGGACGACGGGGTCGCTCCTCTCCATCAGTCCCGCGAGCAGGATCTCTCGAAGCTCGATTCGACCCACGCCTCGCAGTTCGACTTCACTGGCAGGCCGGCCCGACAAGATTGCTTCATCACGGGTCGCGAGACGACGCAATTGTTCATCGCGAAAGTGCAACTTGGTCCCCGCACTAGTGCTGAGTTCGCGGAACCTCGACCATCCCTCGGATGGGAGGCAGGCCTTGAGCGCCTGTTGACCATGTCGGTTAATATGAATTCCGTAGCCGGCGAGATTCTCCGAAGGGCTGACCTGCCGCTCGAACACGGAGACATGCAGACCGGCCTGTCGCAGTCCTTGGGCGAGGCATAGGCCGCCCAGCCCGCCGCCGATAACCAAAACCTTCATTGAGTCACCTTGGAATCCGGCGCACAGCCGGTTGGCGGGCGATCTTCGCGCGCGCGACCACTACAAGCGCGAAGATCAGCCCATCGTTGAAAAGGAGGAGCAGTTGCGCGGGCGGCGCGTCATGCGCCCTCACGATTGATCCCAGACCGATCTGGAGGGCGTAAAGCAGGCAGGCACCCAGCAGCCACGCTCTAACCGTCCGATGCTCCCGTGACAGAAAAGCAAGCCGTGTGAGAAGCACGAGCAGGCATCCTATCGCCACTCCCAATCTCACATGACACGCCCAGTATTGCGTCGCTTCAAGCGGTACCAGGGCGGCGAAAACGCACTGTGCTGCGACGCCGACCAAGATCGTCCACGCCGTGGCAAGCATCAGGTTTGCGATCAGGGACCTCGGCGGGGCCGGGATATCGATGGACTCCGGTATGGGCATCAAACGCTCGAACGAAGGGTGAATCGGTATGCAAGTCTAAGTTACGCGGGCGCACGTCATCCGTCTAATCGATGGAATGTATATCTCTTATTTGTAGAGCAAATAGAGAATGCCGCGTGGCTACCCCCCACTGAGAGGGTTCCATCCGGCGGCTAACCGATTGGCTAGAAGCGATACGCCACGCCGAGGAAACCGGTCGGATTCCATTTTTCCTCGTTGAGGGGCGTGTCCAGCGCATCGCCCAGCAGCATATTCGCGCTCACGTTCCCCGTGAGCGTCCAGCGATCAGAGAGCTGGTACACTCCCGTCACCGAGAGCGACGCATCTTTGAACCCGCTCTTCGCTTTAAATGCCGGCAATCCTGAAGCAGTCGCCTCTCCGGCGCTAATGCCGAAGTAGTTGTCCATATATTTTCCATCCGCCCACGTCGTGCCGACGGAGGGGATGAGCGCGAAGTTCGGCGTCACCGGCAGGTAGTAGGAAAGCGCTGCGTCTGCGACGAGCCCCTTGGCGCCGCCGATCGACTGGGTGGCCCCGAGCGAAAAGGTGAAGCGGTCGATCCGGGCGCTGCCGAATACGCGCGCGCCAGCGGTGTCCGCGATCCCCTCGATGCCCGCTGGCACATCGTCTTTGTCGTAGCCCGGCACATAAGTGAGGCTGGCGCCAACGCGAAATGTGTCGTCACGGAGAATGTCGACGCCGATCCCTTCCGAGGTGTCGATGAAGAAGCGACCATACCGCCCATCGATGAGCGGCAAGGGGATCACCCTGGATTTGTCCGCCCCTTGGAAGGTCGGGATCACGCCGGCGCCAGGACCGACGCTCAGGCTGTAGGCCCGGTCATCACTGCGCGGCTCTTTGTCATCGGCTCTGGCTTCACCCGAGGTGAGCAGCAGACATGCAGCAGCCATTGCAGAAAATTGGTGTCTCTGCATCACAAGGACCTTCCTGAAGTAGCGCGCGCCTCGCCTCATGCGCAGCGCGTCGAAAATGCTCGGGATGACGACCGCCGCTAGGCGAGCATCGCCGCGTATTGATGCCGGTAGGCATAGGCGAGCGTGGCCGCAGTCAGGTCCATGACAGCCGCGATGGCGATGCCAGCGGGATTGAGGACCAGGTGAAACAGGGTGATCACGGTGATCGCCGGCATGATGATCGCCAAGCCGAACGCTGGCTTAAAGCTGAGCAGCAGGCTCGCACCGCCGATCAAGTTCATGATCTTGACAAGCGGCCACATGAAGCCGGTCGCCAGCAATGCCTCCTCAAAGGCCATGCCGGCCGGCGACGTCGGCGGATGAATGAAGTTCTCGCCGGTTGCGAGAAAGTAGAAGCCGTCTGCTCCGCTGGCCACGAACAGGAGGCCGAGCAGGATGCGCGAGGCATGGTAGCAAAGCGGTTTCAGTCGAAGACGAAGGCCGGAAATCCGGGTGCTCGCGTTCCTCACGGCGCTACTCCTACTGGACGGACGAAAGGTCTCCCGCGAGGCGACGGGGGGCGAGGCACCTCGCGGGAGACACGGCGCAGAGCCTTTGGGCTCTCACGCAACACCGATGGTCCTGGCGTCGCATCGATCGTAGGAGGCCGCCCAAGGCCGCGCCGCCTCGAATGCGGCGCAGATCGATAGGAGCGGGAAATCGCCATGCCTCTGGCCGATCAGTTGCAGACCGACCGGCAGCCCGTCGGCGAAGCCGGCCGGTAGCGAAGCCGAGGGATGACCCGAGAAGTTCGTAAGGAAGCCCAAGCACCAACCCACAACCGGATCGACGTTGAAACCATCGACTTCTGTTGGGCCGCCCGTGCCGCCGCGCGAACCGTTCGCCACCGGTGGCGCACCTGCCGACGGGCAGGCGATCACATCGACCTCCGCGAGGGCGCGGTTGATCCCATCGTAGACCGCCGTGCGGATCTGCTGGTCTCGCTGCATGCCGGCAATGCCGAGCGACTGGGCCTGCTCGACCGAGGCCCAGACATCCGCCGGTATCTGATCTCGAAAGTCCTTGGCGAGATCGATGCCGCGCCTTTTGAGGCCATTGATCGCGCCCGACATGCGCATTGACACCATCCGCCGCCAGGCGGCGCTGATCTCGTCAGGCGAATGGGAAAATTCGATCTCAAGAGGGACAACGCGCGCGCCCTGCGCTTCCAGCGCAGCAATAGCGTCGGTCAGGACTTCGCAAATCCCGGGATCGACGGGAAAGCCGCCCAGCCTTGGCGCGAAGCCGATCCGGGAGCCGTTGATCGAAGTGGTGAGCGCGCGCGTCCAGTCGATACCGGAGGCGACACTGAAGGGATCCTCGCGCTCATATCCAACAAGCGCGTTGAGCGCGAGCGCAGCGTCCTCCACGGTACGTGTGATCGCACCGTCATAGGCGAAAGGAGACACCTCGAAGGCACTCGGGCGCGTGATGCGAGCGATGCGGCCGTGCGATGCCTGAAATCCGAAGACGCCGCACCATGCCGCCGCCGTCCGGATCCATCCCCCGCCATCGAGAGCTCCGGCGATCGGCACCAGCCCGCCGGCCACTGCCGCGGCACTGCCGCCTGCTGCCGCGCCGCTGTTGCGCGTCAGATCGAAGGGATTGGCGGTCGGACCGAATGCGCGGTTATCACAAACCGACGTAAAGCCAAGCGGCGAGGAATTCGTGTATCCGAGCAGCACCGCGCCGGCGGCTTCCATCCGCTTCGGATAGAGCGAACAATTCGTGCCGATATTCCGGATCGCCGGAATGCCGCCAAGCGTGCCGGGCCACCCAGGATAGCTGCTGAACAAATCGGTCGTCATGGTCGGCACGCCGGCCAGGCAGCCGACGGGGTCGCCCACACGGAGGCGTGCCTCGATGACACGCGCAGACTCCAGCGCCGCTTGCGGATCGAAGTGAACGACGGCGTTGAGGGAGGCGTTTCGCACCTTCACCCTGCCGATCGCTTCTTCGACCGCTTCGGTCGCCGACATCTGTCCTGAACGAATCAACTGAACGAGTTGCGCTGCGCTAGTAGTGATCGGCGCGACGACGTCTTGGATCATTCTATCTTCTCCGGCGAATTCAGCTTCGGCCGAGAGAATTCGAGCGGTCGAGCAAGCCTTTTCTCTCAAACAGCGAGGGCCATTCCCAATCGGCTTTTGCTATGTTCCGACATTCGCCTGGCGAATATTGCTGTCAGCAATCCATCTGCCCCAGCAATCATGGTCGCTCCGACTGATGCTTGCGATATCCCCTTAACGGATGCCCGACTCCCCAAGCGATCTGATTTGATTATAGTGGACGGATGAATCTGCGCTCGGTCGACCTTAACCTCCTCGTCATCCTCGACGCCCTGCTGGACGAAGCGCATGTCTCGCGCGCCGCAATCCGGCTGAATCTCTCGCAGCCTGCGACATCGGCTAGCCTCGGGCGCTTACGCCAGCTTTTCGGTGACCCGTTGCTCGAAAGATCGGAGGGCGCGATGCGCCTGACACCCGTAGCCGAGGCGCTTCGCGGCCGCCTCAAGGATCTCCTTGCCGACACACATGCACTGCTCGATTTGCAGCCCGAGGCGCTGCAGAGCATCCAGAAGGTCGTTCGGATCTCAACCGCGGATCATCTCGCAATCCGGGTCGCGGACCAGCTTCATGGGTTGCTGTCCCAAAGCGCCCCTGGGATCGATCTCGTGTTTCAGCCCTATCACGGCGCACCAGGCGCACTTGAGGCTCTCTCCAAGGGCGCAATCGACCTGTCGATCTCCATCCTTCCCACTGCGACGCCGCCGATCACGCGCGAGGAGCTGATGCGGGAGCATTGGCGAGTCATCATGCGCGAGGGCCATCCGGCGGCGAAGAACTTCGACCTTGACCAGTGGCTTGCCTATCCGCACGTCAGCGTGTCCGGCCGAGGCGAAATTCGGGCGGCGCTCGACGATAAGCTCGTTGCGCTAGGCCGTAACCGCCGGATCGGGCTCGTCGTCCCGAGTTTTCTGATGGTAGCGCCGCTCGTTCGACGTTCCGATTTCATCGGCGTGATCCCGACGCTGAGCCTCCCGCTCGACTCCAGCGAAGACTTCGCAATCTTTCCCCCGCCTATCCCGCTCGAGGAATTCCCCATTCATATCGCTTGGCACGCTCGCCACGACGCTGATGTCGCCGTGCAGCACGTCCGGGCCACCATCCAAGGACTGCACCTGGGAGGCGCATAGCCCGCAACTTACCCAATATTTTCTGTACAAATACCACGCTATACCGACCATCGATTGGACGGATTGTGGTCTGCCGCGATAGCTCTTGCAGCACAAGCCGGCAGCGAGAACCAATCGAGGAGCATCGCGCCGCTAGACGAGGCGCTTTATGATCCACCCGCACGATCCAGCCATCTCGCGCCGCGACGCACTCATCCTGAGTGTACTCGGTGCTGCGGCGACCGTGGGCGGATGCGTCAGCACCGGTGCGACCTTTGCCTCGCCCGGCCTTCGATTTCGCCGCGATCTGCCGATACCGCCAGTGCTGGCGCCGAGCCGGATTGATGCATCTGGCGCGCACTATGAAATCGAGCAGCGTGAGGCGAAGGTCACCATTCTTCCAGGACTGGAAACGACCGCCTGGACCTATAACGGGATTTTTCCCGGTCCCACTATCCGCGCAAAGCGCGGCATCCCGACAATCGTCCGCTGCACAAACAAACTCGACACGATCACAGTGGTCCATCTCCATGGAGGCCGTGTGCCCTCCGAGTCGGACGGTTTCCCGACCGACGTCATCCTGCCGAAGAACTTCGATGGACTGGCGGCATCGCTCTGCGGACCCGGCACCGATCTTTCAAAGCTGCAGGCGACCGTCGGCAATACGCGGACCTACATCTATCCGAACGACCAGCGAGCGGCGACGCTCTGGTATCACGACCATTGCATGGGCGGGGCCGGCCGCAACACGTACATGGGCCTGGTCGGCTTCTACATCATTGATGACGATGAAGACGGTCGCCTGCCGCTGCCGCGCGGCGACCACGACATTCCAGTGATGATCTTCACTCGCCGTCTGAGCAGCTCCGGCGAGTTAGTCTACGAGCATGACGGCCATATGGGGGCCGGAGGCGGCATGATGCTGGTCAACGGCGCGCCCTGGCCGCGTCTTGCGGTCGAGCGACGCAAATACCGCCTACGCTTCCTGAACGCTGACAATTCCGAGCCGCTGGAGCTGGCGCTAGAAGGCGATCTGCCCTTCACACAGATCGCAACCGACGGCGGGCTGCTCGACGCCCCGGTAACACTTCGCACGCTGCCTCTGGCGATGGCCGAGCGCGCCGAAGTGATCGTCGACTTCGCCGCCTGCCAGGAAGGGCAGTCGATCGTCCTGCGCAACCTGCGCGGCAATGGCCCTCTCAGCGAGGTCATGCGGTTCGACGTGTTCGGCGGGCCTGTAAGAGATCGAAGCGAGATCCCCCGCACTCTCAGCCGGATTGAACGCTTGCGGCCGGAAGATGCCGTGCGCACCCGCGAGTTCGTCTTCGGCGCCAAGCCTTACCTCGCTCTCCGGTTTCCGCCGATTTACTGGACCGTGAACGGTAAGCGCTTTGACGCCGAGCGTGTCGATGCTGCTCCCCGGCACGGAGATATCGAAATTTGGAAATTCTCTCGCCAGAAGACGATCTTTCCGACGATCTGCCATCCTCCGCACGTGCATCTCGTCAATTTCCAGGTGCTCGAACGAGATGGAAAGCCGCCCTTGCCGCATGAGGGCGGCTGGAAAGACACCGCAGCGCTGGAGTTCGACCAGTCCGTGACGGTGATCATGCGCTTCGACGGCTATCGCGGCAGGTATCTCCTTCACTGCCACAATCTCGAACATGAGGATCATGACATGATGGCGCGCTTCGATGTCGTCTAAACAGAAGTCACCGCTTTCCCGCGCCATCGGGCTGCTCGCGACTGCCGTGCCATCCGTTGTTTTCGTCGTGGTCAATAACGCCTCTTCGCTATGGCTTGCACTGGCCTGGGCGACGGCCACGGCTCTTGGATTGTTTCTCTACCGGCTCCTGCGCCGCGAGCCGCTCAAGCAAGCTGTCATCGGGCTTGTGATAGCCGCCGTATGCGCTGGCGTGGCGGCGATCACCGGAGATGCCCGCGACTTTTTTCTTGCACCGGCGCTTATCCCCGTGGCTGCCATGATCGCTTGCATTGGCTCGCTGCTCATTCGCAGACCCCTGACAGGCGTGTTGCTCAATCGTGTGGTCGGCGGTCCCGCCGACTGGCACGAACAGCGAAGACTCTCCCGGATCTACGCAATCACGACAGCCACCGCCGTCGCGATCAACGTCGTCAATTTCGGCTTGCAAGCGATGTTCTACTTGGCCGACGCACCGGCTGTCCTCGCGGCGATCCACGTAGCAACCGGGCCGATCTTCGCCACACTTGTCGCCGCGACGCTTTTTTTCGCACGTAAGGAAGTCAAACACCTCACACCACGCCGGGAGGGCGAGGTGTTTTCGCTTTCCGCTCCGGAGAGCGACCCACGGCAATCGCAATCATAAAAGGGCAGTTTTTCCGTCTCGCACCGGAATTTCGCCGGATTTACAATATTGTCACCAGAAATAGAGTCCAAGACATGTAACGGAGTGACATGGCGAACGGCCAGATCGTAAGAATAACACATGGCATCTCATTACTGATCTGCGGAATCGCTGCTGCCAATGTTGTGCCGCACGTCTATTTCGCGTCTTCCAACGTCAGCCACGTCACCCATTTCGGAGAGCCCGTGAGTCCGGAAGGACTGCTGATCTGGGCCGCAATCGGCTCCGCCATTTCCATCACCACCGCCTATATCGTTCGTTCGAACGTGACCCAGGCGACATCATGGTTATGGTTCAGCCTTGGAGCGTTCACGGGCTCGGTGCTGATGGCCAACGTCTGGGCGAAGGATGTCTCACGCTACTTCTTATCGTTTTGGGCAGCGTAGGGGCGACCGACATGGAATTTCCGACCTCCCGCCCGATCGCGCTCCCGCTCTCCGCGACCAAATGGGCAGCGGTCTTGCTCGGGACAATGAGCATTGTAACTTTGGTATTCGTCATGATGCCAGAGATCGACCTGAACGCTTCGAGAGCATTTTTCGACGACACCCGAACATTCCATCTAGCTTCATCGGAAATTCTGACCCTAATTCGAGGATTGAACGACTGGATCTTGATCGGCGGACTTTGCGTTGCCGTCATTGGCTTAGTCATGTTCAGCCGAACGGATCAGCCGCGGGCGTTCGATTTCCTATTTCCAATTCTTGTGTATGCCGTGGGGCCCGGCCTTGTGGTCAACTGGATGCTTAAGAACGGGATGGGCCGCGCAAGGCCCCGTGATGTGCTCCACTTCGGCGGGGAGAAGTCGTTCACCCATGCCTGGGAACTCTCCACCGAATGCATCCGCAATTGCTCGTTCACGTCCGGAGAGGCCGCCTCGGCGGTGGCCATGTTGTCACTTGTGACGATAATTCCATCGACCCGCCGTCGTGCGCGACAAGCAGTAGCGGCGTTATTCGTTGTACTGGCGCTCGCCTTTTCGCTGAATCGGATTGCCTTCGGCGCCCACTTTCTCTCGGACACGCTCATGTCCATGCTTCTTGTCGCACTCGTCATGTTGATCGTGCACTGCGCCTTACAAGCGCTACTCCAATCGATGAATCGGAAAGGGCCTGCTCCAGGATGACGCTCACTTACCGCCCGTCACATGGGATTTGACGAACTGGTCGGCTGCTGCAGCTACGCTTTTCTTAACTTGCGTCGACGTCGGCTCATAGGCCGTCAATAGCACTCTGAAAAAGAGGTCGCCTCGAAGCGCCGCCAGAAACGCTTGGGCGGCTTCAGCAGGATCTTCAATCTTCTCCTTGCCGCTGACATTGTACTCGGAAAATTTCTTCGCGAGCAGCTCACAAGCACGCTTTGGCCCATTCTCGTAGACGACCTTCGTTACTTCCGGGAAGTGGGGCGCTTCCGCGACGGCCATTCGGAACATGGCGACGACGTCTTTCGACAGCAGGTTCTCCAGATAGTGCTGCCCCAGTTCAAGCAGGAGGGGCCGCAACTCGCCCGATTGCGTCACTGGCGCAAAGTTCGAAGCCCGGTCCGAGAACGTAGTGACGATGGCAGTGAACAGCGCCTCCTTCCCCGGGAAGTGTCGGTACAGCGTGCGCTTGGAACCGCCGATACGCTCCAACACGTCGTCGATCGACGTCCTTGAGAAGCCCTTTGCGAAAAAGACCTCTGTGGCGGTTGCTAGGATTTCCTCGCGTCGCTGCGCCGATCGCCGATCATGACCATTTTCCAACAAATCTAACCTCCGTTTGTGTCTGTTGAATCTACAGGAGACGGTACGGTTCCGTCTCCCACGTTGCGTTTGCGCGAACCTTGCCGGCGAAGCGACGTCGGACATCCTGGACACTTTTGCGCCATCCGCCGAAATCCCTCTGGAACCCTATCCACCCCCACGAAGTTAAGGAGGTGGTACGGTACGTTACCGGACCGCACATAGAAGGAGATAGGAAATGAAAGCGGAAGTACCAAGCAAGGGCCTCGAGTGGACCAATCTGCTCCTCGGGCTCGGTCTCGCCTGCGCGGCATTCGCGTTCGGCGCACTCCCTGCCGCGGCGTGGAACGCGGGTATCGTCGGCCTACTCATCGTCTGCTGCTCGGCCGTCGCCCTCGGTCGCTACGGTGCGTGGGCGGAATGGTCCAATATCGCGCTCGGCTGCTGGGCGATCGCCGCGCCGTTCGCGCTCGGCTTCGGCGCTGCCCAGGCGGCGATGTGGACCCACGTTCTAATCGGCATCTGCGTCGCCGCCATCGCGACGGTGCAGCTCATGTCCTCGCGACGGTCTCAGGGCATCACCCACGACCGCCCAGCCCACGGCCGCTGACTTGTCCAGAAGGATGATGAGGGGAGAGCCCAATGTGGCTCTCCCCTCAAGGTGCTGCCAGCAAACTGAGTAGGGAGAGCTCATGGCCGAACCCCACAAGGAACTCACGCTTGATGAACTTCTCGCCGATCCCATCGTGCAGCTGGTCATGCAGCGCGATGGAGTGACGGCAGAGGACGTTCGGAAGGTCATCGAGCGCGCGCGCCAGGCTCAAAGCGCGAATAGCCAAGGCCGCGAAATGAGAAACCATGCGTTCGATATCGCTACCGGTGTGATGCCACTCCATTGAGGAAGACGTCGACAGCCGAAAGGACGGCGATGCGTGCCTCATCCGCATCAGGAGGCGGTCGCAGCCCGAGAACGACCTGAAGGTGGAGGTTGTCGCGGATCATGCCCACGAAATGGCTCGCGGCTCGGAAGCAGTCATCGGCATCGATCTCGCCACGCGCCTCTGCAGCTTCAAGCACCTCCGCGAGTCGCCCCGTCGCCCGCGCTGGCCCGTTCTCGTAGAACGTCCTTCCGAGCGTCGGATACCGATTGGCTTCCGCAACCACTGTCCGATAAACGCCAATCAGCGCCGGCGACATATAGGCGCCCATCAGATGTTCACCGAATGCGATCAGCGTTTCGCGCAGATCTCGTCCTTTGATCTCATCGATCACTAAGGCGTGTGGACATTTAAGGGATTCCTTTTTCCGCGCGGATCGGATTCAAGACTGGCGAAGGGAGCGCCATCTTGGATCGACACGGATTAAGCGACGAGCAGTGGGAGCGGGTTCGCCCCGTGCTTCCCGGTAAAGTTGGGGACCGAGGCCGTTCGGC
>NZ_JFHR01000051.1 GCF_000722875.1 Sphingobium chlorophenolicum | reverse complement strand
CTTCTACAAGGCGGCGGAAAAGCCCAAGGCGTCGGATGCCGAATTCATCGCCGCCGATGAATTCACGCTGGACCTGGACGATTTCGCCAGCCGCTTCGCCTCGGCGCGGGTCAAGGACGTCAAGAAGGGCAAGTGACGCGCAGGTTCCGGTCCGTCGAAGGATGGACCGGAACCATCTCCAATACATACGTCATGCGGAACTTGTTTCAGCATCTATCGTGCCTTCATGCGCCTTGGTCGCATGGGGATAAATGGATGCTGAAACAAGTTCAGCATGACGAAGGCGGCGGGGGTTGTGTTCCTGCGCATGTGGAAGCCCGCCCGTATCTCAACGCGGCAAGATTCCGCACCTATCCGACAGATGTTCGACGAATAACCGCATGATCCCTGTCCAGTCGGTGACAGATGCATGCCAGACCGACTTCTGCTCAACCCATCCTTTTTACCGGTTTCCACCCTTCCGATTCCCGGCATGTCGTCATGAAATCGAGCAAAGCGGCCTTAGAAGCCGCTCTCGATACTGCATGCCCGAATTCAAGTGGCTAACCGACAATTTCAGGGAGGATGAATGAATGGCCATCAGACATGGACTATTGATCGGCACTTTGGTGCTGAACGCGACCTTCGCCGCCACCGCCATGGCGCAGACCGACCCGTCCGACGCATCCGCCGACGCGCAGAAGAATATCGCCATCGACGACATCGTCGTCACTGCGCAACGCCGGTCCGAATCCGGACAGAAAGTGCCGGTCACCATCCAGTCCTTTGATGAAAGCAAATTGCAGGCCAATGCGGCGACAACGACCAGCGACCTTCCCTATCTCGTGCCGGGCGTCACCGTCGGCCAGACCGGAAGTTCGCAGTCCATCTACATTCGCGGCATCGGAAAAGGCGGATCGGTCCTTCGCTATATTGACGGCGTGCTGAATGTCTTCGGCACAGGTCAGGCGCCGTTGGGCAATCTTGCTTCGCTGGAGGTTGACAAGGGGCCCCAGAGCACGCTTTTCGGCCGAAACGCCACCGGCGGCGTCGTGCAATTCAACACGAAGAAGCCCAGCCAGGATTTCAGCGCCGATCTAGGCCTGGGCTATGCGAACTACGACATGTTCAGCGGAAGCCTGTACGCGACCACCGGGCTGACGGAGACGCTCGCCACCGACATCGCGGTCAATTACGATGATCAGAAAGACGGCTGGGGCAAGAATATCGCCACTGGCGAGGATTTTTACAGGCAGAAGCTGTTTTCAGTGCGCAGCAAGACGTTATGGGAAATATCGGACCAGTTTTCCGCAACCCTGTCGCTGGATTATTCCTATAATCGCGGCAATCAGGGCGGTACGGTCGCTCCGTCCATTCCATTCCCCTTCGTATATGATCTAGGTTCGGGCCAGACCTATGAAGTCGGAAAATATGGCGTGAACGTCGATTCAAAGTCGGAATTCCACAGCAGGACGGGCATCGCCGCATTGCGGGTCGAGGGCGATCTGGATTGGGCGCATCTGCTCAGCATCACATCCTATCAGCGCAACCATTCGGTCTTCGACATCGATTATGACGGCGGCCCCTCCCCGCTCCTGCCGGTGCGCCGCAACGACCAGAACACGGCGTGGACGCAGGAGCTCCAGTTGCAAAGTCCGGACGGGTCGAAGGCTTCGTGGGTCGTGGGCCTCTTCTATCTCGGCCTGACCAACAAGCTTTCCCCCTTCTCCTTCGGCGCGCCCGGTGCTTCCGTGCTGTTCGGGGTGCCGTTTGGGTCCGCCTTCAATCTGGTGCCGACGTTGGGATCGCGTTCCTACGCCGCCTTCGGCCAGATAACCTATCCCATATTCCCGGACACGCGCATTACCCTGGGCGCGCGCTATACGATCGACCGGGTCACGCTGAAGGGATATAATGCGATCGACGATGTCATCATTCCGGGTTCACGGGGTAATACGGCCGAGACATTCAGGAAGCCGACTTTCCGGGCGGACATACAGCAGCAGTTCACGCCTTCCGTCATGGGATATATCTCCTATAATCGCGGCTATAACAGCGGCGGCTTCAACAATATTCTGCCGGCTGGATTCGCCAATAATCCATCGCCCATCCTACCGGAAACGATCGACGCCTATGAAGCGGGCCTGAAAACCCAGTTCTTCAACAACCGGCTTCGCTTGAATATTTCCGGATTCTATTATGACTACAGGAATCTGCAGCTTTCCGTCCATGAATCCGGCGGGCTGGCCACGCGCAACGCGGCCGCCGCGCGGGTCAAGGGGATCGACGTGGATTTCGAGGCTCGCCCGACGGGGCGGCTGACCATCAGCGGCGGCTTTGAATGGCTGGATTCGGAATTCACACGTTATCCGGACGCGCCCATCTATTCGGTCGCGCCCAACGGCGCCATCATTCTCGATACGGGCGACGCGGGCGGCAATCGCACGCCCAACGCCCCGCGCATCAGCTATAATGCGAATGTGCGCCACTCATTGCCGACCAGCATCGGCGAATTTTCAACTTCGGTCGGCATGAACTATCAAAGCGGATGGTTCGCAGACGCATCGAATAAATTCTTCGAACCCAAGCGCTATCTGGTCAATATCTCCGAAACATGGAAATCGCTCGATAATATGACCAGCATAAGCCTGTGGGTGAAGAATCTCGGCAACAAATATTATGATATGGGATTCACCATCTTGAACCCGAACTGCGTTTGCGGCGTTCCGGGCGCGCCACGGACATATGGCATAACGGTCGGCAAGCATTTTTAGGCAAGGAGAGCCGCCGGGATTTTTCAGATTCCGGCGGCTTCCCGATCTGAAGCGCCTCCCTCCCGCCTACGCGCCTACTTATCCAATTTAATTGCCCGTAATGTCCGCTTGCCTATAACGCGCCTGCCCGACCGGAACGCGCTCCCGCCATGCGACCATAACGACGTCGGAACGTCCTGCCCCGCGCGACGTTTAGCGCACATGCACCTGTCCGACCCAGCGCCGCCTTGCCGGCATAGCCTCAATGAACCACGCCGCGTCCCGCTCCTCATGGATCGGGGGTTCTGGCGGCGGTTCTTGATCTAGATTGGCATGGTTCCGGTGTCTCGTCGTTACAACCGCGGCTACAGATTGGAAAAGCGAGGCGGGCAAAATCTATGAGCGAAATGCAGATCATATCCACCGGCAATTCCGGCCTGGACACGATTCTCAAGGGCGGGCTGCCCGCCAACCACCTCTATCTGCTCGAAGGAGCGCCCGGCTCCGGCAAGACCACGCTCGCCCTCCAGTTCCTGCGGGAAGGCATCGCGCGGGGCGAAGCCGTACTCTATATAACCCTGTCGGAGACGAGCGAGGAACTGCGCGTCGTCGCCGCGTCCCATGGCTGGACGCTGGACGGGTTCGACATCTTCGAACTGGAATCCGTGGAAAATGTGTTCGGCGAAGGCCGGGAGCAGTCGATCATTCATCCCTGGGAGATGGAATTGGGCGAAACCATCCGACTCATCCAGCAAGAGGTGGATCGGGTGAAGCCGAGCCGCGTGGTATTCGACAGCCTGTCGGAAATGCGGTTGCTGGCGCAAGATCCGCTGCGCTATCGCCGGCAGGTCCTGGCGCTGAAGCAGTTCTTCTCCGGCCGCGACAGCACCGTCATCCTCATCGACGACATGACGGGGACGACAAATGCGCGCGACGCCCATCTTCACAGTCTTTGCCATGGCGTCATCACCTTGGAGCGCCTCACCCTGGAATTCGGCGCGGCGCGCCGCCGAATGCAGGTCCAGAAGCTGAGAGGCATCGATTTCATCGCCGGCTTCCACGACCTCAATATCCGCAAGGGCGGCGTCGATATCTTTCCGCGTCTCATCGCCGCGGACCATCATGCCGAATTTAGCGAGGGCGCGGTGACCAGCGGCGTCGGCGCACTGGACGATCTGCTCGGCGGCGGCCCGCTGCGCGGCAGCAGCATCCTGATCACCGGGCCGGCGGGAACCGGGAAAACCACCATTGCCCTCCAATATCTCCACGCGGCCTGCGAACGCGGCGAACCCTGCACCATCTTCGAATTCGACGAGCGCATTGGCACATTGCTGACCCGCGCCAAGGCGTTCGGCCTCGACGTCGCGCACCAGATCGATCAGGGGAGGCTGGTCATACAGCAGATCGACCCCGCCGAAATCTCGCCGGGCGAATTTGCGGCGCGCGTCCGCCATGAAGTCGAAAGTCGCGGCGTCCGCATGATCGCCATCGACAGTCTCAACGGTTATATGGCCGCGATGCCGCAGGAGCAGCAACTCCTCCTCCAGATGCACGAATTGCTTTCCTATCTGAGCCAGCAGGGGGTCGTGACATTCCTCCTCAACCCGCAACAGGGTCTGGTCGGGTCGATGGCGACCAACCTGAACATATCCTACATCGCCGATTCCGTGATCCTGCTGCGCTTCTTCGAAGCAGGCGGGCGCATTCGCAAGGCGATATCGGTGATCAAGAACCGCAGCGGCATGCATGAGGATAGAATCCGGGAATTCCGGATCGACAGCAGAGGCGTGCGCGTCGGAGAGCCGCTGGAGGCCTTCAGGGGCGTGCTGACCGGAACGCCGGAATATATCGGCAGCGCGACACCTTTGATGGAGGACCGAGACCATGGCGCATGACGCGGGTTCCGAAGGTTATCGGCTCCTGGTCTGCGCGCCGTTCGGACGAGACGCCGAGAGCGTGGCCGAACTTCTGCGCGATGAAAGCTATGATACGGTCATCTGCCGCGATGTGCCGGCGGTCGCCGGGGAGTTGGGCGACCTGGCCGGGGCCGTGCTCATCACCGAGGAAGCCCTGCCCGACGACCTGGACATACTCCGCCTGTCCCTCGAAAAGGAACCGCCCTGGTCGGACGTTCCCTTCATCATGCTCAAGGCGCCGCGCTCCGGACGCGCCCCCTATTCGCCCCGTTCCATGCAACTGCTCGATCTGGTCCGCAATACGGTCGTGCTCGAACGGCCGCTCGGAAAGGCATCGCTGGTCAGCGCGATCTCTGCCGCCATGCGCGCGCGCCAGAAGCAGTTCGAGATGCGCGATCGCATCGACGAACTTGCCAATAGCGAGAGCCGCCTTCGCCTTGCCACGGCTGCGGCCAACATCGGAATCTGGGACTTCTACCCCGCCAGCGCCGTCCTGCGCTGGGACGAACGGTGCAAGGCGATGTTCGGCCTGCCGGTGGATGCGCCGGTCAGCTATGAGGGCAGCTTTCTGGCCGGCATTCATCCCGATGATCGCGAACGCGCCGATGCGGCCGTCATGTCCGCGCTCGAACCGGGCGGCGATGGCCTGTTCGACATCGAATATCGCACCATCGGCATAGAAGATGGCATAGAGCGCTGGATCGCCGCACGCGGCAGCGCGGTATTCGAGAACGGCATCGCCACCCGTTTCATCGGCACGGTGATCGACATCTCCGCGCGCAAGCGGGCCGATGCCGCCCTCGCCGCTTCCGAAGCGGCCCTGCGCGAGGAAAGCCTTGCGCTGGAAATCCTCAACCGCACGGGCGAGCGCGTGGCCGCCGAACTCGATCTGGACACGCTCGTCCAGGCGGTCATCGATGCGGGTCGCGAATTGACCGGAGCGGAATTCGGCGCCTTCTTCTACAACCGGATCGACGATGCGGGCGAAAGCTACCAGCTCTACAGCCTGTCGGGCGCGTCCATGGAAGCCTTCGCGAATTTCCCGATGCCGCGCAATACGGCCGTTTTCGGCCCTACCTTCGGCGGGGAAGGCCCCGTCCGTTCGGGCGATATCCGCAAGGATGCGCGCTATGGGCATAGCGCGCCTTATCACGGGATGCCGAAAGGCCATCTGGAGGTGGTGAGCTATCTGGCGGTCCCCGTCATATCGCGCTCGACCGAAGTCATGGGCGGGTTGTTCTTCGGCCATGCCCAGCCGGACCAGTTCGACGCGCGGGCGGAACGGCTGGCTTTGGGCCTTGCCGCCCATGCCGCCATCGCCATCGAAAATGCGCGCCTCATCCAGACCGCCCAGCGCCTCAACCAGACCCTCGAACAGAAAGTGATCGAGCGGACCGAAGCGCTGGAGATGGAGATGGCGAGCCGCGCCCGCGCCGAGGCTGCCCTTCGCCAGAGCCAGAAAATGGAGGCTGTGGGTCAGCTTACCGGCGGCATCGCGCATGATTTCAACAATATGCTCACGGGGGTGATCGGCGGCATCGACATCGTGAAGCGCAGGCTGGCGTCCGGGCGCATCGACGATCTGGACCGCTTCATGGACTCGGCTTCCGCGTCCGCGCAGCGAGCGGCGGCGTTGACCGCCCGCCTTCTCGCCTTCTCCCGCCGCCAATCGCTCGACCCCAGGCCGACAGACGTGAACGCGCTTATCCGCTCGCTCGAAGATTTGCTGATGCGGACGATCAACGAGAATATCAGGCTCCAGATCATCCCGGCCGATGGCGACCCCTACGCCATAGTGGACGGCAACCAGCTCGAAAACGCCATCCTCAACCTGACCATCAACGCGCGCGACGCCATGCCCGAAGGGGGTCTGTTGACGGTCGAGGTCGGTACGGTCGATCTCGACGCCGCCTATGCGGATAGCGGGGTCGACATCAAGGCCGGGCGCTATGTCACCGTCGCTATCTCCGATACGGGCGTCGGCATGTCGGCGGAACTGGTCGACAAGGTCTTTGAACCCTTCTTCACCACCAAGCCGATCGGTCAGGGCACCGGCCTTGGCCTGTCCATGGTCTATGGTTTTGCACGCCAGTCCGACGGGCAGGTTCGCATCCACAGCAAGCCCGGCCAGGGAACGTCCGTGAAGCTGTTCCTTCCCGCGAGCGGCCACGCATCCGAAAATGCGGCAGCGAGCCAGGCGCTTATCCAGGAAGGGCGCGGCCAGACCGTCCTCGTGGTCGAGGACGACCCGTCGGTCAGGATTCTGGTCCGCGAAGTGCTGGAGGAACTGGGCTATGCGGCCGTGGAGGCGGGCGATGGCGCAGAAGCGATCCCCGTCCTCCAATCCACCCGTATTCTCGATCTCATGATCTCGGACGTCGGTCTTCCGGGCATGAACGGACGCCAACTCGCCGAAATCGCGCGCGAGCATCGTCCGACGCTGCCGATCCTCTTCGTGACCGGCTATGCCGAAAATGCAGCGATCCGCGCCGGTTTCCTCGGCACCAACATGGACATGATAACCAAGCCGTTCGCGCTCGATATGCTCGCGGCGAAAATCCATGATATGATGGATTGACCGGCCGCCATCATCTCAGACCGGTTGCGCCGCCTCCTGACAGGCGACCTTCTTCAGGGGCAGGGAAACATCCGCTAGCTGCGCCCGGTCCGGCACCGCGCCCCGGACGATCAAGGAACGCGCGCCCATGAAATCCTTGGGACTGTTGATCGCATCTATCGAAATTATCCGCCCTTCCTTCAGATAAATGGCGGAAAAGGGACCATCCTGAACGTCGCCCCGGACGACGATTTCGTCGGCATCCTTGTTCAGGCCCGCCGATTGCAGCTTCAGGTCGAACTGATCGGACCAGAATGTCGGCAGCGCCCGATATTCCGTCGGGGCGTCCATGATGGCGTCGGCGGCGATGGCAGCGGAATCCATTGCGTGCTGCACCGACTCCAGCCGCCACAAGCCGCCGGCGAAGTCATTGGGATGCCTGGCGCAATCGCCGATGGCCAAAACGGATTCAGCCGAGGTGCGGCAATATTCGTCGACCAGCACGCCGCCGTCGCAGGCGATGCCCGCCTTTTCCGCAAGCATCGTCTCCGCATCGATGCCGATCCCCACGATCACGATATCGACCGGGATTTCCTGTCCGGATGCCAGCCGGATGGCCGACACGCGCCCGTCGTCGGAAAAACCGGCAACCCGCTCTCCAAGGTAGAATTCTACTCCACGCGCCCGATGCTGGCGCTCGAAAAAGTGGGAGATGATCGGCGAAGTCACCCGCTCAAGCACCCTGTCTTGCGCCTCGACAACGGCCACCTCATGGCCCATTTCCCGTGCCGCGGCGGCGACTTCCAGCCCCACATAGCCCGCCCCGATGACGCCCAGCCGGCCGCCATTCTCCAGTCCCGCGCGGATCGCATCCACGTCGGCGACGGTGCGCAGATAATGAACGCCCTCAAGCTCCGATCCCGGACAGGCCAGACGGCGTACCTTGCCCCCCGTCGCGATCACGCACCATTGAAACGCTATGGTCCGGCCATCCTCCAGTTCGGCGCGCTTGCGGTCCGCATCCAGCACGCCGACGCGGCATCCCAGTTCAAATCGAACCTGCTGTTCGGCCCAATAGTCGCTGTCGCGCAGCAAGAGCCGGTCGATCTGCATGTTGCCGATCAGATAGGCTTTGGACAAAGGGGGGCGGTCATAGGGCAATGTGTGCTCATCGCTCACCACCATGATCGTTCCGGCAAAGCCCTTCTGCCGAAGCGAGATGGCCAGGTGCGCGCCTGCATGGCCGCCACCGATCACAAGGACATCAACGGCGATTCGTTCGTTCAACTGGATTCTCCCAGATCCTGCGGGCAAAGCCGCTCGGCCTTGCGCGCACTGTCCGCGCCGCAAGGACGATTTCCCGCTTTGAAGCACTGGCATGAAATCTGGGCCTAAAATTCCAGGGCCACTATCCCGTTTCCGCAATCCTTGCCCCGCTTGCGCGACCTTCTGCGCGCCACGGCTTGACCAGTTGTAAAAAAGAGGGCGTCATTGCATCAGGGACCGAGGAACTCGCATATGATCTGTGGCATCGCATCTGCCCCTTTTGACGGGCGTCGGAGACTGCGCCCGACGGCGCATGTTTCGATTTTCGACCAGGATCGAAACCGTGGGAGGCCGTCATGCTGACGGATGTTCCCCCGCCCAACCGCTTCTGGAATGGGGAAGGCCTTCCCCTGGTCCAGTGGAACAAATTCAACAGCAGCGATGCGAACGAAGTCGAAAAACATATGAGCCGGATGTTCTGTCCGCACCGGCTGGACGTGCAGGGCGGCAGGCCACCTATCGACTTTCGTCATAATCAGGCGCAGCTCAGGGCCTTGACCTTCAACGCGCAGGATTATGGCAACCCGTTCGGCCGCATTTCCATCGACGTGCCGCAGATGGGACAAAATTATCTCGTCCAATTTTCGTTGAACGGCACGTCGTTCATCACGCATGACAATGACAGCTTCAGCCTGGCGCCGGGCCAGATGTGCGTGCTCGCGCCCGATTCTCATTTCAGCCAGACGTTCGAGGCCGGCTACAAGCATTTCACCATCAAGATCCCGAAGGCCGATCTGGAGCGGGTATTGGCGCAGGAACTGGGGATCAATCCCGAAAAGCTGGTGTTTTCAACGCGCCCCGTACCGCTGGTCGGCGCGGCGCAGGCATTCGCCCACCTCATCCGCACGATCTGCGACGACATCGACTATGGGCTGACCGGCTACACCCATCCGCGGGCAAGCGGCTCCGTCGAAGACACGCTGAAGCGCCTGTTGCTGGCGGCGGTGCCGCACAATCATTCCGATCTGTTCGACGCGGCGCCCGCCGGTCCCGCGCCCTATTATGTCCGGCGCGTGGAGGAATATATCCGCAGCCATGCGAGCGAGCCGATTTCGCTGGACGAGATGATCGAGGTTTCCGGCATCAGCGCCCGTTCGCTTCACGCGGGCTTCCGCCGCTTCCGGGGCGTGACGCCCATGGGCTATCTCAAGAATGTTCGGCTGGAACTCGCCCGCAAGATGCTGCTGGAGGGCGTCGAAGAAGGGCATAACGTCACGGACGTGGCGCTCGCCTGCGGCTTCAGCCATCTCAGCAAATTCGCGCGCGATTATGCCGAACGGTTCGGCGAACGCCCTTCTGCCACGTTGAGGCAACTGAAGGGCTAGGCAGCGTGGACAAATTCGAGAGACCTGCCGGACTGACTGATGTGGGTGGAAAACGGACCTACCCTATTCCTCCCCATCGATAGATGGGGAGGGGGACCGCGCGAAGCGTGGTGGAGGGGAATGGGGCACGACCTACGAATTTCCCCTCCACCACTCGCTACGCGAGCGTCGAAGAGAGTCACGTGCCTCTCTTCGACCCTCCCCACGCTTCGCGTAGGGAGGATTAGGAGCGTCCGCTCATGGTCAACCCAAGACATTCCCCTCCCGCAGGCGTTCAAACGAGTCACGTGCCTCGTTTGAAGGGCTAGGGGTGGGCGCGAGCGAAGTGAGCTTCTGACTTAACCGTTGCAAAACAATGCAGATGTCGCGCCAGCCCACCCCCTAACCCCCTCCCGCCTGCGGGAGGGGGAGGACCACTTCTACCCACCCCCCGTGCGGCGAGTCTTGAATTTGTCCACGCTGCCCAAGCCGTCACATCGCGATATGGACGTCACCGCCGATGACCTCGACGGGATAGGTTTTAAGCGCGATGGAGCACGGCGCCGCGCAGGCCGCGCCGGTCCGGATGTCGAAGCTGCCAAGGTGGAAAGGGCAGACGATCTTTCCATCCTCTATCTCCCCTTCCGCCAGCGACGCCTCGCCATGCGTGCAGAGATCGTCCGTGGCGAATATTTCGCCGTCGAGCAGATAGACGGCGATCCCATGCCCGCCGTCCAGTTCGACCCGCAGGATTTCATCCTCGTCGAGTTCCTCAACCGAACACAGCCGGATCATCGATCGAACGCCTTCTTGAGTTCCCAGGGCGGCGTCGCCACCCCCTGTACCCGCAGGTCCAGCTTCACGGACGCGAATTTCCATGCATTATCCTCATATCTTGCAACGCTGTCGTACCAGCCGCCCAGCCAGCGATCTTCCTCTCCGATATCGCGGGCCATCGTGGACAATTCCCACAGATACCAGCGGCATTGCGCGGATCGGGCGTCTTGCGCGAGCGTGATGTAGGGCGCGATCATATAGTGGATCGACCAGAGCACTTCCCTCGCGGCAATTTCGGCAAGACCGGCCGCGATCGCCGAAGCGCCATGGAAGGTGGCGAAGCCTTCCGCCGACCAGACCGCATCCTCATGGAAAAGCGGCAGCATCATCGCCGGATCATTCTTGCGGTCGGCGCCATGGGCGTAGCGCGCAATGAGATCGGCAATCTCGTTGCGCGCATCGATGCGGAACAATCGTTCCTCAACCGAGGAGGGAAGCGTTCCGCTCATCTCAGGCCGCAGCCATCGGGCTTAGCCCCCGCCACGTTTCCTGCGCGCCGTGCACCGCCACGAACCGCGCTTCCTCAAAGGCGTAGGGCACGCCCGGAGAACCGGCATAAAGCTCGATATGCGGCGCGACTTCCGCGAGCGACAGCGCGAGATTGTAGAGAGCATGATGACTCTCCGGAAGTTCGCCAAGCGGAAAGCGATCGACTTCCGCCAGCGCCTCCGGAAGGCGGGCCAGCATCTGGTCGTAAAATGCGCGCAGCTCCGCGCTGGACGATGCCAGCCGCTTCTTCTGGCGCTGGTCCGCCGTCGGCAGGCTCCACGGGAGGCAGTTGGACAGATCCTCGAAGCCTGCGGGCAATATGGGTTGGGTCATGTTCGCGTCTCCCTCAGGCGTTGACATATTCATCGACGACCACGGCACTGTGGCGGATGAGGATTTCGTCATCCTGCAAATTCTGCACCGTCTTGGCCCGCGACTGCATGGCGCGCTGCGTGTCTTCCATCGTGGCGGTGTCCTCCAGCCAGGCATTGCGCTGGAGCGTCATGGCATGTTCCATCGCCCAGCGTTCGGCATTGGTCTTGGGCGGGCGGACATAGTAGCGCCCTTCCCACAACGTGCGGTTATGGGCGATCGGCCAGAATTGATGGGTGAACCAGATGCCTTCCGACACGTGGATGAGCGTGTTGGGGAACAGCACGCTCAGTTCGAACGCGAAATCCTCCCGCTTGTCGGGGTTGATCGACGGAGGCAGCATCGTTTCCGCGCGCTGCGTGACAAGCGATGCGCCAGCGATTGAATTGGCGATGCCCGCGACCGGCGTCGGCGTCGCGCCCAGCGTAAGGCAGACCGCGCAGGTCCGATGCGGTCCCATCAGCTTCACATTCTGAAGGCCGGTCGAAAAGGTGTTGGGAAAGGATCCCGCGTGGATCGTGTCCACATGATAGGCTTCCGCGAAGGCGTCGTGCGCGACCTTCCAGTTGCATTCCAGTTCCGTGTAATAGGTGAACTGGTAGCTGAGCTCCGCGAAGGGAAAGCCCGCGAAATGCGCGGCATAGTCGCCCAGAAATTCAGTCAGGCTGGCGTCCGGCGTTTCGGCCAGATTGATGAAGATGAAGCCCTCCCAGAAATCGACATGGATCGGCGAAAGACCGTTCTTCTGCTTGTCGAAACATTCATAGAAACGCTCCTCGCTCGGCACATGCTTGAGCGCGCCGTCCGCTCCATAGACCCAGCCATGGAAACGGCAGGTGACGATTGCCGCCTTGCTGCGGCCGAAAGTTTCCGGACCGGTTTCCGTGACGACGGTATTTCCGCGATGCGCGCAGATATTGTGATAGGCGCGCACGACATCATCCTTGCCCCGCATCAGGATTACCGAAGTGTCTGCGGCGGCAAGGCGCTTGACCTTATAATCTCCCTTCTTCGGTATTTCGTCGACCCGTCCTACGCAGAGCCACACCTTCCTGAAGATCTTCTCGCGCTCCCGCTCATACCAGTCGGGCGCGATATAGGGCTCGATGGGGATCGGTCCGGAGCCAAGTTCAGGATGCTCGTTCAACCAGCGATGTGCATCGTTCATTCTGCTGTCCTTGTAGGTTCGACCGGTTGCTGACGGCCGAATGGCTGAGTTTCTGGATGAATGATGTCCGCGTCGGCCCTGGCCCGCTAGCCCATCCCCGTGCCCGTTAGCCTGCGGCGGCATCAAAGGAGGAATGCGTGATTTGGGTGGGAAGAAGACCTGTCCAATTCCTCCCCATCGACAGATGGGGAGGGGGGATTTGAGGTCCGTCAATTTATCCACGCGGCCCAGCCTGTATCGACATCCCGCCCCGGCACTCCGTCGCGCTCAGATGTCCAACTCCGCAGCAGCAGGCTAGCGCGCAACCCGCATCTGGGTTCGTTATGTGCGTGCGTTCGGGAGCGGACGCCACCGCAGTTCCGGGAGCAACGAAAACCGATCCGACGCGTGAAGCGCAGCCGGGCGGGCAAACCATAACGATAAAGATAATCAGCCAAAAAGGGAGCCACTATGAATTCACATGCCTGCAAACGCACATCATCCGGCCGCCGCATTTCTTCGCTGCAATCCGGATCGCTCCACGCCCTGATCGTCGGCCTCGCGCTGGTCGGCCTGAGCCATGCCCCGTCCGCCATCGCGCAGCAAGCGCCGGAGGACGCGGCCAGCCAGCCCGGCGGCATCGAAGAGATCACCGTCACCGCCCGGCGCCGCGCGGAATCGCTGCAGGACACGCCGATTTCGATCTCCGCCGTCACTTCCGAAGGGCTGGCGCAGCGCGGCATCGACAATGTGACGCAGATCGGCGACTTCACGCCGAACGTGAAGTTCAACAGTTCCGTGCCGGTATCGGCCAGCAACGCGACCGCCGCCATTTTCATCCGCGGCATCGGCCAGAACGACTATCAATTGTCGGCCGATCCGGGCGTCGGCCTCTACCTTGACGGCGTCTATATCTCGCGCGGCGTGGGCAATGTGCTCGACGTGCTGAACGTCGAACGTATCGAGGTGCTGCGCGGGCCGCAGGGCACCCTGTTCGGCCGCAACACGATCGGCGGCGCCGTCAGCGTCGTGACCAAGAAGCCTTCGGAAGATCTGGGCGCCAGCCTTGACCTGACCACCGGCAGCTACAACCGCGTCCAGATCAAGGGTTCGCTCGACATTCCGCTGGCCGATGGCGTCTACACCAGCCTTTCCGGCTTCTACCACATGCGCGACGGCTATGTGAAAGGCACGGTCCCGCTCGCGCCAGACCTCGGCGACACCAACACGCTGGCAGGCCGCTTCGCCCTCAGACTGGAACCGACCAGCAACCTGTCGATCAACCTCGCCGCGGACGGCACCCGATCGCGCGAGAAGTCGGCGCCCAACGTCATGCTCGCGGTGGATGAGAATGCACCGGCGGCACAGGTGTGGAACGGCGTCTATTCGGGCGCGGCGGGCATCTGCACCGATTTGGCCAATCCGGCGCGCCTGTCGGACACGCGCTGCTACAACAGCCAGTGGGCGCAGGCGCCCTATCGGCATGGCGGCACCTTCCAGGCCGTTTCCGACACGTTCAACAATTTCGGCAGGCGCCGTTATGAATCGGCGTCGGACCTCAACATCTGGGGCCTTTCCGGCACTGTCGAATGGCGTCTGGGCGGCGGGATCACTGCCAAATCCATCACCGCCTACCGCAAGGTGACCGGCTTCTGGACCCGCGATTCCGACCATAGCCCGGCCAGCATCGTCCAGACCAAGAGCGACTGGAAGCAGGATCAGTTCTCGCAGGAAATCCAGTTGCTGGGCGACGCTTTCGACAACCGCCTGAACTGGGTGATCGGCGGATATTATTCGAAGGAAAGCGGCAACCACGAAGATCTCGTCAACCTCGTCGATGCCGTGTTCATGAGCGGCGCGATCCTCGACGGGCGCAGCCTGGCCGCATTCGGTCAGGCGACCTTCGAAATCGTCGAGAATCTCAGCCTGACGGGCGGCATCCGCTGGACGGAGGACAAGAAGACCTTCGACAACGGAAACCAATATGTCGTCGCCGCCGGTTTCCTGACGGGGCAGCCCTTCAATCCGGACGGGTCCGGCCTTCAGGACGGCGACCCGCTGATGGGCCCAGCCGGGACGATGACCATCAAGGACCGGGCCTGGACGCCGATGGCCAGCCTTTCCTATCGCTGGTCGCCGGAATTCCTGACCTATGCCTCCTACTCGCAGGGGTTCAAGGGCGGCGGCTTCACCCAGCGCGTGTTCCCGCCTTTCGCGAACATCCCGTCCTTCCGCCCGGAAACGAGCACGACCTATGAAATCGGCTTCAAGTCCGACCTGCTGGGCCGTCGCCTTCGCCTGAACGGCGCCGCGTTCATCAACGATTATGACGATCTTCAGATCACCGTGAACGATCCGGTCCTTGGTTTCGCCCCGATCATCCAGAATGCGGCCAAGGCGCGCATCAAGGGCGTCGAACTGGAACTGCAGGCGCGTCCGACCGAAGAACTGAAGCTGGAGGCGGGCCTCGGCTATCTGGACGCCCAATATCGGCAGGTCGACATCCGCGCCCTCAACAGCGGCGTGACGAAGGACACGCATCTGCAAAATGCGCCGAAGTGGACGCTGAGCGCGGGCGGTTCATACGATATCGAGGTGCCGGGCGTCGGCAAGTTCACGCCCCGCGTCGACTGGTCCTATCGTTCGACGGTCTATAACGACGCCGTGAACAGCCCGCTGCTGGTCCAGAAGGGATATAGCCTGGTCAACGCGTCCATCGCCTATCGCGATGAGCCCGACACCTGGCTGATCACGCTGGGCGTCAAGAACCTGACCAAGAAGGTCTATCTGGGTTCGGGCTTCGTCGATGCGTTCGGCGGCATCACCGAGGGCGCCTATGGCCGGCCGCGCGAATGGTTCCTCAGCGCTCGCCGCACTTTCTAAGAGTTGGGGGCGCCGGTCCTGGTTCAGCGAACCGGCGCCCCTCCCATCAGGATGGAATGATATGCCCGGCACATTGGAAGAGCGGATCACCCGGCTGGAGGCGCTGCGCGACATCGACACGCTGATCGCCGACCTTTCCCGCGCATTTGACGCCGGTCCCTCCGCGCAGATGCTGCGGCCGCTTTTCACGGATGACGCCTCCTTCAAGATCGACCGATATGGCACGATTTCGGGCGGCGACGCGATTGCGGAGGGCGTTGCGGGAAATGCGGATCAGGGTTTCAAATGGACCCTGCACTATCTCGTTTCGCCAAAGGCCGACCTGCACCCGTCATGCGACCGTGCATCGGTCGACTTCATGCTTTGGGAAGCGGCAAGTTCCGCACGGGGCCGCGCCTACTGGATCGGCGGCCGCTACCTGGCCACGGCCGTGAAGGGCGCAAAAGGCTGGCAGTTCCGTTCGCTGGAGCTTCAGGCTGACCTGATCTCCCACTATCCCGACGGCTGGAACGAAAAGCCCGCCACGCTCGCAGACGCCTGACCGCCGCTCCCTGAAGAGCAGGCGCGGCATAATCCTATTCAATATTCGGAGAGTTAATGATGACCACAGGGATCACGGCAGAGGATCTGGCCCATATCTCGCGCAGTTCGGAAGATATCCGAAGGGAACTGGGCGTCGATCCGGTATCGGTGCGCGCGATCAGCGATCCCGCCATCTACGACCTGGAGCGCGAGAAGATCTTCAAGAAGACCTGGCTGAAGGTCGCGACGACATGGGAATTGCCGAATGTCGGCGATTACAAGGTCAAGGAACTGCCGGTCGCCGACGCCTCCGTCCTGATCTTCCGGGGCAAGGACGGCAATATCCGCGCCTTCCACAATGTCTGCACCCATCGCGGCAACAAGGTGGTGCCGACGACCGGCTTCGAAACCTTCGGCCGTTCGCGCGCCAATGTGGTGACGTGCCGCTTCCACGGCTGGGTCTTCTCCACCGACGGGCCGCTGCGTTCCGTGCCGATGAAGGAACGGTTCGGCAAGCTCGACACCGCCTGCCTTGGCCTGCGGGAAATCCATTGCGACATCTGGGAAGGCTTCGTCTTCATCAACTTCGATGCCGAACCGGCGCAATCGCTGACGGACTATCTGGGCGACTTCGGAAAGCTGTTCGGCGGCTATCCCTATGCGGAATCGACCACGGCCTTCCGCTATTCGACGGTGCTCAACTGCAACTGGAAGGTCGCGCATTACGCCTTCAGCGAAGGCTATCATGTGCCGACGATCCATGCGGGATCGCTGCCCGGTTTCCAGGGCGTCGATCATCGCGACTTCAAGCTGATGGGTCCCCACGCCTCGTCCACCATCTATGGCGCGGGCATGGACACGGCGCCCTCTACCCTTGCCTTCGCATCGATGCTGAGCAACACCGAACGCCACCGGCCGCGCCCGGACCAGTTGCCCCCGGCGATCAACCCCGAACGGCGCGCGGATTTCCAGTTCGAACTGCCCAACCTCTTCCCGAACTTCATCATCCATCTGGCGTCGGGTTGCGGCTATCCCGGCATGTCCTTCTTCACTCATCAGTTCTGGCCGCTCGACCACGGACGGACCCTGTGGGAAGGCATCAACTATTTCCGCCCCGCGCAAACCGCCGCGGAACAGGTGGCGCAGCAGCATGTGAACGCGCTGCACCGTAACGCCTGGCTGGAGGACACGGCCACCATGGAAGACACGTTCACCGGCATCATGTCCGGCACGATCGATGAAATGCAGTTGATGGATCAGGAATTCCTGATCCGCCACGCCGCCCGCACGCTCGACAGCTTCCTTGCGGCTTGAGGAAAATGATCATGACCCATCCCACCCTTCCCGCCCCCTTCGCCGACCTCGCGCCCTTTGCCGCTCAATGGGCGCGGCCCAGCGAGAATGCGCGCAGCGAAATCCGCTGGTCCGCCAGCAAGGATGACTTCAAGGCGCTGTACGACGCGATGATGCCGCGCCTGGACGACATACTCGCCTTGCTGTCGCAGCACCCGGCTACCGGCATGCCGGAGGATGTGCACAATCTCTTCCTGCTGGCATGCGCCTTTGCCGAGGCATCCCCGCACCATGAGCTTTACGGCGGAAGCAGCGCGGTGCCCTACAGCTTCGACGCAAGGCGCTTCGTGCGCACCGACGGCGACGCCGCGCTTTGAAAGCGTCGGCGATACAGCCTGCCTTACTGGAAATTGAGAATGAGGGTAGTTCCAATGTCTGACGCACGATCGCATATTGAAGTCTATGATTATAGCGGCGGCATCGTCGGACCGGGGATAGAACCGGCCGGCACGGTCAAGGACGGCGGCACCATCCGCACAGGCACCCCGCCCGGCTGCTGGGGTCCGATGATCACGCCCAAATTCCAGGGCGGCCATGAAGTGACCCGCCCCGTCCTGGTCGAAGGCGCGGAAGTCGGCGACGCCATCGCGATCAAGCTCAAGACCGTCCAGGTGACGTCGCTCGCCACCTCGTCGGGCGTCATGGAATTTGTCGAGGGCCGTTATCTGGGCGACCCCTTCGTTGCGAAGCTCTGCCCCAGTTGCGGCGCGCAAAGCCCCTCCAGCCATATTGAGGGCATTGGCGAGGAAGCGGTTCGCTGCGACGGCTGCGGAGCGGAGGTCAGCGCGTTCCGCTTCTCCAACGGCTATGTCATCGTGCTCGACCGCGAGAACAAGGTGTCGCTGACGGTCGGCAAGGACGTCGCCGACAGGCTTGCCGCCGACGCGCGCAATGTCGCCGCGATGCCCGACCATGCGGATCAGCATTCCATCCTCGCCCTTGCCCGCGCCGACATTTCCGGTCTGGCGAGCCGCATGCGCCCCTTCCTGGGCAATATCGGCACCACCCCTTCCCGCGACCTGCCCGATTCCCACAATGCGGGCGATTTCGGCTCCTTCCTGATCGACGCGCCCCACGGCTACAGCTTCACGCGGGAAGAGTTGAACGAGCATAAGACCGACGGCCATATGGACACCAATTCGGTCCGTGAAGGCGCCATCCTCATCTGCCCCGTGAAGGTGCCCGGCGGCGGCATCTATATGGGCGACATGCACGCCCAGCAGGGCAATGGCGAGATTGCCGGGCATGCCACCGACGTGTCCGGCGTCGTCGAACTGGAAGTGAAGGTCATCAAGGGCCTGAAGCTGGAAGGCCCGATCCTGCTGCAACATCGCGAGGATCTGCCCTTCCTGGCGCAGCCGATGAGCAGCGAGGAAAGCGCGGCGATCAGGCGGCTGGCGGATCGCTATGGCCAGAAGTCGATCGAGGACAATGCGCCGATCACCTTCATCGGATCGGGACGCACGCTGAACGATGCGACGGATAACGGCCTGGCGCGCGCGGCGCAGGTGACCGGCCTGCCGCTGGACGAGATATTGAACCGGGCCACCATCGCTGGCTCCATCGAAATCAGCCGCCTGCCGGGCGTGGTCCGCGTCACCTTCATGTGTCCGACCTCCATATTGGAGCGCATGGGCGTCGCCGATCTGGTGCGCGAACAATATGGAGCGCAGGCGTGATCCGCATCGAACGGGTCGAGACGTTTCTGGTCGACGTGCCGGCAATCCGGCCGCACGTCCTTGCCATGGCGACGATGCACGCGCAGACGCTGTGCATCGTCCGCCTGCATTGCAGCGACGGGATCGTCGGGATCGGGGAAGCCACGACCATCGGCGGCCTGTCCTACGGCCCCGAAAGTCCGGAGGGCATCAAGCTCGCCATCGACACATATTTCGAACCCATCCTGCGCGCCGGGGATGCGACCCGCATCGCGCCGCTGATGAACATGATCGCCAGGCATGTCGTGGGCAATCATTTCGCCAAATGCGCGGTGGAAACGGCCCTGCTCGACGCCCAGGGCAAGCGCGTCGGCCTGCCGGTCAGCGAATTGCTGGGCGGGCGGGTGACCGACCGGTTGCCGGTGCTGTGGACGCTTGCGAGCGGCAATACGGACGGCGATATCGAAGAGGCCGAACGCATGATCGACAGCGGCCGACACAACGCCTTCAAGCTCAAGATCGGCAAACGGCCGCTGCGCGACGACGTGGCGCATGTCGCCGCGATCAAGAAGGCGCTAGGCGACCGGGCCAGCGTCCGGGTCGACGTCAACATGGCATGGGACGAGACAACGGCCCGCAAGGGCGTCGAGATGCTGGCCGACGCCGGATGCGACCTCGTCGAACAACCCATTATCCGCCACAACCGCGCCGGGATGGCCCGGCTCGCCGCGCGCTCGCCCATTCCGATCATGGCCGACGAGGCGCTGCAAGGCCCCGCCACCGCCCATGACTATGCGACGGCCGCGGCAGCCGATGTCTTTGCCGTGAAGATCGAGCAGTCAGGCGGCCTGTTCGCCGCGAAGGAAGTGCAGGCCGTGGCGCAGGCGGCGGGGATCGCCGTCTATGGCGGCACCATGCTGGAGGCGGCCGTGGGCACGGCGGCGTCGGCGCATGTCTTCGCGACCTTCCCCGCCCTGCCCTTCGGGACCGAGCTTTTCGGCCCGCTCCTGCTGACCGAGGAAATCCTGACCGAGCCTCTGCGCTATCGGGATTTTCACCTTACCGTGCCGGATGGGCCCGGCCTGGGCGTGACGCTGGACGAAGACCGCGTCGCCTTCCTGCGCCGCGACGCGGCACGCGCCACAATCTCCCTCTCCTCTTCGCGGACAGCCTGACATGCTCTTCAAAGTCGAAATGGATGTGAACGTGCCGCCGGACCATGATCCGGTTCGGTTCGAACAATTGAAGGCGGCTGAAAAGACGCGCTTTCAGGAATTGCAGTGCGCCGGAACCTGGCGGCATATCTGGCGGGTCGTCGGCCAGTACGCGAATGTCAGCATCTTCGATGTCGGCAGCAGCGCCGAACTGCATGACATCCTCATCACCCTTCCCCTCTATCCTTTCATGTCCGTGCGCGTGACGGCCCTCTGCCGCCACCCTTCCTCGGTCCATGACGATGACCGCTAAAATTCGAAGCTTTTCAGGAGAGTTATGATGAACCAGGATTTCGTGGACTCGCCCGCAGTCCAGTCGCTCTTGCGGCGCGCGAGCGGCCTCGACAGCGATGGCGGAGACACCCGCCTGAAAATGATCGTCCGCGATCTGGTCGAGGCGGCGATGCGGACCATCGTCAGGCACGACGTCACCGAAAGCGAGTTCTGGAACGCGATCAAATATTTCCAGAACGGCGCGGCCGAACTGGGCCTGATCGTCCCCGGCATCGGCCTGGAACATTTCATGGACTTGTTCATGGATGCGAAGGATGCCGAAGCCGGCAGGTTGGGCGGCACGCCGCGGACCATCGAAGGCCCGCTCTATGTCGAAGGCGCGCCCCTGGTCGAAGGCTATGTCAACCTGACGGACGACCCGGACGACACCGGCACGCTATATATGAGCGGCCAGGTGCGCGATCCGGACGGCAAAGCGGTCGAAGGCGCGGTCCTGCATGTATGGCACGCCAATTCGCAGGGATGGTATTCCCATTTCGATCCGACGCGCGAACAGACGCCGTTCAACAACCGCCGCCGCATCAGGCTGGGCGCGGACGGCCGCTATTCCTTCCATTCGAAGATGCCCAACGGCTACAGCGTGCCGCCCGGCGGAGCCACCGATACGCTGATGAAGGCGATCGGCCGCCATGGCAATCGCCCCGCCCATGTGCATTTCTTCATCGAAGCGCCGGGCTATCGCACGCTGACGACGCAGATCAATTTCGGCGATGATCCCTTTGCGACCGACGACTTCGCATTCGGAACCCGCGAAGGGTTGCTGCCCGTTCCCAGCCGCCAGGGGGACAGCGCCTACATCAGCTTCGACTTCGTGCTGCAACGCGCCGCGAGCGCACTGGACGAGGGCTTTTCCACCCGGTCCCGCGCCGCTGCCTGAGGCGATCCGATGAAGTCCGATCTTTCCGCCCCAACGATGCCGCGCGGATGCACCCTGCCCGACGCGCGGCTGATCGCCTGGCTCGCAGCGAACGCTCCCGCTCTGACGGATGAGGGGCTGAACGATCGCTTCGGGATCAGCTATAATAGCTGGCGCCGGTTGATGGCCGGGCAACCGGTCCGCGCCTCGCTCCTCGCCCGGCTGGAACGCCGCCTCGAAACGGAGGCAAGCGCCTGGGGGCGTGAGTGATGGAAAAGCAGTTCGCCACCATGGGCGACGGATGCCGCATCGCCTGGCGGTTCGACGGGCCGGAGGACGCGCCCGTCCTGCTGCTTTCCAATTCGCTTGGCACCGACATGGGGATGTGGGCGCCCCAGATGGAAGGACTGGCAAAGCATTTCGGCGTGCTCCGCTACGACCAGCGCGGCCATGGCCGGTCCGATGCGCCCCCCGGCGGCTATTCCATGGACCGGCTTGGCTGCGACGCGGTGGAATTGCTCGACGCGCTGAAAATCGAGAAGGTCGATTTTTGCGGTCTTTCGCTGGGCGGGATGACTGGCCAGTGGCTGGGCATTCGCGCACCGAACCGGCTGAGACGGCTCATTTTGGCTAACACATCGAGCTATATGGGACCGCCCAGCGCCTGGAATGCCCGCATTGCCCTTGTGCGGAACGAAGGGATGGCGCCATTGGCGCAGGCGTCGGTCGATCGATGGTTCACCCCCGCCTTCGCCGCCACCGGGCATGATGCAATCGCTCCCATCGTCGCGATGCTGCAATCGACGGACCCACAGGGCTATGCGGGCTGCTGCGCCGCCATTCGCGACATGGACATGCGCGACATGGTTTCGCTCATCAAGGTGCCGACGCTGGTGATCGGCGGCAACCTCGATCCCGCCACGCCCCTGTCGCATAGCCAGGATCTAGCTGGCGCGATAGATGGCGCGAAGCTCCTTACGCTCAACGCCGCGCATCTATCCAATGTCGAATTGCCCGACGCTTTTCTCGATGGAATATTGGGCATGTTATTGGAACGAACGATTAATCCATAACCTCTCCAACCTCCGGTCGGCGGGCATCCCTAGCGGTCCTATCAATCCCGTAAAAGCTGGCGTGACCCGACGCGAAGTTGGAGCGGTTATCCGGCTTCCTTGCTATGCAGATCGATGAGAAAGGCCAGTTGCTCCGGACAGGAAAAGAAGGGCGAATGGGACGAGGCAAGCGTGCTGACCTTGGTCGGCATGTCGGGATAGGCCCGATCCATGTCGCTGATGCATCGCCGTTGCGCCGCTTCGAGCAGCGCATTGTCCTGCGTGCAGATGATATAGGCTCGCGCTATGCCGCCAAAGCGTTCCGTCGTCACGACCGGATCGCGCAGGAATTTGACCGGCACGTCGGGGGTCATGAAATGGGCAGCCGCCCTGGCCGCCGCCTCGTCGATATCGTGAAAGAATATGTCCCTGATGTCCTGAAGGATCGATTCGTCGGCCGCGTCGATCCGGGCGGCGCCGATTTCGGGCGGGCTGCCGGTCTGAAGCAAGGATGTGCGCGAACCCTCATTTTCCGGGCTCATCCTGTACTCCAGGGCGGTATGACCGTCCACGGGCGTGATCGCGCATATATGGACGAGATGCGATATGTGCTCCGCGGCCATCTCCGCCGCCGCATTGGCTATGGCGCCGCCCAGACTGTGCGCGACCAGCGCGACCCGGCATCCGGCGGCAAGGCTGAGCGTCCTGATCTGCTCCGCCAGATGGGATGCCGCATCGCCCAGCGAGATCGCGGCGGCAGGACTGGGTTCGGACACCATCGCCTCGGCCGCGAAGGGGCGCGCCCTCTGGGCCTTGGGGAAAAGGGCGCGCAGGCCATGATTGAGAAGGTCGACCGCTATGGACGAGCGATTGAGCAGCGCAAGATCGAACTGCGTCCGGTTCCAGCACCACGCGCCGTGCCATGCGCCATGAACCAGGATGATCGGCGGATATTGCTGCATGATATTCCTTCCCTTCGCCGCGATGAAGGCGGCAGCGGCGCGCTCTTACAACAAGGGGGGCGGCCCGCCGGGTCGACGGGCCGCCATCCGATCAGAATTTATAGCCGATTCTGAAGCCATATTGACGCGGCGGTTTGTAGGTCACTACCTCCGCTCCGCCGCCGCCCGGAACATCGTTGAAACCGATCCCCCGGAACACGTTGCCGGTCTGCACCGTGTCGAACAGGTTCGTGACGAACAATTCGCCGGTCCAGGGGCTGTCCGTCCTGTTCAGGAACAATCGCACATCGACATTTTCGTAACTGGGCGCCAGGTCCGATCCCGGATTGACCGGGAAGGGCGCGGCCCGGTTGAACGCCGTATAGAAAATCCGGCTGGTGTAGGAATAATCCACGCGAAGCCGTCCATCCGCGATCCGGCCGATCGGAAAGCTGATCGACCCGCCCAGATTGGCGGTCCATTTGGGCGTGCGCTGTACGCGATTCCCGTCAAGCTGCACATTCTGCACAAGCTGGGGGTCGAAGGTGGCGTCGGTATAGGCGCCCGATCCGTCGAGGCGAAGCCAGGAAGTCGGGGCAGCCTGGAATTCCACCTCCACCCCCTGCACCGTCGCGCCGCTGGCATTATAGGCCTGCGCGCCGAAAGGCCCCAGTATCTGGAACTGGAGATCGTCATATTTGTTGCGATAGGCCGCGAGGTTGAGTTGCAGGCGCCGATCGAAAAGCTGGCTCTTCAGGCCCGCTTCCATCGCCTTGACTGTCTCCGGTTCGAAAACGGCGTTTGAAAGCAGCGGATTGATCGCCTGGTTGATGCCGCCCGACTTGTAGCCGGTGGAATAGCTGACATAACCCAGGATCGCATCGGTGAACTGATAGTCGGTGGCAATGCGATAAGTCACCTTTTCCCACTGACCGCCCACAGGTCCGCTATAGCTGGGCGGGGAGAATTGGAAACCGGCGTTCACGCCGTCCTTTTCGTCATGCGTATAGCGCAGGCCGCCCGTGATGCTCCACCGGTCGAGCGGCCGGACAGTGGCCTGGCCGAAGAAGGCATAGGATTTGGAGGTGACGTCCCCGGCCAGACGGAATCCATCCGGGACATTGTTGTTCGCGGCGATGATCGCATAGCGCCCGCCGCGGAAGGCGGATTGGCGGAAGCCCTTTTCGCGGAAATAATAAGCGCCCAATATCCAGTTCAGCGGTGCGTTCGGCCCCGCATTCGACACGATCTGCAATTCCTGGGAGAATTGATGGGCCTTCTCCTCAAGGTCCAGCACGCCGAGATCCTTCGGCGAATAATCGGTATCGGCCTGAGAATTGAATTCCGACCTTGCATAGGCCGTGATCGATTTGATCGTCGCCGCGCCCAGGTCATATTCCAGGTTCGCGCTGAATATCGCCAGCGAGTTGCGTTGATATTCCTCGCTGTTCTTTCCTTCATGAAAAGGCCTCAGGTCGTTGACCAGCGGAACGCCGTTGACGAGGTAATTATTGAGGCCCGGTATCGGCGGGCCGCCCAGATTCTGACCCGTGGTGGAGCCGGGAAAGGGCGTGCGAAGCTCCGGCTGGCTTCCGACGCCGCCGCTATGAATATAGGCGGCCGACAGGAGCGCGGAAAAATCGCTGGTCGGCTTCAGGAGGATATGGCCCCGCACACCCCAATTATTCGCATCGTTGGCGTCGGTTCCGCCGGGAACCGCATTATGCGTGAACCCGTCGCGTTTCTCGCGAAAGGCGACGACCCTCGTGCTGATGGCATCGGACACGGGAATGTTGAGCGCCCCGCGGATACGCCACATGTCGTAATTGCCCAGGGTCGCGTCGAAATTGCCTTCCAGCTCGTCGCCCGGCTTCTTGGTGATATAGTTGATCGAACCGCCCGTGGCGTTGCGGCCGTACAGCGTGCCCTGCGGCCCGCGCAGGATTTCAACCCGTTCCGTGTCGAAGGCGGAAAACAACGTCCCGATCGGGCGGCCGATATAAACCCCGTCATAATGGAAGGCGACGCCGGGATCGCCGCCCGCCGTCGTATTCTCATTGCCGATGCCGCGCATCGTCACGAATGCGATCGGGCCGAAATTGCTGAGTTGAAGAGAGGGCGCCAGCTTCGTGAGCGTCGTCAGGCTGTCGAATCCCTTATTGGCCAAGGCTTCGCCGCCCAAGGCCGAGATCGCGATGGGAACCCTCTGGATATTCTCTGCCCGTTTCTGCGCGGTGACGACGATATCTTCGATTTTCCCGGATGCGTCTTCAGTTCCGGCGGCTGTGCTGGTCTGTGCAGCCATGGTTTCCGATGAGATATGCGCCATCGCGGATGTTGTCGAGAACATCAGGACGACTAAAGCGCTGCGATTCCAATATTTCATTATCTCTCCCCATATTGGCTTGCTTATATTTAAAATTGTTCGTGACCCAGGATGATCGAAGAAGCGCATGAATGTTCGTCCGGCCCGGCAGGGATAAGCGTAGCCGACGCAAATTCACCATTGCCCAGGATCATCCTCCATCATCGATATCTTCATACCGATACTGCGCTTTGAGCTTGTCTCATGGCTAAGCAGCTTTGGGATCGCCTACCATCACCATTACTGCATGAGCCAAATACGAAATTCGCATATCGATTAGGGTGTGTGGACAAATTCGGAATGTCGGGAAATGGCTATGAGCGGACGTTAATGCTTCCCCTCCCCTTCAGGGGAGGGGACTGAGGGGTGGGGGCGTGCCCCACGCGAAAGCTGCCCTGTAACGGCACGCCCCCACCCCAACCCCTCCCCTGAAGGGGAGGGGCTTAATGTGCGCAAACCACCCAAATCACCCCGTCCGGCGAGTCTTGAATTTGTCCACGCTGCCTAGGGATGTGTGGCGCGGTCCGGCGCGCAATGAATTGCCGATATGCAAAAAACGGATTTGCCATATCCGTCGGCGCGGCTGACCCTGACGGGAATTTCAGCGCCGCCCGACTTCCCGGCGCACCGTCGGCCTCCCTGACCAATCTTGGCCCGGCCAACCTTCGACAACACGCAACAGCAAAGAGGTTTGACGAATGACGCCCTCCGCATCGACCGGAACTCCGCCAGGCGCCGTGACAATCGGCCGGGCGATCGACGGCCGCCCGATGTCGCCGATTCAATATCGGGTCGTTGCGCTCGGCTGCCTCATCATGCTTCTGGACGGGCTGGACATTCAGGCGATGGCGCTGAGCGTCCCTTCCATCGCCCAGCAATGGGAATTGGCGCCATCGACATTCGGACCGGCCTTGGCGTCCGCGCTTCTGGGCATGCTGTTTTCAGCGGCCCTTGTCGCGCCGATGGGGGATCGCGTGGGGCGTCAGCCGATGCTCGTAGCTGCCTTGACCGTCGTGGGGCTCGGATCGCTTGCGACCAGCTATGCGACGACGACCGTCGACCTTGTCGTCACCCGCGCTTTGACGGGCGTTGGCCTGGGGATGAGCATCCCCAATGCCGTGGCGCTGGTTTCGGAATTCGTCCCGGCGCGGCGCAAGGCATTATGCGTGACGCTGGTCTATAGTTCGGTGGCGTTGGGCGCCCTGACCGCTGGCCTGACAGGCCCCCTGGTGATGCGGCTGCTCGGATGGCAGGGGTTGTTCCAGCTTGGGGGCTGGCTTCCCCTCGCCATCGCCCTTCTGCTGCTCGTCTGCCTGCCGGAAAGCCCCGACTATCTCCTGCGAGCAGGCCGCCGCGCCACCCATTTGCGAAAGATAGTGCGCCAGCTCGGCCTGGAGGAGCATGGGCTGGCGGCCAATGAGGCGGCGGGCCATCGCGCGGCGGTCCGCATCCTCTTCATGCCGGGGTTGAAGGGCCCCACCCTGATCCTGTGGGCGCTGTCGTTGCTGACGATGTTCATACTCTATCTGATGATCAGTTGGCTTCCTGCCTTACTGGAAGTGGCGGGATTTTCGCGGGCCGACGCGCTGCGCTCCAGCGTCATCATCCAGGCCGGCGGCATATTGGGCGGTCTGGCGCTGGCCATGCCCGCCGATCGCGGCCACATCGTTCCAGCCCTGCTCTTCGCCTACGGGGTAGCCATCGCCGCCTTGCTGGGCTTTGGAATAGTCCCGCCCGATCCGCTGTCATGGGGCGCGCTTCTCTTCCTGACCGGGATCGGGACGGCTGGTTCGCAAGTCGCCGTCACCGCGCTGGCCGTCATGGTCTATCCGCCGAACATCAGGGCGACGGGTCTGGGATGGGCGGTGATGACGGGCCGCTTCGGCGCCGTGATCAGCGCATTTGCGGGCAGCCTGCTGTTGCGCAGTCCACTCTCGCCGGGAAGCGCGCTGGCCCTCCTGTCCATTCCCCTGGCTCTTTGCGGCGTCGCCATATTGATGCTGAAATCGTTGAAGAACCAGGAAAGCTAGGCGGCGTGGACAAATTCGGAATGTCGAATAGCCACTAAAATCCTCCCTACGCGCAGCGTGGGGAGGGGGACCGCCGCTGAAAGCGGTGGTGGAGGGGAAAAGCACAGGTCGTGCCCCATTCCCCTCCACCATGCTTCGCATGGTCCCCCTCCCCATCTCTCGATGGGGAGGATTAGAAAGGTCCGCTTTCCACCCCAATCACTCGCTACTGCCTGCCAACGACGCCCTTCGGGCCAGCAGATCCGCAACGCCATGCCGCAGCCATTGATGCCCCGGGTCGTGCTTCGACCTTTCATGCCAATATTGCTTCACCTGGAAGCGGGGAAGGTCGAACGGCAGCGGAACCATTTCCAGATCGATCTGACTCTTGAAGATCAGCGCCACCCGCCTCGGCACGGTCAAGACCATATCGGTCTGCCCGATCAGCAGCGGCGCCACCAGGAAACTGTTGGACGTCAGGCGCACATTTTCCGGCGAGACCAGCGCCATGATGCGCGCTTCGACTTCATGATGGATATGCCCGGCCGTCCTGGCGCTCACCAGCACATGGGTCGCGTCGCGGAACGCCTCGACGGTAAAGGGGCGGTCGAGCAATGGATGCCCGCGCCGCATGGCGCAAACATAGCTGTCCTCATACAGCGTCTGTTCGATAACCCCCGAATAGAGCGCGGGAAATCCCCCGAATGCGATATCGATATCGCCGGATTCAAGGCCAGCGGCCAATGTCTGCCGATCGACCGCCACCGAAGAAAAGCGGGCCTTGGGCGCCTCTTCGGCCGACCAGCGGTCCAATATGGGCAGAACGGTAAGCTGGCCGAAATCGGATGCGGCTATGCGGAAGTTGCGGCTTGTCGATCGGGGATCGAAGGCGCGCTCCTGCATCAGCCGGTCCCGATATATGCGCAGCATGTCCCGAACCGGACCGATGATCGCGTCGGCCGCTTCTGTCGGTTCCATGCCCCGCGGAGTCCTGACGAACAGCGCGTCGCCGAAATGGTCGCGCAACTTCGCGAGCCAGCGGCTGACGGTGGGCTGCGGCAAATCGAGCACGCGACTTGCCTCCACGACGCTCCGGCAGCGGTAGATGGCTTCAAACACCTGCAATTCGGCCAGGCCTATATCGGCCAGTTTCAACATCACCTCTCTCCCCGCCGGCCACCTTCATGGCTCATACCCCCTCATGCCTAGGCGAGCACATGCAAAAAGTGAATGAGGACGATGTGATCTCCGGTCTGGAGAAGGACGGCCACCTGGGAAAATGTGCCCTGCATCCGGGCTGGTCCAAGCAGTTCGAAAATCATTGCAGGAGAAAATGGATGGCCCTGGCCATGGAAGATCGCGTTATCGTCGCCGGAGGAGGCCCCGTCGGCCTGATCGCGGCCCTCGACCTGGTCCAGCGCGGCGTGCCCGTCCTGGTCCTGGAAGCGGCGTCGACACCCATCCAGGACCCCCGTGGCGCCGCCTTCCATCCGCCGACGCTGGATATTCTGGATCGTCTGGGAGTCCTGCCCTCCCTGATGGAGATCGGGCTGAAAATTCCGATATGGCAGGTCCGCAATCGCGATGGATCGGTCGTCGCGGAATTCGACCTGGGCATTCTGGCGCAGGAGACCGACTATCCCTATCGCTTTCATCTGGGCCAGCAGAAGGTCATGCCCGTGCTGCTCGCCGCGCTGGCAAAGCACGCCAATGCGGAGGTTCGTCCGGACGCCCGCGTCACCGGGTTCACCGAACGGGACGACGGCGTCCTGGTCGAATATGCGGATCGCGAAGGAACCTCCCATTGCGTGAGCGGCCGCTGGCTGGTCGGCGCGGACGGCGCGCGAAGCCAGGTCCGCAAATCCGCCGGAATTGAATTTGAGGGGTTCACATGGCCGGAACGCTTCGTCGTCACCAATCTTGCCGACGATCTCACGCGCTTCGGTTTCACCTACACCAATTACGTCACCGATCCCGACCGGTGGGCGGTGGTATTGCGGCTGGAAAATGAGGATGGAGAGCCCAATTGGCGGATCACCTATCCCACCGATCCTTCATTGACTGACGATGAAGTCCTGGACCCTGCCAATGTCCAGTCTCGGCTTGTCGATATCGTCGCGGGCGCAGAAGAACTCCACCTGCGCTATTCGGGCATCTATCGCGTCCACCAGCGCGTGGCTCGCCAATTCCGCAAAGGACGCATCCTGCTGGCGGGCGACGCGGCGCATATCAACAATCCGCTGGGGGGCTTCGGCCTGAACAGCGGGGTTCAGGATGCGGCCAATCTTGCCGAAAAGCTGGCCGACGTGTGGCACAATCGCGCCGATGAAGCGCTGCTGGACAGATATAACCGCCAACGGCGCGGCGCCAACATCGAATTCGTGCAGAAGGCCAGCATCCGCAACAAGGCGATGATCGAAGAGCGGGATCCGGATGCCAAACGGCAGGCGCAGGATCAGCTACGGGCCATTGCCGACGATCCGCAGCTTTCCCTCCATTATCTGCTGGAATCTTCGATGATAAATTCGATCCGCGCCGCCAAAGGCATCGATTAGGGCATTAGGATCGTGGCCAAATTCCGGAATGCCGGGAAATGGCCAATGGCGGACATCAATTCCTCCCTACGCGCAGCGTGGGGAGGGGGACCGCTCGCGCAGCGAGTGGTGGAGGGGAAATGCGCAGGTCGTGCCATCTTCCCCTCCACCAGCCTTCGGCCGGTCCCCCTCCCCATCTCTCGATGGGGAGGAATAGGAGAGGTCGGCTAACCACCCAAATCCCCCGTCCGGCAAGTTTTGAATTTGTCTATATCACCGCCCGTGCAGAAAGAACTGGATGGGCACAACCAGTTCCAGCGTCGCGCCGGGCCGGTCGTCGGGGGGCTTGGGCAGCGGCTGGGCCCGCGTCGGCAGCGACAGCGCCTCGCGATCGAGGTCCGCCGATCCCGATGTGCGCCGCAATCCGACCGACATGACCCTGCCGTCGCGGTCCATCACGAAACGGATCAGCGGCGCGCCCTGTTCGCGGCGCGCCAGCGCGTTGCGCGGATAGCGAAGATGCCTGTTCAGCGCGGCGAGCACGCGGCCCTCCCAGCTATCCTGTCCGTCGGATGCGGGCGGCGCGGGCGGCGGAGGGTCCGGGACCGGAACCGGCTCGGTCGCGCGCTCCACCGGGGCGGGCGGCGGCGCGACCATGGCGACGGGGTTACGGACGACGGGCGGCGGCGGCTCCACCGGGTCCGGCTGCCTTATCGTCTCGACCGGGGGGATGGGCGGCGTCTCAGCCTCATCCTTCGGCAGCGGCGGCACGGGCGCGACGGGAAGCCGCAGGTCGACGACTGTCAACGCCGGTTGCGCCGCGTGCCTCACGGGGCGACCGGAGATGGTGAAGATCAGGCCGATTCCGACCAGCGCATGGACCAGCACCGTGGCGGCAAGGCCGAACCATCGTAGGCGTCCGCCGCCATGGCCCTGCCAGCGTCCGCCGGCCGTTGCCTCTTCCCTGGCCGGAACAATGCCGATAATCCCCGCGCGCGGAACGGCATTGTCGGGATCGATCCTGTCCAGCAGCATGAAAGCGTCGCCCGATGATGGCGAACCGGCGGATGCTTCGCTGGCATCCGCCGGTTCCGGTTCAGGGCTGGGCCGCCGCATCGGCTTTCGCATTGGCGGCCGATTTGGCGATCACCGCCTTCACGTCGGCCAGCGTCACCGTGCCGTCCTTGTCGTCATCCATCCTGGCGAAGACGCGCCCGCCGGAAACGTCGAATTCGGCCTTCGTCATCTTGCCGTCGCGATCCTTGTCGAGGGCGTTGAACCGGGCATAGGTCTGACGGATCGCGCGCTGATAGCTGGCCAGCTTGTCGTCATTGCTTTGGCCGGGCACGTTGAATTCGTCCTTCTTGCGGTTCAGATATTCGGACAGATATTCCTCGGCCGTCGCTCCCCCGTCGCTATTGGCGTCGACCTTGCCGAAGCGGACCGCCCGCGCGGCGTCGAATTCGGCGCGCGGCACCTTATTGTCGTGGTTCGCGTCCCAATCCTGCATGAAGCCGGGCATCTCATGGGTCTGCGCCGCCAATGGCGCAACGCCCGCGACGGTCGCCAGGGCGGCGGCGCAAAGAAGGAATTTCATAGCAGTCTCCTTTTGTTGAACGATGTTGGCGTCAAAGGTCGATCGCGCCCGAAAGCACGAAGGTGCGCGGCGCGCTCTGCGTCGCACTGCCGAAATTGGATGCCAGCCAGTAATCATGGCCCAGCGCATTTTCGACCGTGATCCGCCAGACCACGGGGCGGCCTGCAATCGCCATGCGGTAACGTGCGCCCAGGTCGACCTTCGTCCAGCCATCGACCCGCTGGCTGTTGGCCGGGTTGATGAAGGCGCTGCTCGAATAGATATAGCGGCCGTTGAGCGCGAAGCCGGGCACCTGCTTGATCGACCAGTCGACGCCCAGGCTGGCCTGGACCTTGCCAACGCCGGGGGCCCGATTGCCGTCATTGGCGCCGCTGGGCGTCCTGACCAATATGGCGTCGATATAGGATGCGCCGCCCTGGATGCGCAGTTGCGGCGTCGGCTGCCCGAAGATGCTCAGTTCGACGCCGCGATTGCGCTGCCTGCCGTCCGCCTCGTAACGCCTGGTGAACGGGTCCTGCAACAGGCTGGGCTGACTGATCTGGAAGATCGCCGTGGTGACGCCGATGTCGCCGCCATCCCATTTGACGCCTGCCTCGAACTGCTCCGCCTTGTAGGGGGGGAAGCTTTCGCCGAAATTGGGCGCGGTCACGTCGGTGACGTTCGCGCCGTCCTCCAGGCCCTGGACATAGTTGGCGTAGAGCGAGACGGCCTTGCCGAACGGCTTCACCACGAAACCGCCCATCGGCGTCAGGGCATGCTCCTTATAGGGGGTGCTGCGCAACGTGCCGTTCGGGTTGAAATTCTTGTTGTTGACCTCCTGATAGCGGACACCCGCGATCAGCGTCAGCACATCCCCATAGGACAGCGAGTCCACGATCGCGATGCCCTGCGTCGTGCCCTGATTGGACTTGTAGCGCACCGCCGGAAGCGGGGTCACCGTCGCATATATGCTGCGATAGATATTGCCCGGAACGTTCACGCCGGTCGTGCCCCCCGAAGAGAGGCCTATCCGGTTCATGCGGGCGCCGGTGATCGACAGCCGATGCGCAATCGGGCCGGTCGTGAAACTGCCCGTCAGCCCGATTTCCTGATGATCGCGCTTCGGGCCGGTCCAGCCTGCGCCGGGCCGCCCGCGGAAATTCCCGTCGGAGTCGACCTGCGTCGTGAGGGTGAAGGATGTCGACCCGTTCTTGGCGACCGATTTCGCGGCGACGGCATGCACTGTCCAATCGGGCAGCAGGTCAACCTCCAGCCGACCCACAATGCCCCAGCCTTCCAGCGTGAAGCCGCCGCCATGGATGGGCGCGATATGCGATTTGGGCGGTGCCGGAATCACCGGGCCGATGAAGCTGAAGGAGGAACGGAAAACGCCATCCATCTGATATTTCTGGTGGAAGGCGTCGACCGACGCGCGCACCCCGTCGCCCTGATAATCAAGGGCGATGGACGCAAATCGGGATTTCTGTTCCTGATGGTCGATGGCGGTGTCGCCCGCGCTATAGGCCAAGTTGGCGCGGACGCCGAACGCGCCGTCCGCCCCGAACCTGCGGCCGACGTCGACATCGCCGCCAATCACCCCGTCGGACAGATATTGCGCCGACACCCTGGTCAGCGGCGCGTCCCCCGCGCGCTTGGCGACGACGTTCACATTGCCGCCGATCCCGCCCACGGGCGTCAGGCCGTTGAGCATCGCGCTCGGCCCCTTCAGCACCTCGACCCGCTCGGCGATTTCCATCGGCACATAATTGGGCAGCAGGCCGAACACGCCGTTGAACAATGTGCTGCCGATATTTTGCGCGAAGCCGCGAATGAACGCATTGCCTTCTGTCCAGCCGCCCGCTGAATCATAGGGCCGGACCGACGGATCATTATAGAGCACTTCGGACAGGCCCCGCGCCTGCTGATCCTGGATCAGTTCCGCGGTGAAGCTGGTGATATTGAACGGCGTGCTGAACAGGTCGACATTCCCCAGGCCGCCCAGCCTGGCGCCCCGCGCAACCTGACCGCCCGCATAGGGGGGAGGCAACGTTCCGATCATACCGGTTGGCGGGATGGCGGGACCGGTCGTTTTCGCGCCCTGCCCATCGATGCGGACAGGCCCCAGTTCGATGGCGCCCGGCGCAGGCCGGGGGGCCTGCTCCAGCGTGAAGGCGCGCGGTCCGGTCTGCCGGAAGGTCAGGCCGGTGTCGGCCAGCAGGCGCGACAAAGCCTCCGCCGGTTCGAAACTGCCCCTGAGTCCGGGCGATGTCCGGCCACGGGCAAGCGACGCGTCATAGACCAGCGCGACGCCGCTCGCCTCGATATAATCGGTCAACGCCTCCGCCAGCGATCCGGCCGGAATGGCATAGGCGGCCGCGCTTTGCGCCTCCGCCACGCCGGGGGCCATGAAGAGCGCGCCGTCCAGCACAGCCACCGCGAGCATTCCCGACAATGCGCGATTGCGATATTTCTTGAAACTGCTCACCAGCAAACCCCCGAACGTCGACGATAGGATCATTCTGCTATTGCAAATGACCCTCATTATACTCTGACGTTTCGAAGCGCCGGATGTAGACGTGGCCTGGCGATTTTTTTCGAACGGGCGCCGGTCAGCCGTGCAGGAAGATCAGCCGGTCGGTCAGGCGGGCGGAATGGATGCCTAGCATGCGCTCCAGACTGTCGACCGCACCCACGGGATCGTCGATGCGCACCCCGCCGCTCACGCGATGCCTGGCCAGGTCCGCGCCGATCACCCCGATATAACCGCTATGGTAGCGATTGAGTTCGGCGACGACCTCGCCCAGGGGGCGGTCGACGAACAGCAGCAACCCCCGCGTCCAGGCCGAAGCGATCCGTACGTCAGTCCGTTCGGGCGCGGACAGTCCGGCCGGTCCGTAGCGCAGCCGTTCCCCCTCCGTCACATCGGTGAAGCGGGCGGGCGCGGCGAATGATCCGATGCGCACGCTATGTTCCGTGACGGTCACCTCGACCCCCTGCCCCCGTCGGCTGACGATGAAGCGGGTGCCGAGCGCCGTGGTCGTCCCGGTCCCGGCTTCGACGGTGAAAGGGCGCCTTGGATCGGCGGCGACGGTGAAAGCCGCCTCGCCCTTGAGCAGGCGAATGACCCGCCGGTCGGATAGATAACCGATCTCGATCGCGCTGTCGGTGTCGAGCAGGACATGCGAACCGTCGGCCAGCGCGACCTGCTTTCGCTCGCCGACAGCGGTCGACGCATCCGCCCGCCATCGGGTCGGCCAGTCCTGGATCGCCCCCACCGCGAAAAGGGCCAGGGACGCCGCCAATGCCGTGGGAATCCAGATGCGGCGGGATTGCTGCTTCCGGGCCGCCAACGGGACGACAGGCGCACAGGGCCGCTCGCGCAGGGCTTCGCGGAAGGGATCGTCGCCAAGCTGCTCCCAAAGGCGTCCGACTTCGGCAAATGCTTGCGCATGTCGCGGGTCGGCGTCGATCCACGCCTTCAGCGCTTCGTCGTCGTCGGGCGTCATGATGCCTGCGTCCCGTGCGGCGATCCAACGCGACGCCTGATCGCTGATATGGCGCGGAAGAGGCTGTTCGGCCGTCATGATCCATGTCCTCCCGCACCATGCCTTAGGGGCCGTCGGCGTGAATTGTTCATGACTATGACGTTTGGCCGTGGCGAACGTAGACCCGCGCCGCCAAAAAAAAGCTTCATTCGCCCGGCTCTTGCATCCGGTCGAAGCATCGGCGCAGCGCATTGTCCATATGGCGGGCGACCATGCTGCGGGAAATGCCGAGCTTCGCGCAGATTTCGTGAACGGGCATATTTTCCAGCTTGCGCAGGATGAACACTTCGCGGCAGCGCGGCGGCAGTTCATCGACCGCCTTCATCAGCCGCGCCACTTGCTCCCTGTCCAGCATCCTGCGTTCCGCCGATGGGGCAGTACAGGGGACTTGCTCGGCAGTGTCGCATTCGACGACCAGCGCCTCATGACGGCGAGCCGCGCGGCGATGATCGGCGGCAAGGTTCGTGGCCAGCCGGTAGAGATAGGCGCGTTTGTTGACGATGGGGGGATGGTCCTCGACGCGCTGGACCCGAAGCCAGAGGCTTTGCGTCACGTCCTCCGCAGCTGGGCGATCACGCAGGATCCGCTCGGCGACCCGCAACAGCGATGAACGCTCGCGCAACAGCAGGCGCGTCAAGGCGATGGCATTGGTCGACATGGCCTGCCCGCATAATTCAATTGCGAGCGACTCGCAAGAAGACGATCAAGCCATGGAAAGGGGATATCCGCCTATGCCGCACTTCTGCTGCGGGCGGAGGCGTACATCATGCGATGGAGCCAAATGGCTGTAAGGAGACGCCGCAATATGGCCTCCTGATCTGAGGCGGGATTGCCGCAAAGCTGGCTGATTTGGTCCATGTGGACAAATTCGGAATGTCGAGAAATGGCCAATGGCGGTCACAAGAAAACCGTTCGCCCTGAGCTTGTCGAAGGGCTTCACTTCTTCTTCAAATCCATGGCTCCACAAGAAAAATGAAGGGCTTCGGCAAGCTCAGGGCGAACGGAGAATAGTCCGATTCCACCCAAATCACTCAGTCCGACGAGTCTCGAATTTGTCCACGTTGCCTGGTGGGAGGGGCGTCGCTATGTCATCGACCAATATTATGGCGTTGGTTGCGGGAGTAGGATTTGAACCTACGACCTTCAGGTTATGAGCCTGACGAGCTACCGGGCTGCTCCATCCCGCGACACTG
>NZ_JFHR01000050.1 GCF_000722875.1 Sphingobium chlorophenolicum | reverse complement strand
GCCGAACGGCCTCGGTCCCCAACTTTACCGGGAAGCACGGGGCGAACCCGCTCCCACTGCTCGTCGCTTAATCCGTGTCGATCCAAGATGGCGCTCCCTTCGCCAGTCTTGAATCCGATCCGCGCGGAAAAAGGAATCCCTTAAATGTCCACACGCCTTAGCTGACCGGCGGCGAAATCCCGCCAGGCGGCAAGGTCCGACACTTCCAGCCCGACATAGCCCAGCGCCTCCACCTTCGCCGTCATGCGCCGCCCCGCAAATGCTTGCGCGCCAGTTCGACGAAGGGATCGAACCGTTCCGCCTGGACCCAATGGCCGCATCTGCCGAACATGTGCAGATCGGCATCGGGCATGGCGCGGGCCAGCCTGATCCCCATTTCCACCGGGATCACCCGGTCTTCGCGGCCATGGAGGATCAGGGTGGGATGCGCGATCCCGGCCACCACGCTTTCGGGCATGCCGGACAGGATGGTCTCCCCTTCCTCATTCGGCTTGGCGAGCAACTTGCGCAATCCTTCCTGCGCGCCGGGGATCAGGCTGGCCTGATAGCGGTCCTCGACCAGTTCCGGGGTGATGAAGGCCGGATCATAGGGGAAATGGGCCATGGCCTGCCGCATGGCGTCGCGGCTGGGGGTATAGTCCCAGCCTGCGCGCAGGCCCGGCGTCATGGCGAATTTGTCGCAGGGCGTGCCCATCAGCACGATGCGTTCGAACCGGTCCGGGAAACGCGCTGCCGCCGCGAGCGAGAGCGAGCCGCCGAAACTGTTGCCGATCAGGCTGGCCTTTTCGATCCCCAGCGCGTCGAGGATGCCGATGAGGTGCCTGACCCACAATTTCATGTCATAGGCCAGGTCCGCCCGCCGCTCCGTATAGCCGAAACCCGCCATGTCGGGAGCGATCACGCGAAATTCGTCGGCCAGCACCGGAATCACCCGCTTCCAGTTGGTCCAGGCCGAAACGCCCGGCCCCGAACCGTGCAGCAGGACGACCGGCGCGCCGGTTCCCTGATCATGGTAATTGGTGTCGAGGTCCAGTGCCCTGACGGTGCTGCCGCGTCCCGCGTCGCTCATCATAATGTCCTTCAGATTCTTCGGCGTCCGCCGATATCCGTCAGCCCTAATCCATACGGTAACGTATGTAAATGGTCAGCCGTCAGGCGTAGAGTCTTTCCACCGCATCCGCGCGTAGCGCGAGCGTGCGGCGCTGGTTGATATAGGCCTTGTCGGTGATTTCGCCCTGCTCCAGGCTTGGCGGCCGTTCCATGACGGCGAAGCGGGAAATGCGCGTGCTGGAGCCCATTTGCTCCGCATTATAGGCATCGATCAGTTCTTCGATGCGCGACCGCACCGCCGGGTGCAGGCAGGCGGGCGATGCGGCCGGAAGATCATGCCCCGCGCTTTCGAGGTAGAGCCTGCACGCCTCTTCATTCGGGAAGATGAGCAGGCCGATGTCCGCCCTGCCCTCGCCGGTTATCACGGCGTCGGAAACCAGCTTGCGGCACGCGCTGATGACGGCCAGCCGCAGCGCGCCGACATTGACCCAGGTTCCGGTGCTGAGTTTGAAATTCTCCGCCACGCGCCCGTCGAACAGGATTCCCGCCGCCGGATCTTGCGGATCGGCCAGGCGGCCCGCATCCCCGATGCGGTAGAAGCCATCCTCGTCGAAGGCCGCCGCGCTCGCCTCCTCATCACGCCAATAGCCGCGCATGACGTTCGGCCCCTTCACCCGCAATTCATAGCGGTCGCCGCCCGGCACCAGCTTGATCGCGGTGCCGGGAATCGGCACGCCCAGATTGTTGGCGTGGGGCTGAAGAAAATGCAGCACGGTCGAAAAGGGCGCCGTTTCGGTGGCCCCCCAACCCGCCACGAAACTGGGCGCTGCTCCGACGGCGGCCAGCGATGCCTCTTCCATCCGGTGGCGCAGGGCGGGCGGCAGCGGCGCCCCGGCGTTGAACAGGAAATCGAGATTGCCGAAGAAATCCGCCGCGAAGGTGCGGTCCGCCTCCAGCGTGGGCAGGATGCTCTCAAACCCGGCGGGAACATTATAATAGAGCGTCGGCCGCCAGCGCCGGATCGCCTCTATGCTGCGTCCGATGGCCGCCGGGGCTGGCCGCCCGCTGTCGATATGCGAATGACCGCCGAACCAGAGGGTGATGTTGAAGCAGCAATTGCCGCCGAACGTATGGTTCCACGGCAGCCAGTCGACCGATACGGGGCGCCGTTCCTGGAGAAACGGCCACAGGGCGGCAAGGCCCTGCATGTTGGAGACCATCATGCGCTGGGTGTTCGGCACGGGTTTGGGCTGGCCGGTGGAACCCGATGTGAAGAGCAGCTTGGCGACGCTGTCCGGCCCCACAGATGCTTCCGCGCGCGCCAACTCGTCGGCAGGTGCGACCGGCTCGGCCAGCAGCCAGTCCAGCGCCGTCAGCGGCTTTGCCACAAGGTCGGGGCGGCCGATCCCTGCCAGGACCGCGTCCAGCACATCCGGCTGGTCCGAGACGATAAGGCCGGGCGTGACCTGATCGAGTATCTGCCCGAATTTGGCCCAGGGTTTGGCGCCGGACGCGATATAGCTGAGCGAGATCACCGCCACCGGCAAGCCGATGCTGGTGGCCGCGAGCATCATCAGCGCATGATCGATCCCGTTTTCGGCGACGATGGCGAGCGGCCGGTCGGACGACAGCGGCAGGGCCAGCAGCCGGGCGGCGATCTCCCGCCGCCGCCGTTCCGCCTCTCCATAGGTGATCGCCTGCTTCTCCTGGGTCAGGAACAGGGCGTCGGGTTGCAAATCCGCCCAATATTTCAGGCGGCCGGGGATCGTCTGCTCGACCGGATCGATGGACAGGCCGTGACGCAGGATCAGGACTCCGCCCGCCGCCTCCTCGCAGATTACGGAGGGGGACACAGTGTAGGCAGAAGCTGTCAATTTTCTCTCCCCAGTTCGAAATACTGGCATGGCGGGCGGCGATGGACTGGATTCAGACGGAAATCGTCAATCCGCCGTCCGACAGCATCATCGCCCCTGTGACATATGGGCTTTCCTCGCGAGAGGCGAGCAGCACGAACAGCGCGGCATGGTCTTCCGGGCTGGACACGCGGCCCAGCGGCATATGCCGTCGCATCGCCTCCATCCGCGCCGCATCGCCGTTCATCTCGCGCCCCTGCTGGTTGAGCGCGGCGGGCCCCGAAATACCGGTGTCGGTCGCGCCCGGCGCTACCCCGTTGACGCGCACGTCGGGCGCGAACTCATTGGCCAGTTGCAGCACCAGCCCGCGCAGGGCGAATTTCGAAGCGGTGTACAGCGCGCCCCCGCCACCCGCCAGGAAGCAGGCGTTGGACCCGGTAACGATCATGCTGCCCCGCGTCTGGCGCAGCGCATCCACCGCCGCGCGGGCACCGAACAGCGGGCCAAGGACGTTGACGCCGAATATCTCCTGAAAACCGGCGGCCAGTTCCTCCGGCGATTGCCGGTCCGTCCGCTTGTGGAAATCCCATAGCCCGGCATTGGCGACATAGGCGTCCAGACCATCCCATGCATCGACCGCCGCCGCGACCGCCCGTTCCGCCGTTTCGTACAGCGACACGTCACCCCTGACGACGACCGCACCAGCCTGTTGCAGCGGGGCCACGTCACGCTCGCTGCGCACCACCGCGACCACCCGCGCCCCTTCGCGCAGATAGCGGTCGACCACGGCGCGCCCGATGCCCGATCCGGCGCCGGTCACGACCGTCCGATATCCCTCCAGGCGGCCCATCAGAAGAAAACCGACAGATTCTTGGCCAGCAGCACGGACTGCGGCAGCAGGATCATGCGCCCCACGATCTGGAAGCCGCCGTCCACGGCGCGGAGTATGTCCCGCCGCCGTCCGCACAGGGTCACCTCGTCATGCTCGACCCGGTTGCGATACTGGATGAAGGTCGAATGGACCTCATATTCCCCGTCGACCGCGGTCTCGAACGCCTCGATGTTGGAGACGATGTAGACATGGCGCGTGGGCGGGTCTTCGGTCCAGGCCAGGTTGGAATTGATCCGGCCGAGGCGCAGGGCGATGTCGGCCTTGCTTTCATCGAAGAAGGCCATGTTGTCGGGCGAAATGTCCCCTCGCCTGTCGCGGCGATAGCGGTTTTCGCGCAGCGGCATCCAGTAGAAGAGATCGTCGGCCAGAAGGCCGTACCATTCGTCGTAGCGCTCCTCATCCAGAAGGCGCGCCTCCCTGTTGCAGAAGCGTTCGATGCGGCGCAGCAGCAGGTCGTCCACTTCCGGACCCTGACCGTGCAGGTCCATCAGGCGCAGGGCGGCATGACGCGCCTCCTCCATGGAAAGGCCGGGTTCGGGCTGGGCGGCGGCGCTCATTCCGCGGCCTCCTGCACGACGGCGGGCGTGTCGAGCGGGACGTCGGACCATGTCTCGGCATCCATCATCACCGCCCATTGACGATAGAATTGGCGCTGGTTCGCATCCGAAAGCTGTCCCGCCGTGACATGGCCCGGCAGCCCCTCCGTCTCCAACTCGCCCCCCGGCGCCATGGCGTAGCAAAGCCGCTGGTTGCGGGTAACGAAACCGGCATTGGCCTGGGTGGAAAATTCCCAATTCTCGCCATCGTCCATTTCCAGAATGCCGGAGGGCGAGAAGGTGCGCATGGATCCGCGACGGAAGCGGTCCTTGATGTCGTCCGGCATATCCTTCGGCACCAGCGTCCAAGCGTGAATCTCCGTCTTCAACGGCCCCTTGGGCTGGAAGGTGCGGAAGGTGAAATAGCCCGGCAGGAAGGAGAAATTGGGAAAGATCGTGGCCGAGGCGACAGAGCCCCACATGTCGGCGCGGAACTTGCCCAGCCGCGCCGTGATGGCATCCTGCCGCGACTTCATGTAGCGCAGCAGTTCGCGGTCGCCCATGGTGGCGGCGTTGCCGTAGAAGCTGTCGTTGAATTCCCAGCCATGGCCGTTGACCGACACCTGATAGCTGCCTTTATTATCCACGATCACGCCGCCATGGCGGCCCAGCGTCGGCTCCGCCCCGCCCAGATGGGTCCATAGCGCATGATAGATGTCGCCCACGAAATTGTCGGCCGGGAATTTCCAGTTGCAATTCATCACCGAACGGGTCGCGCCGCCGGGCAGGAATTCGGTCCCGCCATCCTCCGGGTCCAGCACCGCATCGAGATACCAGCGGAAATCGCCCAGCCATTGGTCGAGCGAGGGCGCTTCCTCGCTGAAGGTGGCGAAGACCAGCCCCTTGTAGCTAGCGACGCGGGCCTTGCGCAGGCCCCAATCCTCCATCCGGAAGCCGGGCGTGGACTTGTAGAGGCCCATTTTGGGCATTTTCTTGAGATTGCCGTCCAGACCGAAGGCCCAGCCATGATAGTTGCAGGTGAACTGCCGGCCCTGCCCGCTGCTGGCGAAGCAGACGCGATTGCCGCGATGGGGGCAGGAATTGAGGAAGACGTTGATCGCGCCGTCGGCAGCCCGCGCCACGATGACCGAATCCTCGCCCATATAGGTGGTGACGAAACTGCCGACCTCTTCCACCTGGCTTTCATGGGCGACGAACAGCCATGTGCGGGCGAAGATCCGCTCCAGTTCGAGCTGGTAGATTTCAGGTTCCCAGAAAATGCGACGGTCGACCGTACCGAATTCCCAGTCGACATGATCCGATGCCCTGAAACCGCTCACTACATTCCTCCATACTGTACCGTATGGTTTTCACAATTGAGGGGCCGAGTCAATATTTTTGTCCTTGGCGGGTTTCGGCGGGCGGTCGAGGCACGCCCCCAAAAGAAAAGTGAAGGGCTTCGACAAGCTCAGCCCGAACGGTTTTCTTAGGTCCGCTCCCCGGCCAATAGAGACCGTTAGATCCTCCCTACGCGAAGCGTGGGGAGGGGGACCGCTCGCGCAGCGAGTGGTGGAGGGGAAATACGCAGGTCGTGCCCCATTCCCCTCCACCAGCCTTCGGCCGTCGAAGAAAGTCACGTGCCTCTCTTTTCGACCCTCCCCATCTCCCGATGGGGAGGAACAGGAAAGGTCCTATGTTCAGAAAGTTTCGCCGACCATGCGTTCGCTCAGCGCCCATAGCGCCTTCGCATTCTCCGGATCGAGAGCGTAGGCCCGCACGCCGCCGCCGGTGATCCAGTCCGCCTCGTCGATCTGCGCGACGGCGCAATCCTCGCAATAGCGCCCGCCCACCGCGTCGGCCGGGGCGACGACGGCGGCCCAGACCGATGTCGCGGCGCCCTGCGGGACAGATTTATATTCGATATCGGGCGCGCCGGCTCGCCGATCGGCTTCGAACGTCTCCATCAGTTTCTGCACCGATTCGGGGGTCATGTGGCGGCCAAGGTCGGTGGCGATGCCGCCGGGGTGGATCGCCGTGGCGCGCACGCCCTGCCCCTTGTGGCGGCGGTCGAATTCCACCGCGAACAGGATGGTGGCGGTCTTCGACCGGCCATAGGCGATGAACGGTTCGTAGGGCGTCTTCTCAAAACCGGGATCGTCCAGATCCACGTCGGCAAAGCGGTGGCCGCCAGAGGCGACCATGACGACCCGTCCGCCGGTACGGATCAGCGGCGCGATGCGGTTCACCAGGGTGAAGTGGCCCAGATGGTTGGTTCCGAACTGGGTTTCGAAGCCGTCTTCGGTCCTGCCGAACGTGCCCGCCATGACGCCTGCATTGGCGATAATGGCATCGAACGGCGCCGCTTTGGCGATGAGCGCATCCGCAGCCGCCCGGACGCTGGCCAGCGAAGCGAGATCGAGCTCGATCAGTTCCAGACCGGCGATGCCGGCCGTCGCCGCCCGCGCCTTGTCCAGGTCGCGGGCCGCGCCGACGACCTGCGCGCCATGGGCGGCCAGCGCGCGCGCCGTCTCCACACCCAGCCCGGACGATACGCCGGTCACCAGGATGCGCTTGCCCGCCAGATCGATGCCCGCCAGCACGTCGTCGGTCGTGGATTTCGCGTCGAACATTTCCAAATTCCTCTATTGCATTAAAGAGCGAGCAATCACTCATTTTCCGGCGCAAGGGTCAGCGCCCGATAGCGCGCCAAAATGTATCGAAGCCGATCGCGCGGTGATAATCGTGGCGCCCCGGATCGCGGGCGATGAAATCCAGCGTGATCTCCGCCAGAGCGGTCAGCACCGCGCCGATGAAGTCGATGGACAGCCTTTCGGCATGCCCGGCCAGCGCCTCGTCCAGCAGCGCCTTGAAATCGGCGAAGAAGGCCTCTCCGCAGCGGCGGCTTTCCGGCCCGATGCGGTCGGAGACTTTAAGCTGCCGAAGCGCCTTCAATCGAGTCGGATTGGCCGCGCTCCAGTCGATCAGCCGGTTCCATATATGGCGGATGCGTTCCTTCGGAGCCAGGCCCGCGGGAACGCCAGCAACCAGCGCCCTGGCCAGTTCGCCCTCCAGATCCAGGAAGGTCGCGGCCAGCAGAGCGTCCTTGTCCGGGAAATATTTGAACAGCGTCCCTTCGGCCACGCCTGCGCGCCGGGCGATCTTCGCGGTCGGCGCGCCCGTCCCCATCGCCGCCACCAGTTCGATGGCGGACGCCAATATCGCGTCCTTCTTGTCTTCGCTCAGGGGTCTGGCCATCGTTCGAATCGTAAGTGAGTGCTCACTCACTTATTCGCTCGCCAGGCCGTGCCGTCAAGGGGCGCGGGGCGACGCGCATCCTATGACGAGCGGCAATATGGGTATGAGAAATCCCATATTGCCGCCATCATATAAAGCGAACATGAAGCGCAGAGGCGGCGGCCCGCCCCCTCCCCAAACCCGCGTCAGGAGCCAGCTTCATGAGCCTGTTCGAGCCGGGGCGCATCGGCGCCCTCACCCTTGCCAACCGCATCGTGATGGCGCCGCTCGGCCGCGCGCGGAACGACGTGCCGACGCGGGAGGCGCAGGCGCTGTCGGCGCGCTATTACAGCCAGCGCGCCAGCGCGGGCCTGATCATCACCGAAGCGACCCATGTGTCGCCCGGCAGCGTCAGCCGCCCCGGAACCGGCGCCATCCATTCGGACGGCCAGATCGCCGGATGGCGGCAGGTGACGGACGCCGTGCACGCGCAGGGCGGACGTATATTCCAGCAGATCGTCCATCTGGGCCGGAAGGCGAACCCCGATCTGCTGGGCGACGGCTATGTCGTGGTGGCCCCCTCCGCCATAGCGGCGCGGGGGTCCGTCCCCATCGGCGCCGGTCAGATGAAGCCCTTCCCCATCCCGTACGCCCTCACGCTCGAAGGCATAGCGGCGGTACAGGATGCCTTTGGCAAAGCGTTTGAAAATGCCGTTCTCGCCGGGTTCGACGGGGTGGAACTGCACGGCGCCAACGGCTTCCTGATAGAGCAGTTCCTGCGCGACGACGCCAACCAGCGCACCGATCGCTATGGCGGGTCGATCGAGAACCGGGCGCGGTTCCTGCTGGAGCTGGTCGACGCGGCCAGCGCCATATTGGGGCCGGATCGGGTGAGCGTCCGCCTGTCGCCGCATTTCGTGTCCGACGGGTCGGGCGCTTCCGATTATGACAGGCTCTATCCCTATGTGGCGCGGGAACTCGGCAAGCGGGGGATCGCCTATCTGCATCTGATCGAGCCTGACGACACCGCACCCGAACGCAAGCTGGCCCCGGTGCTGCGGACGGCCTTCGGCGGCCCGTTCATCCTCGCCGGAGGGTTCGACCGGGACAGGGCGCGGCAGGCGATAGCGGAGGACCGCGCCGACTTCATCGCCTTCGGCCGCCTGTACATCGCCAATCCCGACCTGGTGGCGCGCCTCCGCCTGACCGAGCCAGTCTTCAACGAACCGGACGAGGCGTCTTTCTATGTCGGCGGCGAGAAAGGCTTTGTCGACTATCCCTTCCTGCCCGGATCGGCGGAGCATTTTTCGGAGGCCGAGCAATTCTGGCGGGTGGTCGACGAAGTATAGGCTGCGCATATCGGGCGCGAAGCCGGTATCGATTTATTTTGGCGGCATTAAATCCTCCCTGCGCGAAGCGTGGGGAGGGTCGAAGAGAGGCACGTGACTCTCTTCGACGGCCGAAGGCTGGTGGAGGGGAAGGGGCGCGACCTGCGTATTTTACCTCCACCACCGCTTTCAGCGGCGCTACCCTATTCCTCCCCATCTATCGATGGGGAGGAATAGGGTAGCGCCGCCGGTCAGGCACAGCCTATCGCGACGGCGCGGCCTGATCGATGGGGAAGATGAGGCACGTTTCCATCCCGTGGGCGATCAGTTCGCCCTTGGCATCGTACATCTTGCCTTCGGCCGAGGCGACGCGCTGGCCCAGGCGAAGAACCTTGCCCGTGCAACTGATCGTGCCGGAATTGGCGCGAACCGATTTGAGGAAGGTCGCGCTCATGTCGATGGTCGCGAAGGCCTGGCCGGGCTGCAAGGCGGAATGCACGGCGGAACCCATGGCGGAATCGAGCAGCGTCGCCAGCCAGCCGCCATGGATGATGCCCATCGGATTGTAGAAGCCCTGGGTCGGCTCCCCAACGAAGGTGACTTCGCCTACCTCTATCGTGGAAAGCCACATGTTCGTGCATTCGGCGAAGGGGGGCGCGGGCAGCATGCCGTCGCGCACGCCGCGAAGCAGGTCGACGCCGCTCATCGACGCGGCGACATGGGGCGGAACCAGCCCGAAACCTGCATTGGTCGTCTTCATGATTTCTCCTTGAATAACCGAATCCGGCTTTGACCCCGAACGATCTGGCGGCGTTCCGGGCCGCTGGCCCCATGCGCCTCATCGATGCGCCCGGGTGGTCCCGTACAGCGCCCGCTGCTGCTCCGCATAGGGGTCCGTCTGCGGGTTGAACAGCGATTTAAGCTGGGCGCGCAACCATTGACTGCTCGCTTCCTTGTTCGTGCGCCTGTGCCAATATTGGAAAATGCTGATGCTGGGGGACGGAAACGGCAGGGGCAGCATTTCGAACCCGCCCGATTTCGCGCAATCCATCGCCACGCTGATGGGCACCGTGGCGACCAGGTCCGAATGTTCTATCGTGGCCGCCAGGTTCAGATAATTGGTCGTCGACAATATGACGCGCCTGCGGATGCCCGCCTGTTCAACGGCCTTGTCCAATATGGCCGTATATCCCACGGACGTCAGCACGACCGCATGCCCCAATGACTGGAAGACCGCCCTGGTCATCCCGTCGCCGACCAGCGGATGCCCCTTGCGGACGATGCAGGCATAGCCATGTTCCAGCAGCCTTTGGCGAAAAAAGGCGCCTTTCTCCAGGCCGGGGAAATATCCTATGGCGAGTTCCACTTCCCCGCTGGCCAGGCTTTCGTGCAGATTGCCGGATTCGGGGGAGGATATCCTGACCCCCGCATGCGGCGCGTAGGTTGAGAGATGCTGGATCAGCTTCGGTATGATCGCCGCCTCCGCCACGCCGGGCATCGACAGCCGGAAGGTGAGTTCGGCGTTCAACGGATCGAACAGCGTGCTGCCCAGCACGTCTCGCTCGACCTGATCCAGCAGCGCGCGCGCCGTCCCGATCAGCGTCAGGGCCCGCGGGGTCGGACGCATCCCCGCCCCGCTGCGGATGAACAGTTCGTCGCCCAGGCTGCGGCGCAGGCGGGCGAGAGCGGTGCTGAAACCGGACTGGCTCATTTCCAGCAGTTCGGACGCCCGGCCGACATGACGAGTATGATCGAGCGCGGTCAGGATCCGCAGCAGATTCAGGTCGAACTCGTTTATCGTTTTCACAGATAATCCATCTCTCGGTCATGCGATTGAGCGATGATGCTACCCCTTCTATCCTCCGCGAACAAGATTGGGGCAAATCGAGGAGAGGCCTGTTGGCTGCACCGGTTATCGAGTCGGCGGACGATCCGCGCAAATTCGTGGAAGCGCTGCAACGTGCCGTCACCATGACCCGCATGGTCGATTATGGCGTGCCGCTGGGCGATGCCGTGCGGGTGCGGACGGCCACGCTGGAAGAACCCTTCCCCTCATGGCCCGACGCATGCGAGCATCTCGCGAACCGCCATGCGCAGATCGCCGGCGAAGCCGAGGCGGCGGGCCGCCTTCAGACCGCGCGCCATGCGTGGCGCGCTTCGGCGGCGCTGCTGATGTGCGGGCAGTTGGCGTTCAATTTCGACGAGCCGCGCAAGCTGGAACTTTACGAAGGGGCGCGTCAAGCGCTGCTGCGCTATGCGGCGCTGGACGAGCGCTTCTCCGAACTGGTCATCCCCACGGAGGACGGCGATCTGTACGGCTGGGTGGTCCGGCCGTCCGATCCGGAACCGCAGGCGGCGGTGATCGTGATCGGCGGGTTGAGCGGCTGGGGCGCGGGCTTCCTGGACATGGCGCGGGCGCTGGCGGACCGGGGCATATTGGCGATCCTGGCCGAAGGGCCGGGCCAGGGGCTGACCCGCATGCGCAGCGGCATCGCGATGAACATCGACGCCCTGTCCCATTTCGGCGCCTTCCTGGATCATGCGGAGGCCGCGGGCGCCCGTCATCTGGGCATCTGGGGCAATAGCTGGGGCGGATTGATCGCCGCGCAGGTGGCGGCGCGCGATCCCCGCATCCAGGCGGCCTGCGTCAACGGCGCGCCCATGCTGGCGGCGCTGCCGGAGCAGCGGACCGCCCGCGAGCAGTTGTTCGCCTTCTACGGCACGACGGACGAGGCCGAACTGCGCGCCACGCTGGAGGCGTTCACCATGGACCCGGCGCGCCAGCATATCGCCGGATCGCTACTGGTGCTGGAGGGGGGCAACGATCCGTTGGTCCCGCTGGGCGCGCAGCATGCGTTCACCGCGCTGACCGACGCGGGCAAGTCGCGGATCGTCACCTGGGCCGACGGCGAGCACACCATCTACAACCACGCGCAGGAGCGCAGCGCCCTGGCGGCCGACTGGTTCGCCGAGCAGCTTGCGGTCCCGGCGCGATAAGCGATGAACGGAGAAGAAGCCGTGAACGACGTCAAGCAAGTCACCAAAGTCGATGTCATCGTGGTGGGCTACGGCCCTGCGGGACTGGTGCTCGCCTCGCTGCTGGGGCAGCAGGGGCATCAGGTCGCCGTGGTTGAGCGCTGGCCTGAACTGTACGGCATGCCGCGCCTGACCCATGTGGACGGCGAGACCGCGCGCTTCATATCGCTTGCCGGCGATGGGGAGCAGGCCTTCCGCGAGGCATGGGACACCCCGCATTATTATTGGGTGAACGGCAAGGGCCAGATCTTGCTGGACATTACCGGCGAAAATACCAAAAAGATGATATGGGACGACCATCTGTCGGTGCATCAGCCCCATTTCGAGGAGGCGATCCACGACCGCATCCTAACCTTGCCCAATGTGAAGCTGTTCCGCGGCTATGTCGCAAGCGAGATGTCGCAGGATGCCAATACCGCGTACCTGACCTGCGTCCCCTGGGATGCAGAGAAAAACGCGGTGGCCATCGACGGCGTTCCGGTGCATCTGGAGGCCCCTTACCTTGTGGGCACGGACGGTTCGAAGAGCTTTGTCCGCTCCAGCCTGGGCATTGATCGGATAGATTTGGGCTTCAACCGGCGGTGGCTGCTGGTCGACAGCTACCCGACCAAACCGCTGCCGCCCAAATTCGACAAGAAGGGCATGCAATATTGCGATCCCAAGCGGCCGCACATGCACATTCCGATCGGATCCACGGGCCAGCGTTTCAATTTCGCCCTGCTGGACAACGAGAAGACGGAAGACATGAATACGGAAGACGCTGTCTTCCGTATGTTAAAGCACTTCCACGGACTTGGCCGTCAGGATCTGACCCTGATCCGTTATCTGGTCTATGCATTCGAATGCCGCATGGCAAAGAGCTGGCGCACGGGGCGCATCTTCCTTGCAGGAGACGCGGCACATACCACTCCTCCCTATCTTGGGCAGGGAGCCTGCGCCGCGATACGCGACAGCTCAAACCTGGCGTGGAAGTTCGACCTCGTCCTTCGCGGCCTGGCCAACGAATCCATACTCGATACTTATGAGCCCGAAAGGCGACCGCACGCGTTCAAGCTCCTGCAGGCAGCCCGCAAGCTCGGCATCCTCGCGAACCTGCGCAATCCGTTCCTGGCAGCGATCCGTGACATGGTGATGCGGTTCAAGCGGCCGCCAAGCCCGGCATTCCCGATCCTGACCGACGGCATACTCGCCCGCGACGCCAGCGGAAAGCCGATGCCGGGCGCGGGTTCGCTTCCGGGTCAGGGCCGCCTCACCATCGACGGCGAGACGAAGACGTTCGACGAACATATCGGTTTCCATTTCACGCTGATCGCGAAACATGGCGTGGCGGCCGGGATACCCGCCCCGCTGCGGAAGGATCTGGACAGCATCGGCGTGCGGATCCTCGACCTTGCGCCGCGTGGCCAGGCCGCCGCGAACGGATCGGTCGTGGATGTCGACGGCGTCTATGGAAGCCTGCTGGACGAGATGAACGCGGACGTCGCGATCATTCGCCCCGATTTCGTCCTTTACGGTTATTCGGACAGCAAGGGCATGGTCGCCCTGCTCAGCGATCTGCTGAAGCAGTTGCGCTTCACCAGGGGACGGGAAGTCGCCCAGCGCGCCGCGGCCTGAGGCCGGACACAGCCTTGTCGCAATGCGCGGCGTCCCTTCCCAGGGGCGCCGCGCATTGGCGATGCGGTTCAGCCTCCGCCGATCAATTTACGGGGGGATCGCGTCCGATTTTGCAGGACAGGCCCGTCTTTCGACGCAATCACCCTGCCCTTTGCAGATTGCCCCAGGCGTTGGGAGAGTGATATGGACGATTTTATCTATGACGGGCTTCCGTCGCGCGTGATCTTTGGCCGGGGCACGGTCGCGAAGCTGGGCGCCGAGATCGAGCGCATGAAGCTGAAGCGCCTGCTCATTCTGGCGACGCCTCAACAGGTTGGCGAAGCGGAGGCGATCCGCGACAGCATCGCCGGAAATTGCGCGGGCATCTTTGCGGGCGCGACCATGCATACTCCGGTCGACGTGACGGAAGCCGCGCTGAAGATGGTGGCGTCCGGCGAGGTCGACGGCACCATTGCCGTCGGCGGCGGCTCCACGACGGGGTTGGGGAAGGCGATCGCCTTCCGCACCAACCTGCCGCAGATCGTGCTGCCGACGACCTATGCCGGGTCGGAAATGACGCCGATATTGGGCGAAACCGAAAATGGCGTGAAGACGACCAAGCGCAGCATGGCCATCCTGCCGGAGGTCGTGATCTACGACGTCGATTTCACCCTGAGCCTTCCGGCATCGCTTTCCGCGACGTCAGGCATGAACGCCATGGCGCACGCGGTCGAAGCGCTCTACGCCCGCGACAGCAATCCGATCACCAGCCTGATGGCGGAGGAAGGCATCCGCGCCTTCGCGTCGGCGCTACCCCGCATCGTCGAGCAGCCCGGCGACGGCGACGCCCGATCCGACGCGCTCTATGGCGCCTGGTTGAGCGGCGTGTGCCTGGGCACCGCCGGAATGGCGCTGCACCACAAGCTTTGCCATGTGCTGGGCGGCATGTTCAATCTGCCGCATGCCGAGACCCATTCCATCATATTGCCCCATGCCGTCGCCTATAATGCCGAAGCCGCCCCTAAGATCGGGGAGGTGTTCGGCCGGGTCATGGGCGGCGGACCGGCCGCATCGGCCTTGTTCGATTTCGCGGGGAAATTGGGCATAGCGCGGGCGCTTCGGGACATCGGCATGCCCGAATCGGGTATCGCGGCCGCCGCCGAAGCCGCGTCGGGCGATCCCTATTGGAATCCCCGGCCCGTCACCCATGCGGGTGTGCTGGCGCTCCTGACCCGCGCCTGGGCAGGCGAAACGCCCGCCGCGTAAGGAGCGGCGTCCGCCGTGGCTCGCAGATGATTGCGAGCCACGGCCTCACTCCATTATGCGGAATCGCGTTCAGCATAATGGGGTAGTCGGCGCGGCTGTACCGCCTCAGATCGCCGCGTCCAGTTGCCGCATGATCTCGCGGCGGCGCCGCAATGCTTCGAACCGGGCGCGCTCCGGGTCGCCGTCCAGGATGGCGGAGATAATCGCCCGCCTTTCCCTCTTCCAGCGCTGCTTGCCCGCGCTGCCGCCATAGACCGGCCCACGCGGATATTCGGCATAATGGTGCACGGCCACGCGGGACAGCAGTTCCATGAGCGGGCGGTCGACCATCAGATAGAGAATATCCAGCAGGCTTTGGTCGAACGCCCCCCGCTGGCGCGCCGTATTGCGGTCGTCGACCGACTTGACCAGCGCCGCCAGTTCCTCCCGCAGCGCTTCGTTCGGGGCACGGGCCGCCGCCGCCATAAGCTCGCAGTCGAGCAGGGTGATGATGTCGATCGCCTCCGGATGCGCCGAATGATGCAGCGCCAGGAAGCCGGAAATCGCCTGGCTCAACCCCTCCGCATCGGGGCGCGTCCCGTAATAGCCGCCGCCGGGACCGCGGCGCACCTTCAGAAAACCTTCATGCTCCAGCACGCGGGCGGCCTGCTGCACGGTGACGATGCCCACGCCCAGCGCCTTTGCCAGATCCGGCAACGATCCGATCTGCGATTCAGGCGGCTGCGCGACGATCATGTCGCGCAATTTCGCAACGGCCGCCGTGACCAGTCCTTCGCGGTTATTTTGCTTGCGGATGCTCATCATGCTCCTCGTTTGGCGTCGGACCGCCAATAGCGAATTTCCGGGCAAAAAGGCACTCCTACGAAGCCTATTCTATAATATGCACATTAATGGTTTGATTCTTTCGGCTTTAACACTATTGGAACTCAACTCGGTCGATAATGGGCATATTTAAGGTGAGGATGGCAGGCGGCTTTGGCCGAACCATGGGCCTGGCCAACGCAGGACGAGGGTGAATGCAGTGAAGATCGGCATAATCAAGGAGATGGCGCCCGATGAGCGCCGCGTTTCCGGCACGCCGGAGACGGTCAAGAAATTCAAGGCTCTAGGGGCCGATGTCGCGGTGGAATCGGGCGCGGGCCTGTCCGCCGCCATATCCGACGCCGACTATGCCGCCATGGGCGCGACGGTGGCGGATCGCGCCGCGACGGTGGCGGATGCCGACATCATCCTGGGCGTGCAGGGGCCGGACCCGGCCAGCATCGCGGGCGCCAAGCCCGGTGCCTGGATCGTCGCAGGCCTCAATCCCTTTGTCGAGCGGGCGCGGGTCGATGCCTATGCCGCCGCGGGGTTCGAGGCGCTCGCAATGGAGTTCATGCCGCGCATCACCCGCGCGCAGTCGATGGACATTCTTTCATCGCAGTCCAACCTTTCCGGTTACAAGGCGGTGCTGGACGCGGCGGCCGAATATGGCCGGTCCTTCCCGATGATGATGACGGCGGCGGGCACGGTTTCCCCGGCCAAGGCCTTCATCATGGGCGTGGGCGTCGCCGGTTTGCAGGCCATTGCGACCGCAAAGCGGCTGGGCGCGCAGGTTTCCGCGACCGACGTGCGCTCCGCCACCAAGGAGCAGATCGAGAGTCTAGGCGCCAAGGCGATCTTCGTGGAGAGCGTCGCGGGCATCGAGGGCGAGGGCAAGGGCGGCTATGCCACCGAAATGTCCGAGGATTATCAGAAGGCGCAGGCCGAACTGGTGTCCGGCCATATCGCCAAGCAGGACATCGTCATCACCACGGCGCTGATTCCCGGCAAGCCCGCGCCGCGCCTGATTTCGGACGCGCAGATCGCGTCGATGAAGCCGGGCAGCGTGATCGTCGACCTGGCCGTCGAACAGGGCGGCAATGTCGAGGGCGCGGTGCTGGGCCAGGTGGTCGAACGGCACGGCGTCAAGATCGTGGGGCACAAGAATGTGCCGTCGCGCCTTGCCGCCGACGCGTCGGCGCTGTTTGCGCGCAATCTTTATAATTTCCTCTCCGCCTTCTGGAACAAGGACCGGAACGCGCCGGTGCTGGACGAGGAAATCGGCAACGCCATCCGCGTGACGCAGGGTGGGAAAGTCGTCAGCGAGAGGCTGCTTCAATTGACGGGGGCACTGTCATGAGTTCGCTTAATCCCGATTATCTGTTCGTCTTCATCCTGGCGGCCTTCGTGGGTTTCCAGTTGATCAAGAAGGTGTCGCCGCTGCTGCATTCGCCGCTGATGTCGCTGACCAACGCGATCGCGGCGGTCGTGATCGTGGGCGCGATCAGCATCACGGGCGAGGAAGGCGCGACGCCGCTGGCCAAGACGCTGGGCTTCGTCGCGGTGTTCTGCGCCACGGTGAATCTGGTCAGCGGTTTCATGATCACCGACCGCATGCTCAAGATGTTCAAGCCGCGGGGGAAGTGAGATGAACGCATTCGTACCCTTTGCGGCGATCCTTTCGTCCGTCCTCTTCATCCTGGCGCTGATGTGGATGAGCCATCCCACGACGGCGCGCCGGGGCGTGCGCGCCGGTGAAATCGGCATGGCCGTCGCCATTATCGGCGCGCTGGTCCAGCATGAGGTGGTCGATTACAACCTGATCCTGATCGCCATGGTCGCAGGCGCCGCCGTCGGCATTCCGATGGCGCTGCTGATGCCGATGACCGCCATCCCGCAGCGGACCGCGATCAGCCACGCCTTCGGCGCGCTGGCAGTCGGCCTGATCGGCGCGGCGGAATATTACAAGCATGCCCATGCCGAATATGCCGGTGGCTTCATCATGTGGGCGTTGATGTTCGAGATGCTGCTGGGTTTCCTGACCTGCACCGCATCCGTCATCGCCTTCGCCAAGTTGCAGGAGATCATGGGCAGCCGTCCGGTGTCCTTTGTCGGGCAGCGGGTGCTGAACGGCGGCGTGGCGTTGGCGACGGTGGTGATCGGCGCGATGCTGGCCATCGATCCGACGCAGACCTGGCTGTTCCCGGCCTTCGTGGCGCTGGCGCTGCTGTTCGGCGTGCTGCTGGTGATTCCCATCGGCGGCGCGGACATGCCGACCGTCATCGCGCTGCTGAACAGCTATGCGGGTCTGGCGGCGAGTGCCATGGGCTTTGCGCTGGGCAACAAGCTGCTGATCGTGGCGGGCGCGCTGGACGGGGCTTCGGGCTTCATCCTGGCGGTCATCATGTGCAAGGCGATGAACCGCAGCTTCGCCAACGTCATGTTCGGCGGCTTCGGCAAGGTCGTGGCGGGCGCGGCGGGCGGCAAGGACGACCGGGTGGTGCGTTCGGCCTCCGCCGAGGAAGCCGCGATGCAGCTTGAAAATTCGAGCAGCGTCGTGATCATTCCGGGCTATGGCATGGCCGTGGCGCAGGCGCAGCACAAGGTCAGCGAACTGTATCAGGCGCTGACCAAGAAGGGCGTGGACGTGAAGTTCGCGATCCATCCGGTGGCGGGCCGCATGCCCGGCCATATGAACGTGCTGCTGGCCGAGGCGAACGTGCCCTATGAGCAGTTGGTCGAGCTGGACGACATCAACCCCGAACTGCCGCAGGCGGACGTGGCGCTGATCATCGGCGCGAACGACACGATCAACCCGTCGGCGCGCGACGATCCGCAGAGCGCCATTGCGGGCATGCCGATCATCGAGGCGGATCGCGCCAAGTCGGTGTTCGTCATCAAGCGCTCCATGAATGCGGGCTTCGCCGGGATCGACAATCCGATCTACTATAACAGCAACACCCAGATGCTGTTCGGCGACGCCAAGGACATGGTCGGCTCCATTGCCAAGGAACTGGCGGGCGGCGGTTCAGGGCTGCACTGACGGAAGATCGGCGAGCTTGCCGGTCATCCTTCGACATTGACCATGGCCGCTGATCCTCGATCAGCGGCCATGATGCGTTAGCGGCCGCGCAGGCCGAACACCATGGAGCGGTCCTGGTCGGGGATCAGCCCTTCCAGTACGCGCCAGAAGCCGGTGACGGACCCCTGCCCCGCCTGGGCATAGGCGGCCGCCATCTTCTCCCGCAGGGCGCGGAACAGTTCCGCCTCCAGCGCCACGCCCGCCGGGCTCAGCCGCAGCAATTTCTGCCGCCGGTCACTGGCGCCCTGGCGGGTTTCGATATAGCCCTGCTCGACAAGGTCGTTCAGCACCCGCCCCAGCGATTGCTTGGTGATCGCCAGCAGGCGCAGCAGATCCTTGACGGTAAGGTCAGGCTGGCGCGAGATGAAATAGAGCGCGCGGTGATGCGCCCGCCCCAGCCCCTGCGCGGCAAGCCCCTCGTCGATGGAGCGGGTCAGCGCGGAATAGCCGAAATAGAGCATCTCTATGCCCCGGCGGATTTCATCCTCCCGCAGGAACAGCGGCGAAGCGGGCGCGATCTGGGAAGGAGAGAGGGTCGATGGAGAATTGGGAGCGGACATGCCGGGCGGTTCCAGGCTGAAGGGAGGAGGCGGAACCTATATTGGCGTCTCCGGAAAATAATGACTAGGCTTTCCTTTCACGCAACAGCCGCTATATGGCGATCCGCGCCGGCGATGTCCGGCCCATGCTGGGGCGTAGCCAAGCGGTAAGGCAGCGGTTTTTGGTACCGCCATGCGCAGGTTCGAATCCTGCCGCCCCAGCCAGCGTTTTAGCGACATAGCCCCATGGCATTCCGCACTTCGTTCCGCACTTTTCATGCCTTTTTCGCCTCCAGTTTGGCGACGGCGGAATTGCTCAAAGCCGCCGTCATAGCTTGATAGACATCGAGCATCTGATTGACGGTGGTGACGGTCCAGCCGAGCATGGCAGCTATCTCCGAAGCGGTGCATTGCGCCTCAGCAAGTTTGGTGCAGGCGGTGCCGCGTAGGTCATGCATATGCAGGCCGTTGAGGCCCGCCGCCAAGATCGCTTTGCGCCACAGATGATCGAAATGGATCGGCTGACCCTCTTTGTTGATGACCCATGGCTTGCCATTATGCGAGAGGATAGTGGCGCACTTCGCTTGCTTCCGCTCTGCATCGAGGATTTTCCTCAGATGCGCTGTCACGCGCATGTCGATGAGACGGTTCCTTTTACCCTGGCGAAAGCGTAGGCGCTCCCCATCATAAGATGACCAGCCCAGCTTAAGCAGGTCGCCCTTCCGCTGGCCAGTCGCAAGTGCCAGCTCAAACGCAAGCAGGATGCTGGGCGGCGCCACGGCGCGGAATGAGGCGATATGTTCGGGAAGCCAGAGCTTTTCGGATCGATTCGCCCTATAGAGCTTTTTCGGCCGGGTGGCGTGGTTGTGCGCGAGCAATCCCCGGTCCCGGCCCCATTCCAATATGATCCGCAGGACGCCGAAGGTCGCATCCGCTTGCCGCGCCGAACGCTCACCCATTTTGTCACGCCAATCGAGAAGGCGCCGTCGAATCTTGGGATCGTTCACGGCTTCAAGCGGGTAGCTGGAAAACGGAGGGCCATTCGTCATGAGCCTTGCGGCTTCAATCTTCGCGATGTGCTTGAGATAGTCGCCCTTGGTACGTGGACTTAGGGTCGTAAAGGATGAGCTGCGCTGATACCCGTCGATCAGCGATTGCAGTGTTCCCGCAACTCGCGCTTTGCGAGGCGCATCTATCGCGGCGTGATACGCTCGCATGAAGGCAGGGGAGCCTTTAGTGAATGGCTCATCCTCATCACCGGGCAACGGCTTGATCGCGCCGTATCCTCGCAGGGTGAAGTAAGTGACCACCCTGCCATCAGCCAACCTCTTTTTGTGGCTGTAGACGCCTTTAAGCAGCACCCGCATGAGCCGCCTCCCACTCATCCAGCGGCGATAGCGGTTTCGCTCTGCTGGGAACATTTATCCCCGCGCGCAAATCTAGCACATGATCGTGCTGGCGAATGCAATATCGATTGGTGCCGGGAATTGGACCAGGGACGATCCCCTTCGCTTGCCAGGAGTCATAAGTGGCAGCGCTGATGTGGCCCAGATAGGCGCAAATGCCGTCCTTGCTCTGTAACCGAGCTTGCGGATCAAAGGGAACGGCACGTTGCTTCATTCTTCTATCCGGCTGAAATATTGCGACCGTGTGGACCTTGACCTTGATGACTTCGAAACCGGGAGCAGGAGGTCACTTCCGTTATCGGACGGGTCGCGGCGCCCTCCCCAGAGGCGCCCCCGGCCTATTCGCGCGAACCTGTCGTGATTTCCAAATGCTTCAAAATGCCGTGAAAAACGGCACCGACATCAAGAACAATGACAGCGCCAGGCGAGCCGAAAATATCGGTCGTTATCTCATCGATATCGAGCCGCTTGGATCGCTCCACTGCAATGACGTGCGCACCCTGTTGCGGCCGAAAAACCAGTAGAGTTTCGAACGCATGGTCAAAAAGCTCTCCAGGCAGGCGGCTGGCGGGATCGTGAGAACGTGAGCCAACGTCGGTGAACTGGATGGCCGCCAAAAACGCATCTTTGGGGCGTTGGCAGCACATCCACAAGTGACGAGCGATGGCGAGCCGCATTACGCTGCGGAGTGATAGCAAGGCTGAGGAGCCTGCCACATCAGCCGAAGCATCCCCTTCCTGCCACGAAAAAACGTCACGAGCAAAATAGTCGCGGAGCGTATTGAGCGGCCACCCGCTGACCTTTGCAGCGTCGCGGAGGCGATACTTCGGCTGATCCCAGTCCATTTTCCATCCTAATGTTGTTACGTCAGCTCCATAGCTGACGTATTCACATCAGGTCAAGCTGGTTTTCTGAAATCGCGCGCAAATCCCTCAGCACGTGCTCTCTCAGGACGTCGCCATCTCGACCTACCTCCCAAAGCAAATCAAGTTTGATAAGCAATGCAGAAGCATTTGGCGCAGGAGTAGACAATAATATCTCTCCGTACTCATATTGAACTCTTGCAAGAAGATCATATTCGTCATCAAGAGCATAGACGTTCAGTTCATTGGCTATTTTCTTGTTGAGAGCAATCCAATCTTTCCATTCTTTTTCGAGTTTTTCACCGGCCTCTTTAATCGCTGGCGTTGGGTTGCCATGCCAAGGCTGATTTCCAGAATGACTGTAACGATATGTGCAACTTCTTCCGCTTTTGGCGGTAATTGTGAAACTGTCTTCGGGCATCGGTGCGCGTCGCCAAAGCTCATCATGGGCAGGTTCGTAAATTTTCTCGACAAAAGTATCGTTCAGTTCCTTTGCCTCCCGATAGCGCGCGAGAGCGCGATCCCACTTTAGATGGGCGTTTTCACGCTTACGAATGGCAGTGTGCATGTTCATCGCAGTCTCTCCTGTCACTGAGACGCCGTTTTCGGCGTGAGCGATCAACGCAGACCCGGCGAATGGGGCAGCGACTAGGGCAGCTAGGACGGCGCGGCGTTGCGATGAAGGATTGGCGCGGACGGATTCCGCCCGTACAGGATATGCAGCCATGAACGTCTCCACTAAGACGATTGCGGTTAGAGCCGGAGTGAGGTTGCAGCCTTGCTCCGGTTCGAGTTTGTGGTATCAATAACCCATGAGTGGGTCAAGTCGTGATATCAAAAACCTTGGAGGGCGTCCGCGCACTGGTGTTGGAACGCCGGTAATTGTGCGCCTCCAGCCTGAACAGCTTGCAGCGCTGGACCAATGGATTGCTGCCCAAGAGCAGAAGTATACGCGACCGGCTGCGATCCGCTTCCTCATTGACCTTGGAATCAAGGGTGACGAATTTTCTGACTGGCTGGCGAAAGGCAAGCTAGGCTAAAATCGCTGGGCCTTTCGCCGGTCAGGGCATTACAACTATCCGTAACTGTCCGTTCTTCTCTCAAAAATTGCGAGCGGCGCCGACAAAATCGCTGTTGGATTGAAGTGCGGCCATCAGTTTAGCGTTTTGGTCGACCAATTGCCTCATCAGCGTTTCGATGTTCGATGCGCTGGACGCCGTCGCTTTTGAGGCGGTGGCGGTATCTTGAATAAACGGGTCGGCAGATGTGCGGATCGGCGTGGCATTGTCGATGGAGGCAATAGCGGTGCTGGTCGCGGCCTGTATCGCATCGAACGCTTCGAAATATTTTGCCGTTGAGCCGTACATTTGCCGCTCGATATCAAGGAAGGTCTGCGCGGCGGCCTGATAGGCGTCCTGATCGATGGTATCGCCGCGATTGATCTTGTCGAGATAGGTGGTCAGCGAAGCCTTGGCGGTTTCTTCCTGTTCCCGCAGCGAGAGCGGCGAAGCCGATCCCGCGTTCATGGCGCTCAGGAAATCCTTGAGGCTTTGCGCCGCGCCGACGGTGTTGTTTTTCACGTCGTCCAGCTCCAGGGCATAGAGCTGCTGGGCCTCTGTCATCTGTTCCACCGTGGCGCCGCCCTCTTGCAGCGCCTTGATGGTGTCCGCCCACTTCTCGTTGAGCTGGTCAATGGCATAGCCCACCGGGTCGAGGCGAGCTTCCAGCGCCTTCGGGATCGATTCGATAGCGACAGCCTTTTGCAGCGCCTTATCCAAATCCTGCCCGGAAAGCAGGAGGCGTTTTGAGGCTTCCGATACTGGCCCCAGCACCCCATCTTGCAGTGCGTCGCGCACTGCCGCCTCAATCGCCTCTTCTTCGGTGTCGTAGGACTTGGTGCCGGATCCCTTGGTGCGGCGATGGCCTGTGGTGTCGACCACGAACTTAGCTTTGCGCTGCCCGATGGAAACCGACGCATTGCCGGTCAGGTCGACGCCCAGTGCATCCGCGATGGAATTGAGCTGGTCAGCTACGCCGCCGCCCAGGGCGATGGCGTTGCGGCGATAGCTGGCAGAGTTACCATACGCATCGCCCACCGCCGCCTGACCATCTTCGATGTTCAGCGAAACGCTGCCCTTCTTGGTCTTTTTGAACAGGCCACCGATGGTGCCGGTGATGAGGCCGCCGATGGCGCCGCCCAGTGGGCCGCCTATAGCCGTGCCGATCACGCTGCCCGCGAGCGCCGCCGTGCTGGACTGCCGCACACCAATGGCACCCGCCAGCCCGGAAACCGCCTGACCCGCGCCAATGCCCGCAAGATATTTGTTGAGTGAACCGAGCTGCTGACTGGTGGTGCCGAGGCTCTTACTCATCTGCACCGCAGCTTGAATCTGTTCGGTGCTGCCACCCTCCGCAGCGACGGCATTGGCGAGGCTGTTCCCGCGTCCGCTAAAGAGAGCGGTCATGAGCGTCGTGGCAGGCCCGCCATAACCACCCAACCCCGACATGCCACCCAAGGCGGACGACGCATCGAACTTCTGCCCGGTCAGCATGGCGACGGTCCATTGCGCCGCCAGCATGCTGATGACCTCAGTGCCTTCGCGCTTGAAGTCCTGCCAAATATTCCCCGCGTTGCCGGAGAACAGGTCATAATAATAGCGGGATAAATCCTCCATGGACCGGCGCTGCTGTTCCGCAGCTTCCTGCTGGAGCTTATTTATTTCGGCCTGCGCTGCCTTTGCACGTTCGATTCGGTCTTTTTCGGCTTGATCGTCATATTTCTTATTGGTTTCGGTTGTTTTGATTTGTTTCAGCAATTCATAAATCTGGCGCAGGGGTTCAACCTGTTCCTTGCGAATGCCGAGTTGCTTGGCCGCCTCTTCCGTGCTGGTGCCTTCCAGACCCGGAAACTGGCGGGCTAGGTCTAGCAGCACTTCCTGAACGTCGGCTTCACGGGTCAACCCCTGAGTGCGCATTTCGGTAAGGCGTTGACTATCGCGCTGCTGCTGGATCGTTTCGTTCAGACTGTCGCGCAGACGCTTTTCGGCTTCATCCTGCTTTTCAGTCTGCCGTTCGGCATCAATGGGGCCGGATGAGGAACCGCCACCACCGCTCTTGGCTCCCCTTCCGGGTTGGGTGGACTTTTGCGGAGCGGGAGTGGTAGGCCGATAGGTGGTGACGCCGGAATAATCGGGCTTCACCTTGGACCAGCGCACCTCCTGCAAGGCGGGTTGCTGCAACCGAAGGGCATCCTGCATCTGGCGCAAAGCGAAGTCCATCCTTAGCTTGCTGGCCCCTTCCGCGCGAAGACGATTAACATTGGCGGCCGCCCGTTCCACGGCACCGTTGCGCATTTGCAGATATTTTACCGGGTCGGATGCTACAGCCTGCTTGGCGGGGCTGGCAAAGAACGCGGCCAGCCCGCCCTCATCGCGCTGGATGCGGTCATGGCCCTGCATCGTCTTGAAGAACAGGTTCGCCTTGTCCGCAGCCCAACCCATCGCATTGGCCAGACCTATTATGGCGTCACTGTTCCGGGTAACGATGGACGCGATATTGGCTTCCAGAACCCGCTTGACGTCCTCCAGCTTCCGCGCGGTTTCATCTGCGTTTTGAATTTGATCCTCACCGAGCACCATACCAAGCCGGTGCGCCGCCTCTCTCAACTCATGGATGCGCGATGCCCCCGACGACAACAAAGGATCAATCTGCCGCCAGCCATCACCAAACAGCTCTGCCTTCAGACGGGCTTGCTCAATCGGGTCGGAAATGCTCTGGAGCCTACCGACCAGTTCACCCATGACATCGGACGTGTCTTTCGCGGCCCCGGATGCACTGGTCACATCAATTCCCAGATCGCGGAATGCCTCCCCGGCCGCCTTGCCGCCCGACCGCGCATCCCCGATCTTGCTCATCAAATCGGCAAAGCTGTCGCTTAGATCGTCCTGGGTGACGCCGACCTGAGAAGCGGCATAACGATATTCCTGCAAGGCATCGGTAGACACGGCCAACTGCTGGCTTTGCTTTTTGAGATCGGAAACCTGATCCATCGCCTGCTTGCCGATGGCGAACATCGTCGCCACGCCCGCACCTGTGAGCAGGGAACCCATTCCAACGGAGAACCGCTTGCTGAACGCGGAGCCAGCGCGATCCCCGGCCTCGCCCGCATCGCGCTCAAAGCCGCCAAACGCGACGCGGCTCCCGCGTGAAAACTCTTCTGCCCTGATTTTGAGACGGGCGATGATATCAACCATGGCTCATTCCACCATAAGAGGATCGGGGAAGCGGTTTCGCTTCCCCGAAGTTCGTCACGAGGTCAGCGCATCCGCCATTACGGCGAACGAGGTGGGGCGTTTGACCGCTATGTCGGCCGACAGGAAGCCGCTGATCCGCACCTTGCCTTGCGTGCTGTAGGTGAAGGGGTCCACGATGATATCGACATAGCTCCACAGGCCGATAATCAAATCCCGCCAATTGCCGAAAATGATAGCAGAGCAGGTGCCTGCAGCGGTACCCTTCGTTAGATTGGCGGGCACCTGGTTAGAAACAGCGGCGCTGTATCCATTCAGCCGGCCATCGCGACCCCATACCGGATCGCCATTGGTGCCGGAAAAGGTCTGTGTTTTTTTCAGCTTGCCCCGAACCTTCGTGTTCGTGAGGTAGCCCATATTATCTCCGGTCGCATTCTGATTGGCCACCGCCGACTCCAAGTCAACAATATGGTCCCAGGTCGGGGCAGAGCCGTTTGTGCCCCCTTGCACAGACCCAATGCCGCTGGTGTTGAGGATACCCCGCGGTTCGACGGCACTGCCTACACCTTTGACGGCGGCGAGGTCCAATCCAAGGCCAAGCTGCTCGCTCAACTCATTACGAAGAATATTCTCCATCGAAGGGAGTGCTTGCAAAGCCGCTTGACGCGACCAGCTCATGTAGCCAGCGACCGTTTTCGGCGTCATGCCCAATTTGCCAAAATTGAGGGTAGTTTCGTCGGGAGCCTGATCTTCGGAAATCCACTGACCCGTCATTGAGGATTCTTGGCGTGGAATTTCGACGTTACCGTGCAAGTCGGTGATGACGGTCGCTCCCAAGCCCATGACCGCCGCAGAGTTGCGAAACGGCATATAGAACTCGTCGGCAAGGTGATCCGTGCCTACCAAGTTTCCGCCGATGTTCGGCGTTCCAACCTGCTGCGCCCGCGACTGGAGGGCAGCGAGAGGGGCAAAGAAGCCCCGCGGAGTAGCGCCATAATGGCGCGACAGTTCCGCGTTCACCTCCGCCTCTCGCCCATCAAAACGATTATTGATTTGGCAGGCAACCGCGCGGACGAGCGAGTATTGATTGATCTCGCGTTGAAGGTGGCTATCAATCGCGGGCGCTTCTGCCGTCCGCAAGGAACGCGCTGCCGGGGCTGCCTGCTCATATGAGCTGACGAATTTTTCGATGGACCAGCCTTCATTCACTGCCCGCTGGGCGAGTTCTTCGACATTCAGGCGACGGCCCATTGCCGTGATGTTTGCGGCGCGCTCACGTTCCGCCTGGATTTGGCTGGTGGAAAGATCGGGCGTGGTGATAGCATTCATGGTGAGAACCTTTCTCGAACTTTTGGAAAAGCTGCGCCCGATACCGACGCTGAAATCGGCGGGGCAACTGACTGAGGAAACTTCGAAAGGCGTCCAGCGCGTCACCTGATAGGACTCCGCATCATCGGCCACTTTGATCGCGTGGACCTCATAGCTGATGGAGATATCAGGACGGATTCCGCTGCGGATATCGGCCACGATTCCGGCAACTTCGTCGCGGTCGGACAAACGTATGTCACCGACCAGCTTTCGGCCTTGTAGGCGGATATTTTCCACGCGACCGAGTTGCCGACCCAGATCGTGGTCAATGAGAAGCGGCAAGCCCATTGCCGCGCGTTCAAGGTTCACCGCGTCCTGCGTGTGGACCAATATCTCATCCATGCCGTCGCGATTGTAAGGCAATTCGCTCGACAAGGTTGCCTGTAACACACCTTTGCCGTTCGCCGCTAGGCGAATAGTGAGATGGCGATGTTGCGCGCTGCCAATAACTTCGGCGCGATCAGCGGGTGCAGAGGTGGTCATGACTTTCCTTTCCGAAAGGGGAGCGCGCGCTCCGAAACCGAAACAACAACAACAAGTCTTTGAAAAATATGGTGCACTGGCAGATCATACGCCTTCGGCCCCCGTATAGGGTCGGGTGCCGGGAAGGACCCAAAGGGGGGCGGGCCGTCCGGTCAGCCACGCTGCCCGCCCCCGATGGCCTGCTGTATGGCGGCAAGCTCATCAATCAGATGGCCCAGCTTGCGGGCGATGGCTGACAACTGGGCCTTGTAGAGCGCGTCCCTCTCCCGAATTGCCGCGCCAGCGGTCAAAAGTAGCTTTGCTGCCTCCGTCGATGGACTGGAGCCGGGATGCTGGAAGGCGACGTTCAGGTATTGGGCACCATCGTTGAAGATACGATGATGGCCACGCTTATCCATGAGAGACACCAGCGCGCGATATGACAGGTAGGAGCCACCCGATGAAAGTGCCCAAGATAGATAGGCGTCGCGGATTTCCCTTGGCCGCAAGCGAGAGCCGATATCGGCAACCAGCGTTTGGCTATAAAACTCACCAAAGCTCATTTCGAGGAGATCAAGATTGGCTGATCGAGAGGGTGGCGCCTTTGCCATCATCTGTAACCTTTATCGACTTAGTTTTATCACAACGGAGAGTTGGAGAGTTAGATGTTGAGCTACGCGCACACCGGCGCCTGCCCGCACATACTCACTGAATTGAAGTAAACCCGCCGTACCCGCCGTAACTGTCCGTAACCCGCATAAAACCGTGGGTTCACTTACGGCGGGTTGCGTTTCAAACCCGCCGTAATCCGGACTTCAACCCGCCGTATCGAGTGGCTGAGGCAGGTAGGCGCTGCCGCGTCGCCACCCGGATGGTTGCCCACGGTGGGTTGCCACGGCGGGTTTACGGAGGGGTCGAAATGCAACCCGCCGTAACCCGCCGTAGAAAGCTCAACGGTGGATGCCCGCGAAAAGGCGACGGCGGGTTCGCCCACATTAGTCGCGGCAGCGCGGCAAAGACCAGCGATTTTGGAAAGTAGCGATCCGCCGAAACTATCCGTTCGATCCGAAAACAGAATGTGGCGCCATTCCGCAAAGCCCTCTAAACAGCTTGTGAATCCGTCGTGGGAATTTGGCCTGTTCCGCAGCGAGAGCCGCAGAAAACATGGATTCACAACTGCTTTTGGTACCGCCATGCGCAGGTTCGAATCCTGCCGCCCCAGCCACTATTTTGGCCCATTATGACCAACAAGGTCTCGCGGGGTTCCAAAAAAATGGCCTGTTTTCAGAGGCTTGTTTCGTATATTCTGTCCCACACAGGAGCCATTCCGATCGGGCAGTCTCATGCGATATGTTGGTCAGCCTGTTGGTAAAAACAGGAATCGAAGACGGAAAAAGCGGTCGCGCAGGATCGAGCCCGGAACAGCTGAGCCGGAGTGCCGTTCATGCTGACCGATCAATTGCTCAACACCCTCGTTGCCCTGGATAAGCCGATCAAGAAATCCGACGGTGGCGGCCTTCATATCTTCGTTGTGCCCTTTGGGCGCAAGCGCTGGCTTCTCGCCTATCGCTTCGACGGCAAGCAGAAGACCATCGACGGCGGCGAATATCCCGCCGTCAGCCTGAATCGCGCACGGGTCTGGCGCGAGGAGATGAAAAATCTGCTGGCCGCGGGCACCGATCCCATCGCGCACAAGAAGGAGGCCAAGTTCCAGGCCGTCGCCGACAAGGTCACCTTCGAGATGCTCGCGCGCGAATGGATCGAGGCCCGGCGCCCGGCCTGGTCGCCGCGCTATGCCCGGCTCATCGAGGGCAGGTTGAACAATGATATCCTCCCCGTCATCGGCGACAAGCCGATCCGCTCCATCCTGCCGCGGACGATGCTCGAAGCCTTGCGGGTCATCGAGGCGCGGGGCTCCTATGAGATGGCGCACCGCATCAAGAATCATTGCAGCGAAATTTTCCGTTACGGCATTCCGGATGGGCGGTGCGAGACCGACCCATGTCGCGACCTGTCGGCTGCGATGATCAAGCCGTCACCGGTCCGGCACCGGGCCAAGATCGAAATCAAGGATCTCCCCGAATTCTATGCCCGCCTCAATGCAGACGCGGGATCGGAACTCAGCCACCTCGCGCTGCGATGGACGATCCTCACCATGGTGCGCACCCAGGAGACGCGCTTTGCCCAGTGGAACGAGTTTGAAGGGCTGGGGAGTGACGAGCCGCTCTGGCGAATCCCGCCAGAGCGCATGAAGATGCGTTCCGAGCATTTGGTGCCGCTGCCGCCCCAGGCAGTCGATCTGCTGCGCAGGATCAGGGACATCAACCCCTATGGCAAAGCAGGCAATGAGCGGCTGGGCAAATATCTCTTCCCGGTCGCGGGCTCCCGCTCGGACACGATCAGCGAAAACCGGATGCTCGATGTCATGTATCGCATGGGCCTGCGCGGCAAGGCAACGGTCCATGGATTTCGATCATTGGCCAGCACCGTGCTCAATGAGTCGGGGCATTTCATGCCCGACTGGATCGAAATGCAGTTGGCGCACATGCCGCGCGGCGTCAGGGGCGTCTATAATGCGGCGCGTTATCTATCGCATCGGCGCAAGATGATGGCATGGTGGGCGAAATATCTCGACGCCGCCGAAGAGGCGGCGCCCATAGCGCTGGAGGGATTTAAAGTGGCCCAGCGCAAGCAGGAGAAGGCGCTCGCCTGGTTTCAGGCACCTTGGTGATAGCAGATGACATTCGTCCTGTTTGTTAGTCGACAGGATGAGTGCGACCCTTTGTCGCCATTTGCGGCCCCGCACGACGTCTCCACAAGCAGACTTCATTCATGACACACTTCAGTGCCGCATCGGGTTAGGATGCCGACTTTAAAAGCTTGCGGCCATCCTATTGGATAGGACAGTATCCTCAGCTAGACAGCCCCTATGCGGGGGCTGGATATTGCGTCGCGGGCTGCGGGCCATGCGGACTGGCCGCGGCGCTGTTGCTTCACCATATGGTCGGCAGATCACCCACCCCATGGACTCCGACAGGGCATCGGCGCTGGCGCTTCCGCACAGCTTCTCCGACCAGCATGTTTGCACTGAGCGGGAAGCTTCCCTGATCAAATTCCCACATCGACGCCCAAGAATCCCAGTCTCGCAACGATGAGTGACTTTGCGATAGCCGCCATCGTTTCCAGCGACCAGCTTCCGGTTTTGCGCATCGCTGCCTTTGTGAGGCGCCAGACCTGGGGGTCACGAATTTGGTCCAGATATTCATGTCCGCGCCACGTCAGGCGTATCGCGATCCAGCGGCGCCCGTCAGGGGAGACGTACCCCGCCGTCACCAGCCCAGCCTCGGTCAGCAGGCGGAAATGATGTTCCACCTGAAGCCGATCACGCCCAACGAGCCTCGGCACCTTCAGCAACTCAGCGCTCTTGGCACCTTCCATGGCCAACATCAGATCGCGAATCAGTTCAGGATCTCGTTTCATGGCGCGAATGAGAACAAAACAAGATCAAATAGGAAAGGAAATATTGCTCTGCCAGCAACTCGACGCGATGGGCTACCTTCGCAATCAGGGGCGACGATATAGAATCTTGCCCAGATGCGCGAAGGCGGCGATCACAATCCAGGCGACGAGAAAATGTCCAAGGATGAACGGCCAACCATAGCCTTCATCGCCGCCCGTCGCCGCAACCAGCGCGGCAATGGCGGTAATAATCGCGTAGGAGGCCCGGCCCAGCCTGTAATTCGTCTGCATGAAATGCCTTTCTGGAAGCTCCCTACGCACCGGCGAAGATGTCCGCAATCACGATGATGCCTGAAAAGGCTGGGCCGAGCAGCGCCGCGCACCACCTCGGCAGCCCCCTGTCGGTCTTCTTCGGCATTGACGACACGGAAAGCCGGATTGGGAAATAACTATGACCCTTTGCATATAGCCTTTCATTATCGTGCGATCACCGTCAGATGGTTTGACTGCCACATGTTCCGGGGGGATCATGAAAATCTGTCTTGTTGCGTCGGCCGTGGGGCTGGCTGGCGCGATGTCTGCCGCCTCCGCACGTGAGCCGCATGATGAGGCTTCGCCGTCACATGTTCAGGCCAAATCGGCGGACTCTGGATTGATCGTGACGGGCGAGAAGTTCCGCCGCTCATTGCATAACACTCCGGCAAGCGTGGCAGTGACGACAAGCCGCTCCATCGAAGAGCAAGGCCTTATCTCGGCCTATGATGTCCTTGACCGAACCGCCAATGTGGTCGCGGATGGTAACCGGACGACCTTCTCGATCAGAGGCATCGATGCCTTCAACGTGTCGGGAGGTGGCGAGGGTGCTCTGGCGAGCATCTATGTGGACGGCGCGCCTATTCCCCGCCTTGCGCTGGCTTCAGGCCCCCTCGATCTCTTCGACGTCGCGCAGGTCGAGATATGGCGCGGCCCGCAATCGACCGTTCAGGGGCGCAATGCGCTGGCTGGAGCGGTCATCATCAATACGGCTGATCCTGGCTTCGACTGGACCGGCAGAGCGCGGCTGCTGCTGACGGACGAGGATGGTCAAAGGCGTGCGGGGGTCGCGATCGGTGGTCCTATCGCAAAGGATCAGATTGCCTTCAGGTTGGCGGCGGAAGCCTCCAGAGCGGCAGGCCTGATCCACAATGTGACGACCAGCGGCGACGGAGACCCACAGCGTTCGAACACATTGCGGGGAAAGCTGTTGCTTGAGCCGCGTGCCCTGCCGGATCTGCGCCTGCTCGGCACCCTTCTGTTTGACCGGCATCAACGGGGTACATTCTATGCAGAGCTTGATCCGCCCTTTGATCCGCGTGCGCGGATCGTGACCTCCGATATCCAGGACAAGAAGCGCGTCACCAGCGCGATCGGCACATTTTCGGCGGAATATGAGATCGATCCCAGGTCTGTCTTCAAATCCGTGACCAGCTACAGCCGCATTCGCTTCCGCTCGCTCTCGGACGCGAACCGCTCTGCCATCCCCGGCCAACTTAGCCGCATGGATGACCTTACAAGGACTCTCCAGCAGGAGGTTCGTTTCAACTTTCGCAGAAATTGGGTCGATGGGCTGGTCGGCGCCTATTATCTGCACGAACGGCGTGCCTATTCCTATAGCGCCTTGCAGAGCCTCAGCCTGGCAAATCTTGGGATCGGGCGCCAGTTGCAGGCCGCCGGCCTGTCGCCCGCGATGGTGGAAGCCGTCCTCAATCTCTATGGCGGCGTCCTTCCCATCAGCAATGACCTCACAAATCCAAGAATGACGAACAACTATGCCGGGTTCGCAGACCTGACCTTTCCGCTTGGGCACCGCCTGCATCTACGCGTAGGCCTGCGCTATGACGCGGAGACCCAAACGCAGAGCGCGACGCAACGCATTACGCTCGACCGACCTTTGCCCGATCCTGGAAAACTCGCGGTTCCTGCCCTTGGTCCGATAGTCGGCCGGTTGAATGGCCTGCTCCTTGGTCTCGTTCAAGGCGCCAACAGCGCAGAGCCGCTCCGCCAAGTGCGCTATCATGCCTGGCTTCCCAAGCTGGGCCTCAGCTATGCTCTGGCCTCGAACGTGGCGTTGAGCCTGACGGCGCAGCGCGGCTACCGGGCCGGAGGTTCCGGTTTCAACGAGCAGCGAGCGGAAAGCTATGATTTCGAGCCGGAGCACAGCACGACCTATGAATGGGCTGTGCGCTCATCATGGTTTGGGCAACGGCTCTCCCTCAACGCCAATCTCTACAGGACCGATTGGAGGGATCAGCAGCTTTCGATCCAACTGACCCCCGGAGCGCTTTACGACACCAAGGTCATCAATGCAGGAAAATCCCGGCTCCATGGTTTGGAGATAGAATCCCGTGCCGCTTTGACGCGAACGCTTGCCCTGTTCGCAGGCCTCGGATTTGGCAACGCCAGGTTCAAGAATTTCTCCTTGGCCGAGGGCACGGCTCTCGATAGCGCGCAGGGAAAGGCGTTCCCGCGCGCGCCCCGCTGGACGCTTTCGGGCAGCGCAACCTTCTCCCATCCGAAGGGATTGCTTGCCAACCTAAACGTCAACCATCGCAGCGCCTATTATCAGAATGTCATGGATCAGCGCGTTCGGGACATCCCTGCTCGAACCATCGTCAACGCAAAGCTCGGATGGCAGGGAAGGCATCTGGGCGCATTCCTGACCGCAGCCAATGTCTTCAACGTGCAAAAAACCAACCAGTTTTTTGTGGACATCGGCGGGCGCAGATGCGGCACGCTGAACGCACCGCGCATACTGGGGGTCTCCTTGGAAGGCCGCATATGATCGGCCGAAAGTGTAAAGAGGTTTAAAGCGCCTTGGCGCTCGCCATCACCTGTGCGACTCAGACGCCCACGATCCGCCCGCGCCCGTGCACAAGATTGTTCCGTCTCATTTTTTTCCGCGATTTTCCTCTACACAGCCTAGGAAATTTCCGCCACTTAACATGGTTAATGAGGGAGATTGTGGGGAAGCGCATGTTGGACGACCGGATCGCCAAATTATCCGACGTGCAAAAACGGTGTCTTCGCCTGGCGGCGGAAGGGCGAAGTTCGAAGGAGATCGCTCCGCTGGTAGGCCTGACCCATCAAACCGTCGATCAATATCTTCATCGCGCACGGGTGATTCTGAGAGCGGAGAATCGGCGCGATGCGGCCCGCATTTTCGCTGAAATCGATCGTGCCGTTCCGTTCAAGCAATTTGAATTAAAGACGATCGGCGTTGAAATCCATGAGGACACGGGCATTTTCGAGGAACCGGTCGAGCAGCGACAGGCACCACCCAAGCCGCTCGGCCTTCCCCCTGTCGGAGGCCTCCCCAATGACCTGACACGCGTTCAACGCCTCATCGCGATCGGCAAGATCGCACTGTTTCTCACGATCATCATTCTGGCGGTGATCATCCTCTTTGCGGCGGCGCTCGACGCCCTGTCGAAGTAGCTCTCCGCTTCCCCACCACCCGATCTTACAAACGCACGCCCCTAAGCGGTTGTGCGAAGGAGACCTCATGACCGATTTCAATCCGCAGCAGGCCCGCAAGATCGTTACGGATCTTGGCCGGACCCAACTTCTGATCGACGGCGCCCTCAAGAAATTCTCCATGCTGACGACAGACGTGATCGAAGCCTTTTCCGACGCGAGGCTGAGCGACGCGGCGAGCCAACCGGCGCTTGAGGAACTGGCCGATGGCTTCAAGACGTTCGTCGAGGGACGACGTAACTTTGTTAACGCCCACAAAATGCTGATCGACATGAAGAAGGATTCGAACCTTCGCACTGTCGAGATCGGCTGTGACCCGGGCCCTCTTTGCCCCTGGATCGATCAGGAATCGACGCTGCAACTGGTTGCCTAAACCGGGCTTCAGTGCTTTGGCCGTCTTCTTGACCATCGAAGGCGGCCAACGTTCATGCTTTTGATCTTATATTGGATAATGACGCTATGCTGCTGCCTATACGCCGCAGGCGCTGGCGGTCCAATGGGACGCGCAGGCGCGGGATTGATCGTGTTCAAGACAATCGCGGGATTCTACACGTCGATCCTCGATCAAAGCTGGAGCCATACACTCTATCCGGTGTTGGCGGTGGACGCGACATGTCTTGTGAGCTTCGCCATTCTTGCCCTCCGGGGCGACCGGCATTGGCCCCTCTGGACAAGTGGTTGTGCACTCGCGGCCGTTGCGGTTCATCTGGGGTCAATTGCGCAGATCGGCGTCGATCCCAAGATTTACCATGGACTGAGAAGCCTATGGGCCATTCCCATGCAACTTTTCATGGTGCGCGGGATCGTGTTGGACGTCCGATATCTACGCTCATCTGGGAAGCTGACTGCCAAAGCCCGACCCTGATCTCCTATCTCGAAGCTTGCATGGCGTCGCTGCGCGAGGAGCAAGTTCGTGTGCTGTTCTTCAATGATGCCGGCGATATGATAGCAGACGAGCGCGTTTGGCTTGGCACACCTACGGAGGTGGAAATACCTATTGAGGAACTTGTTCGGCATGCATTTGCCTGCGGTTCGCCAAGGCTTCTCATTGCCCATAATCATCCATCCGGCATCGCCGAGCCAAGCCGGCAGGACGTTGAATTCACTAGAAGGTTAGTCAAAATATGCAGAGAGCTGCAGATCAGGGTGTACGATCACGTCATCGTCACGCACAAGGGATCGTTCAGCTTCCGGGAGATGGGATATATGTAGGCCTTATCGACGGATTGCCCGCCCTCCATGAATATCGTGCGTAGAATCACGGATTCCGGCCCGCTTGAAACATGTGCTTGCAATGCGACGGGCCGAGAAAAGAACGCCGCCAGAAATTTGCGAAAATGAGATTTTAAATTAATGTAAGACAAGTTTGGAACGTAGCTAGCAAGATATGAAGATGGAACATGTACGTGCATTTTTGGATGAGAGGATCGCCGAACGCAAAAGTAGCTATGCCGACATATCGCGTCTGATCGGCAGAAATCCCGCCTATATTCAGCAGTTCATCAAGCGCGGCACGCCCCGCCGATTAGAGGAGCAGGATCGCCGCATCATTGCGCGGTTCCTTGGCATATCAGAGCATCTGCTCAGCGGTTTTCCGTTGCGCGAAACCGAGCCCCCCCAGCCCCTCACGCGCGCAAGATCCATGCCGGTGCCAAGGCTGTCTCTGGGAGCCTCTGCTGGAGGAGGCACGCTCGATATTGAGGAGCGCTCGATGGAGAGCGTCGCGATCGACTGCCGGTGGCTGCAGGAGATCGGCGTTCGACCGCCCCATGTCTCGATTATCCGGGTCGATGGAGAATCCATGACTCCTACCCTAAACCATGGCGATGAGATCATGGTTGATCACAGTGACAATATGAGCCGGTTGCGGGACGGCATCTATGTGCTACGTCTGGATGATGTGCTGCTGGTGAAACGTATTGCGATGGGGCCGCGGCGAGACGAGTTCAGCATAGTGAGCGACAATATTCTTTATCCAAGTTGGTCCAATGTGGACCCTGCCCTTGTCGCTATTATCGGTCGGGTCGTTTGGGCAGGGCGCATCTTCCGTTGATGACGCGAGGAGGCGGCGGTACGGCTGGTAAGTCGGCAATCAGATCGAACAGTTCGATAGGTAGCACAGCGGCTTGTCCAGGCAGCGTATTGATGGCCGCGCCCAGATGCGCTCCAGCTTGCGACAGGCCCAATTCATCTAGGAAACCCAGGCACCGGTTGAGGATTTTGGCTATGTCGGCAACATGCTGATCGAACTGTGCTTCCAAGCGCAATATTTCCGGATCCTCCGTTGCCTGCTCTGAAGCACTATGAATCTTCTCAGCCTTTTTGCCCTGCCATCTCATGATGCCTCATTACTCTCGACCTTGGTCGATAGGAAACGCTTTCATATCCGAAATGGCCGATAGGGCGGTTCAATGAGGATGAAGCCCTCCAATAGCATTGTTGCCTGTACCATTCTCACGCTCAATTGAATTTCGGCTGTACTAACAGATTTTACAACTGCGGCAGGTCATTGGGGCTATCGACCTTTGTCGCCATTCAACCTCTGTATATCTATTCTTGGGGACTTTCTGTTCTGAACGCGCCAAACTGGCCTGCTTCGAACCATCGCCGAGCCGCCAGCTAAGCTGGAGACAGCGCAGGGGAAAAGCCTTCATATTATCCAGACTTATCCAATCAGGTTCTTCATGCCCAAGGTAGCGGAATAATAGTCGCCGCCATTGCCGCCTGACGAAGGCGGACGGTTGAGCAGGCGCGCCGCGATGGAGGCTGCGCCGTCCGACAGGGGATAGAGTGTAAGCGGTAAAAATCCCCCACATTTTCATGATTTGGCGATCTGGTAGATGGTGATCCTTGCATTTGCGAGGTGACGATGAGTGACAATGTCGAAACCAGTTTCGAAACTGAAAGGGGTGAGAGGACAGGCAAGGTTGCC
>NZ_JFHR01000049.1 GCF_000722875.1 Sphingobium chlorophenolicum | reverse complement strand
ACCTTGCCTGTCCTCTCACCCCTTTCAGTTTCGAAACTGGTTTCGACATTGTCACTCATCGTCACCTCGCAAATGCAAGGATCACCATCTACCAGATCGCCAAATCATGAAAATGTGGGGGATTTTTACCGCTTACTCTGTAATCGGGATTTCGGCGCAGGAACTCCCAGGCAAGATCGCCCGGAGTCAATTTGTCGATATAGTCATAGGCGGCATCAGACCGCCAACTCTCATCCTCGGACATCCTCCGCGACCTCCGCGCACTGTTTTACAACGCGAGTTATGCGGCGGATACGATTCCCGGTTGAATGGATGGCGGGAAGAACCGAGTCGCCATTACGTGATGCGGATTGTGCATCACCTCAGTGCAAGCGGCCTTGTAGAAGTTGGCAAAAGCCGCTGGTCGTCATCCATTTCGCGCGATCGAGATGGTTCGTGTAGATGCGCAGAGCGCGTTCAGGATCCGCTTTCGCGTCGAGACCGAAGAGAACTTCGACGACTTCGCGCCAGTCTGCGCTTGCCGCGTCCGCGTCGAGCAGGCGGGCGTATAGTTTGAGGTGCGCCTCGTCATAGGCGGTCAGTGCGGCCCCCGCCGGCGGCTGATCCAGGAAATCGTCTTTCGTCACCACATCCCCCGGTCGCGAGATGTATCCAAATTGGAGGGAATTGTTAACCGTGATTTGATCGGAATGATGACGCAAGCCCATGATGCGAGAAGGCGTGGCGACGCCGCGACCTGTCGAACCTCAGGCTTCCTTCTTCCCCTCAACGAGCAGCACTCCCTTGCCCTGATCGGAACTCAGGAAGACGATGCCAGCGCGTTCGAACGCCCGTCTCACCTCATCACGCGTGCTCTCATAGACCTCCAGGCCACTGGAGGATTCGAGGCGCTTGAGCGCGGTCAATGATACTCGGGCCTTGTCAGCGAGCGTCTCCTGCGTCCAGCCCAGCAACGCGCGTGCGGCCCGTGATTGTCGGGCGGTGATCATGCATGATCACCTCCCACTCGGACCTACGCGCACGCCAGAACTACGACTATAATAGTCGCCCTCGCTCGGGCTGGCCACTCAAAAGCGGCTGTTTGATCAAGCGGGCGGCCAAAGCCGAGCTATCTGATTCGGTTTAGCGCGTTGGAAGGGCCCCGGCCCTTTCGGCCGGGGCCCTTCGGGCCTTAGTCGCCGCGCCGACCGTTGGGACGGGACCAGATCAGCGAGAAGGTTTCTTCGCCCTCGTCATCGAAGAGGTTGGCGTAGATCGGGGCGTTGAAGCTCGGATCGTCGAGCTTGAGGCCCAGATAGTCGCGGCCTTCGTTGGAGCGCTTGGACCATGCGGCGCCGATCTCGGCGCGGCCGACCAGGACCCGGTGGCTGGGGGCGTTCTCGCCGGTGGCGCGCTGGTCGGGGACGATGCGCACGTTCTTGGCCTGGACGCTGAGGGTGACGATTTCGCCGGTGAACTCGTTCGAGCCGGTCTTCTTGAAGGTGCCGATGGTCGCCATTGTAAGTCTCCGTTTTCCGTTCCCGAGCCCGCACCATTGCGGCCTCGATGGCGATCGGCAGGCCGGAGGCGATCGACGGCGCACCCCGAAGGGGCCTGACAGCTAAGGAGGGCTTTCTTGTCTCGCGAGGAATGGCGGCGCAGCCGGCAGGGGAAGAAAGTTTGACGCGGCTGTTGCGTCATAGGCGATCGAGGCGCAGCCGGCCTTCGGCCAGATCAGGCCATTGAAGAGGCCGTTTGGAGCGGTCGAGGTACGGTCAGATAACGGAGAAGATGGCGGCCAACCCGCATCGGCAAGCCGGCGTCACGCCATGCTCACAGGCGTCGTCTCCTCCCACCAGGCCGACGCGGCTGCATCCTGCCCCCCCGCGCCACCACGGAGATCGCGCCGTCGGATGTCCGGCGGCCGCTGAGAGATGACTCTATCCCTGCAGCGCCTCAGCGAAGACCGCCCTTCCGGGCCCAGCGCAGATCCGCGCCGCACACGCCCATCGCTCCGACATGAGACGATGGGGGCGACCGCGATCACGGCTGCCTTGATCCTACTGCCGGCAATGACGCAGGTTAGGCCCGGGCAAGGTCCCGGCCGGACAGGGCCGGAGCCGCCGCCATTCCAGCGACCCGCACGAACGCGGTGATGCCGACCGCGACCGCGCCAATGACGGAGAACGCAATCTGCCACGCGTCGGACGGCATCAGGTGCTTCACGATGCCATGGGTGGCGTGAAAGCCGGCGATCGCCGCCGGCGCAACGAAGGCAGTGGCGACGATCAGCTTCAGCCACATGGGCCGCACGAAGGTGATGAGCAGATGCCCGACGGCGAGCGTGGCCGCCGCCGCTATGGAGCCGACTAGAATGGCGCCCGGGATTCCAGCGCCCGTTCCGTGCGCCCAGGCGCCCGCGGTCACGCCGACGAACGCCGGCAGTGCGAAGACAGCCAGCGTGAACAGCAGCCAGCAAAGCATGCCGATGGCCGCGAGGGATGCAAGTATTGCGAGGATGATCATAGTGGTGGACTCCGTAAGAAAGGTCTGACGGTTGCGCCACCACCACCACCACGGCGCGCCCGAACTATAGCTGAAAATTGACTGCGCCGGGAGCGGAAATCGCGTGCGACTTCCGCGCGGCGGCGCCGGTTCGCCCCGGTCATGGGGCGAAAGGATCGATCTCATGAACGATCGCGGCGATGTCGCCGTCGTATTCGCTGGCGGGCGTGACCGACAGCGTCCCGTCGCCAGCCTGGAAGATGATAATCGCTGCCATCAGCGTGGTGGCGAGGCTGAATGCGAAAGCTTGAGCTTGATTGAGGGACATCTGACCGGCTCCTGTCTTGGAGGCGGGAGGCCATCTCCCGCGCGACAGGCGCCCGATGTGTCCGGCCGGGGGCCGCAATCACCGCGCAGGCGAAGCTGGAGCGGCGGCATGCTCGCATAGCCGACCCTTTACGGGTTGATGGCGTCAGGCCAGCGGCTGGACCAAGGATTAGCGCAATGGACGCGGGTGATGGTTTCACGCCATGACTGGGCCTCGATGAAACCCCCGTTCAATGCTTTAGTTCTGTAACAGTGCTTTGCTTGAGACACTATTGCTCGTGGCGGGCTCGGCCTTGCCAGGCCAGCGATAGAATTAGAGCAAGCGCCCATGGTCCACAGATAGTGACTTTGTTACGTCTGAAGCGCACAGTGATTGCGCGAGCGTAAGCTGCACGCTTCTCGAGGTGATATGAGTACGGCAACCGAGGACGGCTCTAACGGATATGAGGCTGTCGCAGACATCTACGTTGCAGGACGAGGCACCCGTTCTCCCGTAGGCGACTCGGTCGGTGCCGCGGTCGTGAGAGCTTGGGCGAACGGCTTTCCACGCGACGCGACGGTGCTCGACCTCGGCTCCGGCCCCGGTGAACCGAGCACGAGAATTTTGCAGGAGGCCGGTCTCACCACCTATGCTGTCGATGCGTCACCGACCATGGTCGCTGCGTTCCGCGAGCGGTACCCGGGTGTGCCGATCGAGCGAAACACCGTAGAGGCCTCGGAGTTCTTCAACCGGACCTTTAGCGGCGTGCTTGCCTGGGGTCTGTTGTTCTTGCTCGACCCGGCAAGCCAAGCGCTCGTCATTGAAAAGGTGGCGCGCGCGCTAAAGCCGGAGGGGCGCTTTCTCTTCACCGCGCCCCGGGAGCCCCTTAAATGGCTGGACGGCATGACCGGGCGCCCGTCGGAATCCCTTGGTGGGCGCACATATGAGCAACTGCTACGCGATGCTGGACTCATGTGGGTGGCCGATACTGAAGACGAGGGTGGGAACCACTATTACTTTGTCGAGAAGGTCTAGATCCGATCTGCGTTCGGATCGATTGGTGCCTTTGTGGTCATTCCTACGGGGGGACGGCGCTCAGGCGCCGCCTCCCTTCGGGCGGAAGTCGAACAGCGGGATGCCGAGCTTCCTCGCCTTGTCGGCGAGATTGTCCTGAATGCCGGTGCCGGGGAAGATGATCACTCCGATCGGCAGGATGTCGAGCATCTGATCGTTGCGCTTGAATGGTGCAGCCTTGGCGTGTTTCGTCCAGTCGGGGGCGAAGCCGACCTGCGGCACCTTGCGGGCGTCAGCCCATTTCGCCGCGATCTTCTCGGCGCCTTTGGGCGACTTGCCGTGGAGCAGCACCATGTCGGGGTGCTTGGCGTGGACCTGATCGAGCTTGGCCCAGATTAGGTGGTGATCGTTGAAGTCGAGCCCGCCAGTGAACGCGATCTTTGGACCTGCGGGCAGCAGCACCTGATTGTCGGCGCGCTTCTTGGCTGCGAGGAAGTCGCGGCTGTCGATCATCGCCGAGGTCATGTTGCGATGGCTGACCATTGATCCGCTGCGCGGTCGCCAGTTCGATCCGGTGTGGCGCTCGTAGTGTTCGGCGGCCTGGTCGCGCATCAGCTCGAAGGCGTTGCGCCGTTCGATCATGGTCTGGCCCTCGGCCGTCAGGCGTTCTAGCTCGACGGCCTTCACTTCGCTGCCGTCCTGTTCGCGCTGGCCGCGGCGCTGCGCCTGCTCATTGTCGTCCAACTCGCGCTCGATCCGTTCGTTGGCCCGGTGGAAAACGTTGACGGTCGACCAGAGGAGATCGTCGAGGTCGGGCTCGAGGCGGGTGTCTTCCAGCGTGGCGATCAGGGCGTCGAAGATGTCGGCGATGGCGCCAGCGACAAGGTCGCCCTCCGGAAGCGGTCGTGGATCGGGTTCATCCGTGAAGGGACGGTAGCCGTAAAGCTGGAGTTCGCTCAGGACATGGTCGGTGGGGGAAGAGGCGTGGTGCGGTTCGTAGTCGTCGTGCTCGCTCATGGGATGCTCCGTCGGTTCGACCACGACCCTCGCGGCCTTCATGGCGACGAAAGCCGGCGGGCGGGCCGGGCCTGCACCCGCAGCGAAGCGGAGGGCCGGAGCGCAGCGGAGGATGACGAAGGCGGGCTATTTTGCCTCGCGATGGAAAGCGGCCTCTGGCCGCGCCGGAAAATAGTCCACCGCAGGCATTGCGGGTCCGGGCCGTTTGCTGGCCGATCGCCCTCTCGAAGGCCGGGGCGCGGTTCTCTCCGACCTGGGGATTATCCGAGCGACGCCGACAACGGCGCTCCCGCCGTCTGCGTTCTCCTGCCGGCCTATGTCGCCAGCGCCATGAAGCGTGCGACGTCCCGTGGCGCGATCTGCGGCTGGGCCGCTGCCCGGAGGCTGTCCAAACCCGCCAAGCGGAGATCCTCGTTGAAATCGCCCAGCTCCGGCGAGATGACGATCGCCTCGATCCCGGCTTCGTTCGCCCGTTCGATAAGAGTATCGCGCGCCCCGTCACCGGCCGGATCGTTGTCGCGGACGATGTAGAGCCGCCGCAGCGTGTCGGGGAAAAGGAAGGCGGCGAGATGAGCCGCCGAGAGCGCGGCCAACATCGGCATGTCGGGAAGGACCTGGCGGAGCGACAGCACCGTTTCGATGCCTTCGCCGGCCGCCATCACCTCGCCACCGATGCCGAAGCGCACAGCGTTGCCGAGAAGATCTCCCATTGCCCGCCTCGGCGTATCGATCGGCGCCTTGTCCCTGCGGCGGGGATCGAGCCAGGTGCGATGCGCCCCGGTGATCTTGCCGTCGAGGTCGGTGACTTCAGCGATCATCGCCGGCCAGGTCTCGGTCGGAGAATGCTCGTCGGGCCGATAGTAGCAGCGCGGGTGGAAATGCAGGCTTCCGGTTCCGCGTAAATCCGTAATGCCGCGTTCCCGCAAATACGCCTGTACGAGCGTACCGTAGATTGGCTGCGCCATGTGAACCAGCCGGCGTGCCGCTTCGGGGGAGCCATGCGGGGCCGGGCTTTGCCGCTGGTGCTGGCGGGCCTCCGGTTCCGGTTGAGGCATCGACAGGAAGGTCCGGGCCTCGTCGGCGACGTCCTTGAAATCGACCAGGCCGCAGCTTTCCCGGATGACGTCGAGAAGATCGCCATGTTCGCCTGTCGCCGCGTCGGTCCATTTGCCGGCTGGACCTTTGGGCGAGTCCTTGAGCCGGACGTACATCGAGCGGCCGGGCGTGTTGCGTGCGTCGCCGACCAGCCAATAGCCGCCCTCGCGGCGGCCGCTGGAGAGATAATGCCGGCACACCGCCTCGGCCTGGCGGCCGAGACTTTGCGCGAGATCGGAAGCGTCCTGACGTGCCATCACGCGGCCTCCCGCTCGGAGATGCGCGCCACCGGGAAGGTGTCGAGCAGCTTGGCGAGGATGCTTGGCCCGGTGGCGTCGACCGGCACGAAGAAGCGGAGCTTCCACGAGATGATCTCGCTGAAGAGACCATAGGCCCGCAGCCGGTCCCGCATCGCATCGGTGAAGCCAGCCAGCTCCAGCCGCTGGGCGCTCATGACACGCGCGCGGCGGAGCTGAAGGCCATCGGCGAGATCGAGGATCGTCGTGCCGTCCATCAGCGCAGTGAAGGCTTGTTCCGGGGTCAGCGACGCGGCGCCCGTGGTGACGGCGTTCGACGCCCACGCTGGCGACACGCGCCGGCCGATGATGCGCTCGCCGGCATCGGTCTGGAGCCGGTAGACGCGGGTCGACTCGTTCGGCAGGCGCTTCCAGATCGGCAGCAGCAGCCCGGCGACGATGTGGATCGTGCTGTCCGAGAACTCGGGCACGTCATTCAGTTCGGCCCACCACGCGGCGGCGAAGGCGGCGCGATCGGCTTCCTCCCAATGGCTCTCGTCCATCATGCGCAGCGGGGCATAGTGTTGCTCCATCGGCCGGATCAGGCTGACGCGGCGCTCGATCTCGCCATCGTCGAGCATCATCGACGGTGCCGGTATCTGGACGGCGGCGCGGCCGGAGCGGCCATTGACCAGGAGCCGTGCGCAGGGATCGGAGAGATGGTCGAGCGCATCGGCCAGGCTCGTCGGCCGATTGCGCTCCCGGCGGGTGATGGTGAGCAGCCGCGTTTCCGCGCCGGTGCCCGGGTGCGTGTGGATCACCTGAGCGTCGGTGACGATGAAGCTCTCGGCCTGAAGCGTCTCCAGACCGAGGTCATAGACGCCGCTACGGATCGCGCCTTCGACCTTGGCGGTCAGCAGCTGCTCGAACGCCGTGAACAGCACGCCCTGCAGTTCGATGGTGAGCGCCAGCAGCCGGTTGAGGAAGGTGGTGATCGGCGGCAGCTCGTCCTTGATGCCGTTGTCGTCCATGAGTTTCAGCCCGGTGGCGGACTCGAAGCGGTCGAGCGAGCAGCCCTCCACCTTGCCACGGACGAGCAGCAGATAGAGCTGGCGCAGCGCATCGCGGGCATAGGGACTTTCCAGATTGTCCTCCGGCCGGAACAAGCCTTGGCCACCGGTCTGGCGCTGCCCGCGCGTGATGGCGCCGAGCGTGTCGAGCCGGCGCGCGATCGTCGAGAGGAAGCGCTTCTCGGCCTTCACGTCGCTGGCGATCGGCCGAAAGAGCGGCGGCTGCGCCTGGTTGGTGCGGTTGGTGCGGCCGAGCCCCTGGATCGCCGCGTCAGCCTTCCAGCCCGGCTCCAGGAGATAATGGATGCGGAGGCGCTGGTTCTTTGCCGCAAGATCGGCATGGTAACTGCGGCCGGTGCCGCCGGCGTCCGAGAAGACGAGGATGCGCTTCTGGTCGTCCATGAAGGCGGCTGCCTCGGCGAGATTTGCCGCACCCGCCCGGTTCTCGACGGCGAGGCGCTCGCCCTTTCGCACCACGCGCCGCGAGCGGCCGGTGACTTCTGCGACGACATCGGTCCCAAACCGTTGGACGATCTGGTCGAGGGCGCCGGGAACGGGCTCCAGCGATGCGAGCCGCTCGATCAGTTCGTCGCGACGGGCGACGGCTTCCCGGCTCTCGACAGGCTGGCCGTCCCGGTAAACCGGCCGCGACGACAGATTGCCCTCGCTGTCCGAGAACGGCTCGTAGAGCTGCACCGGGAAGGAATGGGCGAGATAGTCGAGGACATATTCGCGCGGCGTGATGTCGACGCGCACGTCGTTCCATTCCTCGGTCGGGATCTCGGCCAGGCGCCGTTCCATCAGCGCCTCGCCGGTCGAGACGATCTGGATGACGGCGGTGTGCCCGGCGGCCAGGTCCTGCTCGATCGAGCGGATCAGCGTCGGCGTCTTCATGCTGGTCAGGAGATGGCCGAAGAAACGCTGCTTGGCGCTCTCGAAGGCCGACCGCGCGGCCGCCTTCGCCTGCCGGTTCAGCGTGCCGCTGTCGCCGGTGATGTTGGCGGCCTGCATCGCCGCGTCGAGATGATTGTGGATGATGGCGAAGGCGCCGGCATAGGCGTCGTAGATGCGGGTCTGCTCGGGCGTGAGCTGGTGTTCGACCAGTTCGTATGCGACGCCGTCATAGGAGAGCGACCGGGCCGTGTAGAGGCCGAGCGCGCGCAGGTCGCGGGCGAGCACCTCCATGGCCGCGACGCCGCCGTTTTCCACGGCTTCGACGAACTCGGCGCGATTGGCGAAGGGAAAATCGTCGCCACCCCAGAGGCCGAGCCGCTGGGCATAGGCGAGGTTGTGGACGGTAGTCGCGCCAGTCGCAGAGACGTAGACGACGCGGGCGTTCGGCAGCGCGTGCTGGAGCCTGAGCCCGGCACGACCCTGTTGTGAGGGGGCAACATCGCCCCGTTCTCCCTTGCCGCCGCCGGCGTTCTGCATCGCGTGGGACTCGTCGAAAATGATCACTCCATCGAAATCGGAGCCCAACCATTCGACGATCTGCTTGACGCGCGAAAGCTTCTCCCCACGGTCGTCGGACCGTAGCGTAGCGTAGGTGGTGAATAGGACGCCTTCGTTCAGCCGGATGGGCGTGCCTTGCGGGAAGCGCGACAGCGGCGTGACCAGCAGGCGCTCCATGCCGAGCGCCGACCAGTCGCGTTGCGCGTCCTCCAGCAGCTTGTCAGATTTCGAAATCCAGACCGCTTTGCGGCGACCCTGGAGCCAGTTGTCGAGGATCACACCGGCCGATTGGCGGCCTTTGCCGGCGCCGGTGCCGTCGCCAAGCATGAAGCCCCGGCGGAAGCGGACGGCGTTCGGCGCATCGTCCGGCGCGGCGGTGACGAGATCGCCGGTTTCGTCCACGGTCCATGCGCCGGCGAGATATTCGCCATGGGCCTCACCGGCATAGATCACCGTCTCGAGCTGGGCGTCGGACAGCAGGCCATCGGCGACGATCGCGGCCGGAAGGGTCGGGCGATAACTCGGCTTGGGCGGCGCGACCGACGCCATGGCGGCCGATTGCACCAATTTGGTGGGATGGGCCTGCGCGCCGGGGATGCGGATCGACTGGAGCGAAAAGGCCTCGTAGATCGAGTCCGACAGGCGGCGACCCTCGGGCGGCGTCCACTCGACCGTCTCGTAGTCCAGCGGCACAGCTTCGATCTCAGCCGTGCGCCGGGCGGGCGTGGCGGCTGCGACCCGGGCGAGATAGCCGCGAACGGTGCGCGGCGCGGCGTCTGGAGCGGCTTTCGGGAGCGCGACGGCCATGCGCGGGGGCAAGTCCCGCTCGATCCAGGCGAGCAGTGTCGCCACGTCGGGGGCGATGCCGGGGGATGCGGGGAAGCGAGCCACGTCCTCGGCAGGCGCCTTGTCGATGACGGTTAGGCGGGTTTCGATCGTGGTGCCGTGCTTGGCATAGACCGAGCCCGCGATCGCCGCGGTGAACACGACGCGGCCGCGCTCCTGCAGCCGGACGAAGCTGTCGCGCCAGGCTGGCAGCTCGGGCGAGAAGTTCGCGCCGGTGATTGCGACCAGCCGGCCGCCGGGCGCGAGCCGTGCCAGCGCCGAAGCGATGTGGCGATAGGCGGCGTCCGCGACGCGCCCTGAGACGTTCGCCATGACCGAAAACGGCGGGTTCATGATGACGACGCTGGGGATGGCGGCGCGATCCAGATGATCGTCGATCTGAGCGGCGTCGAAGCGCCTGACGGCGATGGCCGGAAAGAGCGAGGCGAGAAGATCGGCGCGGGTCTCGGCCAGCTCGTTGAGGATGAGGTCGCAGCCGACCATCTCCGCGAGAACCGCGAGCAGGCCCGTGCCGGCCGAAGGCTCCAGCACCCGGTCGGCGGGCGTGAGCGACGCGGCGGTCAAAGCCGTCAGGCCGAGCGTTGTCGGGGTCGAGAACTGTTGAAGCGCCTGAGCTTCCTCGGACCTGCGCGTGTGGGTCGGCAGCAGACCGGCGATCTTGGTCAGTGCGGCGAGCCGCGCGGCCGGAGACGCGGCTTTGCGGAAAAGCGGCTTTCCGTATTTGCGCAGGAACAGGACGGTGGCCGCTTCGCAGGCGTCGTAGGCTGTCTTCCAGTCCCAGGCGCCGGCGGCATCGGAGGCGCCGAAGGCCTGCTCCATGACGGAGCGCAGGATCGCGGCGTCGATCGCGCGGCCCTGTTCGAGATGAGGAAGAAGATCGCCGGCTGCGGCGAGGATTGCGGATGCCGGAGGCGCGTAGGGCGCGAGCGAAAGCGTGGCCGCCGGAGCGGCTCGGGAGGCGGAAGCGCGAAGCATGGAGGATACCTCGAAAGAGCGGGAGACGGACGAGCCGGCCCGGCGCTCTCTCTCGACCGGACGGGCTCAAACCCGTCCCGGCCGACCTCTTCCTCTAAGATGTGGCCCTTGCGTCACATCTCTGGTAATGGTCCGTACCCCTAAGGACAAAACCAGGAAACAGCGCTGCGAATCTGTGCGGCAAAGCGAAAGGCCGCTCCCGTGAGTAGTGAGAATGACAGCAAGCTTCATCTGGGTGTTCGAGATACGCCGCTTGCCACGGGGCCTTCCGCGTTGACGTCCGGACATGAAGCGTCTGCGCCAGCGCTGGCGGTTGCCGATGCTGCGGAGATCGATCCCGATCCACGTGATTGGCTCGCGGCAATTATCGCGGGATCGGACGACGCAATCATCAGCAAGGATCTAGAGGGCAATATCCGCAGCTGGAATCGTGGCGCCGCTCGGCTGTTCGGTTATACGTCCGAAGAAGCTGTCGGCCGGCCAATTACCATCCTCATCCCCGATGAGCGACTCGGGGAAGAGCCAAAGATTTTGGACGAAATCCGACATGGGCGGCGCGTCGAACAATTCGAGACGCAACGCCGGCGTAAGGATGGCGCCCTGATAGATCTGTCGTTGACAATTTCTCCAATTCACAACGAGCGCGGTGTGATTGTCGGGGCATCGAAATTCGCCCGCGACGTCACCGAGCGGCGACGCGCCCAGGAGACGCAACGCCTCCTGTTCGGAGAAATGCAGCACCGTATCAAGAATCTGTTCGCGTTAACCGCTGGCATCGTCACCCTCAGCGGAAGATCGAACGCAAGCACTGACGAGGTGGTACGCACGATTCATGAGCGGCTCGGCGCGCTTGCTCGTGCTCACGATCTGACGATTTCCGATTGGGCAAGCGAGACGATCCGCGAGCAGGCTGCTGACTTGCGAAATTTGGTTCGGGCAATTCTCGAGCCCTATGACGGCGAAGGTCAGATCGCCATCGAGGGGATCGCCGCCACCGTCCACGGCAAAGCGCTGACGAACATGGCGCTGGTGCTTCATGAACTCGCCACCAACGCTGCAAAATATGGCGCACTGTCTGGTCCGGAAGGACGTCTCGATGTTGGCATCGCCGAACATGAAGGCGAGATAAAGCTGACATGGGCGGAGACGTGCGGGCGAGAGATATCGCGTCCCGCCGCGGAGGGGTTCGGCAGTCGCCTCGAACGGAGCCTATGCGCAGCCCTTGGAGCGACCGTCGATCGAGATTGGCGCGCAAATGGGCTTTGCATCGTCATTACGGTGCCAAAGAAAGGGCTCGAGGGATGATCTCTCGGAGCGGCCTTGGCCTGGCGTGTCCGACACCTCTGCTGGGTGCATTGCGCAGCGGCCCGGGCTGGACGTCGCAACACTCCCTAAAGGTCGCGGCGTGTCGCGTGACACCGAGTTCGTTGGGCCAGTGAAGAAAGCGAGGCGAGAGTGATGAGCGGAAGAGCGATCGGCACGGTTGCGGCCGTCTGTTTAGTGATCGGCTTTGGGGCTGGCTTTGTCCTGCGCCCGGTCATTTCTCCGGTGTCGGCATCGCCAGCTGTCGCCGCCGGAGTGGCCCAGCCGAGTGAAGACGAGGCCACGGCGGCGGTACGACGTCATCGGCTGTTCACTGGGACATCGCTCGCGAACGCCACTCTGAAGCTCGGTGATTGTTCGCCAGGCGGCGTGGGACCCGGCGTGACCTGCATGACGCAGCTCGTCATGGACCCGACGAAGGCCGGAGCGGCTCCGCAGAACCGCCCGATCGGCTTTGCGCGGATCAACGGCCAGTGGGAAGTCGCGGTCTGGTAGCGGCGGGCCAGACCCGATGATGTGGGCACTACACCTACGCTGTAGCACTCCAGTCGTAGCCGAACATGCTTGCCGTGAACGCCGCAGCCAACATGCCCGGTCGGCGCAAGGTGGCGATAGAATGTGGGGTGAAACGTGGCGCTGAATGGCAGGGTTTTCGGAGCGCTGTTTGCGCTCGCATGGTTTTGGATATGGGCGGCCCATGTGGCGACCGGTTTGCTCGACCGCCTGATTGCTGCTGCACCCAGTGGGCGGACCTCTGCGATCGTGAGAGCACTCGACTCTTTCACGCGGGAATTATTGGTACAGCCGTTAGGCCGATCGCTTGCTGCGGCCGTGTTGGTTCTGGCTGGCGTCGCCCTGGCGGCGTTCCTCTACAAAACGAAGGCAGAATCAGCATGAGCAAGCCAACGGTGTGGGCAAGCAGCGTGATGGTAAGTATCTACGGAAAGATGTTTTTCCGAAATGCTCTAGACTTCGACGAAGGCCCCGTCGATCCCAGGTTGCAGGGCTCCGGCCGCCGCAATGAAGCGGGTGAAGTGCTTTCCGCCGAAAGCTTTCCACCGGAAATCTGGGGCGTGCGCGGTCGCAAAGATTACGAGTCCCTACCTGATATTTTCATGGGCTATGGTCCCTGGATAGTATCTAGGGCGGCGGCCGACGTGATACAGCAGTTTGACATCGGTCAAGGCCAATTCTTTCCTATCCGTGTGTTGAAGAAAGATCGAAAGACGCCGATACCGGGGGAATGGCTCTGCATCAATTTCGGTAATGTAAAAACAGCCTATTTGGGGGGCGGAAGAGACCCTACTCCCTACATCGAGGCCCCAACTATTCGACACGCCATGCCTTATCCGGTGCAGGATAACATGCTGATGGTGAGTGCCGACGCGCTGGAAGGTCCCGACATTTGGGTCGATCCGCAAATCCGGGACACTTTCTTCGTTAGCGGTCGCTTGGCGAAGGGATTGAAGGATGCAGGTGTAGCCCGCGCTTTCGGGTTCAAGAGGTGCAAGATAGTCGATAGCGCAACGGGGACGGCGACATAACGTCAATCACGCGAGTTCGCTCACCGCTATCGCTGTCATTGCGGATATGCTGGCGTAGACCGCGGCGGCTGTTAAGTGCGGACGGAGGCGTGTGGCGGGCGACATCGATCGCGAACTGGCGGCTGTATTCCTCGCAAATGGCGAAGGTTTTCTGACGGGCGCGGACAGGGCCGATCGCGAGGGTGCGGGGGAGATCTGCTACGCGATCGCCATCGCCACCGAGCTGGCGCTGAAGGCATTCCTCGTCGCACAGGGCTGGAGCGACGATCGCTGTCGCCGTGATGTCCGCCACGATCTGCAAAAGGCGCTGGCCTTTGCCGAGGCCGCAGGCCTCAAGACGGTGGCCGGGTTGGACGGGATCGTCACCGTGCTGAACGCCTATTATCCGAAGCATGCCTTCGACAGCTTCGTCGTTCCGGCGGGCGACACCGCGTTTCCGTCCAGGGCGCACGCGATTGTTGCGGACCTCTTTGAGAGTGTCCGCCCTCAGGTCAAGGCCTCCGGCGGGCGGTAAAGTTCGAAGGGATTACCGTCGGCCAGATGGCCAAACGGGGTGAACACGTAGTCGCCGTCATCGCGCCCGACGGCGCAGATAACGTAACGGGTCTCGCCCGTTGCGATTTCGGTGCATTCCATCAGCGCCAGATCGCCGCTCGTCGCGGCGCTCAGCAAGGTTTGGAAGTTGGTGCGAGCGTGATCGGGAATGCTCATCGCGCCCCTCCGTCGGGAAGCCTATCGGCGAGCCAGCGCCCGGTGCTGATCCATTCGAGCGTCTGGCCCGTCGATAGATCAAGGACATGGGCGCCGCCCGAGAAGCCGTCGACGACGGGGTCCGAAGCGATGCTCGCCCATTGGAATCCCCAGCGCCCTGTCAGGCCGAAGGCATCGGCGCAGCGCGTCACGAAGGTGATGGCGAGCTGCTGGTCTGCGCTGCCGACATCGCGCAGCCACAGGCGGGCCGGTCCGTACTCGGGTGAAAGCGAGAGCAGGAACGGTTCGGCCGGCGGGTCTTCGCGGGCGTTTTCGGCGATCAGCGCAGTGTAGATGTCGAAGGCGCGCGCCGCGTTGGCGGCGGTGCCGATGTCGAGCAGGCAGGAAAAGCGGGTGAGAAAATCGGTCATGGCGGGCTCCTGCAACGAAAAAGCCCGGCGCTGGGCCGGGCTCGGGGGGATCGAACGTGCTCGGGCTAGTAGCCGAACTGCCAGGACGGCCAGGCCTGGCCGTCGTCGGCGGCTCGCACGGCATCGTCGAGGTAGGCGGGGTCACCCTCGACGACGGTGGGATCGCGGACTGGCGTCTCGTCGATAACGGTGACGCGGGCAACGAGCCCGTCTTCGACCTCGACATGCACGGGCACGAGATATCGGAAGACGACGCGCCGGGGCGCTGGGCTGGATTGCGACATGGCGCAGCTCCTTGGTTGGAGGGATAGGCGGAGCGGCCGAAGCCGCCCCGCCTGCGCGATCACTCGGCCGCGACGAGTTGGCGTTCGTCGTCTTCGCCGGCCGGCTCCTCGTCATCGCCCGCGAGGAAGTCGGGCAGCTCCGCGCCGTCATCCTCGCCGCCGGTCTGGGTTTCCGGCGTGGACGTGTCGGCCTCGGCCACCAGGCGCAGCGGTTCCGGCAGCCAGCCGGTGTCGGCCAGCAGGCGCTCGGCCTCCTTGGCCATGTCGCCCTTCTTCAGATGGTCGATAAGCTGCGCGGCCTGTTCGCCGGCTCCCTCGCGGACGGCCTGAAGGATGCGGGGTTTGGTGACCCGGTTGAGGTAGTTGCCGAAGGTCGGACGCCAGCCGGCTTCGACCAGATCGAGCCCGGTCGCCAGAGTCAGGCGGTCGGCCTGGGCGAGCCGCATCTCGAGCGTGTGCTGCGACACGCCGCCAGCGCTATGCGGATTCGGACGCTCGTAGAGCGCGTTCACGCCATAGCTGACGCAATGTGCCAGGAGTGCCATCCGGCTGGCGTCGTCCAGGCCCGCGAGCCAGTCCCACAGGGCGACGTCCTCCTTCGGGATGTCGCCCGCCCAAGCGGCGTGGCGGTCCTGCACCGCGCGTGCGGACGGGCTGTCCTTCAGCGCATCGTCCTGGGCCGGGAAGAAGACGTGCTTCACCCCGGCTTCCATGGCGCCCGTATACATGCGGGTCATGAAGGTGTCCGAGACAAGTTTGTGGAGCAGCGCCGTCATGGCGACGTGCGGATTCTCCGCGACGGCGTTCCGAAGCGCGAGCGTGCGGTACGCCGTCAGCTCGACCACAAGGCGCTCCGGCAGCGGCTTGATGACGCCGTCGTCCTCGTCGTCCTCGGGCTCGGCAGGCTGGCCACCGATGGTGATGACCGCCCGCTGCACCACGGGCTCGGCCGGATCGCCGCCGGCGTCCACGTCGGTCTCGCCCTCAGCCTCGATCGGCGCTTCGTCCTCGGCCCGCACATAGCCGCGGTCGATGTCGAGGCTGCCGTCGTGGGCGATGCTGATGAAGACGCCCGCGCGGGGGATGTCGTCCGCCTCGAAGCGTACCGGCCTGGTCTCGAAGGCGGCGATCGCCGTCTCGATCTCGCCGAGGCGCTGATCGACCTCATCCGGCAGCTCGTCGGCGCCTTCATATTCGGCCTCGAGCTTCTGATATTCGGCGTTGAGCGCCTCGATGGTCGCCTGTTCCTCGGCCGAGAGGTCGAGCGGTTCGCCCTGCAGCTCGCGCAGGCCCCGCGTGGCGTCATAGGGGAAGCTGACCGCGACCTCGATCCACTTCCACCCTTCGGCGGCGATCGTCTCGGCCGTGGCCTTCAGTTTCTCCGCGACCAGTCGGTCGAGCAGGCCTGCGTCCTTGAGCCAGCCGCCATCGTCGGACTGGAAGAGATCGCGCATGGTGACGCCGCCGGCCGCCTCATAGGCGTCGACGCCTAGGAAAACGGCCCGCTTGTCCGAGGCGCGCACGGTGGTCTCGGTGAGCATGCGCCGGATTTGGTAGGGCTCCTTCGACCACGCATCCTTGATCGCGTCCCAGACCTGTTCCTGGCGGGCATGGTCGTTGGACACGGTGAAGGCCATGAGCTGCTCCAGCGTCATGCCGTCCTCGGCATAGACGTCGAGCAGCGCGGGCGACGCGGACGCCAGCCGCAGTCGCTGCTTCACGACCTGGGCCGGCACGAAGAAGGCCGCGGCGATCTCCTCCTCGCTCATGCCCTTGTCGCGCATGTCCTGGAAGGCGCGATACTGGTCGAGGGGATGGAGCGGCGCGCGCTCGATATTCTCGGCAAGCGAGACCTCCTCGGCGAGGATGGCGCTGTCGCGCTCGCGCACCACGCAGGGCACCGGCGCGATCTTGGCGAGGCGCTTCTGCTTGACCAGCATCTCCAGCGCCCGGAAACGGCGGCCGCCGGCGGGCACCTCGAACATGCCGGTCTCGTTGCCCTCGGCGTCAGCGACGGGAACGACGCTGAGGCTCTGGATCAGGCCGCGTCGTGCGATCGAGGCCGCCAGGTCGTCGATCGAGACGCCGGCCTTCACGCGCCGGACGTTCGACTGGCTCAGGACCAGCTTGTTGAAGGGAATGTCGCGCGAGGACGACAGGACGATCTTTTGAGCTGCAGTAGCCATCGGGATGTACTCCGCGACGGGCGGCCGAGAGCCTCTCTCTCGACCTCCAACCCGTCACGAAAATCCCGTCCCCCCTCTTACTCTCTGCTTTCGGCGCGGACGCCCGCGACAACCGAACCGATCCGGATACGGTCGAGACAATCTCCGCTGGCTTTGACCTGGGGCGACCATAATAGTCGCCCTACCGTGGCGGCGCTATCGGCCTCCGCAATGTTCACGTGCGTCGGATCGGCCGGGCGCTCGGATCGATCGGATGGAGGCGATGAACAAAACGAAGAAACCGGCATCCTTGCGCAGCTGGATCGCGACGCTCGGCCTACGACGTTCACAGCCGAAGCTCTCCGCCGTCGAGCGCGCCCTGGTCGGTGCCAATGGCAAGGCGCTGACCATGCTGGTCACCGCGTTGCAGGCGCGCGGCCACTTGGAAGTGGAGGAATTCTCCAACCTGCTCGGGATCTTCAGCGTGGTCGTTGGAGACGACGACGATCTGGAAGGCGCGATCCTCGCCATCTGGGCTGCGACGCTGAAGGAGAGTCTGAGGGGACCGACATCGCCCGTCGATCCGTAGAGGCGTAAGGCCGTAAAGTCGGATCAGCGTATCGCCGGTTCTACGGTCGTCACGAGGCGCGGAGCTGACCGCCTTGACCGGCGAGCGGATCGATGCGGCGGACAATGACGGGACGCGTGTTGGCGGCCTGGGCAAGCTGCTCGATCAGCGAAAGGTCCGATTCGGAGCATTCGCCGCGGACATCGATCTCAACCCAATGATCGCTGCGGGCGACGTCGAAGTCGCGCAGGCGGTGATGGGACGATGTGTAGAAGCTCTCGTTCTGGCCGATCAGCCGGGCGCGCGAGGTGAGGAAGAGGATGCCCGAGCCGAGGTTGCCGCAGAACAGCAACTCGTCGGTCGGGCTGGTGTCGGGACCGCCGCCGACCAGCTTGCGTCCGATCTGGCGGAAGGCCTCGTTGAACGTGGCGGGATTGGCGGTGATCCGCGCCTGGGATCTCTGATGGAATACCCAGGGCGGCCGGTCTGGATCAAGGCGGCCGACTGCGATCTGATGGAGGAAGTCCGCGAAGCTCGCCGGATCAGCCGGATATGGGCATGTCCGCCATAGCCCCCGCACCTTGGCGCGCAGCAGATCGGGCAACGCGAAGAGCCTGGCCCGCGCCTCGCGCCAGCGCCTGGCGCGGGCGTCGCGCTGGTCATGCTCGCGTTCGTCCCACCAGACATGGCGGCGGGCCATCTCCTCGTCGACGCCGTGCTGCCGCGCGGCGATGGCGTCGGCGAAGAGCGGCAGCGCCTCCCGCTCGAGGTGCTGCTTGCGGAGGAACGCCGCGCGTTTGCGCGGCGTCTCCCGATAGGCGGTAGGCCGGGGCCAGCGACGGAAGCGCATCAGATCGCCTCCCGCGCTTCGCGAATGGAGCTTTCGGAATCGTCGAAGATCTCCAGCGCGTCGGTTTCAGGCGCATCGCGGTCGAAGAGGATGTACTCGGCGCCGAGGCGCCGAGCATAGGCTTTGATCGCCTGGAGATCGCCAGGTTGGTCCTCAAGCTCGCCTTCATCCACCCAGACGAACCAGCCGTAGGGTGTCGATGAGATCAGCTCCTCGCCGCGTTCGGCATGCCGTTCGAGATAGACGCGCGAAGCGGAGGACAGGTGGATAGTCGAGCAGTCGAGAAAAGGCCGTAGAGGATAAGCGATCGTGGTCATGCCGCCCTCCGTTTAAGCTCGATATCGGCGGCCAGCGCTGGCGCGCCGGTCTCGGGCGCATGGGCGAGCAGCCAGTCGGCTGCCTTGCTCGCTTGGCTGGCGGCGCGGACGATAGCGCGATTGTCCTCGCGCAGAACCTCCAGCCACGATCCGAGATAGTCCGCGTGCCGTACGGTCGGAACGATGCCGAGCGAGGCGCAGCAGAAGGCCGCGTTCATCTCCGCGACCAGCTCCTCGAAGGCGTATTTCTTGGTGCCGAAGGCGCCGGTCATGTCGCGGCCGAGCCGGGATGGATGGCCCGTTGCGTGGCCGAGCTCGTGCAGCGCCGTGCGGTGCCAGTTGATGGGATCGAAATAGGCCTGGGGCGGTGGGACTTGGACGTAATCGAGCGCCGGGACATAGAAGGCCCGGTTGCCGCCGATGCGGAAGTCGATGGCCGTCGAGCGGATCAGAACCTCGACCTGCGGCTCGACCAGCCCCGGCGGCGGTGGCGGCGCGACCGTGGCGATATCGTCCGGCAGGTTCTCGCACTGCGCGGCGTTGAACACCGTGAAGCGCTTCAGGAACGGGATCGCCTGGGCGTCCTCGCCGGTCTCGCGGGCTCGGCGCTTCTCGCCGTCCGGCACGAAGCGATCGGCATAGACGACGGTCGTGCCGCGCTCGCCCTTGCGGACATTACCGCCGAGAGCCAGCGCCTGGCGGAAGGTGAGCCAGCTCTGGCCCGGGAAGCCGTGTTCGACGACGGCGCCCCATAGGATCAGGACATTGATCCCCGAATAGTGCCGGCTGGTGGCGGCGTTCCTCGGCATGGCGAGGGGCGCCTTCGCCGCGGCGGTCCCCCATGGCTGGACCCATGGGACGCGTCCGGCTTCCAGCTCGCCGATGATCTTGCCGGTGATTTCGTCGTAGAGGCTCGTCCGGTCCTGGCCGGCGCGAACGGTTGCGGTCTTTCTGGACATCGCGGATCTCCGCGACGGGCGCCGGAAGCTCTCTCCCCGCTCTCAACCCGTCACGGCAAAGCCGGTCCGCACTCTCACTCTAGGGGGCGTTGCGGGGATCTCCCCGCAGAAGGGGTCGGCCGAGACGCGAGGCTCGGCCGCAGGGGAAGGCTTTCCCCTCATATCGACGTGATTAATTCGACTTTTAGCATCTCGATTACCACGCCGTTTACCGGCCACGACTATTATAGTCGCACCTCTCGTATAAATGAGTTGTCAGGCGGGTGTTCGTTGCTGCGCATCCAGAATGAAATACTACGGATGATCGCAGACGGCGAACCGCTCGATGACACTGCGCGGCAGATCTGCGTTCTCGTCGAGGCCGAACTGCCGGGCACGATCTGCTCGATCCTGGTCGTGGACCGCGCCGGACTGCTCCACCCGCTTGCGGCCCCGAGTCTCCCCGACGACTACTCCGACGCTCTCGACGGAATGGTGATCGGCCCTGAGGTCGGCGCCTGTGGAACTGCGGCATATCTTCGGGAAGTCGTGATTATCGAAGACATGACCGTTGATCCCCGTTGCGCGAAGTTTGCGTCGCGGATCGACGGCCTTGGCGTGACGGCATGTTGGTCGCTGCCGATCCTAAACGATGAAAGGAACACGGTCGCAGTCCTCGGGCTCTATCACCGCGACAGGCATTACCCGGGTAAAGCTGAGCGCGAGCTCGCGGAAGCGTGCGTGGACCTCTGCGCCATCGCGCTCCGTCGCAACGAGCGGATCGCCGATCGGGAGCGTCGTGCGAACATCGACGCCCTGACGGGTCTTCCAAATCGATCTGCCTTCGAAACCGCCATGGCGAACATACCCTGCGACGAGATCGGATCGTGGGGACTGTTCATCCTGGACCTGGACAACCTCAAGGTCGTCAACGACACCTTCGGCCATCTCGCCGGCGACGCCCTGATACGCACCGCCGCAAGTCGGATCTCCCATGTGATGGCGCCTGACATCACCTTTCGGCTTGGCGGAGATGAGTTCGCGGTCATCATGCAGTCGCCCGAGCTGCTGAGCGATCTCGACGCGGCGGCCGCGCGTATCTTCGCGGCGCTCGAACTGCCAGCGCCTTGCGAGGGCCACATGGTCGTCCCCCGCGCGACGATCGGGGGGGCGGTTCTCGCGCAAGGAGAGGCGACGGCGATCGCGGTGAGCGAAGCCGCCGATTTCGCGCTTTACCACGCGAAGGAGACCGGGCGCGGCGGTTTCGTCCGCTATTGGCCGGGCATCGGTAGCCGCATCACGCGGAGGCGGGATGCCATTCGAGATGTTGCGGGGGCGCTTAAGGACGATCGTATCGAGGCGCACTACCAGCCCGTGGTGCGCTTGGACACAGGCGAGATCATCGGCCTCGAGGCGCTTTGCAGAATGCGTACGGTCGATGGTGACTTGATCACCGCGGCCGATTTCCATGAGGCGACGACGGACGCCCATGTCGCCGCAGAACTGACAGAACAGATGCTCGCGGCCGTAGCTGGAGATATCCGCCATTGGCTGGATAGTGGGATTCCGGTCCAGCACGTCGGCATCAACGTGTCGACGGCGGATTTCTACACTGGGAGCATCGGAAAGAAGCTCGAGAGCGCATTTGATCGCGCGGGTGTTTCGTTGAAGCACTTGGTGCTTGAGGTTAGCGAAGATGTGTATCTCGGACGGCGCGATCGCGTCGTCGCGAAGGAGATTGAATCCCTGCGCGCGGCTGGCGTCCTCGTCGCGCTCGATGATTTTGGGACGGGATACGCCTCTCTGACGCATCTGCTGAGTGTTCCCGTCGATATCATCAAGATTGATCAGACCTTCGTCGCTCGCTTGTGGCCGGAGGATCCGAGCATGGTGATCGTCGAGGGTTTGATCGATATCGCCAGACGCCTCGATATTCGGGTTGTAGCCGAAGGTATTGAGACCGAGGTGCAGGCAAGCCAACTCTGGTCGATGGGCTGCCATCTCGGCCAAGGTTTCGCCTTTGCCAGGCCTGGAGACCGCGTGACGACGGAGCGGCTTCTGCGCCGGCACGCGCAGGGAATGGGTGGAACGGTTCCTCTCTATCCGGTTTCCCTACAGGCCCCCGCGAGCTCGAATGGCTCGGTGCCCGAACAGAAGCTGGCGAGTCCACATCGTCGCGCATCTGTCGGCTAATGATTGCCGCACGTGGCATGAGGTGTGGTTCTTCGCGAGCGCAGAGGCGTGGACATGTTGACGATGAGACAGCGCGTTGCCGCCTACATAATCGCTCTCGTTGCGTTCGGCGTTCTTGACGCCGCAATCATCTTTTCGTTCGGAGCCCGGTCCTACAAGACCACATTGGGCGACGTGCTCGCCGAGCAACCTCATATCTGGCCGGTTCTCGTATTTTATCCGCTTTTCATCTTCGGACTTTGCCACTTCGCGGTTTTTCCCGCGTTGCGGGCCCGAAATAGGACCGTCGCCGCCAGCAACGGCGCAATCTACGGCCTTTGTACCTACGGCACCTATGCGCTGACGTGTTACGCCGCGATCCGCAACTGGAGCCTCCAGCTTGCCTTGACGGACATTTGCGGGGGCACGCTGATTGGCGCCGCTGTCGCGCTGTTCGCTTATCTTGGCGCCGCGCGGATCAGAGTTTAGGTCAACCGGGGGCTGAAACTGCCGGCGAGCGGGCCGCCGGCAGTGAAGTCAAATTCGGGCGGATCAGGGCTGGGCGATGTGCCAGGCGCCGTTGAGGAATCCGTCGCCAGTGATGTCGCCCGGCTTCTTGTCCTTCGTCCAAGTGTAGAGCGGATGGCCCTTGTAGGCCCACTGACGCGAGCCGTCATCGCGCACGACGACAGTGTAGCTGGCCGCTGATTGTGCGTCGGCGGCGGCCGCAAGCGGAGGCCAGTTGACGGCGCACGGACCGTTGCAGGCCGACTTGCCGTCGGAGTCCTTGTCAAAGGTGTAGAGCGTCATTCCGTGTGCGTCGATGAGGGTCCGCCCCTTCGCTGTGTCGCCGACCATGGCGGGATCGGCGGCGAACGCCGCGGTGGAAGCCGAAAGGATGATGGCTGCTGCGAATAGTGTCTTGGTGATCACGATGTGCTCCTACTGAGGTGGTGACCGTAGTGAGACAACGACGTCGCCGATTTATTCCGAGCGGCAGTAGCTTTTTCAGACAGCCAAGAAAATTCGAGGGGAATGGAATAAAGGAGAGGCTGTGCTGTCTACCGCTCCAAGGCACTGAGCACGGAGCGACCATAGCAATGAAGATCAACAAAGGCGGTGCGATCGTTCTCGCGATCTGCACCTTTGCCATGGCTGGAAACCCGGCGATGGCGCAGCAACATCATCCTGGCGCGGCGACCAGCGAGCGCTCACAGGAAGCGCAGGCCTTCCAAGCCGACAACGACACAGCCATGGCGCGAATGATGGCGGCCATGCATGTCGAGCCTACCGGCGACGTCGACCGCGACTTCCTCGTGATGATGATCCCGCATCATCAGGGCGCAATCGACATGGCCAAGGCGCTGCTGCGCTCCGGCCGCAATGAGACGGTCCGCCGTCTCGCGCAGGAAATCATCGTCACTCAGAAAGACGAGATCCGGGCAATGCGCATGGCGCTGGCCGACCAGAAGAACGCGGGGATCCAACCATGAGGCGCTCGACTATGAAACATCACCTTCTCGCACTGACACTGCTCCTGGGCACCGCGCCTGTCCCAGCGAGTCAGGCGTTCGCCGGCCAGGCGCCGCGCGCATCGGCCACGGAAGACATTCCGGTGAGCCACCGTGACCGCGTTTACGCCGCCGAGCAGTTCTCGAACACTGTCTCGGTGATCGATCCGGCAAACAATGCGCTGCTCGGCGTCATCCGGCTCGGCGATCCGCAGCCGGCAAATCTCAGTCCGCTCTATCGCGGGCAAGTGCTGGTGCACGGGCTCGGTTTCTCGCCTGATGGCAAGACGCTCGCCGTCGTGTCGATCGGCTCCAACTCGGTGACCTTCATCGATACCGCCACCAATGCCGTGAAGGCGACCACCTATCTCGGCCGCTCACCGCATGAGGCGTTCTTCACGCCCGATGGTCGCGAGCTCTGGGTCACGGTGCGCGGCGAAGACTATATCTCGGTCATTGACCCGACGACATTCGCCGAGAAGACCCGCATCCGCGTGCCGGCCGGCCCCGGCATGCAGATATTCTCGCCGGACGGCGAATACGGCTATGTCTGCTCTTCCTTCACGGCCGAGACCGTGGTGATCCGCCGAGCCGATCATCAGATCGTCGGACATATCAAGCAGGACTCGCCGTTCTGCCCGAACATCGCTGCAAGCCCGGACGGACGGCAGGTCTGGCTGACGCTGAAGGATATCGGGCGTGTGATGGTGTTCGATGCCAAGCCGCCATTCTCGGTGCTGCGGACCATCGACACAGGCCCACTCACCAACCACGTCAACTTCGCAAAGACCATGGCGGGCACCTTCGCCTATGTCACGGTTGGCGGCCTCGATGCGATCAAGGTCTTCCGTACCGATACGTTCGAGCAGACGGCGCTGATCCCCGTGGGCAAGCTGCCGCATGGCCTCTGGCCCTCGGGCGACGGCACGCGGATCTATGTCGGCATCGAGAACGCCGACAAGGTGGCGGCGATCGACACGGCGACGAACCGAGTCATCGCCGAGATTTCGGTCGGACAGGCACCCCAGGCGCTGGTCTATGTGCCGCGCGCCGTCGCGGCGGATGAGGGCACGTCGGGCCTTCAGCCACTCGGCGTTGCGGGCAAGGCGAGCCTGCTGTCGCTCACAGCGGTCAGGCCCTCCGCCACGGAGCGGGGGACCAGTGTTTCGCTGTTCGACCAGGGTCTCACACAGGTGCTGCAGGCGGCCGTCGCCGGGCTAGAGCCGCGTAAGCCCTATGTGCTGGCGCTCGCTGACAAGCCGGACGGCTCCGGACAGATAGAGCCGCTCGCGGCCTTCATGACCAACCCGGCGGGCTCGGCTGTGGTCAACGCGGTCGGTCCGATCCGGCAGGTGGTCGGCAACGCCGCAGACGATCGCCGCCGCTATCTCGTCATCGTGCCCGGCACGGCGTCGGAATATGGAGCGCCGGTTCAGGTACAGTCTCGCGCATCCTGAGCGGCGTAAGGAGGCGGCATGCAGGACATGATGGCCATCGTCGAACCACTGATCCCGTCGCTGCGGCGCTACGCGCGCAGCCTGCTTCGGGATCAGGTCTCGGCCGACGACCTGGTGCAGGACTGCCTCGAGCGGGTAATCGGCCGTTGGCATCAGCGGCGGGCCGATGGCGATGCGCGGACCTGGGTCTTTACCATCCTGCATAACCTGGCCATCAACCGGATGCGGCAAACGGCACGGCGGGGCGTGCATGTGCCGGTGGACGATACCAGCGAGACCGCCTTCGCCACGCCGCCGACGCAGGAGGATCAGCTCCACCATCAGGCGGCGCTGACGGCGCTCGCGGCGCTTCCTGAAGACCAGCGCAGCGTGCTGCTGCTTATCGGCGTCGAGGACCTGTCCTACGCCGAGGCGGCCGCGGTGCTCGGCGTTCCGCTCGGCACGGTGATGTCGCGCCTGTCGCGCGCCCGGCAGCGGCTCGCGCAATTGATCGAAGAAGGACCGGCGCGCTCGGCAACGACGGGACCTGGCCTGAGGAGGGTAAAATGAGCCGTCCGATCAGTGAGGACGATCTTCACGCCTATGTCGACGGGGCCTTGTCCGGCGCCCGCCGCGCGGACGTGGAAGCCTATCTCGAACGCAACCCCGAGGTGGCGGAGCAATATGCGCGCTTCGGCCGGCAGCGGGAGACGTTGCGCGCTGCACTTGGGCCGATCGCCGCCGAACCGGTGCCGCCGCAGCTCAACCTCGCGCACTTGGTGGCTGCGCGGCGCCAGTCGAGCTGGACCGCCTGGCGCGCCGCGGTCGCGGCCTGTCTGCTTCTGCTCGTCGGCGGTGCTGGAGGCTGGTCGCTGCGCAGCATCGGCGTCGAGCCGGGCGTCGGGATCAATGCGCTCGCCCAGGAAGCCTCCTACGCCTATGCGGTATTCGGGCAGGACAAGGGCCGGCCCGTCGAGATCAATGCGGCCGACAGCACCGCGCTAGTGCGCTGGGTCGAGAACCGGTTGTCGCGCCAGATCTCGGTTCCTGACCTCTCGCAGGCCGGCTATCGCTTCATGGGCGGGCGGGTTGTCGCGACCCCGAACGGCGCCGCTGGGCTTCTCATGTACGATGACGCACAGGGCGCGCGCATCGCGATCCTGATGCGTCCCATGATGCGCGACCAGAACGCCCCGATGGCGGAGCACCGTGAAGGGGATGTTGTCGGCTACGCCTGGGCGGACAATGGAATGGGATATAGTCTCGTCGGAGGAAACTCAGCTGCTAGTCTTCTTCATCCAGTCGCTGACGAAGCGCGGCGACAGATGCGCTCGCGGACTTAATCACGGCGCCTGACGGCGCCGGTGAGTAGCGTGAGGTTTGCAGGCTCAGCGGAAATCGCGCGTTTTGACCTTGATCGTGTCGATGTGCAGGTCGGGGATGAAGATGTCGCGGGTCCGCACGGTCCTCGATGGCTGGCCGCGCGGATCGGGCGTCGGTGAGCCGTGATGAAACTCGTCGCCCCGTCCATGGGGCAACGGAAAGGCGGTGTCGCGTTCACCGACGCTGGCCAGCTCCGCCGAAAGATCTGTAAGCCGCTGTGCGACGAGATGGACCACTTCGCCCTCGCGCTGGACGCGGCCGCGCACCGCGATCATGCCGGCCGACAGAATCGTGCGGCGGTTTTGCTCGAAGACCTTGGGCCAGACCACGAGGTTGGCGATCCCGCTCTCGTCTTCGAGCGTGATGAACATGACGCCCTTGGCGCTGCCGGGCCGCTGCCGCACCAGCACGATGCCGGCCGCCTCCAGCCATCGGCCGTCCTTTGCGTCCATCGCGTCCTGGCAGGAAACCATGCGAAGGCGGCGCAGATCCTTGCGCAGGAACGAGACCGGATGGTCCCGCAGCGACAGGCTGACATGACGATAGTCCTCGACGACTTCACCGCCCGCCGTCATCGGGCGCAGGATGACGGCCGGTTCGGCGACCTCGGGCACGATTTCCGTCTCGCGGGCCGAGGCGGCGGCGAAGAGCGGAAGCGGCTCGTCGCGCAGCGCCTTGATCGCCCATAGCGCCTCACGGCGTGCCAGACCGAAGGGCGGGCGAAACCCGTCCGCTTCGGCGATTTGGGTGAGCGCCGCGACGGGGACGCCGGCACGGCGCCAGAGATCGTCCACTGAGCGGAAGGGCTGGTCCGCCCTGGCCGTGACGATCGCCCCGCCGTGGGCGTTGGCGAGCCCTTTGACCATGCGCAGACCCAGCCGAACGGCGAACCGCTCCTCGCTGCCGGTGGGCTCGAGCGTGCAGTCCCATCGGGAGGCGTTGGCGCAGACCGGGCGGATCTCGACGCCATGATCGCGCGCGTCGCGGACGATCTGGGCCGGCGCGTAGAAGCCCATCGGCTGGCTGTTCAGCAATGCGGTGCAGAAGATTTCCGGGTGCCAGCATTTCAGCCAGGCCGAGGCGTAGGCGATCAGCGCAAAAGAGGCTGCGTGGCTTTCCGGAAATCCGTAACTGCCGAACCCCTCAAGCTGCTTGAAGGTCTGCTCGGCGAACGCCTGCTCGTAGCCGTTTGAGACCATGCCGGCGATCAGCTTGTCGCGGAAATGCGAGACGCCGCCGGTGAACTTGAAGGTGGCCATCGACTTGCGAAGCATATCGGCCTCGCCGGGAGTGAAGCCGGCGCATTCGATGGCGACACGCATTGCCTGCTCCTGAAAGAGCGGAACGCCGAGCGTCTTGCCGAGCACTTTCTCCAGCTCGGGCTTCGGGTAGTGGACGGGCTCAAGGCCCTCCCGGCGACGAAGATAGGGATGCACCATGTCGCCCTGAATCGGACCGGGCCTGACGATCGCGACCTGCACGACGAGATCGTAATAGGTGCGCGGCTTCAGGCGCGGCAGCATCGACATTTGAGCCCGGCTCTCGATCTGGAAGGTGCCGAGCGTGTCCGCCTTGCGGATCATCGCGTAGGTGCGCGGGTCCTCGGCCGGGATGGAGGCGAGATCGAGATTGACACCCTTGTGCTCGGCCAGGAGATCCAGCCCCTTCTTCATGCAGGTCAGCATCCCGAGCGCCAGGACGTCGACCTTCATGAACGTCAGGGCGTCGATATCGTCTTTGTCCCATTCGATGACCTGCCGGTCCTTCATCGCGGCCGGCTCGATCGGAACGAGATCGTCGAGCCTATCATGGGTCAGGACGAAGCCGCCGGGGTGCTGGCTCAGATGGCGCGGCGCGCCCATGAGTTGGCGCGCGAGATCGAGCGTCAGGCGAAGGCGGCGATCGGCCAGATTGAGGTTCAGCTCTTCGACGTGTTTCTGTTCAACGCCTTCCTCTGACCAGGCCCAGACCTGCGACGACAGGGTGCCGATCAGGTCCTCTGGCAAGCCGAGCGCCTTACCGACATCCCGCAGCGCGCCCTTGGTGCGATAGCGGATCACGGTCGAGCAGAGCGCGGCGTGGTCGCGGCCGTAGGTGTCGAACACCCACTGCATGACGATCTCGCGCCGCTCGTGCTCGAAATCGACGTCAATGTCGGGCGGCTCGCGCCGCTCCTCGCTGACGAAGCGCTCGAAGAGAAGATCGTTACGGCCGGGATCGATCGACGTGATGCCGAGGACGTAGCAGACCGCAGAGTTGGCGGCGGATCCACGGCCCTGGCAAAGAATGTCCTTCGATCGCGCGAAGCGGACGATCGAATTCACGGTCAAGAAATACGGCGCGTAGTCGAGCTTCTCGATCAACCGCAGCTCATGCTGAAGCGCGGCAGTCACACTGTCAGGCACGCCCTCCGGATAACGCTCGGTGGCGCCTTCCCAGGTGAGCTTCGCCAGCGTCTCCTGCGGCGTAAGCGCAGGATCGTCGCGTTCCTCGGGATACTGATAGGCCAGCTCGTCGAGTCTGAAGCGGCATCGGTCTGCGATATGCAGGGTTCGGGCGAGCGCTTCGGGATATCGGCTGAAGAGACGGTGCATCTCCTCGGGCGGCTTGATGTACCGATCGGCGTGACGCTCCCGGCGGTCGCCGATCGTGTCGATCGTGACATTGTGCCGGATGCAGGACACGACGTCCTGAAGGATGCGGCGGGCGGGCTCGTGGAAGAGGACGTCGTTCGTCACCACGGTCGCAACCCGCATCTGGGCGGCCAGGTTCGACAGCTCGTGAAGGCGGAGCTGATCGTTGGGCCGACGGCGCAGCGTCAGAGCCAGGTAGGCCCGATCGCCAAACGCATCGCGCAGGCGGCGCAGACGAAGGGCGCATTCGTCATCGGTGAGATCCGGCACGAGGACGGCGATCAAGCCTTCGCCGTAGGCGACAAGGTCCTGCCATTCGAGGACGCACTTCGCCTTTCCGCCGCGCCGCTTGCCGAGCGACAGCAGCCGGCAGAGACGGGAATAAGCAGGCCGGTCGGTCGGATAGACCAGCACCGACATGCCGTCGGCGAGGTCGAGACGGCAGCCGACAATCAGGCGGACCCCGGTCGTCTTCGCCGCCTCATGGGCCCGGACGATGCCCGCGAGGGAGTTTCGATCCACCACGGCCAACGCTTCGATCCCGGCGAGCGCGGCCTGGGCGAACAGCTCCTCGCAAGATGAGGCCCCTCGCAGAAAGCTGAAATGCGAGGTGACCTGAAGCTCGACATAGCGGGGCTCGCTCATCCGAAGACCCCGTGGATGAACCAGCGGTGCGAGCCGGTGGCGGTGTCCTCGCCGTCGCCGGCGCGAAACAGCCAGTAGCGTTCGCCGGCGTCGTCCTCGACCCGGAAATAGTCGCGGACGGCAACCAGCTCGGCATCGCGCTTCCACCATTCGCCGAACACACGCTCCGGCCCGTCGCCACGCCGAAGGCGGCGGCGGATGCCGCGCCAGGTGAACGACACCGGCGGATGGTCGGGAAGCAACGCCACGGTCTCGACCGGCTCAGGGGCCGGCAGAAGGCGGGAGGGCCGCGGCCAATGGCCGGGCCAGCCCGCTCCCGTGTCGGCCGCCATCGCCGGGATACGACAGACAGACCGCTCCGGAACATCGCTGGCGACCGGTGCAAGCCGATAGAGGGCACGCTCGCCCACGCGGTTCATCAAGGTGTCGATGAGATCGGAGACGTCCGGGGTGCTCTCCTCGACCAGCGAGCTGACGATCTGCTTGCGCTCAAGCGGCTCGGCGACGCTTGCGGCGAGGGTCATCACCTCGATGCCGAAGCCGGGCGAGATGGCCTCGATCTTGTCGCACAGGAGGCGCGTCAGCCGCTTCGCGTCGCGGACCGGCGTGGCCATGCCGACCCGCACGGCCTGGGCCCGGCTATCGACGCGGTGGCAGATGAGATCGAGCCTGCGTGCGCCGAGGCCGCCTTCCTCCAGACGTTCGCAAAGCTGGGTGACAAGCTTGCCGATGTAACGGGCGATGGTCTCGGCCGCGCCGATCGGCTCGGCGAAGGCCCGGCGCACCTCGATGAGATCGGCCGGACGGACCGGCTCGATGATTTCGGCCGCAATGCCCAAGGCCTGGTCCAAGCGTCTGCCAAGTTCGGGGCCGAAGCGAAGGGTGAGCGGCGCGCGCGGCTGCGCCAAAAGATCGCCGACCGTTCGGAAGCCGAGCGTGCGCAGCGCCGCGATGGTGCGAGCCGGAATGCGCAACGCCTCAAGCGGCAACCGCTCCACGACGGACGGCCCGTGGCCCTCTGGCGCTATGACGGCCGGCTGCGCCGAGAACCGGGCCAACGCGTGGGCTGCTCCCCAGGTGTCGGCGATCGCGCCTCTCGCGGCGATCCCCGACATGGCGAGGCGCCCGATCAAGCCGTCCAGCATGACAGTCTCCCCGCCGTGGAGATGATCCGCGCCTGTCGAGTCAATGATGAGGCCGTCGGGCGGATCGGGGGCGACGATTGGCGCATACCGGAGAAGCCATACCGCGAGACGCTCAAGCGCCTCGGCGTCGGCAGCGGGATCGGCATCCTGCACAATGAGTCCAGGCACCAGGACTTGCGCCTTAGTGACGGGCATGCCGGCGCGCAGGCCGGCGGCCTGGGCCGCAGCATCCGCCGCCAGCACCACCCGCCTGTTCCCATCGCGGCCAATCAGGACGAGCGGCGCCTCAGCCGGAGGCGCCGCGTCGCCAGCCTTCCGCCGAAGCCGGTCCGTGGACCAGTTCGGCAGGAAGAGCGAGACGACCCGTGTCATCGCACGCCTCCAACTCGAAATCTGCACTTTCACCCGCTCGCGCGCGGATAAGTTCAACTAGCCAGCGTGCGCGACCCACGCCGGGAACGGGTAGCGGCGTCGAGGGAAGCACGGAGACGCGCCAGCGCGTCATCGCCGCGGTCGGCTGGCCGAAATCCGTCGCTTCCGTTTGTCGTCGCCAGCGCCGCAGGGCGATTCCGAGCGAGCCGCTACCTTCAGCTGCCAGCTGCAGGCGTCTCGACGCCGTCATCGAAAGGCGAGCGACCTCGCCGATGACGGCGCCAAGGCCGCCGTGGCGCAATCCTTCCTCCATGCAGGCGAGCACGGTCTTGTCGTCGCCGGCTTCGAGGTAGATCACGCGATCGCTTGCGAGGCCTGCCTGGGCAATGGCGGGCGCAAACAGGTCGGCGCGAGTGATGCACCAAAGGATTTTGCCCTTGGTGCGGGCGGCAAGGCCTGCGCCGAACGACGCAGCAGCTGCGCCATCGACGGCGCCGTTACCGCCGCCGGCGATTTCATGCAGCGCGCCGAGTGCGAGGCCACCGCCGGGGAGCCGTGAGTCTACCTCGGTGATCCCGAAAGGGAGTACCGATTTGGCGCGCCGGCTTCTGCCTTCGATCTTCACGATCTGCGCGCGCAATGACTCTATGGCGGGCTCGGGCCGCAAGCTGCTTGTTGACCTCCGGGAACAGGTTCGGCATCATGTTCTCTATTTGTTCTTCTTTATCGGCGCAGGAGTCAAGGGGGCGATCCGCATGACCCGGTGACTCATCGACTCTAGGTGCTCGGCGTGAGCGCTTTTCCGACAATCGCGCCCAGGTCGAGGCGTTCGACCAATGTTGCGCTGCGGCAGCCCATCCGCTACGGTGTTTTGCGAACGCCTCGCAACAAGTGTCATTTCGTCACTCCGCGCGCGAGCGTCGCGTGTTGAAGGATGGCGGTTTCTTGGGGTCTGATCGCGTAGCTTTGCGCTTGTATAAGTCGCATCGCGAGTCGCTCGTGACCTATGCCGGGAGGTTGTCGGGCGATCCGGCCGCCGCGGAAGACATCGTTCATGACGCCTGGCTACTCTTCGACCGCCAGCCAGCGCCGGACCAAATCCGAGAACCCCTGAGCTACCTGAAGCGCATCGTGCGCAACCTGGTCTTCGCGCAGGTGCGGCACCGCCGCCGTGAACCGTCTCTCGCCGCCCCGGAGGCGGGCGCGGTCGTCGAAATGTTGATGGACGATCGGCCGTCCGTCGAGGCCGACCTGATCGCGCGGGATGACATGCGGCTTGTCATGCAGGTCGTGAACGGCTTGCCCGCGCGGCAAAGCGCGGCGTTCAAGATGTATCACTTTGAGGAGTTGAAACTGCGCGAGATCGCGATCCGGCTCGGCGTTTCGGTGTCACTGACGCATCTGCTGATCACTGAGGCGATGGAGCTTTGCGATGAAATGCGGAAAAGAAGCGCGCAATGACGGGAGCAAATCAGATTCTTTTGGAAAACGCGCTGGCCCGAGCATCTAGTCAGCATGAGATCCGGGCCCCCTTACTTGCGCCTCGTTCCCGTTGGCGGGCTATCGCCAGTGACGTTTGACGAGCGCGAAGCGCGTCGAAGCGCCTCTCACTGGTATGTCCGCCTCCGGGAAGAGCCTGACGACGACGCGGTGAACGCCGCGTTCGAAGAATGGCTTGCCGCCGACGTGCGGCACGCCGAAGCTTGGGTCAGCATGAGCGAGACGGTGGCGGCCGCCGGCCGGGCGCCGCCCGAGTTGCGCACCTACACGATCCCGCCCCGGGCCGATCCAGCCGCTATTCCAACCCGCCGTAGATCGCGATCGACGGGATGGCGTTGGCGGGCCCGGCCGCGCGTCGCGGCGGCCGCAGCTGCGGCCGCCTGTGCTGCGTTGCTCGCCTTTCCGCAGGCACAGCTCTACTTTCAGGCGGACCACAGCACGAGCGTCGCGCAGGTCGAGCAGGTTCGACTGGCGGATGGCAGCAGCATCCAGCTAGGCCCGGCCAGCGCTGTCGCGGTTGATTTTGACGGCAAGAATAGGACCGTGCGCCTCCTCGCCGGCCAGGCGTTGTTCGACGTCGTGCATGACCCCTCGCGGCCTTTCCGCGTCGAATCCGGCGCGATCACCACCACAGTTCTCGGGACGAGCTTCGAGGTTCGCACGCTCGGTGACAACACGGAGGTCGCGGTTCGGCGCGGCCATGTCCGCGTTGAGGATGCGAACGCCTCTCCAGCCTCGCGCCGCGAACTCCTCGCGGGCGATTGGGTGCGAATCAACCAGGACCACACGGGCACGACCGGCAAGATCGCAACCGAATTGGTGGGAGGCTGGCGTCGCGGCGACATCATGGCGGAAAACCGCACCGTGGCCAGCGTCATCGACGAAATCCGGCCTTGGTATCGCGGCGCGATCGTCGTGACGGACAGCGCCTTAGCGGCGCGTGCGGTTACGGGGATTTACAATGTCCACGACCCGGTGAAAGCGCTGAGGATGATCGTGAACCCTTACGGCGGCACGGTGACGCGCATTACGCCGTGGCTCATGGTGGTGAGCGGCGCATAAGAAGTTTTCTTTATATCCAATCCGTTAGCCTTGATCTCCGCACGTCCGGCAAACTTTTTTTGGAAAACACTCGTCCACAAGCATCTTGCCTCGTGAGGGGCGTATTTGCGACGCATTAGCAGGTGGCCTCCAACGCACTCATATCTGGAGGTCCGAATGGGCGGGGGTAATACGGTTTCGGCGCGGCGCGGTCAGCGAACTGCGATGTTCAGCGCGGTCCTGATGGCGACGACTGCGATCGTCACCGTGGGGGCGGCACCGTCAGCGGCAGCGGCTCAAACGACACGCGCAGAGCAGCGCCGATTCGATATTCCGTCTCAATCGTTGGCCCAAGCGCTGATGATTTTCGGACGGCAAGCCGGCCTGCAAGTGACGGCCGAGGGACCGTTGGTTTCCGGGCGGACAAGCGCGGCGATCAATGGCGATTTCTCGCCGGCCGAGGCGCTCAGCCGTATTCTGCAAGGAACGGGTCTCACCTATCGGTTCGTCGGGAACGGCGGCGTTCAAATCGAGGCCGCCCCGCAGGTCTCGGATGGAGCCATGCAACTCGGGCCGGTCCGAGTGGAAGCGAATGGCACAAGTGCCGGCGATTTAGGAGGTGTCGAGCAGAGCGCGACGAGCCCGGTAGCCGGATATGCTGCGCGCAGAAGTGCGACGGCGACCAAAACAGACACGCCGATCCAAGAGACGCCACAGTCGATCTCTATCGTGACTGCCGAACAAGTTAGAGATCAAAAGGCTCAAACTCTTCAGGACGCGCTCGGCTACACCGCTGGCGTGATGGTGAGCACGACGGGCATGAACCCGGCGCTCGCCGACAGCTTCTGGATACGGGGCTTCCAGGCCGATCCGCAGTTTGCGAGCTTCTATCGTGACGGCCTTCGCTTTGGTGCTCGGATCTTCAACGGGAAGCAGGAGCCTTACGGCCTGGAGCGCATCGAGGTGCTCAAGGGACCATCCTCAATCCTCTATGGAGCGACTGCGCCGGGCGGCATTGTCAACACGGTTTCGAAACGTCCGACGCTGACGCCCATCCGAGAAGTGAATCTGGAGTATGGGAGCTTCAATCGAAAGCAGGTGTCGGCGGACTTCAGTGGCCCGTTCGACGCAGACGGCCGCTGGGCATATCGCTTAACGGTGCTCGGCCGTGATAGCGATACTTTCATCGACTACGGGCGCGACGATCGCATCTACGTTGCCCCGTCGCTGAGCTGGAATCCGACCGCCAATACGTCGCTGACGCTGCTTGCGCATTATCAGCATCAACTTGCCAGCGATCCCGGTTCACTGCCGGTCGTAGGAACACTCCGGTCGAACGCCAACGGACGCTTGCCGCGCAGCCGTTACCTCGGGGAGCCAGATCATAACGATTACGACAGCGAGACGAAGTCGATCGGCTACGAGTTCCGCCAGAGCTTCACCGATACACTGACGTTCAATCAGAAACTGCGCTATATGCGCATCGATCTCGACTACGAATACACGTTGCTGAGCGGCGTGCTCGACGCCACTCAGCGGCGGGCTGGCCGCGAACCCCGGCACTTCGTCGAAAAGACGAACCTTTTCACGGTCGACAACAATCTCACTTGGACGGTCGACACCGGGCCGCTCAGCCACACTGTGCTCGCTGGCATTGATTATTCCCGCACGCGTTACAACAGCGTCCGGGATCGCGGCACGTTGCCGTCGATTGACATATTCGCGCCCGTCTACGGAGCGGCCTGGTCTACGCCGCCGTGGCGTTGGTTCATCGATACCGACAAGCGCACAGGCGTTTATTTGCAGGACCAGATGAAGCTCAGCGACAAGCTCGTTGTCTTGCTTGGGGGGCGCTACGACTGGTTTTCGATTGACTCGCAGACCCCCTATACTCCGGCGGCGCGCGTTCAAGAAAAGGAGCGCGCATTCACAGGGCGGGCGGGACTTGTCTATCTCGCCGACAACGGCCTTGCTCCCTACCTGAGTTTCAGCCAGTCGTTCGAGCCGACATCGGGCCGGGATCGGTTGAGCAATCGCTACGACCCGAGCGAAGGCGAACAATATGAGGCTGGCCTTCGCTACCAGCCGCCCGGTAGCGATATCTCGCTATCCGGCGCGCTCTACCAACTCACCCGCACTAACGTGCAAACTCCCGACCCAGTTGATCCAAGCTTCTCGGTTCAGACCGGTGAGGTGCGTTCCCGCGGCCTCGAATTGGAAGCCAAGGGAGAGCTGCTACCGGGGCTGAAGGCGGTCGCAGCATACACATACACTGACACCAAAGTCACTAAGAGCAACAATCCCGCTCAACTTGGCACACGATTCTTGGGCGTGCCCCGCCATATGGCCTCGCTATGGGCTGATTATGACTTCCGAGATGTTGGGCTGGCAGGGTTCAACGTTGGGGGCGGCGTGCGTTACGTCGCCGAGCGCCCAGGCGATCTGACCGGCGGCCTGCCGGCTCCCGCTTATACCCTGTTTGATGCAGTAGCGAGCTATTCGACCGGACCATGGAGATTGGCCGTCAACGTTCGCAATCTCACCGACAAGGTTTATATACCCAACAATTGCCGAACGACCTTTGCTGGCGGTTGCGACTACGGTGCTCCACGCTCGATAATCGCGACGTTGGGCTACAGCTGGTAGTCGGCAAGATGCGATCTACCATCGTCCTGCTGCACCGCTGGACAGGTCTCGCCACCGCGCTTTTCTTGGCAGTGGCGGGACTGACCGGCACCGCGCTTACGTTTCGCGACGAGCTTGAGGCCTTAATCAATCCGCGACTGTTCGTCGTCGGCTGGCAACCGGGCGCGGCGGTGGACCCGGTAGCCCTTCGCGATCGCGTCCAGCGTGCGTTTCCGCAGGCTCGGGTCGATTACATGCCTTTTCCGCGGCCAGGCCGCTCCGCAATGTTCTATCTGATGCCGCAGCCAAACCGCTCGACCGGGAAGGCGCCACCCCTCGTATTCGATCAGGTTTTCATCGATCCCCAGACTGGGGCGATATTGGGTGGGCGGCGATGGGGCGCGCTTTTCGACGGCTGGCACTTCCAGCGCGCCAATATCGTGCCTTTCATCTGGCGTCTGCATGAGGCGCTTGCCCTGCCGCATCCGTACGGCAAGATCTTCTTCGGCTTGATTGCGCTGCTTTGGACATTCGACTGCTTTATTGGATTTGTCCTTACCCTTCCACGCGGACGACCCCTGCTTCAGAAGTGGAAGCCGGCGTGGCAGATCAAAGCTCGCGCCGCCCCGTACCGACGGTATCTCGACCTGCACCGCGCCTTCGGGCTCTGGCTTTGGGCGCTTCTTCTCGTGCTGGCTTGGTCAAGCGTGATGCTGAACCTCCGGGATGTAATCTATCGGCCGATCATGTCGATCGCGCTTCCATTCGAGGACAGCCAGCCGGATCGACTGCCGACGCCGGATTATAATCCTAAGATCGACTGGCGCGCTGCACTTACGGCAGGTCGTCGCGAGATCTCCGGTCTTTCCGCTCGGGAAAACTTCTCGATCCGCTACGAAGACAGCCTTTGGTATCGGCCAGCACTTGGCGCCTACCTCTATCGTACACATACCAGTCTTGATATTCGCGAAACCGGTGGAGGGACCGATCTTTGGATCGATGCACAGACCGGCAGGCTGATCCGCGCTCAGTTTGAACGAAAGGGTGCGGCGGGCGATGTTGTTAGCGAATGGCTTCGAGCACTGCACACCGCCACAGTTTTCGGCTTTGGTTACCGGCTGCTGATCGCAATTTCGGGGTTGGTGGTCGCTATGTTGTCCATCACGGGTATCTACATTTGGTGGGTCAAACGCCGCGGTCGCACCGCCCGCAAGCGCTTTCCCGTGGCCGTCTCGCCCCACCGGTTACCAACGGAATTGGGTTAGCGACATGCATTTGGAAAGACACTTTTTGAAACGGTCCCCAGCAGCATGGTTTGGCATCGGGATCACAGCTGCATCGCCTGCCCATGCGGAGGACATTGCTTTGTTGCCCGACAATCTGACTGCTTGGGGCATGTTCGTGTCGGCCGACTGGGTGGTCAAAGCCGTTATCATCGGCCTGGCAATAGCATCGATCATCACTTGGACGGTGCTGGTCGCCAAATCGCTGGAGCTGTCTAAGAGGACAGCCGCGCAGCGGGCGGAGTTTCGCGCGGTCGATGCCGCACGCACGCTCGCTGAGGCGGGAATCGCAGCCGACGCGAAAGATTCCATCCTGATTGCAGCGGCGGTAGCGGAACTGAAGCTTTCTGCCGATGCGCTGGACGATCGCGAAGGCGTCAAGGAGCGCATCGTCTCCCGCTTCGATCGCATCGAAGCGGCCTTGGGCCGACGCATGACGCGTGGGACCAGCGTGCTGGCGACGATCGGCGCGACCGCGCCCTTCGTCGGCCTATTCGGCACCGTCTGGGGTATCATGAACAGCTTCATCGGCATCTCGGCCAAGCAGACCACCAACCTCGCGGTGGTCGCCCCCGGCATCGCAGAGGCGCTGCTGGCGACGGCGATCGGCCTCGTCGCCGCGATCCCGGCTGTGGTTATCTACAACCACTTCGCGCGCCAGATTGCAGCCTACAAGGCTCTGCTCGGCGATACCTCGGCGGCCGTGCTGCGGCTGGTCTCGCGCGACCTTTCGCGCGGCGTGGTCGGCAAGGCCGACCTGCGCGTAGCGGAGTAGGACGATGGCCGCCCGTCTCCAGCACGATGACGAGCTGGTCGAGAACCATGAGATCAACGTCACGCCGTTCATCGACGTGATGCTGGTCTTGCTCATCATTTTCATGGTCGCCGCTCCGCTCGCGACTGTGGACGTGAAGGTCGACCTGCCCAGCTCGACGGCGCAGCCGCAGCCCAAGCCCGACAAGCCGTTGTTCCTGACCATCAAGGCGGACCACGGCCTCGTGGTCGACAACCAGCCCGTGACCCACGAGGCGCTGGGAAGCGCACTCGATCAGCGCACGCGCGGCGACAAGGAGCAGCGCATCTTCCTGCGCGCCGACAAGACAGTCGACTACGACACGCTGATGAAGGCGATGAACGACCTTCGCGCGGCCGGCTATCTCAAGGTGGCGCTGGTCGGGCTCGAAGCCGGCACGGTCCAATGACCCTCGATCAAGGCGAGCCAGGCGCGGCCCGCCGTTGGGGCGGTGCCTTGGCCCTGGTACTCGGATTCCATGCCGTGCCGGCGCTGGTCGCAGCCTACTGGCTGGGGCCGACCATCAGCACTCCGGCCGAGGAGACCGCCATCTTCATCGACATGGCGCCCCCGGCTGCGCCGCCGGTCCCGCCCTCCGAGCAGCCGCCGGGGCCGAAGCAAGTCAAGGCCGAGACGCCGCAGCCCAAGCTGGTGCGCGATCCGGTCAAGACGCCGCCGCTTCCCAATCCAACCGTCGCGCTGCCCGTGCAGCCACCGGAGCCGCCGCGCGAGGAGGCGAAGCAGGCCGCGCCGCAGACCACCGCACCGCCAGCACGGCCAGCACCGCCAGCGCCGGTCCTCTCCAGCGGCGTGCCGACATGGCAGGGGCTGGTGCTCGGCGCGCTCAACAAGGTGAAGCGCTATCCCTTTGCGGCGCAGTCCCGCCGCCAGCAGGGCGTCCCTTATATCCGCTTCGTCATGGACCGGAACGGTCGCGTGGTCTCCTCGCGTCTCGAGCGCAGCTCGGGCTTCGCCATGCTCGACAATGAGGCGGTCAATCTGCCGCGCCGGGCGCAGCCGCTGCCCAAGCCGCCTGCGGACGTCACCGGCGACACGATCGAGCTGGTCGTGCCCGTCGAGTTCTACCTGCGCTAGGCCGGCAACGCGCAGCCTTGCCGTCCGGCCCGTGAGGCTTACCCGCGTTTGCATCATCGCTCTGGCGGTTCTCGCTATCGGCGTCGCCGGCTGGCGGTGGCCGCGCCCGCGGCCTATCAGACGGTCGAGATTCCGGTCCGCTCACGCGACTGCTTGTCCAGCCCGGCGATGTCGTCACCAAGGGTCAGCTTCTCGCCGAGATCGAGCCCTAGATTCATCGCGAAAGCCTCGCCGAAGATGACCCGATGTCCGCGACGATGACGCAGTTCGAGCGCCCGACCATAGGTCGTTGTCGCGATCGCGATGAGATCACGGAAGCTCGCCAGCGCGGAGATGTCGAGAAAGGCCGGCGGTGCTGCTGGATGCACCAACAAAACGGAGGGCTCGAACTTCTGCCCGAAATTTGTCGGAGAACCGATTGAGGAAGCGGCGGAACATGGACTGCGCGCGCTTGATTGCGGCAACGCGGGTCATTCGCCGGGGGTAGTGCGGCGATGTCGCAGCCAATCGCCGCCTCGAGCGGGATATTCGGCAATACGAACACAGGGGTCCATCGAGCGGTCACTAGGCTGTCGCTTCGGGCAGATGAGCTTCCGCTTCCTTCAGGCAGCGATCCCAAAACGTCAGGGCCTCGCGGATTTTCGGGAGGATTGGTCGTCCCTCGGCATCGCGCAGCTTAACGGAGTTGAAGGCAGCGACATGCGAGACGCCATCGGGCACGCCGGGGTCAGCTACCACTGCGATGGTGTCGAAGGCATTGTTGCGAAGCTGGAGTCCGCCCTGAAACTCCTTGAGCAGTACATTGCGGGCGGGCTCAATAAAGTCCCGGAAAATCGGAGCTTGCTTCCACTCCCGCCATTTCGCTGCGCTCCAGGATCGGCGCTGGTCATCCGCGCAATCGACCTTGTCGAACACGTGCCCGATGGACCTAAGCAAAGCGATGATCGCGATGTACTGTGACTGATATTCGGCTACCGGCCGCATCATGCTGTCGTAGCGCTCAAACCGAGCGACAAGATCAGTCACGAAGTTGAGTTGCGCGCGTGCCACAAGCATGGTCATAGCGCGCGAAACGCCGCCTCGATGTCGGCGGCAGTGTTGGCGTCGTCGAAGCTGTGCAAGACGGCTCCGGTTTGCGTGCGGTCCCGGATCTCGATTTTCTCGGCCGTGTGGTTGTAGGCGAAGACGTAGGTCTTCCCACCGATATTCACCCAGAGCATGTTCGCGGGGCTGCCCGCGAAGCGCCTTATCCGGATTGTGTCCGGTTCTCCACGCCAGATAATGCCGCCGAGCAAGGCAAGAGCGATTCCCTTCACCTTGCCTGCATGATGATCCGCGCGGCCCATGACGCCCTCGGCATAGGTGTGCAGTTCTTCGACGTCCTTAGCCGTAATCGCCATTCTTCCCCCTATCTTCGCGGATCAACATCCGCGTCCACGCGCAGTGCTAGGCATGCTTGCGACGCCGCGCGACGGTACGCGTCGTCCTGTCATCCGAGACAGTTCCATCGCTGAGGCCTTGGAGCCGAAGGGCTGGCCGCCCGGGCAGCTTCACGGTCAGTTCGAGTTTGCCGCCGATCGCCTCGACATAGCTGCGCAGGGTCGACAGATACATGTCGGCCTGCTTTTCGATCTTCGAGACCGAAGGCTGCTTGATGTTCAGCGCCGTGGCGATGTCCTCTTGGGCCTTTCCTGCGATCTGACGCATTTCGCGCAGGCCCTCGACTTCCTGCTTCAGCACCTGATAGCGGGCCTCGATCTCGGCTTGGCGCTCGGGCGGCAACTCGGCAATGAAATCGTTCAGGTTGCGGGCCATGCTAGCTATCCTTCTTTCCTGATTTCAGGGTTTCCACATGGTCGGAAAACCTGAGATCCGCCTTTGCGATGAGCCGCTTGTAAAAGCGCTTCTCGCTCCCGCCCGACTTGTCGCCGGCCACCAACACCACCGCTCGCCTTTCGGGATCGAAGGCGAAGGCTGCTCGCCATTCGCCATCGGCGGCTTCGAAGCGCAGCTCTTTCATGTTGGCGTGCTTCGACCCCTTGAGCGTATCGACATGCGGGCGACCGAGCTGCGGGCCGAAATCGGCGAGCAACTTGGCGACCACGATCAAAGCGTCTTGCACGCTAGGCTCGAAAGTCCGTAGCTCGTCCTCGAAGGCAGCGTACAAAATGACTTCCCAAGTCATATAGCCTCCGAGCTATGTTGGGTCAAGGGGAAGGACGCGGGGAGCTGCCGGTGATGCGGTAGTGGCGCGCCGACAACTTTCCGCCCAGGCATCGAGATCATCGACCGCATAGCGGACCCATTTTCCGAACTTGTGGAAAATGGGTCCACCGCCGAGGGAGCGGTAGCACTCCAGCGTATGTGCTTCGAGGGCGAGATAGCGGGCCGCCGCCTCGGTATCGACGAACCGGATCGGTCCAGCGTCATCGACAAACCTAGGGTCAGGACCTGTTAAATTGCTTGCGCATTGGGTGATGGGTTGATTCAATAGCAGCGTTAGGAGGCGCTGCCGATGGATGTTCCGTTTCTGCTGAGTGAGGCGCAGATGCGCCGGATCGAGCCGTATTTTCC
>NZ_JFHR01000048.1 GCF_000722875.1 Sphingobium chlorophenolicum | reverse complement strand
TCGCCGGACTGAGTGATTTTGGGTGGTTTGCGGTCATTCCCCCTCCCGCCTGCGGGAGGGGGAATGACCGCAAACCACCCAAAATCACTCAGTCCGGCGAGTCTTGAATTTGTCCACGCTGCCTAAAAATTTCCATTGATGAGGAGCAATATCTGAAAGCCGCTATTCAACCCCGGCTTTTATGAATTAGAGCATCCCTTTTCCTAGGGGGATGGATTGCCGATCCTTGTCGAACTTGTAGGCTGGCTCGGCGCGATTCTCGTTCTCGGCGCCTATATTCTCGTCTCCACGGGCCGCCTGTCGGGCGCATCGCCCGCCTTCCAATGGATGAACGCGCTAGGCGCCGCCTTCTTCGTCCTCAACACCTGGTGGCACGGCGCCATCCCGTCGATGGTGCTGAACATCATCTGGAGCGGCATCGGCTTCGCGGCGCTCTGGCGCATCCGCCGCATCCCGCGCCCATAGCAGTTATTTCGCAAAGCCAAGAAAGGCTGGGGTGGCATGCCGCGTCCGATTTGGCTACCAAGTTGGTAGAGATGAAAAAAGCGCTTATCGTCCGACATGTGCCGCGGGAAGGAGCGGCGGGTTATCTTCAGCCGATCGAGGCCGCAGGCTATGTGATCGAGCGGGTCGACGTCGCCAGCGCCGACTTCGCCGATGTCGACCTCTGCACGCCGGACCTGCTGATCATGATGGGCGGCCCGATGGGCGTCTACGAACATGACATCCACCCCTGGATTCCGCTCCAGATCGAAAAGCTCGCCGCCCGTCTGGAGCAAGATCTGCCGACGCTCGGCGTGTGCCTCGGCAGCCAGATGATCGCCGCCGCCCTGGGCGCCCGCGTCTATCCCGGCAGGCATATGGAACTGGGCTTCGCGCCGGTCGCGCTGAACGGGGCAGGGGCCGATTCCCCGCTTCGTCACTTGCAGGACGTGCCGGTGCTGCACTGGCACAGCGACACGTTCGACCTGCCTGCGGGCGTCGACCTGCTCGCCTCGACCGAATATTATGCGCACCAGGCCTTTCGCCGGGGCCGCAACCTGCTCGCGCTGCAATTCCACGCCGAAATGGGCGAAGACCCCCGTTTCGAGGATTGGCTGACTCATTTCTGGGCCGATCTGGACATCGCCCGGCAATGCGGCATCGCCCTGCGGCAGGATCATGCCGATCACGGCCCCGGCGCCGTCGCCGCGGGCCGCGCCATGATCGCGGAATGGCTGGCCGGTCTGGAAGTTTAAAACTCGACTTCCAGTTCCTCAACCTCATCCTTCTCCCTGCGCGCCGCGTCGATCCACTCGCGCATCGGCTCCCAGTCGTTGCTCCTGTTGCAATAGGCGGCGGATTTGGCCGACAGCGGCACCGCATAGGTCAGGAAACGCTGCGCCACCGGCGCGAACATCGCGTCCGCCACGGTCGGCTGCTCCCCGAACAGCCAGGGCCCGCCATAGGCACCCAGGCATTCGGTCCAGATTTCCTCGATCCGCTCGATATCCTGCCGGGCGCCCGAAAAGACCGGGAATTTCTCATGCCTCACCTTCAGGTTCATCGGCAGGGCTGACCGCAGATTGATGAAGCCGGAATGGATTTCGCCCGAAACCGACCGGCAATGGGCGCGGGCGATCCGGTCCGCCGGATACAGCCCAGCATGCGGATAAAGTTCATGCAGATATTCCGCGATTGCGAGCGTGTCCCATACGCTCGCCCCCTCATGGGTCAGCCGGGGCACCAGCACGGATGGCGACAGCAGCAGCAGTTCCGCCCTGTTTTCAGGATCATCCAGAGCGATCGTCTTTTCCCCGACCTTCAGCCCCGCCAGGCGGCACAACAGCCATCCGCGAAGGGACCAGGACGAATAGGTCTTGCTGGAAATGGTCAATTCTGCGTCGGCCATGGCAATCCTCCCGCTTTGCCGCCATGTTTCCATCAATCATGATGCGGTGCAATATGGAAAAGCTGTATACGGGTCGGTGGGGGCCGAATCGGCGCCGAAGGGGCTTGGGACGCGTTTGAGCAAGATGATGATGTTATATAGCGGCTATCAGGCCTGGAACGACATGATGGCTCCTGCGCGATTCGGCGCTCAAATCGCTCTTTCGCTGAAGGATCGCATGGGTCCGGCCGGGGATTGGCCGATGCCCCGCCGCATGTTCGCCCTGATGGACGTGTTCCAGGGTGCGAAGCTGACCCATCGTCGCCCCGCCTACGCCATAACGCAGGTGCGCAGCGGCAATGCCGATGTCGCCGTGCGGGAAGAAGTGGCGATGGACCTGCCCTTCGGCAATCTGCTGCACTTCGTGAAGGACGATGTGGAAACGGCCCAGCCGAAGGTGCTGGTGGTGGCCCCCATGTCCGGCCATTTCGCTACGCTGCTGCGCAACACGGTGCAGACGTTGCTGCGAGACCATGACGTCTACATCACCGATTGGAAGAACGCCCGCGACGTGCCGCTTTCCGCGGGACGCTTCGGTTTCGACGATTATGTCGATTATATCATGACCTTCATGCAGGAACTGGGGCCGGGGTCGCATCTGGTGTCGGTGTGCCAGCCCTGCGTTCCGGCCATGGCGGCCGTGTCGATCATGGCGGAGGATAAAGACCCCGCCACCCCACGTTCCATGACTTTGATGGGCGGGCCGATCGACACGCGCGCGGCCCCCACGGTGGTCAACGAACTTGCCAACGACCAGTCGATCGAATGGTTCGAGGATAATCTGATCAGCATGGTGCCGATGCGCTATGCCGGGCGCGGCCGCCGGGTCTATCCCGGTTTCCTCCAGCTTTCCGCCTTCATGTCGATGAACATGGACCGCCACGGCGCGGCGCACCGCGAACTCTATCAGCTATTGGCCGACGGCAAGCAGGTGGAGGCTGACAGGATCAAGACCTTTTATGAGGAATATTTCGCGGTCCTCGACATGACGGCGGAATTCTACCTCGAAACCGTGGACAAGGTGTTTCAGCGGACCCTGCTGGCCAAGGGCGAGCTCACCTATCGCGGGCGTCCCGTCAATCCAGGCGCGATCCGCAACACGGCGCTGCTGACGGTGGAGGGCGAGAAGGACGATGTCTGCGCCGTGGGCCAGACGGCGGCCGCCCATGCGCTCTGCACCGGCCTGCGTCCGCACCTGAAGCGCCATCACCTCCAGCCCGGCGTCGGCCATTATGGCGTCTTCTCCGGCAGCAAATGGGAAAAGCAGGTCTATCCGCAAGTGCGGAACATGATCCTGGCGATGAACTGAACCACGCCCATTAAAGGGAGCTTCTACGCGTTCCCGCAAAGGCACATTCCGGTAGCCAAGCCTTAACCTGTGGATTGGCCCCTGCGGTTCAATTCGAACATTCGCAACTGGCCCAGCCCAATCATCCCTTCCAAAGCCCCAGCAACACCGCCATCCACCCCCGCTCATCCGTCTTCGCCATCCTCGGCGCGCCATAGCCCCGGCATTCCAGGCAATCCGCCCGCACCCCGGCGCCGCTCACCAGCGCCCGCACATCGGCCACAGCCTGCAACGCCCAGTTCCGCTGCACCATCGCCTGCCGCCCCAGCAAGTCGCGCCCCATCGTGCCATCGGGCGCACCGGCATCATCCTCTTCCTCGCGATCCACGATGGACTGGACGAACTGGGTGAACGGGTCCGGTTCCTTGGCGATGCGATAGGGCTTTGCCTTGGCCGGATCGATCTTCGCCAGCTTTGCCGCCTCGGCAATCGCATCCTCCAGCCCGCCGAAGCGGTCCACCAGCCCGATCTGCCGCGCCGTCCCCCCGTCCCAGACGCGGCCCTGCGCGATGGCGTCGATCTGCTGCGGCGTCTTGCGCCGGGATTGCGCCACCAGCCCGACGAAGCGGCCGTAAATATCCTCGACCCCCATCTGCATGATCCGGTCGAATTCCGGCGTCGTGCCCCCGGCCACGTCAGGCTGCCCGGAAAGGGGCGTCGTCTTCACCCCGTCGGTGGTCACGCCGATCTTCGCCAGCGTCCCCTCGAAACTGGGAAGTATGCCGAACACGCCGATGGAGCCGGTGATCGTATCCGGCTCGGCAAAGATCATATTGGCGGGCGTGGATACCCAATATCCGCCGCTGGCCGCGACATTGCCCATGGACACCACTACCGGCAGTCCTTCCGACTTCGCCTCCATGATGGCGCCGCGTATCTTCTCCGACGCCATCACCGATCCGCCCGGCGAATCGACCCGCACCACCAGCGCCTTCAGATCCTTCTCCGCCAGCGCCTTGCGCAGCAGCTTGGCGATCGTGTCGCCCGCCGCCGTGCCCGGTCCGGCCTCGCCGTCGACAATATCCCCGGCAATGGTCAGCACGCCGATCTCGCCGTCATTGGCGGGCTTGTGCGCCTTCATATAGGTGCGAAGGTCGATGGCCGCGAAATCCCCATCCTTGTCGTCCGGCGCGTCGCCCGCCACCTCCGCCACTCGCGCGCCGAAGGCCGCCTCATCGCCCAACTTGTCGACCAGCCCCGCGCCCAGCGCCGCCTTCGCCAGATTGCCACCAGCCGCCTGCGCCAGACCCGCCGGATCGTTCACATAGGCCGCCAGCCGCGCCTTGGGCCGGGCGGTAGCCACTTCCTGCCGCCAATCCTCCCACAGCGCATCGGCCAGCGCTTGATTGGCTTGCTTCGCTTCCGGCGACTGCCCGGTCCGCGTGAACGGCTCTACAAAACTCTTATAGGTGCCGACGCGATAGACATGGGTGTTGACCCCCAGCCTGTCGATCAGCCCCTTATAGTAAAGCCCCGACCCGCCACGCCCGGTAATCGCCACCCCGCCCAGCGGATTGACCCAGCTCTCGGTCGCATGGGCCGCCAGTTGATAGCTGTCGTCGCTGTAGATGGTCGCATAGGCGAAGACCGGTTTCTTCGCCGCCCGCACCGCATCCAGCGCCTTGCCGACCCGCCCCAGCGCGACCTGACCGCCGCCCGTGAACCCGTCGAGGTTCAGCACCACGGCCTTGACCTTCTTGTCATCCTTGGCGGCATCCAGCGCGGCGACGATGTCCGCCAGCGCATATTCCTTCGCCCGGTCGCCCCCGCCGGTCAGCAGCGCCATCGGATCGACCTCGGCGGGTTGCTCCACGATGCTGCCGTCCAGTTTCAGCAACAGCGCGCCGCTGCTCACGCTCTGGCCGGGTTTGGGCGACCAGGACAGCGCCGCATAGAGAAGGCCGAAGAAACCCAGCAGGAACAGCAGCACCAGCCCGTCCTTGATGGCGACCAATATGCGCCACATGCCCTTCACGAATGCCAAGTCGCCGCTTCCTTCTTACAATATCCGAATGGGCTATCCCATCGACGGACCGACTGCAATGTGGGGGCGGGCGGGGCCTGCGCAAGCTTGCGCCGGATATTTCCGGCGCTATGGGAGGGCGCGACATTTCGCTCTTGTGCAGGAGACGCGCCCCATGCCCACTCTCGTCCTCATCCGCCACGGTCAGTCGGCCTGGAACCTTGAAAACCGCTTCACCGGCTGGTGGGACGTGGATGTGACGGAGAAGGGCGCGGAGGAAGCGCGCGCCGCCGGCCGCCTGCTGCGCGACAAGGGGCTGGACTTCGACCAGTGCTACACCTCCGTCCAGACCCGCGCCATCAAGACGCTGAACCTGGTGCTGGAGGAAATGGGCCGCCTCTGGCTGCCGGTGGAGAAGGACTGGCGCCTCAACGAACGCCATTATGGCGGCCTCACCGGCCTCAACAAGGCGGAGACGGCGGCCAAGCATGGCGACGATCAGGTGAAGATCTGGCGCCGCAGCTTCGACACGCCCCCGCCGCCGCTGGAGGCGGGCAGCGAATTCGACCTGTCGAAGGACCGCCGCTATGCAGGCATTGCCATCCCCTCCACGGAATCGCTCAAGGACACCATCGCCCGCGTGCTGCCCTATTGGGAAGAACGCATCGCCCCCGATTTGAAGGTGGGCAAGCGCGTCGTCATCTCCGCCCACGGCAATTCGCTCCGCGCGCTGGTGAAGCACCTCTCGAACATCCCCGATGACGAGATCACCGAACTGGAAATCCCCACCGGCCAGCCCATCGTCTATGACCTGGCCGACGACCTGACGGCGAAGGACCGCTACTACCTGTCGGAACGCTGATCATTGAATCCCCCTCCCGCTTGCGGGAGGGGTTAGGGGAGGGCATGTCCGTCATCCGTCATTGTGACGGATTTCTATCCGTTAAATCCGTTGCCCCTCCGCCCACCTCCCGCTAAGGGGCTTTGCTTTCCGCATTATCAGGGAAAGTGCGAAGCGAAATGACCGGGGCAGTCGAAGCCGCAAAAGTCGGCATCATCATGGGCAGCCGATCCGACTGGGAGACGATGCGCCACGCGTCCGAAACCCTCGAAGCGCTCGGCGTCCCCCATGAATGCAAGGTCGTCTCCGCCCACCGCACGCCCCAGCGCCTCTACGACTACGCCACCGGCGCGGTCGACCGTGGCCTCAAGGTCATCATCGCGGGCGCTGGCGGCGCGGCGCACCTCCCCGGCATGGTGGCTTCCATGACCCGCCTCCCCGTCCTGGGCGTCCCAGTCGAATCGAAATCCTTGAAGGGCATGGACAGCCTGCTCTCCATCGTCCAGATGCCCGGCGGCATCCCCGTGGGCACGCTCGCCATCGGCAAGCCCGGCGCGATCAACGCCGCGCTCTTCGCCGCCTCCATCCTCGCCACCATCGACGAAGCGCTGGCCGCACGCCTCGACGCCTGGCGCGAAAAGCAGACCAATGACGTAGCGGAAACCCCGGAATAAGATGACGACGATCCCGCCCGGCTCCACCATCGGCATACTCGGCGGCGGCCAGCTCGGCCGCATGATCGCCATCGCCGCCGCGCAGCTTGGCTATCGCACCCACATCTACGCCCCGGAATCGAGCGGCCCCGCCGCCGACGTCTCCCCCCGCTGGACCCAAGGCGCCTATGAGGATGCCGACGCCCTAGCGGCCTTCGCGGACAGCGTGGCCGTCGTCACCTATGAATTCGAGAATATCGACCCTTCGGCCGTCGAAGTCCTCGCCACCCACGGCCTCGTCCGCCCCGGCGCGCAGGCCCTCCGCGTGGCCCAGGACCGCCTCGCCGAAAAGCGCTTCGTCTGCGACCTCGGCGGCCTGACCGCCCCCTTCGCCCCGGTCGAAAGCCTCGACGATCTGGAAGAAGCCATCGACCGGATCGGCAGCCGGGCGATCCTGAAAACCAACCGCATGGGCTATGACGGCAAGGGGCAGGCGCGTCTCTCCGACCCCGGCGATGCGGTCGGCGCATGGAACGCGATTCAGCGCCAGAGCGCCATATTGGAAGGCTTCGTCACCTTCGCGCAGGAATTCTCCGTCATCCTCGTGCGCGGCGCGGACGGCCAGATCCGCTTCTGGGACTCCGCCGCCAATGTCCATACGGACGGCATTCTCGACACCTCCACCGTCCCCGCAGGCTCCTTGATCGAAGGCCAACTCCCCGAAGCCCGCGCCCTCGCGTCGAAGGTCGCCGACGCCCTCGACTATGTCGGTGTCCTGACACTGGAGTTCTTCGCCAGCGCCGACGGCCCGGTCTTCAACGAAATGGCCCCCCGCGTCCACAATAGCGGCCACTGGACCATCGAAGGCGCGCTCACCAGCCAGTTCGAAAACCATGTCCGCGCCATTTGCGGCCTGCCGCTGGGCGACACCGGCCTTGCCGCCGCGAAGGTGGAGATGCGCAACCTCATCGGCGAACAGGCCAATGACTGGCTGCAAATCCTGTCCGACCCGGCCAACCATCTCCACCTCTACGGCAAGCACGAAGCCCGTCCCGGTCGCAAAATGGGCCATGTCACCCGACTGACCCTCTGACGCGATGAGCCACAACCCCACCCCGTTCGCCCTGAGCTTGTCGAAGCCTGTCCTGAGCGACTGCCGCAGGCAGGCAGTCGAAGGGGGCTTTTCTTTCTTGAGGGGGAATGAAGGGCTTGGCCTGAAAGGCGCCAAGCAGGCATCATGACAAATACCCCCGAAATCCTCATCATCCTGGCCCGCGCCGACAATGGCGTGATCGGCAAGGATGGCGACCTGCCCTGGCGCCTCCCCGCCGACCTCAAACATTTCAAGGCGCTCACCCTGGGCCACCCGATGGTCATGGGCCGCAAGACCTTCGACAGCCTGCCCGGCCTGCTCCCCGGCCGCCGCCACATCGTCCTCACCCGCGACACGGCATGGACAGGGGAGGGCGCCGAACCCGTCGCCACGGTGCAGGCCGCCATCGCAAAGGCCGCCGCGCCCACCATCGCCGTCATCGGCGGCGCGGAGATCACGAAACTCTTCCTCCCCCTCGCGCACCGCATCGAACTCACCGAAGTCCATATCGACACGGAAGGCGACACCCACATCCCCTATCCCGATCCCGCAGACTGGCAGGAGGTCGCCCGCGAAGACCATCCGGCGGAAAATGGCCGCCCCGCCTACAGCTTCGTCACCCTCCACCGCACGACCGCGCATTGCCAGCGGCCTGACACCCCCCTATAGCGCGCCTCATGGAGCGGCTGCACAGCAGCGCCCCGATGCCCGCCCATCTGCGCGGCAGCATCATGGCGCTGGGGAATTTCGACGGATTTCACGCCGGGCACCAGGCCGTGGCTCGCCGCGCCATCGCGCTTGCCCGCGCCCAGGGTCGCCCCGCCATCATCGCCACCTTCGATCCGCATCCGATGCGGCTGTTCCGCCCGGACACGCCCTGGTTCCGCCTGACCACGCTCGACCAGCGCGAACGCCTGTTCGACAGGGCAGGGGCCGACGCGATGCTGGTGTTCGATTTCACCCGCGAACTGGCCGCGCTCGACCCGCAGGCCTTCGTCGACCTGCTGGCCCAATGGGGCGTGGCGGGCGTGGTGACAGGGGAGGATTTCACCTTCGGCAAGGACCGCGCCGGTTCCATCGACACGCTGAAGCAACTCGGCGCGCCCCTGGGCCTGACGGCGCAGGCCGTCGCCCCCATCACCGGACAGGACGGAGAGATCATCTCCTCCACCCGCATCCGCGAAGCGCTCAAATCCGGCGACTGCGCCACCGCCACCCGCCTGCTGACCCGCCCCTTCACCATAGAGGGCATCGTCCAGCACGGCGACAAGCTGGGCCGCACCATCGGTTTCCCCACCGCCAATGTCGACATGGGCCATTATCTGCGCCCGGCCTACGGCATTTATGCCGTGCGCGCCCTGCTGCCCGACGGCCGGGTGCTGGACGGCGCCGCCAATCTCGGCATTCGCCCCACCTTCGACCCGCCGAAGGAATTGCTGGAACCGCATTTCTTCGACTTCGCCGAAAGCCTCTACGACCAGCGGATAGAGGTTCAACTCATCCACTTCCTCCGCCCCGAAGCGAAGCTGGACGGCCTCGACGCCCTGATGGCCGCCATCGCGAAGGACTGCGACGATGCGCGGCAAATCCTTGCGGGAACGCCCCACCTCGCGTAGGGCACCGGGCACGTTTTTCTCACCCGTTCGCCCTGAGCCTGTCGAAACCCCTTTCCTTTCTTTCGAAAGGAAGAGCGGCCCTTGGACAAGCGCAGGGCGACGGATTTTTGGTTGTTCTGGATACCCATGACCGACGCACCCGACTATAAAGCCACCGTCTTCCTTCCCGTCACCGACTTCCCGATGAAGGCGGGCCTCGCGCAGAAGGAACCGGCGATCCTCGCGCACTGGGAAGCGATGGACCTCTACGGCCAACTGCGCGAACGGCGGAAGGGCCGGGAACGCTTCATCCTCCACGACGGCCCGCCCTACGCCAATGGCGACATCCATATGGGCCATGCGATGAACAAGGTGCTGAAGGACATCATCGTCCGCAGCCAGTCATTGCTGGGCAAGGACGCGCCCTATGTCCCCGGCTGGGACTGCCACGGCCTCCCCATCGAATGGAAGATCGAGGAGGAATATCGCAAGAAGAAGCAGAATAAGGACGAAGTCCCCGCGTCCGAATTCCGCGCCCAGTGCCGCGCCTATGCGGACAAGTGGGTCGGCGTGCAGAAGGAACAGTTCAAGCGCCTTGGCGTCATGGGCGACTGGGACGATCCCTATCTCACCATGAAGTTCGACGCCGAAGCCACCATCGTCGGCGAACTGCTGAAATTCGCGGAAAGCGGCCAGCTTTATCGCGGCGCGAAGCCCGTCATGTGGTCCCCGGTCGAAAAGACCGCGCTGGCCGAGGCGGAGGTCGAATATGAGGACATCGTCTCGACCCAGATCGACGTGGCGTTCGAGATTGTCGAAGCGCCGAACGCGCCGGAACTGGTCGGCGCCCATGCGGTGATCTGGACGACGACCCCGTGGACGATCCCGGTCAATCAGGCTTTGGCCTATGGGCCCGAAGTCGATTATGTCCTCGTGGAAAGCAATGGCCGCAAACTCCTGCTGGCCGAAGCCCTCGTCCCCTCCGTCCTTCTCCGTCATTCCCGCGAAGGCGGGAATCCATCTCCCGACGTCACCTCCAACGCAACGCCCGAGGCAACCATCCTCTGGCGCGGCAAAGGCGCCGACCTCGCCGGAGCCGTCGCCCGCCACCCGATGCACCATCTCGGCGGCTTCTTCGCCAAGCCCCGCCCGTTCCTCGCGGGCGATTTCGTCACCACCGACGCGGGCACCGGCCTTGTCCACATGGCCCCCGACCATGGCGAGGACGACTTCGCGCTCTGCAAGGCGAACGGCATCAACCCGGTCTTCGCCGTCGAAAATGACGGCAAATATCGCGAGGACTGGCTCTGGCTCGGCGGTCAGGGATCGGTCATCAACCCCAAATTCGTCAGCAAGGACGGCCCGATCTGCACCGATCTGCGCGAAGCAGGGGGGCTTCTGGCGGCCTCCGACGACTTCAAGCACAGCTACCCCCATAGCTGGCGCTCCAAGGCGAAGATCATCTTCCGCTGCACCCCCCAATGGTTCATCCCGATGGACCAGCCTTCCTCCGCATCACAACAGCCGTTCGCTTCGAGCGAAGTCGAGAAGCCGCAGGGCAACGCCGCCACCCTGCGCGACCTCGCCCTGAACAGCATAGAGCATACAAGATGGGTGCCCGAACGCTCGATCAACCGCATCCGCTCGATGGTGGAGGGCCGCCCCGACTGGGTGATCAGCCGCCAGCGCGCCTGGGGCGTCCCCATCGCTCTCTACGTGCATCGCAAGACCGGCGAATATCTCGTTGATAAAGCAGTCAATGCCCGCATCATCGAAGCGTTCAAGGGCGCAGGCGCCGACGCATGGTTCGGCGCCGACCACCAAGCGCTGCTCGGCCCGGATTACGACCTCAACGACTATGAGGTGGTGAACGACATTCTCGACGTCTGGTTCGATAGCGGCTCCACCCACAGCTTCGTCGTGGAGGGCCGCTATGGCCCGGACGCCCGCGCCGACCTCTATCTCGAAGGCTCCGACCAGCATCGCGGCTGGTTCCAATCCTCCCTGCTGGAATCCAGCGGCACCCGCGGCCGCGCGCCCTATGACGCCGTCCTCACCCACGGCTTCGCGCTGGACGGGCAAGGCCGCAAAATGTCGAAGAGCCTCGGCAATGTGGTCGACCCGCTCAAGGTCATTGCCGAAAGCGGCTCCGACATCCTGCGCGTCTGGGTCGCCAGCACCGATTATTTCGACGATGTCCGCATCGGCAAGGAAGTGCTGGCCGGTTCGTCCGACGCCTATCGCAAACTCCGCAACAGTTTCCGTTACTTGCTTGGCGCTCTTTCCGACTTCTCCGAAGAGGAAAAGCTTCCCGTAAGCGAAATGCCGGAACTGGAGCGCTACATGCTCCACCTGCTCGCCAGGCTCGACGCGGACCTCAAGGGCGTGGTCGACAAGGCGGCGGGCAGCGAGAATTGGCTGGAATTCAGCCGCTACACCCGCGCCCTGTTCGACTTCGTCAACAGCGACCTGTCGGCCTTCTTCTTCGACATCCGCAAGGACTGCCTCTATTGCGACGCGAAGTTGGACCCCAAGCGCCGCGCCTATCGCACTGTCCTCGATACGCTGTTCCACGCCCTGGTCCGCTACGCCGCGCCAATCATCCCCTTTACCGCTGAGGAAGTGTGGCAAAGTCGCTTCGCAAACCTGGAAGAAAGCGTTCATTTCCTGGAATGGCCGGAAGTCGACGCATCCTGGGCAAATGAAGCCCTCGACGCCAAATGGACCGCGATCCGCAACCAGCGCGATCAGGTCAACGAAGCCATCGAACCCCTCCGCCGCGAAAAGACCATCCGTTCCAGCCTGGAGGCCGACGTCACCATGGGCGAGCAGGTTCCCAGCGACGGTGTGAACTTCGCCGAAATCGCCATCGTCGCCCGCATCGAAACGGGTAAGGGCGAAGGCATCTCGGTCAAGCCCAGCGACTGGCACAAATGCGGCCGCTGTTGGCGCCTGCTGCCGGAAGTGGAAGAGGACGGCGCCCTCTGCGACCGCTGCGACGAGGTGCTGGGCGCATAAACTCTTGCCAAGCGGTACGTGCTCCTGCGAAGGCAGGGGCCTAGTCCAGAGGCCGAACTGGACTCCTGCCTTCGCAGGAGCACGGTGCGCTAAAATTCGCAGGTTGAACACATATTGATGCCAAATCCCGTCAACCACCGCCCCCTGGGCCTGATCGTCGCGACCGTCACGCTCGCGCTCGACCAGCTCGTCAAATATACCGTCACCTATCCGCTGGCCCTGAAAAGCCGGATGGACGACGGCATTGAAATCCTGCCGATCTTCCGCCTGCGCTGGTTGGAAAATCGGGGGGTTTCCATGGGCTTCTTCCACGCCGAAACCGATGTGATGCGCTGGATATTGGTCGGCATGACCATGTTGATCGCGGGATTCGTGGGCGTCTGGATGTGGCGCGAAAAGGCGCGGCAGGATGTCGCGGCGCTCGGCCTGGTGCTGGGCGGCGCGATCGGCAACATCATCGACCGCGTGCGGCTGGGTTTTGTGGTCGACTATGCCGACCTGCATTTCGGCGAATGGCGGCCTTTCCTGATTTTCAACCTGGCCGATGCGGCCATCACTTTCGGCGTGCTGATCCTGCTTGCGCGGGCGCTTCTGCTGCGCGAGAAGGGCGCAAAGACGGAGTCACTGAACTGATGCGTAAATTGATCCTCGCCGCTGGCCTGATTTCCATGCTGTCCGCCTGCGGCGGCGGTGGCGGCCTGTTCAACCGCGACCGCCCCGATGAGTTCGCCGTGTCGCGTCAGGCTCCGCTGGTGATTCCGCCCGACTTCGCGCTGGTCCCGCCCGCTCCGGGCACCCCGGCCGCCGCGCAGGTGGATTCCAGCAAGGCCGCGATGGAGGCGATGTTCGGCGGCCCCGCCGCCCGCAGCGCCGCCGAAACTGGTACGCTGAGCGCCGCCGGCCGCGCCAATGCCGCCGCGGGCATCCGCTCCTCGGCGGGCGACCCCGGCACCGAAGTCGTGGAGAAGGGCGCTACCACACGCGACATCATCGCCGCCCCGGAAGGCGACGGCCAGGACGCCCGCGCCTCCACCCCGCAGTAAAATAGCGGCTTAGGGCTGGTTCTCGACAAAGTCCCTGAACCGGCCCAAAGTCCCCTCCCACTGGCTTCCCACTTTGCTGAGCCAGTCGCTGGCCTCCGCAAAAACCTCAGGCTGCAAGGCAAACAGCACCTCCCGCCCGCTCTTTGTCCGCCGCACCAGCCCGGCGCCCAGCAGCACGTCCAGATGCTTCGCCACCGCCTGACGGCTGATCGGCAATCCATCGCCCAATTGCACGATGGACCGCTCCCCGCGCTGGGAAAGCCGCTCGATCAACCCCAGCCGCGTCGTGTCGCCCAAGGCCGCAAACAGCCGGGCAGCGGAGCCATTTTCAACCCTCGACATAATCGCGGATATTCTTCACCTGTTCGGCCCAGCCGCCGTCATTGTCGCGCATGACATTGCTGCGCCGGGGTTCCGGCACCTTGTCGAACCCGCTCTCCGTGACGGTCAGCCGCGTGCCGTTCCCCATCGGCTCCAGCACAAACTCCACCAGCGTCCATTCCGGCACCGCCACGCCGCTTTCCATCAATTCCTTATCGCCCCCGGTCGCCGGCCATTCAAAGGCAAAGCGCGTCATCGGCTCGATGGCGACGACCCTCGCTTCCCAACGATAATCCTCATAGCCTGGATAGGTCATATGCCCTGTCGAGGCCCGCCCCACCGCAAAAGGCTGATCCAGCGCCACGCGGAACCATGTTCCGAATTTCTCATGATCGATCAGCGCGTCCCAAACCTTCTCGACGGGCGCAGCGATCTCGATGGTTTTGACGATGGAATCGGTCATATCAGCAACCTCCTGGTTGCCAATATGCGCGCCTAAGGGATTTCATGCAACCTTCCGGTTGCTAATCAGGCCCGCGCTTCTGACCCGATGCCTGCGCTGTTATGGCGCAGCGCTGTCAGCACCGTATCCACGATAGCCTCCGCATCCAGCCGGGCATCGGCATATTGTTTTTCCGGCTTGTCCTGATCCTGGAAGATGTCGGGCAGACGCATGGTCCGCAGCTTGAGACCATTGTCGATCAACCCCTGATCGCTCGCCATCGTCAGCACATGCGCGCCCAGCCCGCCGATGGACCCTTCCTCGATAGTGACGGCAACCTCATGGGTCGTCAGCAGCCTGCGGATCATCGCCTCATCCAGCGGCTTGGCGAAACGCAAGTCCGCAACGGTGGTCGAAAGCCCCTTGGCTTCCAGCACCTCCGCCGCCTTCAACGCCTCTTCCAAACGGGTACCGAGCGACAGGATCGCCACCTGACGCCCCTCCCGAACGATCCGCCCCTTGCCGATCTCCAGCCGCTCCGGCGTCTCCGGCAGGGCGATCCCCACGCCATTGCCGCGCGGATAGCGCACCGCAATCGGCCCGTCGTCATGCATCGCGCAGGTATGCACCATATGCACCAGTTCCGCTTCGTCAGCGGCCGCCATGACGACGAAATTGGGCAGGCTGGAAAGATAGGTGACGTCAAAGCTGCCCGCATGGGTCGAACCGTCCGCCCCCACCAGCCCGGCGCGGTCGATGGCGAAGCGCACCGGCAGATTCTGGATCGCCACATCATGCACGACCTGATCATAGGCCCGCTGCAGGAAGGTCGAATAGATCGCGCAGAATGGCCGCATCCCCTGCGCCGCCAGCCCCGCCGCGAACGTCACGGCATGCTGCTCGGCAATGCCGACATCGAAGGTCCGCTCGGGAAAGGCCGCGCCGAACTTGTCCAGCCCCGTCCCCGAAGGCATGGCCGCCGTGATCGCGCACACCGCCGGATCGCGCTCCGCCTCCGCGATCAGCGCCTTGGCGAACACGCCGGTATAGCTGGGCGGTCCCGGAGGCGCCTTGTCCTGCGTGCCGGTGATGACGTCGAACTTCTGCACGCCATGATATTTGTCCGCCGCCGCCTCGGCCGGGGCATAGCCCTTGCCCTTCTGCGTCACGACATGGACCAGGCACGGCCCCTCCGCCGCATCGCGCACATTTTCCAGCACCGGGATCAACTGGTCCAGATTATGCCCGTCGATCGGCCCGACATAGTAGAAGCCCAGTTCCTCGAACAAAGTCCCGCCCATCGCCATGCCGCGGGCGAACTCGTCGGTCTTGCGCGCCGCATTGTGGAGCGGGCGGGGCAGCCGCCGCGCCAGCCGCTTGGCCAGATCGCGCAGGCCCAGAAACTCCCGGCTCGACACCAGCCGCGCCAGATAGGCCGACAGCCCGCCGACCGGCGGAGCGATGGACATGTCATTGTCGTTCAGGATCACGATCAGCCGGTTCCCGGCCTCCCGCGCATTGTTCATCGCCTCATAGGCCATGCCCGCAGACATGGAGCCGTCGCCAATGACGGCGATGCCCTTGCCCGGCTTACCCTGCATCTTGTTCGCCACAGCAAAGCCCAGCGCCGCGCTGATCGAGGTCGAGCTATGCGCCGCGCCGAAGGGGTCGAATTCGCTCTCCGCCCGCTTGGTGAAGCCGCTCAGCCCGCCGCCCTGACGCAAGGTGCGGATGCGGTCCCGCCGCCCGGTCAATATCTTGTGCGGATAGCATTGATGGCCGACATCCCAGACCAGCTTGTCGTTGGGCGTATCGAACACATAATGGATCGCCGTGGTCAGCTCCACCACGCCCAGCCCGGACCCCAGATGGCCGCCCGTCACACCCACGGCGGAAATCACTTCCTGCCGCAACTCGTCGGCCAGTTGCCGAAGCTGTTCGGGTTGCATCTTGCGCAGGTCCGCAGGCCAGACGACCTGGTCTAGCAGCGGGGTGGAGGGGCGATCGTTCATATAAGACATAGACTCCCCACCGCGCTAAGCCGTTCCGCGCCGAAGCGCAACGCCTGCTTCACGGCGCGCACTTGGCGCAGGTGCCCAATATCTCGATGACCGGGCGTTCCGGCTGGAAACCCTCCGCCCTGGCGACGGCGCGGACCTTGTCCGTCACCTTGTCGTCGTCGACATGGGTGGCCTGTTTGCAATTCTTGCACACCAGGAAGATGCAGTCGTGATGGCAGCCCGGATGCACGTTGGCGATATAGGCATTGGCGCTTTCCACCCGCATCGCGATATTGTTGGTCACGAACAGGTCCAGGATGCGGTAGACGCTGTTGGGCGCCACACGCTTGCCCCGCGCCTTCGACACGGTATCGGCTATGTCATAGGCCGATGCGGGCGTTTCCTCCGCCGCCAGAGCGTCGAAGATGGCGGCGCGCATGGGCGTCCATTGTTCCTGGCTCGCCTCCAGCGTGGCGCGCGCTGCGTCCGCCAGATTGTCGCCTGCGGGTTCATGATGGTCGTGGTGGTGGTGATCGGCCATATATTCAATCTAGGCGTGGGTGAGGGCGGGGGCAAGTGGCGGCGATCAGCCCCGCCAATAGATCCACGCCGCCCAGATCCAGCCCGCGATCATCAGCATTCCGCCGATCGGCGTCACCGCGCCCAGCCATTTGGGCGCTCCCAACGCCATGGCGTAGAGGGTGAAAGCGAAGATCGCAGCGCCGCCCAGTTGCAGCGCCGCCGGGCCCTTCGCCACGCCCATGATGGCGATCGCAGCCACGGCATGGACAAGCTGGTAGAGGCCGCCGGTGCGCAGCCATTCCGCCGCCTGCGGGCTGGCCGCGCCATGCGCGCCAAAGGCGCCCGCCGCAATCGCCAGAGCTGCCGAAAGTGCCGCCAGTACCGCGATCATGCTTCTTCCTCCCCTTCGCCCCGCGCCAGCAGACGCATGCGCCTGCCCGGCCGGTACATCAATTCCTTGGCCGCCATGAAATCGCCATGCTCGATCTGAAGCGCCATGCGCTGCTCGTCATTCCGGCGATATTGGCGCTCGACCTCCTCAATCTCCTCCTGCGGCACGCCCAGCGCCTGCATCGCCTGCACGCCCATGAGAATCGCGGATTCGAATACTTCCCGCACGATGCCCGCCAGGTCCATGTCCTTGAATGCCAGCAATTGCCGCCGGTCGAAGGCGCGCACCACCAGCGCCGCCTGCGGGAAAGCTTCGGCAATCGGCTCCAGCGCCTGCCCGTCGAGCGAGGGATCGTCGATGCAGAAGGCGATCAGCCGCGCCTCCTCCGCGCCCGCGCCGCGCAGCAGGTCGATCCGCGTGCCGTCGCCATAATAGACCTTCATGTCGAACCGGCTGGAAACCTCTATCTGCGAAGGTTTCTTGTCGATCAGCACGACGCCGAACCCGTGGCCCATCAGCATCTGCGCGACGGTCTGGCCGAACCGTCCGTAGCCGACGATGATCGCCGTGCCGCGCGGCGCGTCTTCGGGCCGGGGCAGGTCCGCCCCCGCCTTGGGCTTGGCGAATTCCAGCCTGCGCGCGAACAGCATCAGGAAGGGCGTCGTCGCCATGGAGAAGGTGACGATGGCGCTGAACAGGCTGGCCGCCTGAGGCGCGATCAGCAGGGCGTTCTGCGCCTGCGCGAACAGGACGAAGCCGAATTCACCGCCCTGGCTCAGCAGCAGCCCGGCGCCGATGGCCTGATTCCGCTCCATGCCGAACAGCCGGGCGAGTCCCATGATCAGCCCCGCCTTGGTCAGCACCAATATCGCCGCCATGCCGATGACGAAGAAGGGGTTGGCCGCCACCGCATGCAGGTCCAGCACCATGCCGACCGCCAGGAAGAAGAGGCCGAGCAGGATCGAGCGGAAGGGTTCGACATCCGCCTCTATCTCATGCCGGTAGGGCGAATCGGCCAACATCACCCCCGCGACGAAGGCTCCTAGCGCGGTAGAAAGGTGCAGCGCATGCATCAACGCCGCCGCCGCCAGCACGGTGAACAGCCCGACGACGACGAACAATTCCCGCTCGCCCAGCCGCCCGACCAGATAGAGCAGCGGCCGCAGCACGAAGCGGCCCGCCAGCACCAGCCCGGCGATGGCGGCCACCGTATAGCCCGCCATCATCCATCCCGGCGGCCCGCCCGCATCGGCGGGGTTGCGCGACAGGGCGGCGACGATGGTGATCAGCGGAACGATTGAAAGATCCTGGAACAGCAGGATCGAAAACACCTTCTCGCCAAAGGGCGAATTGATGCGGCCGCTGCTCTTCAGGCCTGGCAAGACCTGCGCGGTGGAGGAAAGCGCCAGCGGCAGCCCCAGCGCAATCGCCGCGCCCCAGGTGAAACCGGTGGTGTAGAAGATGATCGCGGTGAGCGCGCATCCGCACAGCACCACCTGCGCCATGCCGAGCGCGAATATGTCGCGTTTCAACCGCCACAGCCGCGCCGGATGCAGTTCCAGCCCGACCAGGAACAGCAGCAGGACGATGCCGATCTCCGCAATGGCGAGCTTCGATTCCGCGCCGCCGACCAGCCTCAACCCCTGCGGTCCGACCAGCGCGCCCGCGACCAGATAGCCCAGCACCGCGCCCAGTCCCAGACGGCGGAACAGCATGACGAACAGCACCGCCGCGCCCAGCAGGATCACGCCTTCGGACAGCAATATGTCGGTCGCGGAAATCGGCGAAGCGGCGACCTGCGCCGCCTGTTCCTGCATCAGGCGCCCGGGCATCAGGCGTCGGCCATGCGCGCTGCTTCGGCAATGGCCTCAAAGCCCAGCCTGATCGACGCATGGCGCGCCGGATAGCCCCGCGCCGGTGCCAGTACAGCCAGTCCCGGCCAGAAATCCAGATCGTCGCTTTCCCCCGCCAGATAGGCGGTCAGCCGGTCCCGCGCATCGGCCAGCTCATCGGCGGTCAGGCCGACCGCCCGCGCGGCCATCAGCGAAGCAGAGGCCTGACCCAGCGCGCAGGCCTTCACGTCCAGCCCGATCTCCGCGATCCGCCCGGCTTCCATCCTGACGTCCGCCGTCACGCGCGATCCGCAAGTGGGCGAACGCTTTTCCACGCTCGCCTGCGGGTCGGACAATCGCTTGTGATGGGGAATGTTCGCGGCCAGCCGCAAAATATCCTTATTATAAAGGGGGGCGCTCATTCCCACCCATGTAGGACAGGATATGCCCATGAGAAAGGGCGGATGGGCATACCGGCATTTTTTTGAAGGGGCTGATGTCCCGAAGCACAACGTGCTCCTGCCTTCGCAGGAGCACGCAATCCCTCCACCACCATCAAGGCTTTGGATTGCCCGCCGTCGGATCGGCCGGAACGATGATGCGCGGCGGCGGAGCGGCGGGCTGCGGTCCGGGCGCACCCGGCGGCGGACCTTGCGGTTGGTCGACCGGCAGGCGAAGCTGCTGCCCATTGCCGACATTCACCGTCACCCCCTGCGTATCCAGGCTGACGCTCATATTGCCCAGCCCTGCGTCCGTCGCGACATTGGCAATGGCGTTGACCAGATCGCTGTCCTTCGTCTCCTCCGGCGCATCCTCGACCGGCTCGTCAATCGCGCCCGCCATGAAATTGCGCCAGATCCGCGCAGGCACGCCGCCGCCCGCCGCGCCGCCGGGCAGGGGGCTGTTGTCGTCATTGCCGATCCACACAGCCGTCACCAGCCCGCCCGCATAGCCGACGAAGATCGCGTCGCGGCTGTCCTGCGTCGTCCCAGTCTTGCCGAAGGTGCTGGTGCGCAGCGCCGCCGCGCTCCCCGTGCCGCGATTGGCGGCGGAGGACAGCAGGTCGCGGATCATCTCCAGATGGTCGTCGCTGAAGCGCTTCTGGCGGCTGAGCAGCCGGCCGAACCAGCCCTGCTCTTCCGGCGGCAGGCCATGGGCCAGCACCGGATAAGCGCCCGCCGCGACTGCCGCATAGGCCTCCGTCAACTCGATCAGCGGGATTTCCGACGTGCCCAGCGCCAGGCTAAGATCCTCGGTCAGCGGCGCGGTGACGCCCAGGTCGCGGGCTACCTTGATCACATTGTCGACGCCCACCTTCTGCGTCAGCCGCACCGCCGCGACATTGCTGGACGCGGCGAAGGCCTGGCGCAGGGTGATCCTGCCGCGATATTTGCCGCCATGGTTGGCCGGGCGATAAGTGCCCGTGGTGATCGGCGTGTCCTCGACGAAATCGTCGGGCGTCATCCCCGCCCGGAAGGCGGCTAGATAGACGAACAGCTTGAAGGTCGATCCCGGCTGCCGCTTTGCCTGCACCGCCCGGTTGAAGGCGCTTTCGCGATAATTTTTGCCGCCGACCATGGCGACCACACTGCCGTCGGGCTTCATCGCGACCAGCGCCGCCTGCGCCTTGCCCAGCGGAGCGCGGCGGATGGCCGCCTCCGCCAGCCGCTGGATGCGCCAGTCGAGCGTGGTCGTCACATTCTGCGCGCCATAGACCGCGCCCGCCCGGTCGCGGGCCTGGGGCAGCACCCAGTCGGCGAAATAAGTGCCGCTGGTCGGATCGGGCGTTTCATGCACGTTCAGCCGGGCGGGGCGCAGGGCGTTGCGCTGCGCCTTGCTGATGTAACCCGCCTCGACCATCGCCTGCGTGACCAGCGCGGCGCGTTCCTGCGCGCCCTTCAAATTGGTGGTGGGCGCCAGCCGTGAAGGCGCTTTCAGCAGCCCGGCCAGCATCGCCGCCTGCGGGATGGTCAGCCGTTCAGGCTGCCGGTTGAAATAATGAAGGGACGCCGCCCGCAACCCATAGACATTGTCGCCAAAATAGACGTTGGAGAGGTAGCGCTCCATGATCTGGTCCTTGGTTAGCCACGCCTCCAGCCAGAAGGCGATCAATGCCTCCCGCGCCTTGCGCCCAAAGGTCCGGTCGGCGGACAGGAACACGCCCTTGGCAAGCTGCTGCGTGATCGTGCTGCCGCCCTGCGACGACCCGCTGGACCAGAGGTTATGCCAGGCCGCCCGCGCAATGCCCCGCGGGTCCACGCCCCAATGGCTGTAGAATCGCTGGTCCTCTATCGCCATGAAGGCCTGCGGCACATGCTTGGGCAGCGCCGCGACGGTCACGGGCCGGTCGATGATCGCGCCGCGCCGGGCGATCAGATGGCTGTCCGCCGACATCAGGCTGATGCTGGGCGGCGCGATGGGCTTCAAGGAACGGGACAAGGGGGCCGTCACAGCCAGCCAGGCGATGACGATCATCAGCAACGCCAGCAGCGCCGCGACCACCCATCCGGCGATCTGCACCCGACGCTTCCAGGGCCTGGGCGGCGCGAAGGCGCTGGGCGGACCGGCGCCGAAGGCGCGGGACGGCGGGGTTTCAGGCTCCGGAGTCGGCAGGGGATCGTTCATCGCTTCGGACATGCTGTGTTATTTACCTGATACGGTCAAGCATGTCCCGTCGCGGGACAATCCGGGGTTAACCTTAAATCGCGATATTCCAAAAGGTAAAGAATCTCTTAACCTATGCGTCATGAGAAGCAGACCTCTAGTCCTGACGAGCGAGTCGGCGCGCCATCCGTTCCGCCAACGGTTGCCGCGCCACGTCCTGCGCGTCGCCCAACCGGGCCCCGCGCGCGAACGCCCGCCGGTTTCCGACGACAATGACTGGAAACTGTTCATGCTGAGCTTCGGCGCCTTCTTCACGGCCTTTTACAGCTTTATCTTTTAATCGCTTCTTATCAATCGCATGCCTTGTGCAGCGTCCAGGCGATCCCCGCGCAGGGCAGGCACAGCGCCGCCACCAGCAGCAACTGGTTCACCACGGACACGCCCGCGATGCTCAGGCTGATGGTGATCAGCGACCCGATCACCATCGCGCCGGAATTGACGATATTGTTCGCCGCGACCGTCCGCGCCGCCTCGCATTTTTCGACCGTGGTGGTGAGGAAGGCGTAGAGCGGCACCACGAACATCCCGCCGAACGTCGCGACGCAAAGCAGGCAGAGCGACAGCGGAATCGCCAGCGGGTGGGCGAGGAATCCGGTCAGCGACAGCATCTTCCCGTTCGACCCCGCCATCCACAGATCGCACACGATATGGAAGGCGACGATGCTGACCCCCATGCCGATCACCGAAGCGGGCGCATAACGGGCCGACACATGCCCGCAGAGCAGCCGGTTGATCGCCACCGACCCGATGGCGATGCCGACGGAAAAAATGCCCAGGAACAGGCTGGCGACCGATTTGTCGGCGCTCAGCACATTCTTGACCAGCGGCGGGAACTGGATGAACAGCACCGTGCCCACCGCCCAGAAGAAGCTGATCGCCATCACGGCCAGGAACAGCCGCCGGATGTGCATCGTTCCCCGCACCAGCGCGATGGAGGATCGGACGATGTGGAAATCGATGGGCTGCCGTTCCAGCAGGGACGGCGCGGCGGGCACTTCGCGGCCAGCCAGCCAGCCGGCCACGGCGGTCAGGACGATGGCGGCGGCGGCGGCCTGCACGGGGATGATCCCGGCCAATATGGTCCCGGCCAGAATCGCGATATAGGTTCCGGCCTCCACCAGCCCGGTTCCGCCCAACACCTCCTCATCATGCAGATGCTGGGGCAGGATCGCATATTTGATCGGCCCGAAGAAGGTCGAATGCACCCCCATGGCGAACAGGGCGGCCAGCAGCAGCGGAATGGCCAGGGCGTGGACCGCGACCCCGCTCCAGATCAGCGCCAGCCCGGCGGCGCCCACGGCCATGATGACGATTTCGGCGGCCTTGACGATGCGGATGATGGCCGCCTTGTCCCGCTGGTCCGCCAACTGCCCGGACAGGGCGGACAACAGGAAGAAGGGCAGGATGAACACGCCGGTCGCCAGCGCGCTGAACCAGGTTTCGGATTTTTCGTCGTTATAGACGCTGTAGACGACGAACAGCACCATCGCGTTCTTGAACAGATTGTCGTTGAAGGCGCCTAGGAGCTGGGTGATGAAAAGCGGCAGAAAACGTCGCTTGTTGAGGAGCCTGAGAGAGGCTTGCATGGGCGATGGGGTCTTCTTCGCTGTGGATGAGCGTGGCGGGGTCTAGCCACAGATGACCGGTCTGTCCAACCCTCCCGTGCGACAGGCGCGTCGTTCGGCTGCCGCGCCCGCTTGTGCATGGGCGCTGACTGTGGCAGTCCGCCGCCATGCTGACGCTGCCCAATTTGCTGACGCTTTCGCGCATATTGACCGTGCCTTTGCTGGTCGCCCTGCTTTGGCCCGCCGAAATCGGTGCGCGCTGGACCACCGGCTATATGCTGGCCTTCGCGCTTTATTGCCTGATGGGGATCACCGATTATTTCGACGGCTATCTGGCGCGGGCGCAGGGCGCGGTGTCGAAACTGGGCATCTTCCTCGATCCCATCGCCGACAAGATCATGGTCGGCGCGGTCATCCTGATGCTGGCCGCGACCCGCGACATCTCCGGCCTGCATATCGTGGCGGCGATGATCATCCTGCTGCGGGAGATCGCGGTGTCCGGCCTGCGCGAATTCCTCGCGGGCCTCCAGGTTTCCGTGCCGGTTTCCCGCCTCGCCAAATGGAAGACGACCTTCCAGTTGATCGCGCTCGGCGCGCTGATCCTCGCGGGCGCCGTTCCGCAATTCCCCTTCGTGCAACTGGTGGGCATCGTAACGCTCTGGGCGGCGGCGATCCTGACGCTCGTCACCGGCTGGGACTATCTGCGCGTCGGCATCAGGCATATGGACTGAACGATGCTGAGCCTCGTCTATTTCGCCTGGGTCCGCGAAGCCGTCGGCCATGATGAGGAACGGATCGAACGGCCGGCCGCCGACGTCACCATCCGCGCCCTGATCGCAGCGCTGGCGGCGCGTGGCGGCGGCTATGCGGAGGCTTTCGCCCAACCGGAAAAGCTGCGCGCCGCGCTCGACCAGCATTTCGTGCCGCTGGACAGCCCCATCGGCGAAGCGAAGGAGCTGGCGATCTTCCCTCCGGTCACGGGCGGATGAGCCGGGTTTCCATCCAGGCTGGGGATTTCGATCCGGCGGCCGAACTCGCCGCGCTGGAGGCCAGCGGGGGAGGCGGCGTCGCCAGCTTCACCGGCATCGTCCGGGGGGATGGCGGGCTGATCGCGCTCGAACTGGAGCATTATCCGGCGATGACGACTGCCCAGGTCGAACGCATCGTCGCGGAGGCAAGCGAACGCTGGCCCCTGCTTGGGGTGCGGGTGATCCATCGCTTCGGGCGGTTGGAACCGGGCGAGCGGATCGTCTTCGTGGGCACCGCATCCCGCCACCGCACGGCCGCGCTGGAGGCTTGCGCCTTCCTCATGGACTGGCTGAAATCGCAGGCGCCCTTCTGGAAGAAGGAATATTTCGCGGATCGCACCCAATGGGTCGAAGCCCGCGCCGAGGATGACGCGAAAGCCGATAGCTGGAAGCGTTAAATCCGCCGTGTTCCTGCGTAGGCAGGAACCCAATCCAACGTCCGATCTGGGCTCTCACGAGCCACTCGTCTCGTTCGAGTGCCTTCGCAGGAGCACGTTGCGCTTCAATCTAAACGGGCCTAAGCCGCCGCACTGACCTTCGGCAAATCGGCCGCATCGCGCAGCAGCTCCGCCAACAGCCGGAATTCCTTCTCCCGCGGGCTGTTCTTGCGCCACACCAGCGCGATGTCGCGGTGCGCCCGTTCCGACCGCAGCGGCCGCGCCGTGATATCCGTATGGTCCAGCAGGCCGCTGGCGATCGCCATTTCCGGCATGATCGTCATGCCCAGCCCATTGTCGACCATCTGCACCAGCGTATGCAGCGACGTGCCCATCATCATCGCGCTCGCCCGGATTTCCGGCCGGTTGCACGCCGCCAGCGCATGGTCCTTCAGGCAATGCCCGTCCTCCAGCAGCAGCAGCTTGGCCTCGTCGATCATTTCCGGCGCGATCCATTCGGGCGGATCGCGGGGATCGTCGCGGGGAAAGGCGACATAGAGCCGGTCCTGGAACAGCAATTCGCTGTCCAGTTCCCCGGTCGGAAAGGGCAGGGCCAGCAGCACGCAATCCACATTGCCGTGGCGCAGCGATTCGATTGCCGCCTGCGTCGTCTCTTCCCGCAGGTACAGCTTCAGTTCCGGCCGCTCGCCCCGCAATTTGGGCAGCAGGCGCGGCAGCAGGAAGGGCGCGATGGTGGGGATGACGCTCATGCGCAATTCGCCGGTCAGCGGCTTGCCCGAAGCCTCCGCGATGGCAGCCAGCTCCTCCGCCTCGCGCAGCACGCGATGCGCCTTTTCCACTATGCGGTCGCCCAGCGCCGTGAAACGCACCACCCGCCGCGTCCGCTCGACCAGCGTGATGCCGATCAGTGATTCCAGTTCGCGAATGCCCGCCGACAGGGTCGACTGGGTGACGAAACAACTGTCCGCCGCCTTGCCGAAATGGCCATGCTCCTTCAACGCCACAAGATATTGTAGCTGCTTGAGCGTGGGCATGTAGCTCGACATTGATCGCCTTCCTCGATTGGAAAGGCCAATATAAGTGGCTTACCCGATATATCCAAGCCATTTGGCCACGCCGAACAGCGACGTCAGCGTCAGGATGGAGCCCACCGCGATGAACAGCGTACGGGGCGAGACATGCCGGGCCAGCATTGCGCCGAACGGCGCGGCGATCACGCCGCCGATCAGCAGCCCGACCGTATAGGTGGTGAAGGTTTCCCACCCCAGATGCAGCAGGAAGGTGATGCTGATCGAAAGGGTCAGAATGAACTCGACGCTGTTCACCGTGCCGATGGTGTGCCGCGGACTGGCCCCCTGGATCAGCAGGTTCGACGTCACCACCGGTCCCCAGCCGCCACCGCCGGTCGCGTCCATGAAGCCGCCGACCAGACCCAGCGGGGCGACCCATTTGGGATTGCGCGCCTGGGGCGGATAATGGAAACCGCGCCACACCAGATAGACGCCGATCGCCGTCAGGTAGAATTGCACGAAGGGTTTGATGACCGCGCCGTCGACATGGGACAGCAGATAGGCGCCCGTCACCCCGCCGATCACGCCGGGAATGATCAGCCGGGCGAACAGCCGCCAGTCGACGTTGCGATGGATGATATGGCTGATCGCCGATACGCCGGTGGTGAAGGTTTCCGCCGCATGCACGCTGGCCGAAGCGCGGCTGGGCGGCACGCCCAGCGCCAGCAGCAGCGTGCTGGAAATGACGCCATAGGCCATGCCCAAAGCGCCGTCGATCATCTGCGCGCCGAAACCGATAAGAATGAAGGGCAGGATTTCGCCGAAATGGGCGATAAAGATGTCGATCATTCAATATCCCTGTTATGATTGTCTACCGCCTTGATTGGTATATCACGGGCCGCCAAGAAACTTTCTGTTTTATCGGGCGAAGCCGAAATAGCCCGCCATCTGGAAAATTCATCCTTTTGCGCTTATGTACCGGATGGTCGGTTTCATCAGGGGCGTTCCATGCCGCGCAGACTCATTGCCTATCTGGACTCGGTCAAGTCCCGTGATCCCGCTCCGCGTTCCCGTGCCGAAATCCTGCTCTATCCGGGCGTCTGGTCCCTGGCCTTTCATCGGGTCGCCCATCGCCTCTATCGCGCCCGCCTTTATTTCCTGGCCCGCGCCGTGAACCATTTCTCGCGCTTCCTGACTGGCAACGACATTCATCCCGGCGCCCGCATTGGCAAACGCTTCTTCATCGATCACGGTTTCACCGTTATCGGGGAAACGGCGGAAATCGGCGACGATGTCACCCTTTACCAGAATGTGACGCTGGGCGGCACCGATCCCGCGAACGGCATCGCCGGAAAGCGGCATCCCACGCTGGAGGACGGCGTCATCGTCGGTTCCGGCGCGCAGGTTCTGGGCCCGGTGCGGGTCGGCGCCCGCGCGCGGATCGGCGCCAATGCGGTCGTGACCAGGGACGTGAAGGAAGGCGCGACGATGGTGGGCATCCCCGCCCGCGCCATGCTGGTCGACGTGACCGCCTATCAGCGCGAATTCCTGCCCTACGGCACGCCGCGCACGGATTCGCTCGATCCCGAAAAGCAGAAGCTGGAGCAGCTCCAGGGCGAGGTGGAGCAATTGCGTAAACGTCTGGCGGAACTGATCGCCGAACGCGGCGGCGCGCCCGATGACGATATTTCCAGGGTGAAGGAGCGTGGCCGCGCCTGATGAGCAATGTGACGCCGTTTCCGTCGCAAGCGGGCCAGGGATCGGGGGCCAGCGCCAGCCAAACCGGCTTCGACCGGCTCGAACTTCAACGGATCATGGATTTATACGGCCGCATGGTGGCCGCCGGTCACTGGCGCGACTATGCGATAGACATGGGGCGGGAAGCCGCGATCTTCTCCGCCTTTCGCCGCGCCGCCGAACGGCCTGAATTCCGCATCGAAAAGCGGCCTTCCCTGCGCCACCGCCAGGGCATGTGGGCGCTGATCGGGGACGCGGGCCATGTCCTGAAGCGCGGCGCGGACCTTCAAAACATCCTTGCTCCGGTCGAACGCCGCCTGCTGAAAATCGTAAGCGATTGACACAATCCTCCCCATCAAAGATGGGGAGGGTCGAAGAGAGTCACGTGCCTCTCTTCGACGGCCGCAGGCCGGTGGAGGGGAAATGCTCCGGTCGCGCCAAAATCCCCGCCCCCCGAACGCAACCTTCCCCCCCGCGCCCGACCGCAAGATTCGGTCTTTTGCTGCGCCGCGGTAAATGATAGCGCATTCGCGACATTATGAAGGAGAGGCTTGGCCCATGAGTTTGCCGGCATTTTTGGAAGGCCGTTTGTCCCTGCCGCTGATCGGTTCGCCGTTGTTCATCATCTCGCAACCGGCGCTCGTGATCGCGCAGTGCCGCGCCGGGATCATCGGCTCCTTTCCTTCGCTCAACGCCCGTCCGTCTGGCGTGTTCGAACAATGGCTGCAACAATTGCAGGACGCGCTGACGGAAAAGGACGCTCCCTTCGCCGTCAACCTGATCGTCCACAAGACGAACAGCCGTCTGGAGGAGGATCTCGCCCTCTGCGTCAAATATCGCGTTCCCATCGTGATCACGTCGCTCGGCGCGCGGGAGGATGTGAACGAAGCGGTGCACAGCTATGGCGGCATCGTCCTGCACGACGTCATCAACAATGTCTTCGCGCGCAAGGCGATAGAGAAGGGCGCGGACGGCCTGATCGCCGTGGCGGCGGGGGCGGGTGGCCATGCGGGCACCCTGTCGCCCTTCGCCCTGGTGGAGGAGATCCGCGCCTGGTTCGACGGCCCGCTGGCCCTGTCGGGTTCGATCGCCACCGGCCGGTCGATCGCGGCGGCGCGCATGCTGGGGGCGGATTTCGCCTATATGGGCTCCCCCTTCATCGCGACGGAGGAAGCCAATGCGGATTCCGCCTACAAGCAGATGATCGTGGAAAGCGGCGCGGGCGACATCGTCTATTCGGATTATTTCACCGGCGTCCTCGGCAATTATCTGCGCCCCAGCATCACCGCGGCGGGGCTGGACGCCGACAATCTGCCCAAGGCGGCCGACATGGATTTTTCCAGCGCGGCACGCGGCGAAAAGAAGGCATGGCGCGACGTCTGGGGCGCGGGGCAGGGGATCGGCGCGATCAGCCAGGTCCAGCCCGCCGCCGCCTTCATAGAGCAGTTGAAGGCGCAATATCAGGCCGCGACCGCCGGTTTCAAAGCCTAGGCAGTAGACAAATTCGGTTATCGCCCGACCGAGTGATTGGGTGGAAAGCGGACCCATCCTATTCCTCCCCATCGTAAGATGGGGAGGGGGACCGCCGCTGAAAGCGGTGGTGGAGGGGAAGATACGCAGGTCGCGCCATTTCCCCTCCACCATGCTTCGCATGGTCCCCCTCCCCACGCTGCGCGTAGGGAGGATTAAGAGCGTCCGCCATTGCATCCCCCGCCATCCCAAATTCATCCAAGCCGCCTAAGTCGCGGAAATTAAGCAGGGGTTAGGCAAGTCTTTACTCCGCATGGGTTACGGCGGGTCGATTTCTGGACTGCTGGATCGCCTGATGCATCGTCTGCTTGCGTTTCTCCTCCTTCCCGCGCTGATGGCGCCGCAAACCGCCACGGCGCAGGTCGCCGTGGCCGATAGCGGCGATACGGCCTGGATGATCCTGTGCGGCGTGCTGGTGCTGCTGGCGGCGCTGCCGGGACTGATTCTGCGTCACGCGGGGCTGGTCCGTGCGCGCAGCGCGCTGTCGGTGGGCATGCAGGGGCTGGTGGTGGCCGCAGGGGTCTCGCTGCTCTGGGGGATCGTCGGATATAGTCTGGCCTATGCGCCGGGGAGCGGATGGCTGGGTGGGCGGGCGCATGTCCTGCTCGCTGATCTGGGGGCGTTGCGGGACGGGCTGACCGTGCCGGAATCGGCCTTTGTGCTGTTCCAGATGGGGCTGGCCATCTTTGCCGCCTGCCTGTTGCCCGGCGCGGTGGCGGAGCGGGTGCGTCTGGGGTGGATGGCCGTCTTCGCCCTGCTCTGGCTGCTGCTGGTCTATGCGCCGGTGGTGCATTGGGTCTGGGGCGGCGGATGGCTGGCGAATCTGGGCGTCATGGACTTTGCGGGCGCGCTGGTCGTTCACCTTTGCGCGGGCTTTTCAGCGCTGGCGCTCACGCTGGTGGTGGGCAAGCGGCGGGCCGTCTCCGGCGGCCATGCGCCGCTGCTGGGACTGGCGGGCGGCGCGCTGTTGTGGATCGGCTGGGCCGGGATCGTCGGCGGCTGGGCCTTCGGCGCGACGGACAATGCCGCGACGGCCATCCTCAACGCGCATTTTGCCGCTTGTGCAGGCGCATTCGGCTGGATTCTGGTGGAGCGGATCGACCTTGGCCGGGTAACGGCGACGGGCACGATTTCGGGAGCCTTGACGGGGATGGTGGCGATTTCCGCCTCGGTGGCGCTGGTCGGGCCGGGCGGCGCGATGGCGATCGGGCTGATCGCCGCTCTGCTCTGCCGGGTGGTCAAGGCGCTGCTGGGCGAGCGGATCGACGATGCGGCGGACGTCTTCCTGATCCATGGGCTGGGCGGGCTGATCGGCATGTTGTTGCTGATCCCCTTCGTGCTGCCGGTGTTGGGCGGGGTCGGCTTCGCGGCGGGGATCAGCCTCAGCGGCGCCTTTGTCGCGCAGTTGGCCGGGATAGCGGCGGTGGCGCTTTGGGCGATGGCGGGATCGGCGATTATCGCGCTGATGCTGTCGGTCGTGGTGCCCGCCCGCATCGGCGTGCGGGACGAAGCCGAGGGCCTCGATCTGGCGCAGCATGGACAGCAAAGCTGGGATTTTCGCTGAAGGTGGGCATCGCCGTCGGCATATTCGCGCATCAGGAGGAGCGGCGGATCGGGCTGTGCCTGGCGTCCCTGCCGCTGGATCGGGCGGATAGCGTCTTCCATGTGCTGGTGAACGGTTCGACGGACGCCACGGCGGCGCGGGCGCGGGAGGCGGCGGACGGACGGGCGAATGTCATCGTCCATGATCTGGCCGCCGGGGGCAAGGCGCGGACCTGGAATCATTTCGTGCATGATCTGCTGAACGGGGATGAGGATGCCGTCATCTTCCTGGACGGCGATGCGGAGATCGTAACCGGATCGATCGATGCGCTGACAACTGCCCTCGCGGCACAGCCTGAGGCCCACGCGGCGGCAGGGATGCCGGTCAACGGGCGCTCTGTGGAGGCCTATCGCCGCAGCTTGCGGGAAGAGCGTGGATTGTTCGGCGATCTCTACGCCCTGTCGGGACGGTTCGCCGCCGCAATCCGGGCGCGGGGCCTGCGATTGCCGGAGGATTTGATCGGGGATGACGGGCTGGTCGCGGCCTGGGCGCATACCGGTCTGGGGCGCGATGCCGATTGGGTGCGGGATCGGGTGCTCGCTTGCGAGGATGCCGGCTTCCGGTGCGAGGCGGTGAGCCTGCTGCGGCCCTCCACGCTGCGGATGCAATATCGGCGGATGATCAACTATTCGGTGCGCTTTTTCCAGAACCGGATCATTTCCGACATCATGGGCCGGGAGGGCGTCGACGGGCTGCCGGCGCGCATGGATGCGCTTTATGGGGAGTGGTTGCCGCGTTTTTCGCCGCGCGCGCTGCCTGCGGGATGGTTCGACCGGCGGGCGTTGGCGCGCATGCGGGCCTCTGCGCGGGCATGAAAAAGGCCGGGGAAAATACTCCCCCGGCCCCGTTTCGAATATGGCTGACGGACCTCAGCGATCCCGCCCCGCCAGTTCCTTGTTGATGTAGAGCGCCACCATCGTCGCCACCGCGCCCGACAGCAGGTAGATGCCCGAAGCGGCCAGCCCGAACTTCACCGACAGCAGCAGCGCCACCAGCGGCGCGAAACCGGCACCGACCAGCCACGCCAGGTCCGACGTCAGCGCCGATCCGGTATAGCGCGTTTCGGTCGCGAAGTTCGACGCCACCACGCCCGACGACTGGCCGAACGCCAGCCCCAGCAGCATGAAGCCCAGGATCATGAAGGCGACCTCGCCCAGATCGCCGCCATTCAGCAGCAGCGGCGCCATCACGCTGAAGATCGCGATGCCCAGCGCCGACCATGCCAGCAACGAGCGGCGGCCGATCTGGTCAGCGATGAAGCCCGAAACGACGATGGCCAGCAGGCCGACCGACGCGCCGATCATCTCGATGATCAGGAAGCGCTCCAGCGGCTGTTTGGTAAAGAGCGCCACCCAGCTCAACGGGAACACCGTCACCATGTGGAACAGCGCGAAGCTGGCCAGCGGGGCGAAGGCGCCGATGACGATGTTGCGCCCCTCCGCCTTGACGGTGGGCAGCACTTCGGAGGGTTGCAGGTCCTTCTGCTCGAACAGCCGCTCAAACTCATGCGTCACCACGATACGCAGCCGGGCGAACAGCGCCACGACGTTGATCGCGAAGGCCACGAAGAAGGGATAGCGCCAGCCCCAGTCGAGGAAATCCGCCCGCGACAGAGTCGTCAGGAAGAAGGCGAACAGCCCGCTCGCCACCAGCAGCGCCAGCGGCGCGCCAAGCTGCGGCACCATGGCATACCAGCCGCGCTGATGCCGCGGCGCGTTCAGCGACAGCAGCGAAGCGAGTCCATCCCATGTTCCGCCGAGCGCGACCCCCTGCGCGGCCCGCAAAATGATCAGGACGACGGCGGCATAGTGGCCAATCGTCTCATAACCGGGCATGAAGGCGATCGACGCGGTCGACCCGCCCAGAAGGAACAAGGCCACCGTCAGTTTCGTTCCGCGCCCGAAGTGGCGGTCGATGGCCATGAAGATCAGCGAACCGACCGGCCGCGTGATGAAGGCGACGGCGAAGATCGCGAAGGAATAGAGCGTCCCCGTCAGCGCATCCACATAGGGGAAGACCAGACTGGGAAACACGATCACCGAAGCGATGGCATAGACGAAGAAATCGAAGAATTCGGAGGTGCGACCGATGATCACACCGATGGAAATGTCACCCGGCGCGATATTGTGGTCCCGCGCATTGATCAGGCGCGCATCATCCTCCAGCGACCGGGAGGTGAAGGTCATTGCCTGTGAACTCATAGACATCCGCTCCTTGGCTAAGCCATCGGAACCTTTTTCTGTTCTGCCGATGGCCACTGGCGGGCAGCATAACAGAAAAGCCGCAGAGTCTAAGCAGTATCCCATAGCTCAAGCGTTTTTTGCGTTTGCGCACAATGGGACAAACTGTCCACTTTTCGGCCTCCAGCGGAAGGGTTAGGCGCACATCATGTCACACCCTTTATCCCCTAATTGGACCCGAACTTTCCGTAGGTGCGCGCCGATCATGGCGCTGCCGTTGACGGCATGCGACTGGGTCGTGATGAACCCGTCGGGCGATATTGCGGTGCAGCAGCGCGACCTGATCCTCATCTCGACCGCGCTGATGCTGCTGATCGTCGTGCCGGTCATGGCGCTGGTCGTCTTCTTCGCCTGGCGCTACCGTTCGGCCAACAAAGCGGCGGAAAAGGATTATGATCCGGACTGGGATCACTCCACCAAGCTGGAACTGCTGATCTGGTCGGCGCCGCTGCTGATCATCATCTGTCTGGGCGCGCTGACATGGGTAAGCACGCACAAGCTGGACCCCTATCGCCCGCTCGACCGGATCGACGCGAAGACCGCCATCGACCCGAAGGTGAAGCCCCTGACGGTGGAGGTCGTGGCGCTCGACTGGAAATGGTTGTTCATCTACCCGGAACTGGGGATCGCCACGGTCAATGAACTGGCCATTCCGACCAATGTGCCAGTGCGGTTCGACCTGACCGCCTCGACGGTCATGAACAGTTTCTATGTCCCCGAACTGGCCGGGCAGATCTACGCCATGCCGGGCATGAAGACGCAGTTGCACGCGGTCGCCAACAAGGCGGTCGGCGGCACGGGCTTCTCCGCCAACTATTCGGGCGCGGGCTTCAGCCATATGCGCTTCGCCTATAAGGCGCTGGAGCGGGGCGATTTCGACGCCTGGGTGGCGAAGGTGAAGGCAAGCGGCGCGAATCTCGACCGCACCGTCTATCTGGGTCTGGCAAAGCCGAGCGAGAAGGCGCCCGTCGCCTATTTCTCCGCCGTCGATCCCAAGCTGTTCGACGCGGTGGTGAACCTCTGCCCCAAGCCCGGCCAGCGCTGCATGGGCGAACTGATGCACATCAACATGATGGGCGGCGCGGGCAAGGAGTCGGCGCATGACACGAAGGGCCTGCGCTACGATTTTCCCAACAGCCATGTGATCGAACAGTCGGACGAGAATAAGGGGCAGGAAACCGCCCCCGACGCCCCTGTCGCCCCCTCTTCCCACAGCGGCGCTGACGCGCACGCGCAGCATCGGTAAGGCCATGACTGGAACACTCACAACAACGCAGATGATCTTCGGTCGTCTGACATGGGACGCCTTCCCGTGGCATGAGCCGGTGGTCGTCGCGACCTTCATCGGCGTCGTGATCGGCGGCGTGGCGCTCGTCGCGGCGCTCACTTATTTCGGGCTCTGGGGCTACCTCTGGAAGGAATGGTTCACCAGCGTCGATCACAAGAAGATCGGCATCATGTACATGGTGCTGGGCCTCGTCATGTTCCTGCGCGGCTTTTCCGACGCGATCATGATGCGCATCCAGCAGGCCTGGGCCTTCAACGGCTCCGAAGGCTATCTGAACGCGCACCATTATGACCAGGTGTTCACCGCGCACGGCGTCATCATGATCTTCTTCGTGGCGATGCCGTTCATCACCGGCCTGATGAACTATATCGTCCCGCTCCAGATCGGCGCGCGCGACGTCAGCTTCCCGTTCCTCAACAATTTCAGCTTCTGGATGACGACGGGCGGCGCGGTGCTGGTGATGATCTCGCTGTTCGTGGGTGAGTTCGCGCAGACCGGCTGGCTCGCCTATCCGCCGCTGTCGGGCATCGCCTACAGCCCGGCAACCGGCGTCGACTATTATATCTGGGCGCTGCAGGTGGCGGGCGTCGGCACGACATTGTCGGGCATCAACCTGATCGCGACCATCGTGAAGATGCGCGCGCCGGGCATGTCCCTCATGAAGATGCCGGTCTTCACCTGGACGTCGCTCTGCGCGAACGTGCTGATCGTCGCGTCCTTCCCCATCCTGACCGCCACGCTGGTCCTGCTGTCGCTCGACCGCTATGCGGGCACCGCCTTCTTCACCAATGATTTCGGCGGCAATCCGATGATGTACGTCAACCTCATCTGGATCTGGGGCCATCCGGAGGTCTACATCCTCATCCTGCCGCTGTTCGGCGTCTTTTCCGAAGTCACCTCGACCTTCTCCGGCAAGCGGCTGTTCGGCTACACCTCCATGGTCTACGCCACCTGCACGATCATGGTGCTGTCCTACCTCGTGTGGCTGCACCACTTCTTCACCATGGGGTCGGGCGCCAGCGTCAACAGCTTCTTCGGCATCACGACGATGATCATCTCGATCCCGACGGGGGCGAAGCTCTTCAACTGGCTGTTCACCATGTATCGCGGCAGGATTCGCTTCGAACTGCCGATGATGTGGACCGTCGCCTTCATGCTGACCTTCACCATCGGCGGCATGACCGGCGTGCTGCTGGCCGTTCCTCCGGCGGACTTCGTGCTGCACAACTCGCTGTTCCTGATCGCGCACTTCCATAATGTGATCATCGGCGGCGTGCTGTTCGGCCTGTTCGCGGCGATCAACTATTGGTGGCCCAAGGCGTTCGGCTTCAGGCTGAACCAGTTTTGGGGGCATGTCAGCTTCTGGTGCTGGAACATCGGTTTCTGGCTCGCCTTCGGTCCGCTCTATGTGCTCGGCCTCATGGGCGTCACCCGCCGCATGCGCGTGTTCGACGATCCGTCGCTCCAGATCTGGTTCGTCATCGCCGGGATCGGCGCCGCCATCATCGCCGTGGGCATCGGCGCCATGCTGGTCCAGTTCGCCGTCTCCATCTGGAAGCGCGACGAGCTGAAGGTGGAGGGCGATCCCTGGGACGGCCGCACGCTGGAATGGGCGACCAGTTCGCCCCCGCCGGAATATAATTTCGCCTTCACGCCGGTCGTCTACGACACCGACACCTGGGCTGACATGAAGAAGAATAACTACCAGCGTCCACTGACCGGATATCAGGCGATCCATATGCCCAGCAGCACCGGAGCGGGCGTGATCCTTGCCGCGCTCGCCACGCTCTGCGGCTTCGCGCTGATCTGGTACATCTGGTGGCTCGCGGGGCTGAGCTTCATCGGCCTGGTCGCCGTCGCCATCGGCCATAGCTTCAACTACAAGCGCGACTTCTACATCCCCGCGGATGTCGTCACGCGCACCGAGGAAGAGCGCACGCGCATCCTCGCGGCGGGAGTGTAACCCACATGAGCAGCGCAACTGCAACGATGGAACCCCGGGCCTATCATCTGCCGGAGGAACCGCACCTCCACGAAGGCCACAGCACCAATCTGGGCTTCTGGATGTACCTGATGAGCGACTGCCTCATCTTCGCCATCCTCTTCGCCACCTATGCGGTGCTGGGCGGCAGCTATGCGGGCGGGCCGGGGCCGAAGGACCTGTTCGACCTGCCGCTGATCGCGCTCAACACCGCGATGCTGCTCTTCTCCTCCATCACCTATGGCTTCGCCATGCTGGCGATGGAAAAGAACCGGGTCAGCGCCACGCAGGGCTGGCTGTTCGTCACCCTGCTGTTCGGCGGGGCGTTCCTGTGCATCGAACTCTACGAATTCTCGCACCTCATCCATGAGGGCGCGGGGCCACAGCGTTCGGCCTTCCTGTCGTCCTTCTTCACGCTGGTCGGCACCCACGGTCTGCACGTCACCTTCGGTTCGATCTGGCTGGTGACGCTGATGGTGCAGGTCGCGAAAAAGGGCCTGATCCCCGCCAACAAACGCCGCCTGATGTGCCTTTCGATGTTCTGGCACTTTCTGGACGTCATCTGGATCGGCGTCTTCACCTTTGTCTATCTGATGGGAGTCCTGCGGTGAGCGACGCTGTCCATTCCCACGACCACGGCTATCATGAAGAAGGCGCGCACGGCAGCTTTCGCAGCTACATGATCGGCTTTGGCCTGTCGGTGATCCTGACGGCCATCCCCTTCTGGCTGGTGATGTCGGGCGTGCTGAACGACCCGCAACTGACCGGCGTGATCATCATGGGCTTTGCCGCCGTGCAGGTGGTGGTTCACATGATCTACTTCCTACACATGAACACCCGCATCGAAGGCGGCTGGTCGTTCATGGCGATGATGCTGACGCTCGTGCTGGTCGTCATCGTCCTGTCGGGATCGCTGTGGGTTATGTACCATCTGAACGCCAACATGATGCCGCATGCGGACATGGACATGAGCGCCATGCGGAACATGAGCGAGATGCCGTGAAGACGGCCCAAGACGGGGGGCGCTCCGGCCGCTCCCCGGCCTTTGCGATCGGCCTGACGCTGATCGCGCTGTTCTTCTTCGCGGGATTTTGCGTCCTGGGAAGCTGGCAGGTCCAGCGCCTCGCCTGGAAGCGCGACCTGATCGCCCGCGTCGATGCGCGAATCCACGCGCTCCCCATTCCGGCCCCCCGCGCAGCCACCAGAGCCGACGAATATCGCCGGGTCAGGATTTCAGGCCATTTCCTCCATGACAAGGCCGCGCTGGTGCAGGCCGTGACGGTGCGCGGCGCGGGTTTCTGGGTGCTGACGCCCCTCGTCACCGACCAGGGCTTCACCCTGATCGTCAATCGCGGCTTCGTGCCGCCCGATAAGCGCCGCGATTATGCAAGGCCGCAGGGGAAGGTGCTTGTCACGGGCCTGCTGCGCCTCAGCGAACCGGGCGGCGGCTTCCTGCGCTCCAACGACCCTGCGGCCGACCGCTGGTATTCCCGCGACGTCGCCGCCATCGCCGCCGCGCGGGGGATCAGCGGCCCGCTGGCCGATTATTTCATGGACGCCGACGCCGCCTGCGGCCCCGACAGCCTGCCTGTCGGCGGCCTCACCATCGTCAAATTCCCCAACAGCCACCTGGAATATGCGATCACATGGTTCGTGCTGGCGGCGATGGTCGCGGGCGGGTACATAATCGTCATGCGTCAGGCGCGAAAAGACCGCCGGGGATGAACCGGAACCTGCCGATCAGCACCCTCTGGCAACCCAGCCAGTGGCCCGCCGACGCCGCCGGGCGCAAGAATCTGGCGCTGCTGGTGCAATTGCGCTGGCTGGCCATCGCGGGCCAGCTCATCACCATATTGGCGGTGCATTTCATCATGGGCATCCGCCTGCCGCTGGCGCCGATGCTGCTGGTCGCGGGCATGGCGATGGTGATGAACGGCCTCAGCTTCGGCGTGCTGCGCAGGCGGACCGACGTGTCCCATGCCGAACTGTTCCTGTCGCTGCTGTTCGACGTGCTGCTGCTGACGGCGCAGCTTTATCTTTCCGGCGGGGCGACCAATCCCTTCATCTCCCTCTATCTGGTGCAGGTGGCGCTGGGCGCGGTGTTGCTCGACCGCTGGAGCATCTGGGGCATCGTCTTCGTATCGGCGCTGTGCGCGGGGTTGCTGGCGCTGCATTACCGGCCGCTGGACCTGCGCGGGGCGCTGGAGGGTCATTTGTTCGACCTGCATATCGTCGGCACCTGGATCTGCCTCACCATGGTCGCGGTGCTGCTGGTGCTGTTTGTGCTGCCGGTGACGCGCAACCTTCAGGCGCGGGAGGCCTATCTCGCCCGGCTGCGGCAACAGGCGGCGGAGGAGGAGCATATCGTCCGCATGGGCCTGCTGGCGTCGGGCGCGGCGCATGAACTGGGCACGCCCCTGTCCCAGCTTGCGGTGGTGCTGGGCGACTGGAAACATATGCCGGAGGTCAGGGAGCATCCCACCCTGATCGAGGAGGTGGACGAGATGCAGGCCGCCGTCCAGCGCTGCAAGCAAATCGTCACCGGCATCCTCATCTCCTCCGGTGAGGCGCGGGGCGAGGCGCCCGAAGTCACCAATGTGCGCGACTTCATCGACGGCATCGCCATGGAGTGGCGCAGGGCCAATCCCGGCATGCCGCTGCGCTGCGATTTCGGGCCGCATGATTATCCGCGCATCATCGCCGATCCGGTGATCCGGCAGGCGATCGGCAATCTGCTGGACAATGCGCGGGAGGCGGGCGCGACCTATATCGACCTGCTGGTGGGACGCGACAGCGCCTCGCTCAACATCGCGGTGCGCGACAATGGCAGCGGCTTTTCCGAAGCCATGCTGGAGGATTTCGGCAAACCCTACCGGTCGAGCAAGGGGCAGGGCGGCCATGGCCTGGGCCTCTTCCTGGTGGTCAATGTCGTGCGTAAGCTGGGCGGCAGCGTATCGGCCAGCAACGGCGCGGACGGCGGCGCGTTGATCCTGCTGCGCCTGCCGCTGGGCACCGTGGCGCTGGAAGAGGAACATGCCGATGTCTGAGCGCCTGCTGGTGATCGTCGAAGATGATGAGGCCTTCGCGAAAACCCTGAAACGCTCCTTCGAACGGCGCGGCTACACGGTGCTGACGGCGGACAGCCATGCCGCGCTGGAGACGGTTCTGGCGGGCAGCAAGCCGGGCTTTGCGGTGGTCGACCTGAAACTTGGCGCGGAATCCGGGCTGGTCTGCGTGCAGACGCTGCATGCCCATGACCCGGCGATGGTGATCGTGGTGCTGACCGGCTTCGCCAGCATCGCCACCGCCGTGGAGGCGATCAAGCTGGGCGCGTCCAACTATCTGGCCAAGCCGTCCAACACCGACGACATAGAGGCCGCCTTCGCCCGTTCGACCGGCGACCCCTCCACCCCGCTGGCCCCGCGCCCGACATCGATCAAGACGCTGGAATGGGAACATATCCATGAGGTGCTGAAAGACAGTGACTTCAACATTTCCGAAGCGGCGCGGCGTCTGGGCATGCACCGCCGGACGCTGGCCCGCAAACTGGCCAAACGGCAGGTGGGGTAAGCGAGCGTTTCGTGTAGGAGTGACCCATCCTATTCCTCCCCATCGACAGATGGGGAGGGGGACCATGCGAAGCATGGTGGAGGGGAAGATACGCAGGTCACGCCATTTCCCCTCCACCAGCCTTCGGCCGGTCCCCCTCCCCACGCTTCGCGCAGGGAGGATCAGGCTGAAAATGTCAGGAAAATCTTGGAGCGGGTGAAGGGAATCGAACCCTCGTCGTAAGCTTGGGAAGCTTCTGCTCTACCATTGAGCTACACCCGCCTGATGGAACGGGGCTTAGCCGCTGATCCTTATGGCGTCAACGACATCGCCCCTCAGAATTTCACGCAGCGGCAGGGGACCGCGAACATTCGCTTTCGGAAGCGGAACGTCCGGCACGCGGGCGCGTTGTTCATGGCGAACAAGATATTCCACAGGAACCCCTCAGATGAGCATGGCGCCGCCGGAAGGTTCTGGAAACCGCTTCGAACTGCTGGTCCAGAACGTCACCGACTATGCCATCTACATGCTGTCGCCCGACGGCGTCATCGTCAGTTGGAACGCCGGGGCGCGCCGGTTCAAGGGCTATGAGGCCGAAGAGATATTGGGCCGGCACTTCTCCTGCTTCTATCCGGAGGAGGACCGGTTGGCGGGCCTGCCCTCTAGAGCGCTGGAAACGGCGGCGCGGGAAGGCCGGTTCGAGGCGGAGGGATGGCGCATCCGCAAGGACGGCTCGCGCTTCTGGGCGCATGTTGTCATCGACGCGATCCGGGAGGCGGACGGCGAACTGATCGGCTTTGCCAAGATCACCCGCGACCTCACCGAACGGCGGGAGGCGCAACTGGCGCTGGAGGAGGCGCGGGAAACCATCTTCCAGGCGCAGAAGATGGACGCCATCGGCAAGCTGACCGGCGGCGTCGCGCATGATTTCAACAATCTGCTGGCGGTGATCGTCGGCAGCCTGGACCTGGCGAAGCAGCGGCTGGCGACCGGGGCGGACGTGTCGCGCTACATCGACAATGCGATGACCGCCGCCGAACGCGGCGCGACCTTGACGCAGCGCATGCTCGCCTTCGCCCGCAAGCAGGAACTGAAGCTGCAAAGCGTGGATTGCATGGCGCTGGTGCGCGACATGGCCGACCTGCTGCGGGCGACGCTGGGCGCGGGGGTCGTCATAGAGACGCGCTTTCCCCTGCATCTGAGCGCCGCCCATGCCGATCCGGCGCAGCTTGAACTGGCGCTGGTCAACCTGGCGATCAATGCGCGGGACGCCATGCCGGAGGGCGGGCGGATCGTCATAGAGGGCGCGGAGGACAGCCCGCCGCCGGGCCGACGCCCCGATCCGGAGGCCGGGCGCTATATACGCCTGTCCGTCGTGGACGAGGGCGAGGGCATGGACGCCGCGACGCTGGAACGGGCGCGCGAACCCTTCTTCACCACCAAGGGGGTGGGCAAGGGCACGGGGCTGGGCCTGTCGATGGTGCATGGCTTCGCCGAACAATGCGGCGGATCGCTGGTGATCGCCAGCCAGCCGGGACAGGGCACCACCGTGTCGCTCTGGCTGCCGGTCGCTTCCGACGCCGCCGCGGAAGAGGCGGCCGAGGCCATCGATGTTCTGGCCCTGCCGGGGGCGGAGCCGATGGTCATATTGGCGGTGGACGACGACGATCTGGTGCTGACCAACACCGCGGGCATGCTGGAGGAACTGGGCCATACGGTGTTCCTGGCGACGTCGGGCGCGGACGCGCTGAGGGTGCTGGAGCAGGGCAGCGTCGACCTGGTCGTCACCGACTTCGCCATGCCGGGCATGAACGGCATGCAACTGGCGGAGGAGATTGAGGGGAGGCTGCCCGGCCTGCCGGTCATCATCATCACCGGCTTCGCTGAACTGCCGCCCAACATGACCCGGCGGCCCCGGCTCGACAAGCCGTTCAAGCAAGTGGAACTGGCCCGCATGGTGACCGCCGCGACGCAAGGGGGACGGAAGATCGTCAGGCTCGCCCCCCAGCCGGGCGACCTGTAACGCTATATTTACCAGCACCGGGCGAAACATCCGTAAAATATGGATTTTCCGCGCTCGCCCCTTGCATGCGACGGGCAGTTCGCCAAAGAGAGATGAACATCGCCCGCCCCCGTCCCACAAATTCGCAGGATCGCATGACCAGGCAAGCCGCGCCGACTTCGCATTTCTACACGTCGCTGCGCATGCGCCTCCATTATCTGGACTGGGGCAACAGCGCGGCGCCCACGCTGATCCTGGTGCATGGCGGGTTCGACCATGCGCGAAGCTGGGACTGGACGGCGCGGGAATTGTCGAAGGATTATCATGTCATCGCGCTCGACCTGCGCGGCCATGGCGACAGCGCCTGGTCGGCCGAAGGCTCCTATATGATGACCAATTATGTCTACGACCTGGCGCAACTGGTGGAGCAGTTGGGCCGCGACCCGGTGATATTGGTCGGCCATTCGCTGGGCGGGTCGATCGCCCTGCGCTATGCCGGGCTGTTCCCGGAAAAGGTCGCCAAGATGGTCGCCATAGAGGGTCTGGGCCTGTCGCCTACCCGGATCGCGGAATATGCCGGGAAACCGGCCCCCGAACAATGGCTGCGCTGGATAGAGAAAAGGCGCGCCCGCGCCCGCCAGACCCGGCGCCATTATCCGACTATAGAGGCGGCGGTGGCGCGCATGCGGGAACGCAACGACCATCTGTCGGTCGAACAGGCGATGCACCTCACCATCCACGGCGTCAACCGCAACGAGGATGGCAGCTACCGCTGGAAATTCGACCCCTATGTGTACGATCCCGCGCCCCAGGCGTGGAACGACGAAGACCTGCCCCAATTCTGGAGCCGGATCACCTGCCCGACGCTGCTGTGCCTGGGGCTGGATAGCTGGGCGTCTAATCCGGTGAAGGACGGACGCGCGGCGCATTTCCAGAATGCCCGACTGGTCGAATTCGCGAATGCGGGCCATTGGCTGCATCACGACCAGTTCGACCGCTTCATCGCGGAATTGCGCGGGTTCCTGTAAAGCGACGGGCTGACCGCTCCCGTCAGCGTGGGTGGTTAGCCGACCTATCCTATTCCTCCCCATCGAGAGATGGGGAGGGGGACCAGCCGTAGGCTGGTGGAGGGGAAGGTGGCACGACCTTCGTATTTCCCCTCCACCACCGCCTTCGGCGGCGGTCCCCCTCCCCACGCTTCGCGTAGGGAGGAATTGATGTCTGCTAATGGCCAGTTCCCGACATTCTGAATAGCTCCCTAATAAACCTCACCCCCGCAACTCACCCGCCCCGTCCCGCGATTATCGACGCTGCACGCGGCTTTCCCCGCCACCGTCACATCGCCCGACCCGGACGCCGTCACCTTCGCCGTCACCTCCGCCATCAACGCCACGTTCCCCGGCCCATCATTCGCCACCACAACCTGCCGCGCCCGCAATCCCTCTGCCGCCACCGCGCCCGGCCCGCTGACCCGCAC
>NZ_JFHR01000047.1 GCF_000722875.1 Sphingobium chlorophenolicum | reverse complement strand
TGGGGAGGGGGACCGTCGGCGTAGCCGATGGTGGAGGGGAAATTCGGAGGTCGCGCCCCTTTCCCCTCCACCAGCCTTCGGCCGGTCCCCCTCCCCATCTCTCGATGGGGAGGAATTGGATAGGTCCGCTTTTATACTACCACTCCGGGATGACGGTGATGGAATGAGCTTTATTTTCTGCCATATGGGAGCAGGCAGGAGGATCGATGCAGTTAATAGGGCAGGTGGACGCGGCGGCGGCGCGGGTGGCGAGCATGGACGCCGGGAAATTGCAGGCGCTGGCCGAGCAGCTTCACGCAACCTATGTCGCGCCTGGCAAGCTGCCCCATATGCAGTTGCTGGTGTCGCGGGACGAACAGCCGCTTCTCTCCGTCCATAGCGGCATGGCGCGGGCGACGGGGGAGTCGCTTGGCGACGATGCGCTTTATCGCATTGCTTCCATGACGAAGCCCGTGACGTCGGTCGCTTTCATGATGCTGGTCGAGCAGGGACTGGTGGCGCTGGACGATCCGGTGACGAAGGCTTTGCCGGAATTTGCCGAACTGGCGGTGGGCGCTGACGGCGGGGGCCGGATGCAGCGGCCGATGTTGATGATCGACCTGCTGCGGCATACGTCCGGGCTGACCTATGGGCTTCAGCGGCAGACGGCGATCGATGCGCGCTATCGCGAGCTTGGGCTGGACGATTTTCAGCAGAAGCGTGATCCCGACGAATTCATCGCCGCGCTTGCCGCGCTGCCGCTGGAATTTTCGCCGGGGGAGCGGTGGAATTATTCGGTGTCGACCGATGTGTTGGGCGTGGTGGTGGAGCGGCTGAGCGGCATCGATCTGGAGCGCTTTTTCCGGGAGCGGATTTTCGATCCGCTGGGCATGGGTGACAGCTTCTTCGAACTGCCGGAGGATCGCGTCGGGCGGATGACCGATGTCTGGCAGTTGGGGCCGGATGGGCCGTCCCTTTATGAGCGGGGTTCGCGCAGCGGGTGGCGCAGGCCGCTTCGCCTGCGTTCGGGCGGTGGCGGGCTTGTGTCCTGCGTGGCGGATTATCATCGTTTTACCCGGATGCTGTTGCGTGGCGGGGAACTGGACGGGGTGCGGCTGCTGAAGGCGGAGACGGTGGCGGCGATGCATGCCAATCACCTGCCGGGCGGGGGCGACCTTTCCAGCCTTTCCTCCTCCATGTTCAGCGAGGCGGATTATGCAGGGGTCGGGTTTGGGCTGGGCTTTGCGAGCGACCTCCGCACGCAGGAATATTATTGGGGTGGGGTGTTTTCCACCTTCTTCTTCATCGATCCGGTGGAGCGGCTGATCGCCATCTTCATGACGCAGCATTTTCCGTCCAGCACCTATCCGGTGCGGGGCGAATTGCGGCGCGCCCTTCGCGATGCGATCGTCGAATGGCGGGCAAATCCCGATTAAATTTGCTGCGCTGCAAAATTTGCTGTTGGCGAGGGGCAGGGGGCATGCAATCATCCCTTCCGAACACGCGGCAAAAGGGGCACGCCCATGAACCTCAAAGGCCAATCCACCCTTCCCAAGCCCGCTCCCCGGCAGGTCGACCCGGACGTCCTTGCCCATGAGATCGTCGAGCGGCTGACCTATCGCATCGGCAAGAATGCGGAGGCGGCAAAACCGCATGACTGGCTGCACGCCGTCATCCTGGCCATTCGCGACCGGGTGATCGATGCGTGGATCAATTCCACCCAGAAAACCTATGAGGAACAGGGGCGCAGGGTTTATTATCTCAGCCTGGAATTCCTGATCGGGCGGCTGATGCGCGATGCGGCGTCCAACATGGAAATGCTGGACGACATGCAGGCGGCGCTGAGTTCGCTGGGCGTTGACATCGACATCATCGCCGCGCTGGAGCCGGATGCGGCGCTGGGCAATGGCGGTCTGGGGCGGCTGGCGGCCTGCTTCATGGAGAGCATGGCGACGGTCGACGTGCCTGCCTATGGCTATGGCATCCGCTATGTGAACGGCATGTTCCGGCAGGAGATTTCGGACGGCTGGCAGGTGGAGCTGCCGGAAACCTGGCTGACCCACGGCAATCCCTGGGAATTCGAGCGGCGCGAGGCGAGTTACGAGATCGGCTTCGGCGGGCGGGTCGATCCGTCCGAAAGCGCGGATGCCGGGCCGCATCAGATGCGCTGGAAGCCTGCGGAGCGGGTGATCGCGACACCCTATGACACGCCGATTGCGGGGTGGCGGGGCAAGCGGGTGAATACGCTGCGGCTTTGGGAAGCGCAGCCGATCGATCCGATCCTGCTCGACCGGTTCAATGCGGGCGACCATCTGGGCGCGCTGACGGAGAGCAACCGGGCGGAGGCGTTGACGCGGGTGCTCTATCCCGCCGACAGTTCGCCCGCGGGGCAGGAATTGCGGCTGCGGCAGGAATATTTCTTCTCTTCCGCTTCCTTGCAGGACATCGTTCGGCGGCACCTGCAATATTTCGGGGATGTGCGGACGTTGCCGGACAAGGCGGCGATCCAGCTCAACGACACCCATCCGGCGGTGGCGGTCGCGGAGTTGATGCGGATATTGCTCGATAATCACGGGCTGGATTTCGATGAAGCCTGGGATGTGACGCGGCGGGTGTTCAGCTACACCAACCATACGCTGCTGCCCGAAGCGCTGGAAAGCTGGCCCGTGCCGCTGTTCGAGCGGTTGCTGCCCCGGCACATGCAGATCGTCTATGCGGTGAACAGCCGATTGCTGGGCGAGGCGCGGCGGTCGGGCCAGTTCGATGACCGGGCCATTGGGACCATCTCCCTGATCGACGAAGGGGGCGAGCGGCGGGTGCGGATGGGCAATCTGGCCTTTGCCGGATCGCACAGCGTCAACGGCGTGTCGGCGCTGCACACCGAATTGATGAAGGAGACGGTGTTCGCCGATTTCCACCGGCTCTATCCGGCGCGGATCAACAACAAGACCAATGGCGTCACCTTCCGCCGATGGCTGATGCAGTGCAATCATGGGTTGTTCGAACTGATCCGGGAGGCGATTGGCGACCGGTTCATGGATGATCCCGAGGCGCTGCGCGACCTCGATCCCTTTGCCGAGGATAGCGGGTTTCAGGAGAAGTTCCTGGCGGTGAAGCGCGCCAACAAGGTGGCGCTGGCCGATCTGTTGCGGCAGCGGGTGAATGCGCGGATCGATCCGGCGGCTTTGTTCGATATCCAGATCAAGCGCATTCACGAATATAAGCGGCAATTGCTCAACATCATCGAGGCGGTGTCGCTCTACGACCAGATACGGTCGCATCCGGAGAAGGACTGGGTGCCCCGCGTGAAGCTGTTCGGGGGCAAGGCGGCGCCCAGCTACCATAATGCCAAGCTGATCATCAAACTGGCGGGCGACGTGGCGCGGGCGGTCAATCATGATCCGGCGGTGCAGGGGCTGCTGAAGGTGCAGTTCGTGCCCAATTATAATGTCAGCATGGCGGAAGTGATGATCCCGGCGGCGGACCTGTCGGAACAGATTTCGACGGCGGGCATGGAGGCTTCGGGGACCGGCAACATGAAGTTCGCGGTCAACGGGGCGCTCACCATCGGCACGCTGGACGGGGCGAATGTCGAGATGCGCGACCATGTGGGGGAGGAGAATATCGTCATATTCGGCCTGACCGCGGCGCAGGTGAATGAGCGGCGCGCGCAGGGTTATGACCCCCGCGAAGTCATCGGGCAGAGCCGGGAACTGGGGCAGGCGTTGGACGCTATCGCCAGCGGGGTTTTCTCTCCGGACGATCCGGGGCGTTACCGGGATCTGGTGCAGGGTATCTACGATCATGACTGGTTCATGGTGGCCGCCGATTTCGACAGCTATTCGTCGGCCCAGCGGCGGGTGGACGCGATGTGGCGCGATCAGGCGTTGTGGGCGAAGATGGCGATCCGCAATGTGGCGCGCATGGGATGGTTCTCCTCCGACCGGACGATCCGGGAATATGCGACGGATATCTGGAAGGTGCCGGTTTGACGCGGGGTCGTGGCCAGGGTCAGTACCCATTAATTGCACCATCGAGGTTTGAGGCGAAAAGGCCCAGCACAAGGAGAGAGGGCGCAGGAATATGTCGATATTTCAAGCCATCTCGACGCCGGGATGGGCCTTTTCGGTCAAATCCGCAGGACGTCAAAATGGCTTCCATCTCGAACCGAAATGCGCTTGCAAAGGTGTCCAACCTTCGCGGCGCGCATTTCGGCCCGATATGTTCGCCATTTTGACGCCTCGATGGTGCAATTAATGGGTACTGACCCTCGCGTGGGTTTGACGCCGGAACAGATTGCCCGGCTGCTGGAAGGACGGGAGGATGATCCTTTCGCGACGCTTGGCGTCCATCCGGCGGGGAAGGGTGGCTTCACCGCCTGCGTCCTGCTGCCCGAAGCGGTCGGCGTCACGGCGCACAGGCTGGACGGCAAGGCGGTTGGCGCCCTGGACCGGATTGATCCGGCGGGGCTGTTCTTCGGCAAGCTGTCGATCCGCAAGCGGCAGCCGTTGCGATACCATGCGACCTATGCCGATGGCGGCGAATATGGGTTGATCGATCCCTATAGTTTCGGCCCGGTGCTGGGGCCGATGGACGATCATTATTTCGCGGAAGGATCTCACGCCCGGCTGTTCGACAAGATGGGCGCGCATGTCATCACCCATGAAGGGGTGGAGGGTACGCATTTCGCCGTCTGGGCGCCCAATGCGCGGCGGGTGTCGGTGGTGGGCGACTTCAATCGCTGGGACGGGCGCCGTGGGGCCATGCGGCGGCGGCGGGATTCGGGGGTGTGGGAAATCTTCCTGCCCGAAGTGGGCGTGGGCAGCACCTACAAGTTCGAGATTGTGGGGCCGGACGGCGTGGTCCTGCCGCTCAAGGCCGATCCCTTTGCCTTCCAGTCCGAATTGCGGCCCGCCACCGCCTCCATCGTGGCGGCGGTGCCGGATCATGTCTGGGGCGACGAGCGTCACCGCGCCCATTGGCAAAAGGCCGATGCGCGGCGCGAACCCATATCCATTTACGAAGTCCATGCCGGGTCGTGGCAGCGCGACGATGCGGGGAATTTCCTGACCTGGGATGCGCTGGCCAACCGGCTGATCCCCTATGTGGTCGGCATGGGTTTCACCCATATCGAATTTCTGCCGATCAGCGAATTTCCCTATGATCCTAGCTGGGGGTATCAGACCACCGGGCTATATGCCCCCACCGCCCGTTTCGGCGATCCGGAGGGGTTTGCGCGGTTCGTGGACGGCGCGCACCGGGCGGGGATAGGCGTCATCCTCGACTGGGTGCCCGCGCATTTCCCGACGGACGCGCATGGGCTGGCGCGTTTCGATGGGACGGCGCTTTATGAGCATGCCGATCCGCGCAAGGGCTTTCACCCCGACTGGAACACTGCCATCTATAATTTCGGGCGTCGCGAAGTGGCGCAATATCTGGCCAATAACGCGCTTTTCTGGGCGGAGCGCTATCATGTCGACGGGCTGCGGGTCGATGCCGTCGCCTCCATGCTCTACCTCGATTACAGCCGGAAGGAAGGGGAGTGGATTCCCAACCAGCATGGCGGGCGAGAGAATGTGGAGGCGGTCGAATTCCTCCAGCAGATGAACAAGGCGCTCTACGGCGCGCAGCCCGGCATCATGACCATTGCCGAAGAGTCCACGAGCTGGCCCAAGGTTTCGCACCCGGTCCATGAAGGCGGGCTGGGCTTCGGCTTCAAATGGAATATGGGCTTCATGCACGACACGCTGCGCTATCTGGCGCGCGATCCGGTGCACCGTGCCCATCATCATGACGACATCACTTTCGGCCTGCTCTACGCCTTTACCGAGAATTTCGTGCTGGCGCTGAGTCATGACGAGGTGGTGCATGGCAAGTCATCCCTGCTGCACAAGATGGCCGGGGACGACTGGCAGAAATTCGCCACGCTGCGCGCCTATTATGCGATGATGTGGGGCTATCCCGGCAAGAAGCTGCTGTTCATGGGGCAGGAATTCGCCCAGCGCGAGGAATGGAGCGAGGAACGGGCGCTGGACTGGCACTTGCTGGATCACAAGCCGCATCAGGGCGTGCAACTGCTGGTGGGCGATCTCAACCGGCTTTACCGTTCGCATCCCGCCCTCCATGCCCGCGATTGCGAGGCGGAGGGGTTCGAATGGGTGCTGGTGGATGGGGCGGCGGATTCGGTCTTCGCCTGGGTCCGGCGCGCGCCCGGCGCGCCGCCGGTCGTCGTCATCAGCCATTTCACGCCGCAATTGCGCGATGGATACCGCATGCGCCTGCCGTCGGGCGGACGCTGGCGGGAGATCATGAACAGCGACGCGCTGGACTATGGCGGCAGCGGCGCGGGCAATATGGGAATCGTCATCGCCGATGAGGAAGGATGGGCCAATGTCACCATTCCGCCCTTCGGCACGTTGATGCTGGAACTGGACTATTGAAACCGACGAGCGACGGCCAAATGCTCGCGGCCATGAAGGAGAAGAGGGCGATGCAGCCAAGAAACCAGCCGATTGCCCGTGACGCCATGGCCTATGTGCTGGCCGGGGGGCGCGGCAGTCGTCTGGCCGAACTGACCGACCGCCGCGCCAAGCCTGCGGTCCATTTCGGCGGCAAGGCGCGGATCATCGATTTCGCGCTGTCCAATGCGCTGAACAGCGGTATCCGGCGCATCGGCGTCGCGACCCAGTATAAGGCCCATTCGCTGATCCGGCACCTTCAGCGCGGCTGGAATTTCCTGCGGCCCGAACGCAACGAGAGTTTCGATATCTTGCCCGCCAGCCAGCGCGTGTCGGAAAGCCAATGGTATGAGGGCACGGCCGATGCCGTGTTCCAGAATATCGACATCATCGAAAGCTATGCGCCCGAATATATGGTCATATTGGCGGGCGATCATGTCTATAAGATGGACTATGAACTGATGCTCCAGCAGCATGTCGACAGTGGCGCGGACGTCACCGTGGGCTGCATGGAAGTGCCGGTGAAGGAGGCCAGCGGCTTTGGCGTCATGCATGTGGATGAGCAGGACGTCATCACCGCCTTCGTCGAAAAGCCCAAAAACCCGCCGCATATTCCGGGCAGTCCCGGCATGGCGCTGGCATCCATGGGCATCTACGTCTTCCGCACCGCCTTTCTGGTCACGGAATTGCGCCGGGATGCGGCCGACCCCGACAGCAAGCGCGATTTCGGCGGCGACATCATCCCCTATATCGTCAAGCATGGCAAAGCCGTCGCCCACCGCTTTTCCAACAGTTGCGTGCGCGCCGAAAGCGAGCCTGTGCCCTATTGGCGCGACGTCGGCACGATCGACGCCTATTGGCAGGCGAGTATCGACCTGACCGATGTGGTGCCCTCGCTGGACCTGTATGACCGGAGCTGGCCGCTCTGGACCTATTCCGAAGTCACGCCGCCCGCGAAATTCGTGCATAATGAGGAGGGGCGGCGCGGGTCCGCGACTTCTTCTCTGGTGGCGGGTGGATGCATCGTGTCGGGATCGTCGCTTCACCGCAGCCTGCTCTTTTCGGGGGTGCGGACGCACAGCTTTTCCTCGGTCACTGAAAGCGTCGTCATGCCGGATTGCGTGATCGGGCGCGGGGCGCGGCTGCATAAATGCGTGCTGGATTCGGGCGTCATCATCCCGCCGGGGCTGATCGTGGGGGAGCATCCAGACCTCGATGCCCGGCGGTTCCGCCGCACCGACAGCGGCGTGACGCTGATCACCCAATATATGATCGAACGGCTGGTGGACTGAACCTTGGGCAAGACGGCGATGATGCAGGTGCTTTCGGTCGCGTCCGAAATCTATCCGTTGATCAAGACGGGCGGGCTGGCCGATGTGGCGGGCGCGTTGCCCGACGCGCTGGCCGGGCATGATATTGCGGTGCGGACGCTGGTGCCGGGCTATCCCTCCGTGCTTTCGCGGCTGGGGAAGGCGAAGCTGCTGCGCCGTTATGACGCGCTGTTCGGCGCGCCCGCATCGGTGCTGGCGGCGAAGTTGGACGATCTCGACCTGCTGGTGCTGGACGCGCCGGATTTCTTCGCGCGGGAGGGCGGCCCCTATGGCGATGCGGGCGGCGGCGAATGGAGCGATAATTGGAAGCGTTTCGCCGCCCTGTCCCGCGTTGCCGCCGATATAGCGGCCGAAGGGGTGAAGGGCTGGCGGCCCGATCTGGTCCATGCGCATGACTGGCAGGCGGCGATGACCGCCACCTATATGCGGTTCGGCCCGGCCCACGCCGTGCCCAAGGTGGTGACGATTCACAATCTGGCCTTTCAGGGCCGTTTCGGCGCGGACATCTTCCCCCATCTGGGTCTGCCGCCCGAAGCATGGGGCGTGGACGGCGTCGAATATTATGGCGGCACCGGCTATTTGAAGGCGGGCCTTGTTTCCGCCGATGCGATCACGACGGTCAGTCCCACCTATGCCGATGAAATCCGGTCGCCGGTGCATGGCATGGGGCTGGACGGGTTGATCAATGGGCGGGCGGATCGGCTGCATGGCATATTGAACGGCGTCGATACCGCCATCTGGAATCCCGCCGCCGATCCGCTGATCGCCAAGCCGTTCGGCATGCGGTCGTTGGGCGGGCGGAACGCCAACCGCCGGGCGCTGGAAGCCCATTTCGGGCTGGACCATGACGGCGCGCCGATCTTCATCATCGTCAGCCGCCTGACCTGGCAGAAGGGCATGGACATGGTGATGGGCGCGATCGATCATCTGGTCGGGCTGGGCGGCAAGCTGGCGGTGCTGGGGTCGGGCGATCATCCGCTGGAGGGCGCTTTTCTGGCGGCGGCGGACCGGCATCGTGGGCGGGTGGGGGCGCAGATCGGCTATGACGAGCCGCTGTCCCATCTGATGCAGGCGGGCGGGGATGCGATACTCATCCCGTCGCGCTTCGAACCTTGCGGGCTGACCCAGCTTTACGGGTTGCGCTATGGCTGCGTGCCGGTGGTGGCGCGGGTCGGGGGGCTGGCCGATACGGTGATCGACGCCAATGAAGCCGCCGTGAGCGCGGGGGTGGCGACCGGCATCGTCTTTCCGCCCTCCGATCCGCTGGCACTGCACGGGGCGATTGCGCGGGCGATCCGGCTGCATGCGTCCAAGCCCGATTGGCAGGCGATGCAGCGGGCGGGGATGCGGGCTGACTTTTCCTGGACACGCAGCGCGGCGCGCTATGCCGATCTGTTCCGGGCGCTCGTTCAAGGGGCGGCATGAAGGGGGCCGCGCTGGGGCCGGAAATCCATGCGCGGGGAACCCGGTTTCGCGTCCATTCGCCCGATGCGGAGCAGCTTTGGCTTTGTCTGTTCGATGGCGATGGGCGGGAAACGCGCCTGCCGATGGCGCGGGATGGGGAGGGCGTCTGGTCCATCGATGCGGCGGGCGTGGGGCAGGGCGCGCATTATGGTTTTCGGGCGGACGGGCCTTTCGATCCGGGGGCGGGTCTGTGGTTCGATCCCGACAAGTTGCTGCTGGACCCCTATGCTACGGAAATCGACCGGGCATTTGGCTATGATCCCGCTTTGGCGGCGCGGCGCGGGGAGGGGGGCGATACTGCGCCGCTTATGCCCAAGGGGGTGGTGAGGGCGTCCCTTCCGCCTGTTTCCGCCGCGCCGCCGCTGTTCCGGCCGGGCGGCCTGATCTATGAAGTGCAGGTTCGGGGCTTTACCATGCTGCATCCCGACATAGCGGAAGCGCAGCGGGGGACCATTGCCGCTCTCGGTCATCCCGCTGTGATCGATCATCTGCGCCGCCTGCATGTGACGGCGGTGGAACTGATGCCGGTCAACGCTTGGATCGATGAGTGGCATCTGGGGCCGCTGGGGCTGCGCAATGCGTGGGGCTATAATCCGGTCAGCTATTTCGCGCTCGATCCCAGGCTGGCCCCCGGCGGCATGGCGGAACTGCGCGGGGCGGTGAAGGCGCTGCATGATGCGGGGATCGGGGTGATCCTCGACATGGTTTATAATCATGACGGGGAAAGCGATCTGCTGGGGCCGACATTGTCACTGCGCGGGCTGGATGCGCGCAGTTATTTCCGGCATGAGGCCGATGGCCGCCTGATCAACGATACCGGCACGGGCAACAGCATCGATTGCAACCATCCGGTCGGTCGGCGGCTGATACTGGATTCGCTGCGTCATTTCGTGAGCGCGGCGGGGGTGGATGGGTTTCGGTTCGATCTTGCTCCCGCCTTGGGGCGTTTGCCGATAGGCTTCGATCCGCGGTCGCCGCTGTTGGAGGCGATGCGCACCGATCCGCTTTTGGCCGACCGTATCCTGATCGCGGAACCATGGGATATTGGGCCGGGCGGCTATCGGCTTGGGGCGTTCGGCGCGGGGTGGCTGGAATGGAATGACCGGTATCGCGACGATATGCGGCGGTTCTGGCGGGGGGACAGGGGCGTGACCGGCGCCTTGGCGACGCGGCTTGCCGGATCGTCGGACATATTCGGTCATGCCCCCGCCACCCGCACGGTCAATTTCCTCGCCGCCCATGACGGCTTCACGCTGGCCGATCTGACCGCCTATGCGCGCAAGCATAATGAGGCCAATGGCGAACAGAATCGCGACGGCCATGGCGAGAATTTCAGTTGGAACAACGGCGTCGAAGGACCGGCCGACGACCCGGCGGTGAACGATGCCCGGCGACAGGATATCAAGGCTTTGCTGGGCACATTATTCTGCTCGCGGGGCACGATCATGCTGACGGCGGGGGATGAATTCGGCCGCTCGCAGCAGGGCAACAATAATGCCTATGCGCAGGATAATGTCATCGGCTGGGTCGATTGGGCGGGGCGCGACCGGGAGATTGAGGCCTATGCCTTCGCGCTGGCCAGCCTTCGCGCATCGCAGCCCGACCTTGGCGATACGGGCTGGCTTTCGCAAGAGGATGTCGAATGGCTGGATGAGCGGGGTCAACCGCTGACGGTGGCGCAATGGGAAGAGGCTGATCGCCGCTGTCTGGCGATGCGGTTTCGTCAATCGGGCCTCACCGTCTACGTCAACGGCGACGACCATCCCCGGACCTTCGGCGCGGTGATGGTCCCGGCCCGAACCGTCCTACCCATCCCGGCTGAATAGGAAGGCCGTCGATTTCGCCAGTCCGTTGGAGATGGTCGCCAGCGAATGGGCCGCGCCGGGCACCTGCCGCTCACTCGCCCGATCCGTCACCTGAGCGACCGCCTCGGCCAATTGCGTCATGCCGTGCAGCCGCCCTTCGCCCAGTGCTCCGCCCCCGGTGTTGATCGGCAATCGCCCGCCCAGATCGCCATGCCCGTCGCGCAGGAAGGCCAGTCCCTCGCCGTCCCGGCAAAAGCCCATGCCCTCCAGCCAGGTCAGCACCAGCACGCTGAACCCGTCATAAAGCTGCGCCGTGTCCACATCCGCCGGGGACATGCCTGTCGCGTCCCACAGCCGCGGCGCCACATCCTTCGCGCCGTCCCACATATCCTCCATATTCATCGGCGTTCCGCCCGCGCCCTGCCAGGCGGAAGCCGCAAAGCCGGTTAGCAGGGCGGGCGGGCGGCGCAGATGCCGCGCCCGCTCGGCCGATGTCAGGATCAGCGCGCAGCAGCCGTCGACCGGAATGTCGCAATCCAGGATGGATATGGGATCGGCGATCATGCGCGCCCCCGGATAATCCTCCGCAGCCATGGGCTTGCCCCGCCAATAGGCGTTGGGGTTAAGCTGCGCATTGGCGCGGTTGTTGGCGATATAATGAGCGAAATCCGACCGCTCATAACCGTAAAGCTCGAAATAGCGGCGCAGCACTACTGCCGCCCAGGCAGGCGGCATGCTGAAGCCGTAGGGTGCCAGATATTGGTCCGATCCCACCGCATGGGAGGATTCGAAATTCACATAGCGCCCCTCCGGCACATGCAGGGCGCGATAGACCAGCACATGGTCGCAAAGTCCGCCGATGATTGCCAGAGCCCCGTCGATCAGGCTCTGCGTCACCATGCCGTTGGTCGAACCGATCCACTGCACGCCCGACGCCCTACCCAGCAGGCCCGCCAGATACCAGGGCGTCACGACGTCGATCCCTTCGTCCACGCCCTTCCTGCCGCCATAGCGGGGCATGGCGGGGGAGGTGGCGATGCCGTCCAGATCGCTGCGCCGCAGCCCCGCATCGGCCAGCGCCGCATCGCAGGCCTCCAGCGTCAGCGCCGCCAGCGTCCGGTCCGACCGCCGTTCCAGCTTGCTGTAGCCGACACCGGCGACGGCCACCTTGTTCCTGAAATCCCACATGGTTCAGCGCTCCGCCGGGGCGAACTGCACCAATGTGCAATCGTCCGTCACATCCTCGAACCGCGTTTCCAGCGGCAGGCCGATGCGCAGATCGCCGGGCGCGATGTCGACAAGGTTTGCGCTCATCAACAGGCGCGCCTGCTCCTCCAGTTCCACCACCGCCAGGATCACCGGCAGCCGGTCGCGAAAGCCGGGCGAAGGCGGTTCGTGGAGCACCGTCCAGCTATGCAATGTCGCCCGTCCCGACACCGGCACGAACCGCGCCTCGCTCCCCCCGCAGGCACGGCAGGCGATTTCCGGCGGGTAGGCGAGGATGCCGCAGGCATCGCATTTCCGCATATGCAGTTCATGACGCCGCGCCCCCGCCCAGAAGGGTTCCGACAGCGGATCGGGCAGGGGCAAGGGCCGCTGGGGAACCATGGAATCCGGCATCGCCTTCACGATCCGCGAAAATGCGGCGACCGTTTTTCCCGCGCCGCGGCGATGCCCTCCTGATGGTCCTGGGTGGTGGCCATCAGCGGCTGCATCGTGAATTCCAGTTCCAGATATTGGTCGAGGGACAGGGCCTGCGCGGCCTCGAACTGGCGCTTGGCCATGCCGGTCGCCAAGGTCGGCCCCTGCGCCAGAGATTCCGCCAGATCCAACGCCCGCGCCATCAGCCCGTCGCGCTCCACCAGTTCCAGCACCAGCCCCAGCCGCAACGCTTCCTGCGCGTCGACCATGCGGGCGGAATAGACGATCTCCTTCGCCCGCATCGGCCCGACCAGGCGGCTGAGCTGCCATGTCACGCCCGCGTCGGGGACATAGCCGATCCGCCCGAAACTCTGGCAAAAGCGCGCGCCGGGCGTGGCGATGACCATGTCGCAGGTCAGCGCCAGGCTCCATCCCGCGCCGACGCAGGCGCCGTCGACCGCCGCGATCACTGGCTTGCGGATGCCGCTGATCGCCTTCACCATGCGGTGCAGCCAGCGCATCCGGCGCAGGAGGGACGCCGTGCTCTGATGGCCCATGTCGCCCGTGTCCGCGCCGGAGCAGAATTGCCCGTTCGCGCCCGTCAGGATGACGGCGCGGACTTCCTCATCCTCCGCCATATCCTCGAAGGCGCGCCAGACCTGTTCCCGCATTTCCATGGTGAAGGCGTTGGCCCGCCCCGGCTGATCCAGGGTGACGATGCCGGTCGATCCCCGCTTTTCGACCCGAACGGTCATGTCCTGCTCCTGAAATATGAGCCTGGGTATAATATTAAATTTGCCAAGGCCGCGCTGTCAATCGATCAGACGCGTTGACAAGGGAATAATATTGCACGATGGTGCAATAAAGGCCGCGCCGCCATGCGCGCCGGGAAAAGAGGATGCGACCCATGAAGGCAAGATTTTCGGCGCTGGCGGCGGGGGCCGCGCTTCTGGCGCTCTCCACCGGCGTCATCTCCCGCTCGGCACAGAGCGCCGGGCCTGCCGCGACCAACTGGTCCAGCTTTGGCGGCGACGATCAGGAACAGCATTACAGCCCGCTCGCGCAGATCGGCGAGGCCAATGTCGCAAAGCTCGGCCTTGCCTGGTCCTATGATGTCGACAGTTTCGACAGCTATACCCAGCCGCTCGCGGTCGACGGGGTCATCTATTTCGCGGTGGGCCTCAGCGTCGTTCACGCCGTCGACGCCCGCACCGGCAAGCTGCTGTGGCAATATGATCCCGACGTGGCGAGCCAGCCCGAAGCCCAATGGCGGATGCGGGCAGGCTGGGGCACGCGGGGCATCGCGTATAAGGACGGCATGGTCTTCACCGCCACCCGCGAAGGCCGCCTGATCGCGGTAGACGCCAAGACGGGCAAGCCGCGCTGGTCGGTCAAGACGCTGGACGAGGCGGAGGGCGCCTATATCACCGGCCCGCCATGGATCGCGGGCGACAAGGTGGTGATCGGTTTCGGCGGCGCGGACTACAGCCCGACGCGGGGCTATGTCACCGCCTATGACATCAAGACCGGCAAGAAAGCCTGGCGCTGGTATGTCGTGCCCGGCGATCCGGCCAAGGGCTTCGAAAACAAGGCGATGGAGGCCGCCGCCAAGACATGGACCGGCGAATGGTGGAAATGGGGCGGGGGCGGCTCCGTCTGGCACGCCATGGCCTATGACGCCAAATATGACCGCCTCTATATCGGCACCGGCAACGGCTTTCCCTGGAACATCAAGATACGCAGCCCCGGCGGCGGCGACAATCTCTACCTCTCCTCCATCGTCGCGCTGGACGTGAAGACCGGCGAATATGTCTGGCACTATCAGGTGAACCCTGAAAACAGCCATGACTGGAACGATGCGATGGATATCGAACTGGCCGACATAGTCATCGGCGGGCGGAAGCGGTCGGTGCTGATGCATGCGCCCAAGAATGGATTTTTCTACGCGATCGACCGGGAGACGGGCAAATTCATCCAGGCGGGCGAATTCGCCAAGCAGAATTGGGCGAAGCGGATCGACCCCGTAACCGGCCGTCCGGAAATCAATCCGGAAGCGCAATATCCCGACGGCAAGCCGTTCATGCTCTACCCCTTCCCCAATGGCGCGCACGGCATTCAGGCGATGTCGTTCAGCCCGAAGACCGGTTACAGCTATATTCCGGTGATGGAGGGCGGGCGCGTCTTCGTCGATCCGGCGAATATCAAGGACTGGCAATATAAGCCCGGCATGATGGTGAATACAGGGCTGGGCGCGCCGCCCGCCAACCTGGTTCCGCCCGCCGCCGTCAGCAAGCTGGTCGCCTATGACGTCGCGAACAACCGGATCGCCTGGTCGGTGCCGCAGCCCGGCGTCTTCAACGGCGGTACGCTGGCGACGGCGGGCAATCTGGTGTTTCAGGGCACCAATGACGGCATGTTCAACGCCTTTTCCGCGACCACGGGGCGCAAGCTCTGGTCCTGGTCCGCGCAGAACGGCATATTGTCCGCGCCGATCAGCTATTCGGTCGGCGGCAAGCAATATGTCAGCGTCATCACGAGTTTCCGCAGCAGCTTCCCCAACACGCCCAACTGGGACTATCGCCAGCAGCAGCGGCGGTTGCTGACCTTCACCATCGGCGGTGCGAAGAAACTGCCGAAGGTCGGTCCGGTGGACGAGCCGATCCAGGACGATCCGGCCTTCGTCGTCGACGCCGGCAAGGCGAAGGTCGGCGCGGGCATCTACAACAGCAGTTGCGTCATCTGCCATGGCGCGGGGATGATGGCGGGCGGCGCGGCGCCGGACCTGCGCAAATCGGGCGTGCCGCTGGACGCTGAAACCTTCAGGGCGGTGGTCCATGACGGCGCGCTGATGGCGCGGGGCATGGGTTCGTTCAGCCAGTTGACCGACGCGGAACTGGAAGGATTGCGCCACTATATCCGCCAGCGCGCGCGGGAAACCGCGCCCAAGGGCAAGTGATGCGAGGCCCCGTTTCATGAAAATGATAAATTTGCACGTTCATGCAATCCGGCTATGATCCTGTCATTGGAACGCATGTGCAACGAAGGCGATCGGCTTTGGCGAGTAAAGCGAGCGAAGAATTGAAGGAAAGCGGCGAACGGCCCCAGACCTATTCCAGTCCGGCGATCATCGAACGCCGCCGCCGGATATTGGAGGAAACCCGCAAGGTCATCGCCGAACAGGGCATCGCCGCGCTGAGCATGAACGAGATCGGCCAGCGCGCAGGCGTGGCCAAGCGCACGCTCTACAACGCGTTCCAGACCCGCGAGCGGATGATCGCGTCGGCCATTCAGGAATATTTCGACGAATATGTGAGCAAGATCGCCTATTCGAGCGAACCGGGCACGATGCAGCATAATCTGGAGCGCATGATCTCCGTCGTGCAGCGGAACCGCAAGATCCGCAATTATATCAAGGCGATCATGGCGCTCTATTTCAGCTCCGACGTCGACCATGACATCTGGGCGGCGATGCACTCGCCCGCCGTGCACCATAACCGCCAGTGGATAGAGGTGCTGGAGGCGAAGAAGCAGCTTCAACCCTGGGTGGAGGTCGACAAGCTGGTCGAGGATCTGGTGCGCTTCGAATATGCGACGATCAACGACTGGGCGCAGGGGCGGATCGCGGACGATGAGATCATCGTGCGGCTGGTGGGCAGTTATCTGACCGGCCTGCTGGGAGCGCTGAAGGGCGCGGCCCGCAAGGAGGTGGAGGCGTTGATCAAGGACATAGCCGAACGCGGCATGGACGCCTTGCCCGCGCCCCAGCGTCCCAGGGTGGTTGCGGCATAAATTTGCACATTGATGCAAATTTACTTGAAGAGGAACAGGCGGTCGGCTAGTCAGTTCCCGTGCCCGCCGGAAGGCGCAGGAATGGAGAGCGAGAGATGAACGCGGTAAGCGAAACCCCTGAATTGCTGTTCGTGCATGAAGATCAGGGGATCGCGCATATCATCCTCAATCGCCCGCGCGCGCGGAACACCGTGTCCTTCGCGATGTGGGAGCAATTTTCGGCCGCGCTAGACACCCTTGAAAATGCGACGCCCGCCCGCCTGCTGATCATCAGCGGGGCGGAGGGCTATTTTTCCAGCGGCGGCGACGTGAAGCTGCCGCCCGCAAGGGGGGAGGGCGCGCTGGCGCTCGCGGCGCGGCTGGAAATGGGGCAGCGGATCATCAGCCGGGTCCGCGCCCTGCCGATCCCCACCGTCGCGGCGGTGGAGGGCGGCGCGTACGGCGTGGCGTGGAGCCTTGCCATGGCCTGCGACATGATCTTCGCGGCGGACGATGCGCGCTTCGCGGCGCCTTTCCTGGAATATGGGCTGGTGCCGGACGGCGGCGCGGCCTGGTTCCTGACGAAGCAATTGGGCCGGGCGCGAGCGGCGGAGATCATCTTTTCCGGCCGCACGCTGGACGCGGCGGAGGCTTTGTCGCTGGGCATCGTCAGCCGTCTCGTGGCGCCGGGCACGGCGGTGGACGAAGCCGTCGCGCTTGGACGGACCATAGGCGACGGCAATCGCCATGCGGTGGAATTGACGAAACGGATGCTCCATCAGGCGGAGAGCGGCGATCTGGCGGCGACCCATGCGCTGGAACTGGTCTATTGCCACACATGCCAGGCGGGCGAGGAAGTGCCCCGCGCCCGCGAACGCTTCAAGGCCCGCGCCGCCGCGAAGGCGGCCGCCAAGGCGGCGCAATAGGGCAGGGGGCCGGACTCATGCAATTCGACATGCGCGAACTGCCGATGATCACGCGGTACAAGATCGTCAATTCGACGATCACGCCGCGCCCTATCGCCTGGATCACCAGCCGGTCGGCGGACGGCATCGTCAACGCCGCGCCGTACAGCTTCTTCAATTGCGTCGGCACGGAACCGCCGCTGGTGGCGTTGGGGTTGCTCAAGGAACCGGCGTCCCGTGGCCTCAAGAACACCGCCTCCAACATCATCGCCACCGGGGAATTCGTGGTCAATCTGGTCTGCGAGGGGGATGCGGAAAAGATGAACCTGTGCAGCGTCGACGCGCCCGCCGACGTGAGCGAGATCGACTATGCCGGTATCGAAATCGCGCCCTCGGTCGTCGTCGCGCCGCCGCGCATCGCGTCCAGCCCGGTCAGCTTCGAATGCCGCAAGGTCGCCGCGATGGACATAGGCGCGATGCAGACGGTGGTGATCGGCGAAATAATGATGGCGCACATCCAGGACGAATTCGTCACCGACCGGGAGCGGGTCTATTTCGATATACCGGCGATGAAGCTGATCGGCCGCACCCATGGCAGCGGCTGGTATGTCCGCAACAGCGACAGTTTCCAGATGGACCGGCCCCGTTACGATCCATCCCGTCTGGCCGGGAAAGGCAGGAGCGGGAAAGATGGGGCGGCGGAATGAATTTGAACCCATGGTGCAAAATTACTTGCGCTTGGGATCAAACTGGTGTTTCCTGCACTCATGAGCATTTTTTGTTCCGGCGAAAATGCGTAAGATAATTTCATGAGAGGCGGCAGGACCGATCCTGCCCTGGGAGTGATGCAATGCCCCGTCCACTGGATCACCTGACCGTCATCGAACTGGCGGATCAAATGCCTGTCGCCATCGCCGCCATGCTGCTGGCCGACCATGGCGCGGACGTGCTGAAGGTCGAGCCGAAGGGCGGCGCCTTCTTCGCCCATGACCTCAGCCGCAAGGCGTGGGACCGGTCGAAGCGCAGTGTCGAGCTGGATGTGCGGGCGGCGGATGGTCTCCAGTCGTTGCGCGGTCTGTTGGAGGGGGCTGACATCTTCATCCATGCGCTGGAGGAGAAAGATGCGGTTGCCCTTGGCCTCGATGGCGAAAGCCTGGCGCGCGATTTTCCCGAACTGGTCGTGTGCGCGTTGACGGCCTATGGTTCGGACACGCCCTTCGCGGACCGGCCTTATGGCGAATCCCTCGCCGCCGCGTTGCTGGGGACGATGATCGACCGTTCCAGCAGTTTCCGGCCCGGTCCGGTCTATCTCGGCCATCCGGCGCTGCATTATGGGCAGGCGTTTCTGGGCGTGATCGGCGCTCTGGCGGCGATCCGCGCCCGCCGCCACATCGGCAAGGGGCAGCAGGTGGAGGCGTCCCTGCTCGACGCCATGCTGGCCCAGTCGCCGATGAACAATTGGTGGCAGGAAGAGGGCATCAGCTACATCAAGGCGGGCGATTCCGGCGCGGTGGACCGTTTCGGCAAGACCCGGCTGGTGACGGGCATGTTCGAATGCGCGGACGGTCTCTATCTTCAGATGCACACCGGCGGTCAGGGCGGGTTCAAGGCGGCTATGGACGTGCTGGGCTTCGGCAACCGGGTGCAGACCGTGACCGCGCCGGAAATGTCGGTGCCGCTGACCGACGAGGAATATCATATCGCCCGCGTCGAGATATTCGAGGCGTTCAAGGCAAAGCCCCGCGCCGAATGGATCGCGCTGTTCCAGGCGGCGGACGTGGCGGCGCTGCCGGTGCTGGAGCCTGCCGAAGTGTTGCTGGACGATCAGGTGGAATTTGTCGGCCAGCGCATTTCGATGCCGGATAAGGATTTCGGCACTATCCATCAGGCCGCGCCTGCCGTGCGCATGGCCAATGCGCCAGCCGCCGCGCCCCGTCCCGCGCCGGAGGTGGGGGCGGACAACGATGCTCTGGCCGACCTGATCGCCCGCCGCCGGGTCGCGTTTGCCGCTGAGGGCAAGCCGCTCGACCGGCCGCTGGAGGGCATCAGGGTGGTGGATTTCTCCTCCTTCTTCGCGGTCGGCTATGGTGGACGCCTGCTGTCGGACCTTGGCGCGGACGTCATCAAAGTGGAGACGCCCGGCGGCGACCAGATGCGCCCGCTGCCCGACTGTTTCGACGCGGCTCAGCGCGGCAAGCGCGATATCGTGCTCAACCTCAAACATCCCGAAGCGCTGGAGGCGGCGCTGAAGCTGGTGGCGACGGCGGATGTGGTCACGCACAACCTTCGCCCCGGCAAGGCGGACAAGCTGGGCATCGGTCATGAGGCGCTGGCGAAGATCAATCCGCGCCTGCTCTACGTCTATCTGCCCGGCTATGGGTCGAAGGGGCCGAAGTCGTTGCTCAAGAGCTTTGCGCCTTTGGTGTCGGGCTGGACCGGCCTGCTCTATGAGGGCGGGGGCGAGGGCAATCCGCCGACCCGCGCCGTGTTCGGCAACGAGGATTATAATAACGGCTTTCTGGGCGCGGCGGGCATTTTGATGGGGCTGGAACATCGCGCCGTCACCGGGAAGGGCGATTATATGGAGATTCCGCAGCTTCATTCGAGCCTGTGGACGACCTCTGAACATTTTCTCGATGCCGATAAGCGGGTCGTCTACGGCTTCCGGCTAGACCGGGAGCAGGCGGGTTTCAATGCGCTCGACCGGATTTACCGGACGAGTGACGGATGGCTCTGCGTGTCCTGCCGGTCGGACGAGCGGTTTGCCGCGCTGGCCAGGGCGGTGGGGCAGGAGGAGTGGCTGGCCGATCCCCGCTTGGCCACGGCCCGCGACCGTTCGGCCAATGACGCTGCCTTGCTGGACGCGCTGAGGCCGTTCTTCGCGAACAAGAGCGGCAAAGAGGCCCATGCGCTGCTGGAAGCCGCAGGCGCGCCGAGCGAGATTGCCCGCGAGACAAGCTGGGTCCGCGAGGCGCTCTGGCAGGATTGGGCAACGGACAGCAACCGCGTGATCGAGAATTTCGATTCCATGTATGGCCATGTGCGCCAGTTCGGCAGCTTCATGCATTTCAGCCGCACGCAGGGCCGGGCCAAGGGTTCCGCCCCCCGGCTGGGCGAACATACGCGGCAGATATTGAGCGAGGTCGGCTATTCGGCCGCAGAGATCGACGCGCTGATCGACAGCGGCAGGGCGATGCAGGCCGCGGACGTGAAGGGACGCATCCAGTCCCGCGTCTCGGCCGCCTGACAGGACAAGAAGAGAGGAACCGCCAAGGTGCAACTGAACCTTCGCTACGACATGAACCGCCCGGATTTCGGCGCGCCGCATCCGCTGCTTTACCGCACTGCCATCGAACAGGCGCAATGGGCGGACAGGGTCGGCTTCACCCAGGTCTTCCTGGCCGAACATCATGGTGCGGAGGGGGGCTATTGCCCGTCCTCCATGATCCAGGCGGCTTCGATTTTGGGCTCGACGGAGAGGATCGTCGCGCATCTTTCGGCGCTGGTGGTAACGATGCACGATCCGCTGCGTCTGGCCGAAGACCTTGCCGTGCTCGACAATATCGCGCCGGGCCGCATCTGGCTGACGGCAGGCATGGGTTATCGCCCGCATGAGTTCGAGATGTTCGACCGCGACATCACGAAACGGCTCGCCATCATGAACGAGGCGATGGCGACGCTGAAAAACGCCTGGACCGGCGAGCCTTTCGAATTTCGCGGCCGCACCGTTCGCGTCACGCCCGCGCCTGCCACGCCGGGCGGCCCGAAAATCTATATGGGCGGATCGACCGACAAGTCCGCCATCCGCGCTGCCAAGGGGGGATATCAATATTTCCCCGGCCATCCCGACCTCTTCACCCTCTACAGGGAGGAGCGCGAAAAGGCGGGCTTCGGGCCGCCGGAGGAACTGCGCAAGCCTGCCGCCAGCTTCCTCTATGTGTCGGACGATCCGGACCGCGACTGGCCTTTGGTCGCGCCGCATGTCGCCTATGCGACCAACACCTATGCGCAATGGGCGGAGGAACGCGGCACCGGACAGACCCGCTACAGCGCGGCCGAGACGATAGAAGGGCTGAAGGCCATGCCCAATATCAAGCTGCTGACGCCGGACGAATGTTTCGCCTATCTCAAGGGGCTGGGGCGCGGCACGGCGGTCACTTTCCACGCGCTGCTGGGCGGGCTGGACCCCGAAGTCTCGTGGCGCAGCCTGCGCCTGTTCGAGAAGGAAGTGCTGCCCCGCCTCAAGGCCGAACCGGGCCTGCTTGAAATGGCGGGAGAATGAGCATGGAACAGGATCGTCGCGGAACGTTGGCAGCCATTTTGGCCGCGCCTTTCGGGCTGGCTGCGGCGGGGCAGGTTTCCGCCGCGCCCGTCAAGGCGAAGGGCAGGCCGTTGAGCATGGCCGAACGTCTGGATGTGATCGAATCCAAACAGGCGATCACCGAACTGCTCCATGCCTATGCCCGGTCCAACGACCGGGCGGACGAGGCTTTGCTGCGGTCGCTCTTCTGGCCGGAATCGACGCACAAACATGGGAAGTTCGAGGGCAAGTCCTCCGATTTCGTCGGTTTCGCCTTCAAGATCATCTCCGGCCTCAAATATGCCTGCCACCATATCTCCAACGTCTCGGTCGAGGTGAACGGTGATCGGGCCTTTTCCGAATGCTATTATTTCGCGCAGCATCGTCGCGACCGGAAGGATGGCGCGGGGGAGGAGGATGTCTTCTTCCAGGGCCGCTATCTGGACGATCTGGAACGGCGCAACGGCGAATGGAAGATCATCCGGCGCCGGGGGCTTTCGGACTATACGTCTCCCGCTTTCCCGTCGGAAACGACCTATGCGCAGTGGCCCGCCGGTCAGCATAGCGAGAAATATCCGAGCGACGATTATTACAGGATGCGCCAGCAGTTTCTGGGAGGTTGACGGACGCCTGCGCAGTTTAAACCCGGGGCCAGTTCGCCAAAGGTAGACCGGCGACGTCTGTTCGCGCCTTCACCACTACGCCGCTGGCCCGCGAGACGACATAGAGATCGCGCAAGTCCGCGCCGCCCCAGCAAAGGTTGGTCGGGCTGGAGAGCATCCGGCCCTCCGGATCATGGACGATATCCACCTTCCGCCCGTCCGGCGTGATGGCGACGATGCGGTTCGCGAAGGGCAATGTCACCCAGAGATTCCCCACCGCATCGAAGGCGATCCCGTCGCAATAGCCAAGGTCCGCCCGCTCCGCCGAGACGATGGCGCGAATATCCCTGGCCTGATGATTGGGAACGACCACGCCCAGTAGCGGGCCGTAATCCTGCGGATCGTTGAGCGAACCGTCCGGCTGCCTCCGCCAGCGGCGGATGCGTCCTTCCGCCGTCAGAGAGGCATAGAGATAGCGTTCCCGCGCATCGAGGCAGAGGCCGTTCACTCCGCGCAAACCGCGGGCGACGATGGACGCCCTGCCGTCGGGCGCGACCCTGTAGATGAAACCCGCCGCCGTCGTCGTGCCGATATTCCCGATCGGCCCCCAACTGCTGTGCGTGCAGTAAATGTCGCCGTTGCGCGTTGTCGCCGGTCCGTTGGAGGCGACGAGTTGGCGACCCTCCAGTTCCGACACCAGCGTTTCGATCGTCCCGGTCGCCACGTCGATCCGCTGCAACGGACCCGGCCCCTGGCTGAGCAAGCCCATATTGGCGACGATGACGCGCCCGTCCCGGTCGACCGCCACGCCGTTGGGCGCCAGCGCCTTGCCGATCTGGCGCAGCGTGCCGTCTTGCTCCAGCACGCCGATGGCACCGCCGCCGTTGGAGATGAACAGGCGGCCGTCGGGACTGCTCGCTATCCCTTCCGGCGCGTCCAGATTGTCGCGGACCAGGGTGAAGTCGGCGAGAGCGAGAGGTTTCGGGCCGATGGTTCGCCCGATTCCCGCCGATGGCGCGCAACTGGCGAGAGCCATGCCGGCCCCGCTCAATAATATCTCGCGACGCGCAAGGGCCGTTTTAGACAAATCCGTAAACCCAACCCCCGTTCGCCCTGAGCCTGTCGAAGGGCTTTTCTTTTCTTCAAGACAGGAAAGGGCTTCGACAGGCTCAGCCCGAACGGGGATGGGAACGGATGACTTCATATTCCCTCCTCACCCGACGGGCGCGAAGGCGGCTATCTTGTGATCCCCCGCCTGCACGGCCCGAAAGCGCAGCCGCATCCCGCAGCGCGGCTCGACGCCCTCCGCATCGACCAGAATGCCCGGCACCCGCACGCCCGGCGCGTCGTCCGGTTCGAACAGGATCACGGTGAAGGGCACTTCGCCCTTATGATCGCCCGGCAACAGGCTGCGGATCACGGTGGTGAAGCTATAGGCGCTGCCCTCCGGCGAAACGGCGCGCCACTCCAGCACGGCGTCGGGTTTTCCGGGGATGACCTCCGGCGGATACCATATCCATTCGCCTGTCTCCGCATCGGCGGTGATGCGCAGTTCGCCCGCTTCCAGCCCGTCATAATAGCCCTGGAACAGCGGGTCTTCGATCCTGGGAGGGTAAATAGGAATGCCCATGGATCAGCTCCGCGCCAGGATGGTGGTGGAATGATTATTGCCGCCCAGCCCGGCGACGGCGCACAATTTGGCGTCGGGCACCTGTCGTTCGCCCTCCTGCCCGCGCAACTGCCGCACCGCTTCGATCAGCAGGTTCATGCCCGGCACATAGCCGCCCGACATATGCCCGCCGCTGGTGTTGACCGGCATCCGTCCGCCCGGCATCCCATGGCCCGCCGCATAGAAGCGGGGGCCTTCGCCCCGTTCGCACAGCCCCAGCATCTCTGTCTGCACCAGCGCGGAAATGGTGAAGCCGTCATAGATTTGCGCGAGGTCCAGATCCTTGGGATCGCAACCCGCCATGGCATAGGCGAGCTTCGCCGACGCCTCGCCCGGAAAATCGTAGGTGCAGGGCGTCTGGGTGAACAGCACCCCCTGCGGCCAATTGTTGAAACCGAGGCCCAATCCCCGCACGCTCACCACTGGATGCGGCATGTCGCGCGCTTCCTCCACGGCGCTCACCACATAGGCGCCGCCGCCATCGGTGGTGAGGCAGCAATCCGCCGCCCGCAAAGGCGTGGAGATCATCGGCGACTGGCGATAGGCTTCGAAATCCATCGGATCGCGCCGTTGCGCGCCGGGCGTCAGCACCGCCCATGCCCGGTAGGTCATGGGAACGGACGCCTGCTCCTCCTCCGTCATGCCATATTCATGGGCATAGCGGTTCGCCATGGTCGCGAAATAGGTGGGCTGGCCGAAGAAGCCGACCGGCATCTCTATCCCCGCCTTTTGCGGTTCCCGCGCATGGAAGCCATAGACGCCGCCCGGCTTGGTCGATTGGATCGCATAGGGCACCAGCACGTGCCGGGCCAGACCCGCCTCTATCGCCATCTGCGCCAGTTGCAGCGCCTGTCCGGAGGTCGCTGTGCCGCCCACGCTGTCGGTGGTGGCGCAGAAGCGTTTTTCGCCAGCCCCTATCGCAAAGGCGACCTCGTCCGACCCGTGCCCCGCATATTTGTTGGAGATATAGCCGTCGATATCCTTCGGCGTCAGGCCCGCATCGGCAATGGCGGCCAGGCTGGCGCGGGTCATCATCTTCATGACGCCTTCCTCGCCCTTGCGCAGGAAGGGGGTTTCGCCGACCCCGGTGATGGCGACGCGGTTGCCCTTCATCATGCGTCCCTGAACCCCTTGCCCTGCGCCACCAGCCGCTCGATCAGCGGAGAGGGGGTGAATGCCTCGCCATGGGTGGCCTCCAGCGTCTTCAACTTCTCCAGCACCGTGGGAAGCCCCTGCAAATCCGCCCAGAACATCGGGCCGCCGCGATATTTCGGCCAGCCATAGCCGGTGACCCAGACGATATCGATGTCCGACGCCCGCGCAGCGATGCCTTCGTCCAGGATGCGCGCGCCCTCATTTACCATGGCGAAGAGGATGCGGTCATGGATTTCCGCGTCGCTCACTTCGCGCCGTTCGATGCCCTGTTTCGCCGCGAATTCCTCTATGACCTGCATCGCGATGGGGGAGGGCGTCTGTTTGCGGTTATCGTCATAGTCATAATAGCCGCCCTTCGTCTTCTGCCCATGGCGGCCCATTTCGTTGAGGATTTCGCGCACATTGGCGGAACTGGTGGCGTCCCGGTTCCAGCCGACGTCCAGCCCCACCAGATCGCGCATCTGGAAATGCCCCATGGCAAAGCCGAAATCGTAAAGCACCCTGTCCACCGCCCAAGGCGTCGCGCCCTCCAGCACCAGCCGGTCCGCCTGCGCGTTGCGCGCCGCGAGGATGCGATTGCCGACAAAGCCGAAGCCGTTGCCGACCAGCACGCCGATCTTGCCGATGGTCTTGGCCAGCTTCATCGCTGTCACGACGATATCAGGCTTCGTATCCTTCGTACGGACGACCTCCAGCAGCTTCATCACATTGGCGGGGGAGAAGAAGTGCAGCCCGCAGACGCTTTCCGGCCTTTTGGTGGCGCCGGCGATATCGTCAATGTCGAGATAGCTGGTGTTGGTGGCCAGGATCGCGCCCGGTTTGGCGATGGCGTCGAGTTTCCCGAACACCTCCCGCTTCACGTCGAGATTTTCGAACACCGCCTCTATGATCAGGTCGCAGTCGGCCAGATCCTCCATCGCCACGGAGCCGGTCAGCAGGCCCATGCGCGTGTCGACATCCTTTGCCTTCATCCGGCCCTTCTTCGCGGTGGCTTCATAATTGCTGCGAATGATGCCGATGCCGCGATCCAGCGCTTCCTGCTTCGCCTCCACGATGGTCACCGGAATGCCGACATTGGCGAAGTTCATCGCGATCCCGCCGCCCATCGTGCCCGCGCCGATTACGCCGACCTTCGCGATGGGCAGGACCGGCGTATCGGCGGGAATGCCGTCGATCTTGGCCGCCTGCCGTTCCGCGAAGAAGACGTGGCGCTGGGCGGCGGACTGGCTGTCGGACTGAAGTTCGTTGAACAGTTCCCGCTCATAGACCATGCCCTCGTCGAAGGACTTCTCCAGCGTGGCCTCGACGCAGCGGATAATATGTTCGGGCGCCTTGAAGCCCCGGAATTTCCGGGCATTGGCCTTACGGAAATCGGCGAAGATTTCCGGCTTGCCCCGCGCCTCGTCCAGCTTTTCAGTGCGGTCCCGAACCTTGAGCAGCGGCCGCTTCTCCTCCAGCACGCGCCGGGCGAAGGCGATGGCGTCGGCGCGCAGATCGCCCTGCGCCAGTTCGTCGACCAGCCCCATTTCCTTCGCGGCCCTTGCGCCGACCGGCGCGCCGGAGGTGGTGAGGTCCAGCGCCTTTTCGATCCCGACGATGCGCGGCAGACGCTGCGTGCCGCCAGCGCCCGGCAGCAGGCCCAGATTGACTTCCGGCAGCCCGCATTTGGCCGAAGGAACGGCGATGCGGTAATGCGCCACCAGCGCCAATTCCAACCCGCCGCCCAGCGCCGTGCCATGGATCGCGGCGATCACTGGCTTGGTCGCATTTTCCACGATCAGTTGCAGGTTGCGTAGCGTTGGTTCGACCGGTGGCTTGCCGAATTCGGTGATGTCCGCCCCGGCGAAGAAGGTGCGTCCTTCGCAGATCAGCACCATGGCCCCCACGCTGCCGTCGCCAAGGGCGGTCTGCACCGCGCCCGCTATGCCCTGCCGCACGGCGCTGGAGAGCGCGTTCACGGGCGGCGAATGGGCCGTGATGACCGCGATGGGGCCTTCCACCTCATAGGTGACGACGTCATTGACCTTCATTCAAGCCTCTATCTGTCTGTGCGCCCGGCTTGGCCGCTGCTTGCGCGGCCAGCACTTCGCGAGCGCGTTGGCGGAAATAATGTTGCAAAGCTTCGATCTCGGCATCCGTCAGCTCCTCGAAGCGGGGCATGCCCCGTTCGCGGAGAATGCCCTTGCGCAGCACCTCCTCGAAGCTGGCCTTGTCCAGCGGCACGCCCGACTGGAGCAGGTCCGGCGCCATGCCGCCCGACACTGCGTTGGCGCCGTGGCAGATGGAGCAGCGCTGCCCGAAAACGCCTGCACCGACGGCGGCCTTGGCTGGATCGACGGTAAAGTCGGGCATGTCGATCACGGGCGTCTCGACCGGCTGCACCGGCGGCAGGCTTGCCTTGCCGTCCAGCGCGAAGGTGAGGACGCGCCATTGTTGGGTGCGGTAGTTCCATTCCTTCCCCATGCCCGTGGCGCTTGGAAAGCGCGATCCGGCTATTACCGTCACATATTGCCGTCCACGCGCCCGATAGCTGATGGGTTGCGCCATCACCGCCGTCTGCGCGTCGAAGGACCAGAGCGGCTTCCCACTGTCCGCCGCATAGGCGACGAATTTCCCCGCCGCATTGCCCTGAAACAGCAGATTGCCCGCCGTCGTCGCCGTCCCTCCGCCGCCGCGAATGCCGGGCATGGGCACGCGCCACGCCTCGCTCTGCGTCGCCGGGTTCCAGGCGAGGAGGAAGCTGGTGGCGGGCCGATCCGGCGCCACGCCCGCGGGCGGCGCGCCGGTGCCGGTGCTGATCCGCTGACCGTTCAGATGCTTCCAGCCCTGCAATGGCTCGGCCGGGTCGATATAGACCCGCCCCTGATCCATCGCCGGAATATAGACGAGGCCGGTCCCCGGATTGAACGACATCGCCTCTATATTATGTGCGCCGAAGGGGGAGGGGTAGACGATGGCGGGCTTCCCGTCCGGATAGCGCGCCGCCGGATTTTCAATGGGCCGTCCGCTCCTGATATCGATGCCGCTCGCCCAGCTGACCGGCACGATGTTGCGGGCGGAGATCAGCTTTCCCGTGGCCCGGTCGATCACGTAGAAGAAGCCGTTCTTCGGCGCGTGCATCAGCAGGTCGCGCTCCTTCCCGGCGATTTTTAACCGCGCCAGCTCGATATCCATCGCGCTGTTGAAGTCCCACGTCTCGCCCGGATTGGTCTGGTAATGCCAGACATATTCCCCGGTATCCGCGTCCAGCGCGACGATGGAACAGAGGAACAGATTGTCCCCGCCGCCCGGCGAACGGATCTTCTGATTCCAGGGCGATCCATTGCCGATGCCGATGTAAATCCGGTTATATTGGGGGTCATAGGCCATGGCGTTCCATGCCGTTCCGCCGCCGCCATATTTCCACCATTCGCCGGTCCAGGTCCGGGCGGCCATGGCCATTGCCTTATTCTCGAAACCCAGTTTCGGATCGCCCGGCACGGTGTAGAAGCGCCAAAGCTGCTTTCCCGTCCGCTGGTCGTAGGCGGTCACATAGCCCCGCACCGGCGCGAAGTCCGCCCCGCCATGGCCGATCACCACCTTGTCCTTGAACACCCATGGCGCGCCGGTGACATAGCGCTCGTCATCCTTGCCGATGGTCTGGGTGCTCCAGACGGGATGGCCGGTGCGGGCATTGATCGCGATCAGCCGCCCGTCGATGGTCCCGGTGAAGACCATGCCATTGTCATAGGCAATGCCGCGCACACCCCAGGCGGCGCGCATCTTCTGCCCGGCGACCTTCCAGCTTTGCGGATCGTAGGTCCACAGTTCATGGCCTGTCGCGGCGTCCAGCGCATGGATCACGCTGTAGCCCGACGCATAATAGAGGATGCCGTCCACCGCGATGGGCGCTGACAGGCTCGCCCCGCCGCCGCCAATGTCATGATGCCAGGCGAGCTTCAGCCTGCCGACATTGCCGTCGTTGATTTCGGTGAGAGGGCTGTAATGATTTTCGTCGATCCCGCCATAGCCGGGCCAGTCGCTGCCGTCGCGCCGCGCCTCGCCCGAAGGCGCGCAGGCGGCGAGCAACAGCAGCAGGGGCAGAATGAGGCGCATCCCGATCAGCCCCCGATGGTCCGGTCGGAGGGCCAGAAGCGCTGGCGCAGCGCCTTCTTGTTGACCTTCCCCATGACGGTGCGGCCGATATCGTCGACCATCTCATAGCCGCGCGGGCATTTATATCCGGCCAGGTTCGCCCGGCAGAAGGCGTTGAGTTCCTCCGCCGTGGGCGGATCGCCCGCGTCCTTCGGAATGACCAGCGCCCGCGCTTCCTCGCCCATTTCGGCGTTGGGCGCGGCGACCACGGCGACGTCCGCCACCTTGGGATGGCGCAGCAGCACATGTTCGGATTCGGCTGGGTAGATGTTCACCCCGCCGCTCACGATCATGTCGGACACGCGGTCGGTGATGAAGAGATACCCCTCCGCGTCGACATAGCCCATCTCGCCCAGCGTGAAGACGCCCGGCGCGATATGGGCGGCGGCGGTCTTTTCCGGGTCGTTGCGATAGACGATGCCATATCCGGTCCTGTCGCGGAAATAGACCTGCCCGACCTCGTTGGGCCCAACTATCTGCCCGTCCTCGCCATAGATCACCGTCTCGAACGGCGGCAGCGCCTTGCCGACGGACCCCGGCCGTTCCAGCCATTCCTGCGACGTGATGAAGGTGGTCGATCCCGCCTCCGTCCCGCCATATGCCTCCACCAGCACCGGCCCGAACCAGTCGATCATCGCCTGCTTGACGGCGCGGGGGCAGGCCGCGCCGGTATGGGCGAGGCGCTGGATGCTCGACACGTCATATTTCGCCCGGATATCCTCCGGCAGCGCCAGCATCCGCTGAAAATGCGTCGGCACCATCACCGACCCGGCGACCTTATATTTCTCGATCAGCGCCAGCGTCTTTTCCGCGTCGAAATGCTCGACGGTGATCAGGCTCATGCCGCCGAAGACGTTGCGGGCCATGCCCAGTGGGCCGGTATGATAAAGCGGACCCACGGCGATCCCCGGCGAGGGCGTGACTCGCTGGCGGATTGCTTCGGCCAGCGCCTTTACCGTGGCGATGCGGGGGAAATATTGCGGCGGCGTCTCGGTCGCCTTGGGCCGCCCGGTGGTGCCGGAGGTGTAATGGAGGTGCGGCAGGGGCGGCACGTCATGGTCCGGCTCCCCGGTGGAAGCGGCGGCGATCCAGTCCTCCCAATGGACGACGCCTTCGCGATCCGGGCAACGCCAGCCGATCACCGTTCCGACGCCGGCCTCCTGTGCGGCGGCAAGTCCCGCCTCCATCGTCTCCGGCCCGACGAGCAGCGCCACCGCGCCGCTGTCCTTCAATATATAGGCCGCCTCCGAAGGGGTCAGGTGAAAGCTGACCGGCACGCTCGAAATGCCCGCCTCCAGACAGGCGACATAGGCGATCACCGTTTCCGCGCTGTTGGGCGCGAACACCGCCACCCGCCGCTCGGTCAGGTCCAGCCCGTTCAGCGCGTTGGCCGCCCGGTTGAGCAGTTCGTCCAACTGGCGCCAGTCATAGGTCACCCGCTCGTCGGCAAGGGCAAGCTGGTCGCGGCGCGCGGGATCGACCCCGCCGATGGTCAAAGACATCAAACGTCCTTTCGGGAAGCGATGGCGGGCGCGAGATATCTCAGCGCCATGCGGAAGGAGATGAGGGCGATGATGGAACTGGCGGTGACGACGACCGCCAGCGACTGGCCCAGCGCGCCCTCGTCACGGAAGACATATTGGGTCAGCGCGGCGACGATGGCGGGGCCTGCACCCTGACCCAAAATGGTGAAGACGAACAGGAAGGATGCCAGCATCCGCGACCGGATCGTCGCAGGCGCGATCAGTCCCATGACCGACGAGACATAGACCATGAAGGGCACGGTGATGAACTGCGCCACGCAATAGCAGGCCAGGAAGACATAGGGGTTCGTCGCGAAGAACATGTAGGCGATCACCGGCAGGAAGCCCAGGATCAGCCAGCCGTAGAAGCGCAGATGCGCGTCCTTCATCCCTCCCGCGAACAGCCGGTCGACGATCCAGCCGTTCACCACCAGCGACACGGCGGAAACGATGTTCATCAGGCTGAGCGCGAAGCCATATTGCACCGGCTTCCACCCGAAATGCCGCTCGATATAGGCGGGCACCCAATTGGTCATGGAATAGCCGCACATGGCGAGGGCGGACGTGCCCACCAGCATCAGCGCCAGCAGCTTCCAGTTCTGGCGGACGAAGGCCCTGATCAGCCCCTTCTGCTCCCCGTCGGCGGATGTGCCGGGCGTCCGGCGGCGGCCGGGATCGGGAAAGGTGAACAGCAGCAGGGCCAGCAATATGCCCGGCACGCCGACCATCATCATGACCAACTGCCAGGGCTCGGCGGGGCCGTGAAAGGGAATATGGATGCCGCTATGCGCCGCCGCGAAGGCGATGGCGATGCCGCCCAGCGCGAAGGCGGTGGCAGATCCCACCTTGCCCGCCGTCTGGAAGGTCGATGTGGCGCGGGTCAGCAGATTAGGGGGAAAGGCGTCCGCGATCAGCGAATAGGCGGCGGGCAGCAGCGCCGCTTCGCCGATCCCCACGAAGATGCGCCCGATCAGTAGCGCCTCATAACTTTCCGCGAAGCCGCAGGCGGTGGTGGCGAGGCCCCAGACGACGACGCCGCCGAAGATGATCCAGCGCCGCGAAAAACGATCCGCCGCCCAGCCGAGCGGCAGGCCGAAAATGGCATAGAAGATCGCGAAGGAGGTGGAGGTGATCATGCTGATCTGCACGTCGGACAGCAGCAGATGCGCCTTGATCGGCGTCACCAGCATCGACACGATCAGCCGGTCGATCCAGCTCAGCACATAGAGGCCGAACAGGACCGCCACCATCCACCATGCGCCGCCCAGGCGCATGGTGGCGTGGTTGTCGGTCTGATCCTGGGCGCTCATCAGCATGATCCCTGCCTTCGCGGTCACAATCTCAGCGCACCGGCAACTGGTTCAGTTCGGCGATCTTCAGCTTGCCGAGCTGGGCCATGTGCACCTCGTCCGGGCCGTCCGCGAAGCGCAGGTAGCGCGCGCTCATGAAGGCGGAGGCAGGCGGGAAGTCGCTGGCCATGCCGATGCCGCCGAAGACCTGCATCGCCCGGTCGGCGACCGTCTGGGTCATGCGCGGCGCGACAATCTTGATCGCGGCGATCAGGTCTTTCGCGACCTTGTTTCCGTACCGGTCCATCGCGTCGGCGGCCTTCAGCGTCAGCAGGCGCGCCTGCTCGATCTCACAGAAGGAAAGGGCGATGTCCTGCCGGATGCTGCCCTGATCGGCCAGCTTGCGGCCGAAGGCGACCCGGTTTTCCACCCGGTGCGCCATATATTCCAGCGCCCGCTGCGCCTGACCGATCAGGCGCATGCAATGGTGGATGCGGCCCGGCCCCAGACGGCCCTGCGCGATTTCGAACCCGCGCCCTTCGCCCAGGATCAGATTGGCCTTGGGCACGCGCACATCCTTGAAGATCATCTCCGCATGACCGCCGGGCGAGTGCACCGCGTTCAACACGTCCAGCGGGCGGACGATCTCTATGCCGGGCGTGCCGACGGGGATCAGTATCTGCGAATGCTGCTGGTGGCGCGGCCCGTCCTGGGACGACTTGCCCAGCAGGATGAACAGCTTCGTATTCGGGTCGAAAGCGCCCGAAATCCACCATTTGCGGCCGTTAATCACATAATCGTCCCCGTCCGCTACAATGGTCGTCGCGACATTGGTCGCGTCGGAAGAGGCGACCTCCGGCTCCGTCATTACGTAGGAGGAGCGGATCGTGCCGTCCAGCAGCGGCTTCAGCCATTGTTCCTGCTGTTCCGGCGTGCCGTAGCGGGCCAGCACTTCCATATTGCCGGTGTCCGGCGCGGAGCAGTTGAAATATTCCGACGCCCCGACCACGCGGCCCATAATCTCCGCCAGCGGCGCATATTCCAGATTGGAGAGGCCGGGGCTCCATTCGCCATATTCATGCGGCAGGAACAGGTTCCACAGGCCCGCTTCCTTCGCCTTGGCCTTGATCTCCTCCGTGCCCGGCCAGCGTTTCCACAGGTTCGCCGGGTCATGGTGGAAATGGTCGCGCTCCTTCTCGATCGGATAGACGTGCGCGTCCATGAAATCGATGAGTTGCGCCTGCAGCGCCTTCACCTTGTCGGAATATTCGAAATCCATCGCATGGTCCTTTCCGGGAAAATTCAGGTGAGCGTCAGGCCGCCGTCGACGACCAGCGTCTGCCCGCAAATATAGCCGGACAGCGGCGAAGCGAGGAACAGAGCGACCCCGGCCATCTCCTCGATAGAGCCGAAACGGCCCATCGGAATCTTGGCCAATGCGCGTTCCCGCCGTTGGTCATTGTCCATCGTCACCTTGGTCATCTTGGTGTCGACCAGGCTGGGCGCGATGCCGTTGACGCGGATGCCGTCGCCGCCCCACGCCATCGCCAGCGCCCGCACCAGATTGACCGCGCCCGCCTTGGACGCTGCATAGGCCGGATTGCCGAAGGTCGCCCTGAACGCGCCGATGGAACTGACGACGATGATCGTCCCCTTGGCGGCGGCCAGCGCCCCCCGGCAGAGGTTGGAAATATGCAGGATGGAGTCGAGATTGACCGCCATCACCTTGTTCCACCCCTCCGCCTCGAATTCCTGACGGCGGTAGAGCACGGCCCCCTGCGAATGGATCAGCACGTCCAGCCGGTCGAACGGCACGGGCGCGGCCGCAATCGCCGCCGCGTCGCTGACATCGACCTGCGTATAGCCGATGCCGTCCAGGTCCGACCCTTCCACGCCCGCATAATCGTTGGCGCTGGCCCGCGTGCCCCAGACATGGACCTGCGCGCCGCGCTGGCGGAAGGCCTGCGCCATGCCGTTGCCGATGCCGCTCGATCCGCCGACCACCAGCACCGTCTTTCCGGTGAAGTCGAGTTCGTTGGTCAAGAAATTCTCCCCATTCATGTCAGCGGATCAGCGCTTCGGCGCGTTCGAAAAGATGGATGGCGCGGTCGTGCAGCCGGTCGCCGGTTTCGCGGGGGGCCTTGCCTGCGCAGGCGCGGGCATGGGTGCCTTCCAGCAATATGCCCAGCTTGTAGCAGGCCAGCACATGATACCAGTCGACCGCCGACAAATTGCGCGCCGACCGTCCGGCATAGCGCGCCACCAGTTCGCCCGCCGCCGGAAATCCGTCCCATGGCTCGACCGAAACGGTGCTTCCGCTTTTGCCGTCGGGCCAGGTCGCCAGCACCCAGCCCAGATCCAGCAGCGGATCGCCGATGGTCGCCAGTTCCCAATCGATGATCGCCGCCAGTTCCGGCCCGTCCCTGCGGAACATCACATTGGCCAGATGATAGTCGCCATGCATGATGCCCGGCGTGAAACGTTCCGGCCGGTGCCGTTCCAGCCAATCGCCGACCGCGCCGACGGACGGCAGCGCTTCCGCCCCGGTCCACCCGTCGAATTCGGCATAGCCCGCAAGCTGCGACCGCCAGCGATCCACCTGCCGTCCCAGAAAATTATCGGGCTTGCCGAAATCGGCAAGTCCCAGCGCCTGATGATCCTGCGCGCCCAGCGCCGCAATCCCGTCCACCAGCGCCAGCCCCATGGCGTGGCGCATCTCCGGCGAACCGGCATGGGGCTGCGGCAATCGGCCGATGGGATTGAAGCCGTCCACCGGCTCCATCAGGTAGAAGGCGACGCCCAGCACGGCTTCGTCGCCGCAATCGGCGATCAGTTCGGGATGGGGCACGTCCGTCCCGGCCAGGGCGCGCAGCAGCCGCGCCTCCCGCCGCATCGTCTCATTGCTGTTCGGGCGGGGATGGGCTGGCGGGCGGCGGAACACATAGTCGCGCCCGTCGCGGCTGAAGCGCAGCAGGATGTTCTGCGTCCCGCCCGCCAGCGGCGTCATATCGGTCAATGGTCCGGAGCCAAGGCCCCGATCCGTCATCCACGCCGCCAGCGAATCGATGTCGACCGTCGATTCCCATGTCGGTTCCACGGTCGATTTCATTGGGCATCCCTCGCTATTCTCGACTGTCGGTGCGTCGATTAGATCAATTGGATAATGCACTTGACGAACTCGCTTGGCAATGAGAAAAATGCACTCATGGTCAGACTTAAACTTGCCAAAGCCGATGATGCCTCCCGCGCCGCCGCGCCGGAGCAAATCAAGAAGGTCGCCCTGCGCCTGTTCGCGGAAAAGGGCGTGGACGGCGTCACCGTGCGGGAAATCGCGGCGGCGGCGGGCCAGAAGAATCACGGCGCGGTCGGCTATTATTTCGGATCGAAGGAGGCGCTGGTCCGCGCCATCGTGATGGACGGCGCGGTCGCGCTGGACCGCGAACGCAACCTTGCGCTCGATTCGCTGGAGGAAAAGGGCGGCCCCCGCGCGATCCGTGAAGTGGTCGACATCGTGATCGATCCGGTGCTGGGCCTTCCGGATGAACATTATGTCCAGTTCATCCTGCTGTTCGCGATGACGCATAGGGAGATGATGATGGATGCGCTCGATCCCGCGTGGAACGGCGCCTATGGCCGCTGCCTGGCGCATTTGCGCAGGCTCATGCCGCATCTGCCGCCCGCGCTTCAGAATCAGCGCTTCATATTCATGGGCGCCTATATCAGCGCGGTCCTCTCGGCACGGCAGCGGGCGCTGGCCGACCGCAGCCGCGACCATCCCATGTGGGGCAGCGAGGGCACATTGGAACATTTCAAGCAATCGCTGGGCGCGCTGCTGGAGGCGCCGGTCGACCTTTCGCCGGACATGCTCGCCGGGATCGGCAGGCGCGACATGGGAATGCCCGAACCGCCCAGTCCGGTTGGCTGAAAAAGACGTGGGCTGAAAAGACGATGGAGAGGATGATGTTGCCTGAAGCGCCTTTGGCGGACCTGCTGGCCGCCGCGTCGGCCCTGCGCGACGAGGGGCATGGCCGGGTGCAAAGCTGGTCGCGGAAGGTCTTCATCCCGCTGACCCAGCTTTGCCGCAACCTTTGCCATTATTGCACCTTTTCCCAGCCGCCCCGGCCCGGCGAAAATGCCTATATGACCCGCGATGAAGTGCTGGCCGTCGCCCGCGCAGGACGGGCGGCGGGCTGCACCGAGGCGCTGTTCACGCTGGGCGACAAGCCGGAATTGCGCTTTGCCGCCGCGCGCGACGAACTGGCCCGGCTGGGCCATGCGACGACCATCTCCTACCTCGTCGAAATGGCCGCGCTGGTGCGGGATGAAACCGGCCTGCTGCCGCATATCAATGCGGGCGTGATGACCCGTGAGGAAATGGCCGCGCTCCGCCGGGTGTCGGTGTCGCAGGGGCTGATGCTGGAGTCCGTTTCCGACCGCCTGTGCGGCAAGGGCGGGGCGCATTACCGGTCCCCCGACAAGGAACCGGCGGCGCGGCTGGAGACGATCCGGCTGGCGGGCGAACTGCAAATCCCCTTCACCACCGGCATATTGATCGGCATCGGCGAAACCCGCCGGGAACGGATCGAGGCGCTGGAGGCGATCCGCGACCTGCACAGGCGATATGGCCATATCCAGGAAGTCATCGTCCAGAATTTCCGGGCCAAGGAACGGACGGTGATGGCCCATGCGCCCGAACCGGACATGGACGACCTGCTCTGGACCATCGCAGCGGCGCGCATCGTGCTGGGGCCGGACATGAACATCCAGGCGCCGCCGAACCTGTCCGCCGCCGATTTCCCGCGCCTGTTGTCGGCGGGGATCAACGATTGGGGCGGCGTCTCTCCGGTCACGCCCGACCATGTGAACCCCGAAGCCCCGTGGCCCGAAGTCGAACGCCTGCGCATGGCGACCGAGGGCGAGGGGCGGATGCTGGTCGCGCGCCTGCCGGTCTATCCGGCCTATGCGCAGGATAATGGGCGCTGGCAGGACAAAGCGATGGTTCGCCATATTCTCGCCCATGCCGATGCGGATGGCTTTGCCCGCGAGGATAGTTGGTCGCCCGGCATAGCGCTGGAGCCCCGCGTCGCCCGCCCGTCGACCCTGCCGGTGGCCCCGAAGATCGCCGCCATCGTCGACCGCGCCATGGCGGGCGTTCTGCTGGAGGAAGAGGAGATCACGGCCCTCTTTTCCGCCCGCGAAACCGATCTTGAACATATTTGCGACAGTGCCGACGCCTTGCGCGAACGGGTGATGGGCGATGCCGTCACCTATGTCGTCAACCGCAACATCAACTATACCAATATCTGCGCCTATAAATGCGGCTTCTGCGCCTTTTCGAAGGGCGACAAGGCGGAACATCTGCGCGGCAAACCCTATGACCTCGATCTGGAGGAAGTCGTCCGCCGCACCCGCGAGGCATGGGATCGCGGCGGCACGGAAGTCTGCCTGCAAGGCGGCATCCACCCCCATTATACGGGCGAGACCTATATCAACCTCGCCAAAGCCGTCCGCGCCGCCGTGCCGGACATGCATATCCATGCATTTTCACCGCTGGAGGTGTCGCAGGGCGCGGCGACTCTGGGCCTGACGGTCGAGCAATTCCTCATCCGCCTGAAGGAAGCGGGCCTCGACACGCTGCCCGGCACGGCGGCGGAGATATTGGACGATGAGGTGCGCGCCATCCTCTGTCCGGACAAACTCAGCACCGATCAATGGCTGGACGTCATCGAAACCGCGCACAGGGTCGGCTTTACCACCACCGCCACCATCATGTTCGGCCATGTCGACACGCCGCGCCACTGGGCGCGTCACCTGATCCGCATCCGCGATCTGCAACGGCGCACCGGGGGCTTCACCGAATTCGTGCCGTTGCCCTTCGTCCATATGGAAGCGCCGATGGGCCTGCGCGGCGAAGTGCGCCACGGCCCGACCTTCCGCGAAGTGCGCCTGATGCACGCCGTCGCCCGGCTGGCGCTGCACCCGCATATCCGTTCGATCCAGACAAGCTGGGTCAAGCTGGGCGGGGAGGGGGTGAGGGCCTGCCTGAACTCCGGCGCGAACGATCTGGGCGGCACGCTGATGAATGAGAGCATTTCCCGCGCGGCAGGAACGCAGCATGGTCAGGAAATGCCGCCTGCCGCGATGGAGGCGCTGATCCGTTCGCTCGGCCGCACGCCGCGCCAGCGCAGCACCGCCTATGGCGCGGTCGCCCAGCATATTCATGAGCGCGGCATGGACGCCGCCGAACTCACGCCCATGATCCTGACGCCTCCCCGCAGGCGTCGAAAAGAACAGGAGAGGTTTGCATATGCAGAATGAAAAGCTGGCGAGCATCGCCGTGCTGGGCGGCACCGGCAAGGAAGGCGGCGGGCTTGCTCTTCGCTGGGCGCATAAGGGGCACAGGGTCATCATCGGCAGCCGCACGGCCGAACGCGCGCAGGAGGCCGCCGCGCAGATGAACGAAGTGCTGGGTGACGGCGCCGTCACAGGGGCCGCCAATCCGGACGCCGCCGCGCAGGCCGATATCGTCGTCCTCGCCGTGCCCTATGCCGCGCAGCAATCGACGGTGAGGGATGTGGAAGCCGCGCTGGCGGGCAAGATCCTGATCGACGTGACCGTGCCCTTGGTCCCGCCGAAGGTCAGCCGGGTGCAACTGCCCGAAGGCGGTTCCGCCGTCGAAGCGGTCCAGAAAATGCTGGGGGAGGGGGTGCGCGTCGTCTCCGCCTTCCAGAATATCAGCGCCCATCATCTGACAAAGCTGGACGAAGAGATTGAATGCGACGTGCTGGTCTGCGCCGACGACAGCGAAGCGGCCGACACGGTGGTCGCGCTGGCGCAGGAGATCGGCCTGCGCGCCTGGAATGCGGGGCCGCTGTGCAACTCCGTCGTGGCGGAGGGGCTGACCTCCGTCCTCATCGCCCTTAACCGCAAATATAAGGTTCCCGGCTCCGGCATCCGCATCACCGGCGTTTGAAAAGGATAAGATCAATGGCTGAAGCCTATATCGCCGCCGTCGCCCGCAGCGCGGGCGGCAAGCGGGGCGGTCGCCTGGCCGCCGTCCATCCCGCCGATCTGGCGGGCAAGATCCTGGCGGCTCTGGTCGAACGCTCCGGCATCGACCCCGCCGCCGTGGAGGATGTCGTCATGGGTTGCGCCTGCCCCGGCGGCGAGCAGGGCGCGAACATCGCCCGCAACGCGGTGCTGGCGTCGGGCTTGCCGCAATCCGTGCCCGGTACCCATGTCGACCGCCAATGCGGATCATCCCAGCAGGCGCTGCACTTCGCCGCCGCGACGGTCATGTCCGGCGTGCAGGACGTTGTGATCGCGGCGGGCGTGGAAAGCATGACCCGCGTGCCCATGGGCCTGCCCTGGACGCTGCCCGCCAAGCACGGTTTCGGCACCTATCGCAGCCCCGGCATCGAGGCGCGCTACCCGAACCAGCCCTTCAGCCAGTTCGGCGGCGCGGAGATGCTGGCGAAGAAATATGGCCTGCCTCGTGATGTGCTGGACGCCTATGCGTTGGAAAGCCACCGACGGGCCGCCGCCGCGACCGAAGCGGGCAAGTTCGATGCGGAGATCGTCCCGCTCGAAATCGTCACTCCGGAAGGCGAAACCGTCATCCACAAGGTCGACGAAGGCATTCGCTTCGACGCCACGCTGGAACGGATCGCCAGCGTCAAGCTGCTGAACGAGGATGGCGTGATCTCCGCCGCCAACGCCAGCCAGATTTGCGATGGCGCGGCGGCGCTGCTGGTGGTCAATGAAGCGGGCCTGAAGGCGCATGGCCTGATCCCGCTCGCCCGCATCCACCAGATGACGGTGCTGGGCCACGATCCGGTCATCATGCTCGAAGCCCCGATCCCCGCCACGGAAAAGGCGCTGGCGAGGGCGGGGATGCGGCTTTCCGACATCGACCTGTACGAAGTCAACGAAGCCTTCGCCCCGGTTCCGCTGGCCTGGGCAGGGGCGCTCGGCGCCGATCCCGACAGGCTGAACGTCCATGGCGGCGCGATATCCCTGGGACATCCTTTGGGCGGTTCGGGGGCCAAGCTGATGGCGACGCTGGTCAGCGCGCTTCATGACCGGGGCGCCCGCTACGGCTTGCAGACCATGTGCGAGGCGGGCGGCATGGCCAACGTCACCATCGTGGAACGGCTCTGACGGGGGACGGGATCACCAGTCCCTCCCTTCAAGACGGTTCATCGCGATGCGGTGAACCGGGGCCTTGCGTCGAAGCGCTCCGGGAACCAGATGCGTGGTTAAGCCGTTCATCTTGCAGAAAGAAAACGGAGAGGGCAGATGGATGACGCATTGAAGCCTGACGCCATGTTCGGCATCCTGTTCGGCTTGTCGATCTCGCTTGAACTATGGTGCTTCGCCGCGCTTGCGGTCGCGATATTGGGGTAGGCGCGGGAAGAAAGGGCCGGATGACGGCTCAGTTCAATTGTCGCAATATTCCCAGCGCCCCGCATTGCAGGCGGCGACAGCCCGGCGCCAGGCCGCCATCTTCCGATCATATTCGGCGCGGGCGTCGGCATATGCGGCGCGATCGCCCGGCCGCACGCGGGGAGTCTGCTGGGCGTCGCGCTTGCGGACATAGGCGAGTTGCTGCTGGTTCATGCGCTTGATGATGGCGCTGTCCCGCGCCCGCGCCGCGGCGCTCCGCATCGTCGGATCATTGGGATCGTCGGCAAGGGCCGCCACCGGCAGAAACGCCACGCCTACCGCGAACGCGCAAACCAACGATGCCAGTTTCATAAACCTTCGCCCCTCATATCCTCAACCCGGCTATTCGCCTGCCGGACGCGCCAAGGCAATCGATTTGCGACGAGTGGGGATGGTGCGCGGCTGCGTTCCTGCGCAACCCGCCGTCAAATGTCGAAATAAGGCAGGTCAGCCCCGGGCGACCGCGTGAACTTCCATTCCCGCTTCTCTATCCGGCGGCGGCGGACTTCGAAATCATCCGTCTGGAAGGAGACTGCCCGGACATGATGGGTGGTGATCGCATCGGTGTTCACCCGCAAGGTGACGTCGCGAACATCTTCATTCGGGTCGTATCGGATCGGCGGTTTGAACATCGCGAACGCCGCTAGTCCGCCATCCTCCTCCTCTTCCTTCTCCGGGACGGGGGGCACCTCTTCCCAGACATGATAGTCCGGTTCGGGGCCGTCGTCGGTCGAAGACATCTGATAGGCGCTGAGTTCGGTATTTTCCGGAAATTCCAATAGTTGAACGCGGGATGCGTGATGAAACAGCACGACGTTGCGGTGTTCGCCCGCGCATTGGACGGAAGGGAACAGAATGCCGTCCAGGCCGGGTTCGGGGCGCCGGGCCAGATATTCGGCGATCATCTGCGTGATCAGATATTCGGTCGGTTCGTCGTCGGGCATGACAGGCATGGTGATGCGGTCGCTCAGCCGCGCCATGAACTTCGCCAGCGACATCTGCTCCAGATAGTTCGGGTCGAAGATGCTTCCTTCGACATAGATTGATTGCAGCGCCGTCACGTCCAGAAGGCGGACGGGCCGGGTCAACTGGAATTCGCCGATCAGGGCGCGGCTGCCCACGGGAGGACGCACTTCGGCCAGCGCCACGCCTTTGTCCGACGCGCCGTAGAACATGGAAATCCCGCTCGCGTTCATGCGTCCGGCGCGGGCGAAGCGACCGGGCGGCGGCCCCAGATGCAGGTCCGGGCGCATCATCGCTTCGTCCAGTTCATCCGAATTATGGAAGACGCGAGCGCGGAAAAAGGACCGATGCCCGGTTTCAGGCCCGGCCGTCACCACCACGGGATGCCCGCTGCCTGTCACGCGCCCGTCCAGATTTGCGAACAGGCGGGCCAGAAAGGCTTCCGCAGCCTGGTTGAAAAAGCGCGACTGCGATTTCAGGGAACGCTCTATGGCCTGCCATTCAAAGGCGAACTCATGGTCTTCGGGATTTTTCCATTCATAATGGCTGTCGGAATCGAATTCGCATTCCTCCCCCATCTGCGCCATTTCGAAATCCGAATGACGCTGTTCGAGTATGTCCAGCACATCCTGCGCCGCCGCCTCGGCCATGGAAGCCGCGTCGGCTATGGCATGGAGCACGGGTTCCCCGTGCCGGTCCCATTCATAGGACATTTCCCTGTCGCGCAGCAGCATCGATTCATACATGTCCGGCTGATCCGATGTGCGGTAATAATGCCGTTCGAATGCGCCTTCGACATGATCGGCCAGTTCTTCTATGGAAATGCAAGGCTCCTCGTCGTCCTCGCAATAGCTGCATGTATCGACCGAACCTTCCTTTTCGATCAACTTGCCGAGAAACGCTTCGCCGACGCAGTTGCGGCAGATTTTCTGTTCGTCGTCGTCTGCCATGAAGGCCCCCCTTCAGCTATCGGATCAGCCGCTGACCGCAAGTGATGGCAGGGCGTTTGAATCGAAGAAAGGCTTTTCGACGAAGCAAGTCCGCCGTGGAGAAAATTCCGCTACGGCCCGAATTTCACTCATCGATAAGGGACAGATGGTGAGCCCTGCTGGACTAGTTTTGCCCTGAAAATTCTGCTAACGAAACCAGAAAGGTATTGAATTTCAAGGCGATTGGCTTCCTTACTGTGACTCAAAGTGTGATACTTTCTACAGGTAGGGAAGAGCTTTTGGCCGCCGCAGTCAAATATGTGAAAACCCGCAACGGGGTTTACCAGTATGTGCGGCGCGTACCTGAAAGCGTGAAGCGTCAGCCCGCGCACTATGCTCATCATTTTGGATCACGACCCTTGTTCCGGGCTTCCTTGAAGACCAAGGATCAGGGGCAAATGCACATTGCAGCAATGGCCGCTCATACGGACTTTGAGCGCCGTCTGGCGTCGATCTCCGGTGGGATTATGCCACAAGCCCCAAAGCTGTTGGCGGCTTCGTCATCGCCTCTTCGTACCGTCACTCAAGCGGACCTAAACGAACTGACCGCCCGCTACAGAAGGGTAACGGCCGAGTCGTTCGAGCGCGCCTACGTTAAGGTGGATGCCAGCGCAGAAGATGCGGCAGAGTATGAACGTATCCTCTACAACATTGAAGTGGCGGCTGAGGAGGAGCGTAAAGCCTTGGAGTCCAGAGCAGGCGGAGGCAAGGCTAGCGCGCTCTCAGAGGATGCGCTTTGGGTCATTGGCAATGATCGATGGAACGCCCCCGCTGGTTCAGAAGCGTTCGGTGCCATCGTCGGCGCAATCCGTGCCGGTACTCAGCAAGGACGAGACGATATACAGGCGCTTATAGAAGGGCGAAAAACTCCCCGCCTCGCGGCGCAGCGCAGCATAGTCGAACCTTCCGTACCAACGCTGAGCGAGGCTGTTGATCAGTACCTAGACCATCGGAAGCTGCCTTTCAGAACGGAAGCGGAAGTTCGATCATCGCTACGTCTCTTCGAAAAATTGTTTGGGAATAAACGGCTCGATGGGCTGACTCGTCGGGACTTCCACAATTACGCTGAGCATCTGGCTAAGCAGGTGATTGGCGGAAAAACTGTGGGAAGCATTGTACGGCCTCCTAGCAGCGCCACGGTCAAAAAGCGGATCGGTTTGCTACGATCCGTTATCAACCATGCAATAGATCGAGATTGCTTTTCAGGACCGAACCCGGCCAGCGGTATCAAAGTGGATGCCTATGTAGAACGGCCTAACAGGTCGGTCATGCCTGAGAAGCGCCGTCTGAGCGTAGATGAGATGAACCTGCTGTTTCAGCACCCTTGGTTTACAGGCTGTGCGTCAGAGACGAACACGCACGTCTCAGGAGGGTATCGACTAAGAGGGCAGGAATATTGGGTGCCGGTGGTTGCGGCGCTTACCGGATGCCGTGCGGGCGAGCTTGGCGGTTTGATGCTGTCGGAGGTGATGTTGGAGGGGACGACTCCGTGTTGATTGCCACTGAGAGTTGACCCGGGATTTCCACCGAGAAGTGACCCGCCTGAAGGTTATGTTTCGGATATCATCGGTGGGTCAAGATGGGGTTTTCTCCTTTCGGGATTTGCCCTGCTGGGCAGAGC
>NZ_JFHR01000046.1 GCF_000722875.1 Sphingobium chlorophenolicum | reverse complement strand
CAGCGGACTGGGGAGGCGTTGCCTTGAGGGGGGTGTTGTTGGGTTGGGGGACTGGCTGGTTTTGGTGATTTGCGGACTTGCTTTATTCCTGCCCGTCGAGAGATGGGAGGTCGAAGGCTGGTGGAAGGGAATGGGCGTGACCTGCGTATTTTCCCCTCCACCATCGGCTGCGCCGACGGTCCCCCTCCCCACGCTTCGCGTAGGGAGGATTTAAGGGGGGCTATTGGTTGGTGGAGACCGACAATTGACGAAATACATCGGAATTATCCGATGGGTTATTGACCGCCTGCATTCCATCGGATAATTCCGATGCATGGAAACCGACGCGGCTCTCTCGATTCTCACAGCTCTTGCGCATCCGACGCGGCTGGCGACTTTCAGATTGCTGGTCCAGCATGAGCCGGATGGCCTTTCGACCGGGCAGTTGGTGGAAGCCAGCGGACTGAGCCAGAGCACATTTTCCACCCATCTGGCGGTCCTGGTAAAAGCCGGGCTGGTCGTTCCCGAAAAGCGTGGGCGGCAGCAGATACAGCGCGTCAGCATCGACGCGTTGCGCGGCCTGATGCTCTTCCTGGCCAAAGATTGTTGCGAGGGGCGCGCCGAACTGTGCGAGCCGCTGCTCGCCGAACTCGCCTGCTGCTGAAGGACCGGCCCGTGACCGACATCGTCATCTATCACAATCCGGAATGCGGGACGTCCCGCAACAGCCTGGCCCTGATCCGCAATGCGGGAATAGAGCCGCATGTCGTCGAATATCTGAAGACGCCGCCCGCAAGGGCGCTTCTTGTCCAGCTTATCGACCGCGCCGGCATGTCGCCCCGCGACCTGCTGCGCGAGAAGGGGACGCCCTATGCGGAACTCGGCCTGGATGACAGGGGGCTGACCGACGACGCCCTGATCGACGCGATGATGGCGCACCCGATCCTCATCAACCGGCCGCTGGTCGTGACGCCGCTGGGCGTGAAGCTCTGCCGCCCGTCCGAAACGGTGTTGGACATCCTCCCCGCGCCACAGCGCGGCGCGTTCGCCAAGGAGGATGGGGAACAGGTCGTCGACGCCAACGGCAATCGCATCCGACCGGCATGAACCGCCGCGCTGTTCTGGCGGAGGCGCTTGGCAGCCTGCTGCTGTTTGCGACCGTCATCGGGTCCGGGATCATGGCCGAGCGCATCGCGGGCGGGAATATCGCCATCGCGCTGCTGGGCAACACGCTGGCGACCGGCGCGATCCTGTTCGTGCTGGTCACGATGCTGGGGCCGGTGTCGGGCGCCCATATGAATCCCGCCGTCACGCTTGTCCTGTGCATGCGCGGCCGCATCCGCGTCGACGCGGCGCTGGCCTATGTAGCCGCCCAATTGGTCGGCGGCATCATGGGCGTGTGGCTGGCGCACCTGATGTTCGATGTTCCATTGCTCCAGCTATCCACCAAGTTGCGCGGCGGCGGCGGGCAATGGGCGGGTGAGGCCGTCGCTACCTTCGGGCTGGTCCTGACGATCATCGGCACCATGCGGATGCGCCCGGAAAGCGTGCCGACCAGCGTCGCCCTCTATATCGTGGCCGCCTATTGGTTCACCTCTTCCACCAGCTTCGCAAATCCCGCCATCACCATTGCCAGATCGCTGAGCGACAGTTTCGCCGGGATCGCCCCTTCCTGCGTGCCCGCATTCGTCGCCGCGCAGATGGGGGGCGCGATTACGGCTCATATTTTTAGCGGACTTGTCTTTCCCGCAGGCCCGCAGAACGCCGCTCTTGTCGATGGGGATGACCGTGACGGTGTTGCGGCGGGGCTCGCTGGCGCTCGCCTACCCACCCCCGGCCCCTCCTTGGGAGGGAGGGGAGAAAGAAGTGGGGTTATTTGGCCAGGCGTTTGACGTCGGCTTCCGTGACGGGTTGGGGATAGGCGTTGCCGAAATTCGTGCGGACATAGGTGATGACCGCCGCCACCTGCGCGGGGGAGAGCATCTCGTTCATCGGGGGCATCGCGCCCTTGCCCTTCATCACGATGTTGACCGGGTAAGCGGGGTCGGCCAGTTTCCTGTCCTTCGCCAGTGCCGGAATGGCCCCGCCGCCGCTGCCCATGGCGTTGGGCATGTGGCAGGCGGCGCAAATCTGCTTGTAGACCTTCGCCCCATCCACCGCCTTGTTCTTCGCCTGCGCGCCGCCGGGCGTGTCTCCCTGGGCCGGGGCGGCGAGCAGGGCCAGCAAAGGCGGCACCGCGATCAGGGCGCGGCGCAGGGTCATGCCGCCTGCGTCCGTTGGTGGATGCGGGTGATCGCGTCGATGCCGGAGAGCAGCGATCCTTCCATCCAGCCGCCATAATAGCTGGCATGTTCGCCCGCCAGCACCACGCGGCCGTCGATGGCGACGAGATTGTCGTAATGGGCCGCCCGGTTCTCCTCGCTCCAGCGGGAGGTGCAGCCCAATATCCAGGGGACGCGGCTCCAAGGGACGGATACGCCGTTGAGGAATTCCTTGCGATATTGGGGGTGGAAGATTTCGCCCTGGGCCAGCGCCGCCTCTATCCGTTCCTGCGGGGTCATGCCGGTCAGTTCGAAGGCCCCCGCGTCGCGGGCGAAGGCGCCCAGCAGCACCGCTGGGCCGCTGGAGAAGAAGCGGTCGTTGGGATAGGATAGCTGGGCTATGGGCTGGTCGGTGAAGCTGTGGCCGCCATAGATATTGTCGTCCTCCTCCCAGAAGCGGCGCTTGAATTCCAGGCCCATCTTGAGCTGGCCCGCATAGGGGACCGCCTTCATCGCCGCCGCCAGTTTCGGGCCGACCTGCATTTCCACCTGGCTGATGATCGACAGGGGGATGGTGCAGACGCACCAGTCGGCGCTGAGCTTGTTCACCTTGCCGCTGGGCACGTCCCGATAGCTGACGGTGACGCCCTTTCCGTTCTGGGCGACTTTCATAACCTTTGCGTTATAGGTTATCAGCTTGCCGACCTGCTGGGCGAACGCCTTGCCGATCATGTCCATGCCGCCGACCGGCTGGAACATGGTCGTCTGCATCACATAGTTGAAATAGAAGCTCATCGCGGTCCAGACCTGCGGGTCGAGCACGTCGCCGAGTTTCGCGATCTGGGATGGGGTGGGCGCGCCGCCGACGCCGCCGCCGGGCGGGCGGTCGTAGCCGCGCTGGGCGGAGACGGCGATGCTGCTGCTATAGGCCATGTTCGCGTCCAGCACGCCCCAATGGCGCAGCGCCTCCAGCAGCTTTTCCTTGTCCTCCGCGCTGATGCTGGCGTCCAGCGCCTTGGCGTTCGCGGCCTTGGCCAGCAGTTCGGACGTGTGGCCGCGAAAGTCGGTCGCCACCGCCTTGTAGCGTTGCGGCTGGCCGCCAAAGGCCTCGCTGGAATGGATGAAGCCGTTATGGTTGAGTTGGATGAACGGTTCCATCGCGACGCCGAATTTGCGGCAATAATGGAGCAGGCAGTTGTGGTGATGGGGGATGCGCCACGGGCCGGGATTGATGTAGTTGCCGGGGGCGAACTGCACCTTCTGGACGGTGCCGTCGCTTTCGGTGAAGCTGTCGCCGCCGCGCAGCGTATAGTTGCGGCCGCCGGGGCGGTCCTGGAACTCCAGTATCTTGACCTGATAGCCCGCCTTTTCCAGTTCATAGGCGGCGACCATGCCCGCAAGGCCCGCGCCCAGCACCACCACCGACGCGCCCGGCTTCGCGCCGGAAAGGACGGGCGGGCCGTCGAATTGGGTTTCGGCGGCGTGGCCCAGTGCGGTCATCGCCTGGTACATGGCCGCCGCGCCGCCTGCCCGGCCGATCAGGCCGAGAAGCTGGCGGCGGCTGGGCTGCGTGCTGTCGTCCATCAAGTCCCCCTGAAGCTTCAGTTGCCTTTGGCGGCGATCGCCTCGATCTCGATCAACTGTTGCGGGCGGGCGAGCCCCGCGATCTGGAATGCGGATCGGGTCGGCAGATTGGGCTGATCGGCCGTGCCGAAAAATTTCTTGTAGGCGCGGGTCATGCCGTCGCGGTCCATCTTTCCGCCCAGCTTGGGATCGCCGACCAGGAAGACGGTCAGCTTCACGACGTCGCCCATGGTGAGGCCGAGATCGGCGAGTTGCGCCTTCATCTTGGTGAAGATGGACAGGGCCTGCGCTTCGGTGTCGCCGAAGGCGTCGGGGCTTTCCATATCCTTGGGGTCGATGGGCGATCCGGTCGCGCCGGAGAGGAAATAGAGGGTGTTGCCGGGCGGGACCACGGCGGCGCTGGCGATCATCGCGCCGGGGGCCTGTTTATGTTCGACCGGCGCGGCGTGGGCCGTCGTGGACAGGAGGGCGGCGGCGATGCCCGCGAGAGAAAGCCTGAACGCTGACGGATTGGCCATGAACGCTCCCTATTCTCACAATATGTTGCTGATATTTGGGAGAACGAGGCGGAGGGGAAAATCCGCCATGTCTTTGTTTCTCTCTTATTTCCCGCTTTCCTGTCCGGCGGCCACCAGTTCCGCCACGTCATAATATTGGCCGTTGGCGATCACTTTCCTGACGTTGAAGCTGTTGGCGATATTTTCGCGCGGGTCGCCCTCCAGCAGGGTGATGTCGGCCAGCTTGCCGGCCTCCAGCGTGCCTGCGTCCAGATTGAGCGATTTGGCCGCGTTGACCGTGGCGGTCTGGAGCGCCTGGAAGGGCGTCAGTCCGGCGTCGACATAGGAGGAAATCTCCGCATGCAGGTTGGTGGCGATCATCGTGTCGGTGCCCGCCGCGATCAGCGTGCCCGCGTCGTAGAGTTTCTTCAGGCTTGTCAGGCTGCCCGCGATCAGGGGGCGCAGCAGGGTCGCCATCGGGTCGCTTTCCGTCACCGTCTTGCGCGCCCAGGCCGGATAGAGGTTGAGACGCGGGTCGTCGCGATAGGAGGGGTTCTTTTCCAGATAGCCGGTCAGCGCGCCGAAATTGGTGGGGGTCAGCGTGCGGCCGCTCTTGCCGAAAAGCTGGATGACATCCTCATAGGCCATGCCCATCGGGCCTTGCTTGGGCGAATAGCCGCGGCGGCTGGTCGCGCCCAGATGCTCGGTCGCGTCGACGCCGGTATAGGCGGCGGGGAAGATTTCATGGCCGGTGACGGGCACGCCCATCTGGTGCGCGGCCTCCACGATGCGGCGCTGCTGGATGTCGGGCATGCGGACATAGCTTTTCAATATGTCGTATTTCAGGATGCGGGCGCGCTCCAGTTCCCGTTCCAGATGGGCGGGGCCGGAGACGGCGACGCCCATCTTGTAATAGACGCGCTGCCATTCGAGCAGCGGGCCGTTGATGTAGAGGCGCGGGGATGGGCGGACGCCCGCTTCGGCGGCTTCGCGATCCTCCACCGCGTCATAGACCTGGTTTCCCGGATCGCGAACGGTGGTGATGCCATAGGCGAGCCATGCCCGCTCCAGATTGGAACCGAAATCCTTTTGCAGATGGGCGTGATGTTCGATCAGGCCGGGAATGGCGGTGAGGCCGGTGCCGTCGATGAAGCGGTCGGCCTGATGCAGCGCCGGGTCGTGGTCGCGGATCGCGGCGATGCGGTTGCCTTCGATCACTATGTCCTTGTCGTGCTGGGTCTCGTCGCGGATGGAGTCGATCAGGTTGCTGACGTGGATCACCGTCCGGCCGGTCGGAATGGCGAGGCGGTAGCTGAGGTCGACGGGGATTTCGCGGATGACGCCGGTTTCGGTGTCTATGGATTTCAGCTTGTCGGACGATTGATAGAGGATGGTGCGGCTGTCGCCCGTCCAGGTCGGGAAATAGGCGATTTCGGAGGTGTAGCTGCGCGGCGGGCCCATCGGCTTGCCGTCCGCTTCCACCGGCCAGATTTTAAGCAGGCCCTCGTAGATCGCGGCCATCTTCGTGCCGTCGGGCGACCAGGCGGGGCCGCCGCCGCCGCGCGTGTCGGTGCCTGCATTGGCCTGCGGTATCTGCCAGAAGGGTTCGCCCTTGCCGTCGGCCGGGATGACGTAGATCTGGTTCGTGCCCTCCCGGAAGCTGTTGGAATATTTGTAGGAGAGCGCGATGGCGACATATTTGCCGTCGGGCGACCATGTGGGGCTGCCGGGCTGGCCGAGGGAGGATTGGAGGCGCGTGATCTTTCCGGTCGCGACGTCGACGACGCAGACTCCCGCGACGCCCCAGCGGCCGTCGACATCCAGGAAGGCGATGCGGCTGCCGTCAGGGGACCATGCGGCGCCGAGCGGCTGGGTGTCGATGGTGGTGAGTTTGCGGTCCTTGCCGCTCTTGAGGTCGCGTATCCACAGTTGCGGCAGGCCGCCGCCCTTGTCGGAGGTGTAGGCGATGCTCTGGCCGTCGGGGGACCATGCGGGATCGGCGTCCAGCGCGGCGTCTTTGGTGAGGTTTTCGGGCGTGCCGCCCTTTGAGGACATGAGGTACAGGTCGCCCAGCGCGACGAAGGCGATGCGGCTCCCGTCGGGGGAGATGGTGGGGTGGACGATGCCAAGCGCCTTGCGCGGGGCAGTGCTATCCCAGTCGCGTTTGGCGCGGGGATAGCTGGCCTTCACCGCCTCCAGCGTGGCGGCGAAGTCGATGGTGGAGAGGCGCGGGCCGCTGCGGTATCGGATCTTGCCGTCGGAGACGTAATAATAGCCACCCTTCCCCCAGCTAATGCGGAAGGGAAAGACATTTTCGGCGGCGCTGACGGGTTTGCCGTCGACTTCGAGATGGCTGCCCTTCGCGTCCTGCACGACATAGGCGAGTTGGCCGGTGGGGCCGTAGGAAGGGGCGTCGATCCTGCCCGCCACCTGTTTCAGCAGGCTTTCCTTGCCGTCGGCCAATGTGGTTGCGTAGAGCGCCGTTTTCCCGCCGTCGATACCGGCATAGGCGATGCTTGCGCCATCGGGGGACCAGCTTGGCAGGCGGTCTTCGCGGGGGTTGCTGCTGAGTTGCTTCACCGCGCCGCTGGCGACGTCCAGCGTCCAGATGTCGTAATTGCCGCTGCGGTCGGAGGAGAAGGCGATGGTCCTGCCGTCCGGCGACCATACGGGTTCGCGGTCGTCCCATGCGCCCTGCGTCAGCTTGTGCATGTCGCTGCCGTCGGGCTTGATCGTCCAAAGGTCATAGCCGCCGTCACGATAGGCGAAATAGGCGAGGCGCGATCCGTCGGGCGACCAGACCGGCTGGCGGGCGTCGTTGAAATAGTCGGTGATGCGCCTTGCCTTGCCGCCCTTGGCCGGGATGATCCACAGGCTGCCCTGAAGGTCGACCGCCAGCCATTTGCCGTCGGGGGAGACGGAGACGGCCATGGACGTGCCCTCATGCACGTCGAAGGCGATGGGCGTTTCGCCGCCGGGCGGGGGCAGGTTGGCGGGCTGCGCAAGGGCCTGCGCGGCGCAGGCGGACAGCAGGGCGACGGACAACAGTTTCATCTGGGAGATCATCGAAATGCCCTTTTACCAACCGAATACATAGCGTTCGCGGCGCACGTCCGCCCCGCCGCGCAAGGTGCCGCTGCCGGGCACGACGCCCGCCGCGACGATGCCGGTGGAGACGGCGAACGGCCCCAGCACGTCGAGTTTGTGGCCCCGCACCGCCAGATCGTCGCGCACCGCCTGCGGCACGCGGTCCTCCACCTCCAGCACGCCGGGTTCATCCTTCTTGATCGCGAAGGAGGCGTGGAAATGGTTGCTGTTGATGCGGGGCGCCTCAATCGCGGCCTGGAGCGGCTGGCCGAAGGCGAGGACGCGCAGCAGCACGTTCATGATCTGCTGGTCCTGATTGTCGCCGCCCGGCGTGCCGATGGCCAGATAGGGCGCGCCGTCCTTCAGCACCATGGAGGGGGAGAGCGTCGTGCGCGGCCGCTTGCCGGGGGCCAGGACATTGGGGCTTTCGGGATCGAGGTCGAAGACGGTCAGCCGGTTGCTCATCGGCACGCCGGTGTCGCCGGGGATATATGCGCCGCCGAGCATCCAACCGGAACTGGGGGTGGCGCTGAACAGATTGCCGTCCTTGTCGACCACTTCGATGGCGGTGGTGTCGGCGGTGGGACGCGGCGGGGCCTTCAGCATATGGGGGGTGAAGGCGGGGGTGGTGCGTGCCCTGCCCTCATAGGCCCAGGGGTCGCCATAGCGATGCTCCAGCGACGCTTTCGGGCCGATCTGTTTGGCCCGTTGCGCCGCATAGTCCTTGGACAACAGGCCCTTCATCGGCACGGTCGCGAAGTCGGGATCGCCGAAATAGGCGTTTCGGTCGTCAAAGGCGAGCTTGATCGATTCCGCGAGGATGTGGAGATAGGGGGCGGACCCCGGCTCCATCTCGGCGATGCCCGACGCCTCCGCGATGTTGAGCGCCATCAGCATGGCCGGACCCTGGCTCCAGAAACCGGCCTTGTAGACTTCATAGCCGAAGACGCTGGTCATGGCGGGGGTCTCCACCCTGCCCTTGTAAACGGCGAGGTCTTCGTAGCGCATCAGGCCGCCGTCGCGCTCCATCGCCGCGCCTATGCGGCGGGCGATGTCGCCCTTGTAGAAAGCGTCGCGGCCCGCTTGGATGGCTTTCTTGCGGTCTTTCGTTTTCTTGTACGCGGCGCGATCCGCCTCCGCGATGAGGCGGATGGTCTTCGCCAGATTGGGCTGGCGGAAGATTTCGCCGACCTTCGGCAATTGTCCGCCGGGATAATAAGCGTCGTAGGCGTCCTTCCATTTGGACGTCGCCTTTTTCTGGCTGGCGAAGACTTCGGCCAGGAAATTATACATGACGAAACCATCCGCCAGTTCGATGGCCGGTTGCAGCACCTGGTCCAGCGTCATCGTGCCGTTGAGTTGCAGCGCGAGGGCCATGGCGTCGACCATGGCGGGGACCGTGCCGCCATTGGGGCCATTGCCGGGGATGACGCCCGCCTTGGCGAATTTATCCGGCGTGGCGAGCGCGGGGGCGACCCCCTGCCCGTTCACTGCCGAGACTTTCTTCGCCTTCGCGTCGTAGATGATGGTCGGCGCTTCGCCGCCAAAGCCGAAATGGGAGATTTCCGTCACCGCCGCCGCGAACACCGCCGCGACGCCCGCGTCGGTGGCGTTGCCGCCCGCCATCAGCATGCGCGTTCCCGCCGCCACCGCATAATGGCGTCCGGCGGCGACGATGCCGAAATTGCCGACGATTTCGGGCCGCAGCGTTTCACCCGCGCTGACCAGCCGGGTCGGTTCCAGCGGCGCTTTGGCGGTGGGCGCGGCCTGCTGCGCCGATGCGGGTGTCCCGGCCTGGATCAGCGCCACTCCGCCGACGGCCAGTGCCGCGAAGTCGCGACGGCTCAATCCCTGCTCTGCGCGTTCGGTCATGAATGAATATCCCCTGTAATCGGCATAGTCGGCGCTATCCGAGGGAAAGGACGCATCTGCCCTGCCGGTCTTTTTCCTGTAACGAGATCGATGCCCTTTTCCACTATGCTTCAGAAGATTTCATGGATTTGAAAAAATATTCATCCCGGCATGGCGGAAAACATGATCTTATCAGTTCTACCATGTCGAACGGGTGCAAGAGTGGGCGCTTTGCCCGTCATTTCATGTCGCCGGCGCAGTCGGGACGCAAGATAGCCCATGCAGGGGATGGTGCCGGAACTCCAGCTAACGGGGGGTCCGTGAATGCACAGTCTGAGCAAATTTCCAATTCATAAAGACAAAAGGCTGGCATGCGCGGAATTCATCGGCGCGCAAATGCCCGGTAGCTGACACCGCGCAAAGTCCTTTCGCCGCAGGGATCGGCATGGGGACTGCTTCACAGGGGAACAGCAAGATGAGGGTGAGAAGAAAAAGCGTATCGATACTGGCGGGAGCCAGTCTTTGGGCCATGACGACCGGCACGCTGCATGCGCAGACCGACACCGCGCCGCAGGATGAAGCGGACAAGGGCGCCGAAATCGTCGTCATCGGTTCCCAGATCAGGGGCGCGGCCACGACCGGCGCCCTGCCCGTCAGCGTCGTGGGCGAACAGCAGATCGAGGCGGTGGCCGCGGTTTCGGGCGCCGACCTGTTCCGGTCCATCCCGCAACTGGGCGGCGTGACCTTCAACGAACAGGTGTTGGGCGGCGGCAACGCCAACGCCGCGCGCGGCGACGTTTCCACCGTGTCGCTGCGCGGCCTGGGCCAGGGCAATACGCTGTTGCTGATCAACGGCCGCCGCACCGTGCTGCACCCGACGTCGCAGGCGATTTCGGGCGTCATCGATTCGGGCGTTCCCACCTTCGGTTATAACGCCAACACCATTCCGGTCGGCAATATCGCCCGCGTGGAAGTGCTGCGCGACGGCGCGGCGGCTCTCTATGGGTCCGATGCAGTCGCGGGCGTGGTCAACAACGTCCTCAATTCCGATTTCGACGGTGCGAAGTTCGATGCGCAATATGGTGGGGCGGAAGGAACCAATCTTCGCGAATTCACGATCAACGGATTGATCGGGAGGGATTTCAGCGAAGGGCGCGGTAACATCACCCTGTTCGCGGGCTATGCGCAAAAGTCGAAGCTGTACCTGAGCGATCAGGATTATACCGCCAATGTCGACCGGCGCGGCTATGTGACGGGTACGCCCTTCGCCGGCGTCTCGGCATTCAACGGCACCAGCACCAGCACGCCATGGGGCACATTCCGCGCGCTCAGCCCGGCGGCGAACGGGACTTTCCTCAATCGCACCATCACCAGCAACGGCACCGCCTTCACCAACAGTTCCAGCCAGTTCCACATCCAGCCCAACGGCAATGCCGGGTGCCGGATCGCTTCGGGCACGCCGGGAACCTGCTATGACGACGGCAATGGCGCGACGGAGATGGCGACGGTTGATTCCAACCTTCGCTTCAATTCGCCCGCGACCTTCGGCGACCTGACCACCCAGCCTTCGGTCAAGCGCATCAACCTGTTCGCCAACGCGCATTTCGACCTGAACGACGCGCTGACCGTCTATGGCGAGGCGGGCTTCTATCGCGGCAAGACGGAGGCGATCATCGGCGCGCCCGGTTCGCTGGCGAACATTCCGATCACGGTCGCGGCCAACGCCTATTGGAACCCGCTGGGGCCGGTGGGGTCGCCCAACCGCCTGCCCGGACTGGACCCGGCCGTCGTTCCTACCACCGGCCTGCCGGTCCAGATCACGTCGCTCAACTATGTCGACGTGGGGTCGCGCACGGTGGAGGTGACCAATTATCAATATCGCTTCTTGGGCGGGCTGAAGGGCAATATCGGCAATTGGGACTGGGATACGGCGGGCCTCTACACCTGGGCCACGGCGGCGGACACGCAGGAGAATTTTTCCAACACCCTGTTGCAGGCCGCGATCAACCGCACCACGCCCGACGCCTATAATCCGTTCAACGGCGGCTGCGTGGACGCTCCGTCGATCGGCGACTGCACGCCGAACAGCGCGGCCACCATCGACAGTTTCCGCATCAAGGCAACCCGCAAGACGCGCACGTCGCTGGCGCTGTGGGATTTCAAGGTTTCCAACGCCCATCTGCTGGGCCTGTGGGCGGACAACAGCATCGGCGTTGCGGCGGGCGTCGAATATCGCCGCGAAACCTATCATGACGACCGGTCGCCTTATCAGGGCGGCATAAGAGGGGTGGACACCACCTATACCGACGCGGTGACGGGCATATTCTACGGGTCGGACCTGGGCGGGGCCAGCCCCAGCCCGGACGTGCGCGGCAAGCGCAACGTGAAGTCGGCCTATGCCGAACTGGCCATACCGATCTTCAGCCCGGATATGGAAATCCCCTTTTTCCGCAGCCTGGATTTCCAGATTGCGGGCCGGTACGAGGATTATAGCGACGTCGGATCGGTGGCGAAGCCGAAGATCGCGGGAAGCTGGGAATTGTTGCAGGGCCTGCGGCTGCGCGGTTCATGGTCGCAGGGTTTCCGCGCGCCCAATCTGGAGGTGATCAACACCTCCACGCTGGATCGCGTGAACACCGGTATCGACTATGTACTGTGCGAGGCGGATTTGCGCGCCGGGCGCATCGCCAACTTCTCCCAGTGCAACCGTTCCATCTCCGTCCTGCGGCGCAGCGGGGGCAACCCCAATCTGAAGCCGGAAGAGTCGCAGAGCTGGAGCTTTGGCGCGGTCTTCTCTCCGCAACTGGGGGCCGGTTGGGGCAAGGTGACGTTCACGGTCGACCGCTGGAAGATCAAGCAGAAGAATGTGGTCGGGCTGCTGGACTATCAGAATGGCCTGAACCTCGACTATCTGCGGCGGGTGCAGGGCGGCACCAACCCCAATGTCGTGCGGCGCGATCCGACGGCGGACGATGCGGCGCTGGTGGCGGGCACGGGCCTGGCGCCGGTGGGCGAGTTGCTTTATGTCGTCGCGAATTTCGAGAATCTGCTGCCGGTGACGGTGCAGGGGATCGATTTTAACCTGGACTATATGCTGCCGACGGCGGCCATCGGGACATTCTCCTTCAACGTCAATGCTTCGCGGCTGATCAGCTATTATGTCGACGCTCCGGCCGGGGTGACGGCGGTGATCGACGGGCGTTCGGCGGGGCTCGTCAATGCGGGCGTGCCGATCCAGGGCGGCGGCGACGTGGTGGGCCGCGACGGGCAGCCGCGCTGGCGCATCGCGGCGACTTTGGACTGGACGCTGGGGCCGGTGAAGATCGGGGCCTTCACCCAGTTCGTCGACAGCGTGTATGAAAATGCGGTGCGTGACGGCGCGACCAATCCCTGGATCGTGAAGGGGCAGACCACGGTCAATCTCTACGCGCAATATACGTTCAAGAATGGTGGGCCGCTGAACGATACCAGTATTCAGGTCGGGGCGCGGAATATTTTCGATAAGGATCCGCCGCTGGCTTCGACTGGTTATCTGTCGAACCTCTATCAGCCGCAGGCGCGTTATTGGTATACGAGTATCAAGAAGTCGTTTTGAGGGGTGGTAGGTAGAGAGAGGATCTATCCTGATCCTCCCCATCGGGAGATGGGGAGGGGGACCGCGCGAAGCGTGGTGGAGGGGAATGGGGCACGACCTTCGAATCTTCCCCTCCACCACCGCCTTCGGCGGCGGTCCCCCTCCCCACGCTTCGCGTAGGGAGGAATTGGGGCTGTTTAGAGGCCGGCTAGGCAGAGATATTTGAGTTCGAGATAATCGGCGATGCCGTGCGAGGAGCCTTCGCGGCCGAGGCCGGATTGCTTGATGCCGCCAAAGGGGGCCACTTCGTTGGAGATGAGGCCGGTGTTCACGCCTACCATGCCGCATTCCAGCGCTTCCGCGACGCGCCAGACGCGGCTGAGGTCGCGGCTGTAGAAATAGCCCGCAAGGCCGAATTCGCTGGCGTTGGCGAGGTGGATCGCTTCCTGCTCGTCATCGAAGAGGAAGATCGACGCGACCGGGCCGAAGGTTTCGTCATGCGCCACCAGCATGTCCGCCGTGCAGTCCGTCAGCACGGTCGGCTCGAAATAAGTGCCGCCCAGCGCGTGGCGTTTGCCGCCCAGGGCCAGCTTAGCGCCCTTCGCAAGGGCGTCGGCGATGTGGGATTCGACCTTGGCCACGGCGGGCTCGTCTATCAGCGGGCCTTGCGTCACGCCTTCGTCGGTTCCGCGGCCCACGCGCAGGGCGCTGGCCGCGGCGACGAGCTTTTCCAGAAATTGTCCCGCTATGGCGCGCTGGACGTAGATGCGGTTGACGCAGACGCAGGTCTGGCCGCTGTTGCGATATTTGGACTGCATCGCGCCCTCGACCGCCGCGTCGATATCGGCATCGTCGAAGATGATGAAGGGCGCGTTGCCGCCCAGTTCCAGCGACAATTTCTTTACCGTGTCGGCGCTTTGCCGCATCAGCAGGCGGCCGACTTCAGTTGAGCCGGTGAAGCTGATCTTGCGGACCGTGGGGTTGGCGGTCATCTCGCCGCCTATGTCGGCGGCCGCGCCGGTCACGACGTTGAAGACGCCACTGGGCACGCCCGCCCTTTCCGCCAGCGCGGCGAGGGCGAGCGCGGTCAGGGGCGTTTCCATGGCCGGTTTCAGGACCATGGTGCAGCCTGCCGCCAGGGCGGGTCCGACCTTTCGCGTGATCATCGCGGCGGGGAAGTTCCAGGGCGTGATCGCCGCCGTCACCCCGACCGGCTGCTGGATCACCAGTATGCGGGCGTCGCGGCGGGGGCTGGGGATCACTTCGCCATGGACGCGCTTGCCCTCTTCGGCGAACCATTGGATGAAGCTGGCGGCATAGACGATCTCGCCCCGCGCCTCGGCCAGCGGCTTGCCCTGTTCGCTCGTCAGGATCAGCGCCAGGTCGTCGGCCGCCGCGAGGATCGCTTCGTACCAGTTATGCAGGATGGCGGAGCGTTCGGACGCGGTGCGGCTGCGCCAGTCGGCCAGCGCCCGGTCGGCGGCCCCTATCGCCTGCCGGGTTTCCTCCGCGCCCAGATTGGGGACGGCGGCGATCCGTTTGCCGTCGGCGGGGTTGGTCACCGCCACTTCGGGATCGCCGACCCATGCGCCGTCGATCAGGCATTGGGTGCGCAGCAGCGTGGGATCGTTCAGGGGCAGGGTCATGGGCAATCCTTCCTGTCCGCTCAGGCCAGCGCCCGGCCCTGATCGGCCATGACGGAGCGAAGGCCCGCCTCTATCTCCTCCGCGCCCGCGCAGGCGGCGGCCTCCAGCACCTTGGAGATGCTGGGGGACGCTTCGCCGCCATGGACGCGGCGCACCGGTTGATCCAGCATGTCGAAGCAGCGGTCCTGTATCTCCGCCGCCAGCCAGCCGCCATAGGAGGTGCCGATCGATCCCTGCTCCACGATCAGCACATTGCCGGTTTTGGCGATGGAGCGCTCTATCGTTTCCCAGTCGATGCCGACGCGGTCCAGGCTGCGCAGGTCGATGACATCGGCGTCCAGACCGAGCCGCTCCACCGCCTCCAGCACCGGGCGGACCATGGCGAGATAGGTGAGCACGGTCACATGGTCGCCGCTGCGCAGCAGCTTCGCCTTGCCGAGCGGGATGCAATAATCGAGGTCACCGACCGGCGCGGGGCCCTTCGCATTGTAGAGGTCGACATGCTCCAGCACCAGCACGGGGTCTTTGCAGCGCAGGGCGCTGTTCATCAGGCCCACATAGTCGAAGGGCGTGGACGCCGCGACGATGCGCCAGCCGACCGAAGTGGCGAAGATGCCCGCCGGGTCCATCGAATGCTGCGAGCCATAGCCGGTGCCCATCGCGACCTTCGTCCGCAGGACCAGCGGCATTTCGCTGTCGCCGCCGAACATGTGGCGGGCTTTGCCGATCTGGTTGAAGACCTGATCCGCCGCGACCCACATGAAGTCGGGATACATGAACTCCACGACCGGCACGTAGCGGCCGTCCATGGCGATCCCGCCCGCCAGGCCGACAAAGGCGTTTTCGGCGATGGGGGTGCCCAGCACGCGGTCGGGAAAGGCGTCGGACAGGCCACGGGTGGCGCCGTTGGTGCCGCCCTTCAGCCGGTGGACATCCTCGCCCATCACGACGATGCGCTCGTCGGTCTGCATGCGCCGTTCCATCACCTGCGCGACGACATCGACGAAGCGGCTTTCGACGATCTCTCCGGCGAAATCCTCCTGCTCCGCGAAGCGCGCGCCGCTGAATTCCGTCAGGTCGCCACGCACGCCAAAATCGCGGAAATCGGGCGAGGGCCACAGGGCGGGCACGATGCGGCGGCTGCCGTCATGCTCCTCGATCAGTTCGGCGGCGACCTCTTCCATCAGGGCCTTGGCGCGGGCACGCAGGGCGGCGACTTGATCGTCTCCGATCAACTGGCGCGCCGCCATTTCCGACGCCACCCGATCGATCGGATCGCGTTCCCGCCACATCTTCTCCTCATCCTTCGAGCGATAGCCGAAGGCGCTGCCGGGAAGCGGGCCGTTCTGGTGGAAATAGCGGTAGACATCGGCTTCGATGATGGCAGGCCCCTGCCCCGCCCGCATCGTCCGCACCGCTTCCTGCGTGGCGAGATAGACGGCCAGCGGGTCCATGCCGTCGACCTTCCAGGCGGGAATGCCGAAGGCCAAACCACGGGAGGACAGGCGGGTTTCGGCCGTCGCCTCCTCCACCGCAGTGGAGACGGCGTAGCGGTTATTCTCTATGAAGAAGCAGAGCGGCAGCTTCCATGCGGCCGCGAGGTTCATCGTTTCCAGCACCGACCCGATATTGACCGCGCCGTCGCCGAAATAAGTGAAAGCGACGTCGCCCGTCCCCGCCCGCTTATGCGCCCAGGCGGCACCCGCCGCGCCGGGCACGCCGCCGCCGACAATGGCGTTGGTGCCCAGATTGCCGGACTCCGCCCAGCGCAGGTGCATCGATCCGCCGCGCCCCTTGCAATAGCCGCGCGCGAGGCCGAGGATTTCGGACAAAGCGCGGTCGGCGATGGTGCGGACCTCTCCGTCGAAGGGAGCGGAGGAAGCCAGACCTTCGGGTGCGACATAGTGAAGCGCCTTGGCCAGGAACTGATGATGGGCGCGGTGGGAGCCGTTGACCTGATCGGATGCCCGCATGGCGAGGACCGATCCGGTCGCCCCGCCCTCCTGTCCGATGGCGGAGTGGGCCGGGCCGTGCACCAGCCCCTGCCCCGCCAGTTCGAGCACCTTTTCCTCAAAGGCGCGGATCAGCACCATCGATGTGAGCATCGAATCCAGCAGTTTCGGGTCCGCCGCCGCCCAATCATGCGAATCCGTCCTGAGTTCGACCCAGGGGGCGATGGGTTCCAAAGGCTGAATATTATTTGCTGTCACGTTTCACCCTGTCCGGCTGATTGATAGTCGCGCGACCCATGGCGGGTCAGGCCATGAAGAGGCCGCCATTGACGTGTATGATCTCGCCCGTGACGTAGCTGGCCGCCGAACTGCACAGGAAGCCGATGACCGAGGCGACCTCGGCGGGCTGGCCGTGGCGTTTCAGGGGCGTGGATTCCAGGTCCGTCACGCCGCGTCCTTGCAGCAAGGCGACGGTCATGGGGGTCGCGATCAGGCCCGGCGCAACCGCGTTGACGCGGATGTCCGGGCCGATTTCCTTCGCCAGCGAGCGGACCAGGCTGTTGATCGCGCCCTTCGTCGCGGCATAATGGGCATGGTGCGCGCTGCCGCGATGGGCGGCCATGGAGGAAAGCTGGACGATGGCTCCGCCCTTTCGCAAGGCCGGGATCGCCGCCCGCGTGATCAGGAATATGCCGTCCAGATTGACGCTCATCGTCTGGCGCCACTGGTCGAAGCGCATGTCCGCGAACGGCTGGTCGACATAGATGCCCGCCGAGGGGACGAGGAAATCCAGCCCCCCGAAACGGCCCTGGCATAATGCGACCGCCGCCTGCGCATCCTGTTCGCTGGAGGCGTCGAAGGCGATGATGGCGACGCGTTCGGGCGGGATCGCCAGTTCGTCGGCCAGCACCGCGAGCGCCGCCGCGTCCCGATCGGCCAGGACTAGGTTCGCGCCGTTCGCCGCGAACAGCCGGGCCACTTCCCGGCCGATGCCCCCTGCCGCGCCGGTCAGCAGCAGCGTCTTGCCTTCAAAATCGTACATTCGTCACTCCTGCGCATCGCGCCGATGGTTAGTGCGCCGCCGTCCGTTCGGATTCGAACGTCAATATGGGTTTCGACGCATGGCGGACGACTTCCGGCCAGCGCAGGCGGAAGCCCGCGCCCGGCGTCTCGTCTATCGTCAGCATGCCGTTGCGGATGTCGGGTCGCCCCTCCAGCAGGTCGAACATCGGGCAGGCCTCCGCCTCGTCCGGGATCAGTTCGACCGCGGCGACGGCGCGATGCGCGCCCGCCAGTTGGGCGTGGACGGGCAGGAAGACGTGCGGCAGCACCGTCTTGCCCGACAGGTCGGCCATCGCCATCAGCGCGTTGGCGGCGGACACCCCGCCGCAGGTCGTCGCGTCGATGCGCAGGATGTCGATATGCCTGCTCAATTCCATCAGGGCCTGCGGATCGGGCAGATCCTCCCCCGATGCGAGCGGCGTCCGGAGCATACGGGAGAAGTCGCCGTACAGGCCCGCGCGGTGCGGGCCGAACGGGTCTTCGATGAAGCGCAGGCCGATCCCGTCTATGCCGCGCAGTCCGAAGGCGGCGTCGGCGATGCCGTCGAATGCCCAATGGGCGTCGGCGCAGAGGCGGTCGCCTGCTATCGCATAGGCTTGGGCGATGACGCGCTCGTCCAGGCGGCGGTCGGTGCCGGAGAGCATGATCTTGATCCGTTCATAGCCCTCTTCGCAGCGCCGTTCGACCTCTGCGCACAGATCCTCCACCGTGCGCTGTTCCAGCCGGTATCCGGCGACGATCATCACCGGGATTTCGTGGCGCGCCGCGCCCAGCATGCGGTGCAGCGGCAGACCCGCCTGCTTCGCCGCAAGATCCCACAGGGCGATGTCGGCCAGGCTGGCGGCCTTCATATAGGCGGCGCGGTTGTTGACATGGCGCGCCAGATAGCCGTCGATGGTGGCGCGGCGGTCCGTGACGCAAGTGTCGAGCAGCGCGGGGGCCATGCGCTGCAACGCCTCATAGATCGGGCCGTTGCGCGGATAGGTGATCGCGTCGCCCACCGTGCCGTCCTCCGCCACCAGACGCAGGGCGATGAACTCCCGCTTCGTGATGGTCGTCGGCCCCAGCGTGACGGGCCGGGGCAGCGGCAATGCGCATTCCGCCACATGGGCCGCGACGATCCTCATGCCTGTCCCTTCCTGCCCGCAATCAGATATAGCCGTTGGCGGTCCAGCCGCCGTCCACGGCGATGACCTGGCCGGTGATGTGCGCGCTGCGCGGGTCGCAGAGGAAGGCGACGGTTTCCGCGACATCCTCCATCTGCGTCAGCCGCCCCTGCGGCGTGCGGCGCAGCAGGGGTTCCAGCGCGATCTTCCCCACCGCCGCCAGTTCGCGCATCATCGCCGTGTCCGCATAGCCGGGCGCCACGCAGTTGACGCGGATGCCGTGCGGCGCCCATTCGACCGCCAGAGAGCGGGTGAGCATCGCCACCCCGGCCTTGCTGGCGCAATAGCTGGCCCTTTCGGGGGCGGCGACGAGCGAATAGATGGACCCGATGTTCACGATGACGCCGGGACGCCGCCCGATCATCGCGCGGCCCGCCTCCCGCGAGCAATAGAATACGCCGTCCAGGTCGATGGACATGGTGCGCCGCCATTCATCGTCCGTGACGTCGACGGTGGGCCGGTTGCCGGTGACGCCGGCATTGTTGATGAGTATGTCCACGCCGCCGAACCGGTCGTCGACAAAGGCGAAGGCGCGGCGGACATCGTCGGGATCGGCGACCGATCCGATCACGACCTCCGCCGTGACGCCCTGCGCCCTGACCTCCTCCGCCGTGGCCTGCGCGCCTGCGGCGTCGACGTCGAATATCACTATGTCCGTTCCGTCGCTGGCGAGACGGGAGGCGATGGCCCGGCCGAAACCGGCAGCGGCGCCTGTGACTATCGCAATTTGTCGGGTCATCGGTTTTTATGCATTCCCATATTTTCCGGCGCGGGTCAGGCGGTGGCGGAGCGGGGTTGGCGACAATGTGATGGATGTCGCGCAGAGGATACGGGCGGGCCGCCGACCGTTGCCGCGAAAGCCGTCGAACGGCGCAATGCGAGATAAAATCCGGTCATTCATCCCTCCATTCTCCCTTTTCACCAATTGGTTCGGGATTTTATTGTATCCAATATGTCTGTAAATGACGTTATATCACGCTCTGGTCAAGCATGAATCGTCATATAGGATACGATGATGTGTTGCGGCCATGGGATGGCATAGGGTGCGGGAACGCGTGAATCCCGGCGGACTTCCGCTTGCGCAGGAAGGTTACGCTTCAATGTGATGGGCTGAAATCCAGCGCGTGCGAATGCACTTTATGAGCGGCATGGATACATTTGAGATGTGCGGGGAATGCCGTCATCCCACGTCCCGCAGGCGTTCAAACGAGGCAAGTGACTCGTTTGAAGGGTTAGGGGGTGGGCTGGCGCGACATCTGCGTTGTTTGGCAACGGCTAGGTCAGAGGCTCGCTTCGCTCGCGCCCACCCCCGGCCCCTCCCGTTTACGGGAGGGGGGAAGGATGTCACCTATTGGCGGTATAGCGGCGATCCTATTTCGTCTTGGAGAAGTCCGGTTTGCGCTTGTTGAAGAAGGCGTCGGCCGCTTCGGCGAATTCCGGTCCCTTCAGTCCTTCCACCAGGAATCCGGCTTCATATTTGATCAGCTCCGCCAGTTCATCGGCGTCGGGCGCGAGCATCTTCTTGGTTCGCGCCAGCGCCGCCGGGGGCTTGGCCAGCAAAGTACGGACATATTTGTGCGCGGTTTCCAGAACCTGATCGTCGTCGACCACCTGCGACACGATGCCGAAAATTTCCGCCGCCGGGGCGTCGAATTCCTCGCTGAGCAGGAGATGGCGGGCGGCGCGGCGGCGGCCCATCGCCTGCGGCAACAGGCGTGAGCTGCCAAATTCGGGTACCAGGCCAAGGTCGACGAACGGCGCCTTGAAACGCGTCGAGCGGCCAGCGACGACCAGATCGCAATGCAGCAGCAGGGTCGTGCCGATCCCGATGGCCAGACCGGAAACGGCCGCCACGACGACCTTCGACGATGTCAGGACCGACCGCATGAAGGCGAAGACGGGCTGATCCAGCCCGTCCGGGGGATTGGAGACGAAATCGTCCAGATCGTTGCCCGCCGTGAAGACGTCGCCCTCGCCCCGCAGCAGGATGACGCGGATGTCGCCGTCATCCTCCGCAGCGCGGATGGCGTCGGCCATGGCACCGTACATCTCGCCCGTGATCGCGTTGCGCCGTTCCGGACGGTCGATCACGATTTCCAGGAGACCGTCTTGCCGGGTGGATCGTATATAGTCTGTCATTGTCGGGCCTATCCCCCATCGCGGCGTCCGTTCGCACGCCAGTCCATATTTCCGGATCAGACCGCCAGGCTGTTCACCACGCCGAAGCGATCCGCATATCTGGCCCTGAGCAGCTTCTTGTCGAATTTGCCGGTCGCGCCGACGGGCAGGTCGTCATCGAACACGACATGATCGGGCAGCCACCATTTCTGGACCCTTTCGCTGAGGAAATCGCGGATTTCGCCTTCCTCTATCGCCGCGCCGGGCAGGCGCTTGACGATCAGCAGCGGCCGTTCGTCCCAGCGATCGTCGGGCACGCCGATGACCGCGCATGCCTCCACCGCCGGGTGGAGCGTCGCTGCATCCTCTATGGCCAGCGAACTGATCCATTCCCCGCCCGACTTGATGATGTCCTTGGCGCGGTCGACGATCTGGAGCACTGAATCGGGATGCAGCACAGCGACGTCGCCCGTGTCGAAATAGCCTTCCTCGTCGCGGATTTCGGCATCTGAACGATAATATTCGCCCACGATCCACGGGCCGCGAATCATCAGCCGCCCGGCGGAGGCGCCGTCATGGGGCAGTTTCACGCCCTCATCGTCCTTGATCGCCATCTCCACGCCGAACAGCATCTTGCCCTGCCGCATGCCGTCGGTCAGGCGCTTTTCCGGTTCGGCCGAACCTATCGGCGCAAGGCCGCCCATCGTGCCGCTGGGGCTTGCCTCCGTCATGCCCCAGGCGCAGACGATCTCTATGCCGAATTCGCTCTCCATCCGCTCGATCAAAGAGCGCGAGGCGGCCGACCCGGCCGTGAAGAGCTTGCGCAGTTTGGGAAGCTGGCGGCCGGTTTCCTTGAGATGATTGTAGAGCGCGTTCCACATCGTCGGCACGCCCGCCGCATGCGTCACGCCATGTTCGATGAACAGTTCGCACAGGGACGCCGAGTCCAGATGCGGTCCGGGCAGGACCAGCGACGCGCCCACCAGCGGGGCGTTGTGGATCAACCCCCAGCAATTGGCGTGGAACATCGGCACGACCGGCATGGCGACGTCGCCCGGCTGAAGCCCGTAGGCGATGGCCGATGACAGGGCGTGCAGGACGTTCGAACGGTGCGAATAGAGCACGCCCTTCGGATTGCTGGTCGTCCCGGACGTATAGAAAAGGGCGCAGGCGCTATCCTCCGGAAAGCCGCCCCATACGCACGGTTCCTGCCCGGCCTCCAGAAACGTCTCGAAGCTGATCGCGGAAAAGCCGAGGTCGGCCGGAACGACGGGGCTTTCCATCAGGACGATCGTCAATGTGCTGGGCAGCGCCGATCCCAGCGATTGCAGCAGCGGGATGAAGCCCGCTTCCGCGAACAATATCCTGTCATTGGCATGGGATATGATCCAGCCGATCTGCTCGACGGAAAGGCGCGGATTGATGGGGTGGATCACCGCGCCGATGCCCCCAGCCCCGTACCAGAGCGCCACATGCGCGTCATTGTTGGTGGCAAGGGTCGCCACCATGTCGCCCGCGCCGATGCCATAGGCGGCCAGCGCCGACGATATCGTCCGGCTGACCTTTTCGATTTCCGCATAGGTAGTTTCGCGCACAGACCTGTCGCCCGCCCGCGTCACGACGCGGGCATGGGGGTGGGCAAGGGTCGCGTGGGTGATGATCTTGTCGACGGTCAGCGGCCAATCCTGCATTCCGCCGAAAAGCGGGGCCGCGCTCCGGTTCGTTTCCGGCGCTCTCGCCTCAGTGACGCTCATTGTCCCCTCCTGGTGGGTGGTTCTGGTTCAGACGATGTCAGAAATATTCGGCGTCGAGCGCCATCAGCGGCTCCGCCCCGGCTTCCAGCCCGACGAGATGCGCGTCGGCGAACGGCAGCAACTTGCTGATGTAGAAGCGCGCGGTGGCGAGCTTGCTCGAATAGAAGGCGGCGTTTTCGCCGTGGCGTTCGCTCGCCTCTATCGCCAGTTTCGACCAGATGAAGGTCTGGGCGGCGTAGCCGACGATCTTGAGATAATCCATTGAACCCGCGCCCAATTCCTCCGGATCCGACTCCGCCTTGGCGCGGAGCAGCGCCGTGGCCTGCTCCAGCTTGGCGCGGATGGCGACGAGGGGCTGGATGAATTCGGCATGGTCCGCCGAGGAAGCGTAGGCCTCTATATGCGCGTCGATGGGGTCGGTCAGGCGCAGCAGCAGCGCGCCGCCCTTCATCGGCAGCTTGCGCGCCACCAGGTCGAGCGCCTGGATGCCGTTGGCGCCTTCGTAAAGCTGGAGGATGCGGATGTCGCGGACGATCTGCTCCATGCCCCATTCCCGGATATAGCCGTGGCCGCCGAAGGTCTGCACGCCCAGATTGGCCGCTTCGGAGCCGTTGTCGGACAGCCAGACCTTCACCACCGGGGTCATGAGGGCGACCAGATCGCTCGCCTTTTCGCGTTCGGCCGGGTCGGGGTGGCGCTCCGCTATGTCGACATGCTTCATCACCCAGAGGGCAAGGGCGCGACCGCCCTCCGCATGGGCCTTCATCGTCAGCAGCATGCGGCGCACATCGGGGTGCACGATGATCGGGTCGGCCGCCAGGGTGGGATATTTGGCGCCGGAAAGGGCGCGCCCCTGCACCCGGTCGCGGGCATAGGCGAGCGACGACTGATAGGCGAGTTCCGCCGCGCCCTGTCCCTGGGCGGACAGCAGCAGCCGCTCCACGTTCATCATGGTGAACATGGCGTGCAGCCCCTTATGCGGTTCGCCCACCAGCCAGCCGGTCGCATCTTCGAAATTCATGACGCAGGCAACCGCGCCCTTCATGCCCATCTTATGTTCGATCGACCCCGCCGACACGCCGTTGCGCGCACCCGGCGCGCCATTTTCGTCGGGCAGATATTTGGGCACCAGGAACAGGGAGATGCCCCGCACGCCCGGAGGCGCGTCGGGCAGCTTCGCCAGGACCAGATGGACGATATTGTCCACCATCTCATGTTCGCCCGCGCTGATGAAAATCTTGCCGCCGGTGATCGCGTAGCTGCCGTCCGCCGCAGGGACGGCCCGCGTCTTGATCAGGCCCAGATCGGTGCCGGAATGGCTTTCGGTCAGGCACATCGTGCCGCTCCATTCGCCGCTGATCAGCTTGGGCAGGTAGAGGGCCTTCAGCTCTTCGTTGGCATGCGCCTCGATCGCCATCGCCGCGCCATGGGTCAGGCCGGTATATTGGGCGAACGACATGCAGGTCGCCGCCATGATTTCCGTCAATATATATTGCAGGTAGAAGGGCAGGCCCTGGCCGCCATATTCGACCGGGCCGGTCAGCGCGGGCCAGCCGCCCTCGCGAAACTGCGCATAGGCTTCCTGGAAGCCCGGCGGCACGGTGACGGTGCCATTTTCGAATTTCGCGCCGATCTCATCCGCTTGCCGGTTGAGCGGGAACAGGATATCGGCGCCGTACCGCCCCGCTTCCTGGACGATCTGCTGCACGACATCCTGCTGCGCCATGTCCCAGCCGTCGAATTCGGTGAGTTCGCCGAGTCCCAACGCGTCGAACACGAAGCGATAATCTTCCAACGGAACGGCATATTGGGTCAAATTCGCTCTCCAAATCGCTATCGCATGGGCTCGACGGGCCCGCTCCAGCAAGAGCGCCGGAGCATAATGTGTACCTACACACATAGCGCCGACATTTTCCCGACGCAACCGTCTTTCCGGATAGGGCGATAGAGAAAATGGGCGGCGCGCCGGTCATCGGGCGCGTTTCAGGATTGACCGCGGACGGGATAGTGTAGATACACCGATCATCCGCCAGCACGTCTGACGGAAATTGAGAAAAAGCATTGGTTTGCGGCGTTTTTGATGCGCTGTGAGTCATCATCAAGGAACAAGTGGATGTCAGGAGGCAGCCAATCGGTCGCCATCGTCGGCGCTGGCGATTATATCGGCGCGGAGATCGCGAAGAAATTCGCAAGCGAAGGGTTTCATGTCCATCTCGGTCGCAGGGGCGGCGACAAGCTCCAGCCCCTGATCGACGAGATCAACGCCGCGGGCGGTTCGGCAAGCGGCCGGTCGCTCGACGCCCGCGAGCCGGAGGACGTCACCGCCTTCCTCGCTGAAGCGGAAGCCAGGGCCCCGCTGGAACTGGCGATCTTCAATGTCGGCGCCAATGTTCATTTCCCCATCCTGGAAACCACCGACCGCGTCTTCCAGAAGGTCTGGCAGATGGCCTGCTTCGCGGGCTTCGTCACCGGGCGGGAGGCGGCGCGCATCATGCTGCCCCGCAAGCGCGGCAAGATCTTCTTCACGGGCGCCACCGCAGGGCTGCGCGGCGGCGCGGGCTATGCCGCCTTCGCTTCCGCCAAGTTCGGCATCAGGGCCGTCGCACAGTCCATGGCGCGTGAACTATGGCCTTCCAACATCCATGTCGCCCATCTCATCATCGATGCAGGCGTCGACACCAAATGGGTCCGCCAGATCATCGAACAGCGCCAGGGAAGCGACGCGCTCGGCAATCTCAAGCCCGACGAGCTGATGCCGCCCTCCGCCGTGGCGGAAGCCTATTGGGCGCTGTTCCAGCAGTCGCCTGCCGCATGGACTTTCGAACAGGAAATCCGCCCCTATGGAGAGACATGGTGACGCCGATGACCAAGCCAGCGACCAAGGTTGA